>DATJHM010000258.1:0-61021 GCA_035493895.1 Ktedonobacteraceae bacterium
GGAGGTTGCCGCCCCGGTCGCAGATAAACGGGCGACTCTACAGATTTGATGGGCGATGCGTCTTATTTACGTGACATTGCAGACAAGCGGCGACTCTACGGGATTGATGGGGACGGGGTACAGACAAGCCGTAATATCACGTACATAGGTGGATTCCCCTTATCTCCGTGACATTGTGGTGTAGGGGAGAGTGTAAGGGGAAGATCTCGCTGAAATCGGCATTGTGTAGCTTCTGTAGCATGTGTAGCTTTTTTGTCAAAAACTTCGTAGCGCGTCAGTGTAGCTTCTTTGTAGCGCGTCACCAAAAAGATCCACGCTTCCCGCCTCACACGGCGATGTAGCCTGATGTAGGAATCAGTGTAGGATCAAGATCCCGATCACATCCACCTTCCTGTAGGATGTGTAGCACTTTTACAATTTTCATAACGCATTGCCAATGTGCCTGGAACACACATACGGCATCGCTTCCTGCTCAGGGAACATTGCCAAGAGGAACGGCGCTTTGTGCCATTGGCTCCAACACATTGCCCCATCACGCGCAGCAATTCGCGTCGATCTCCTTCTCTTTTTCGGGCAATGTGTTGGAATCAACCCTTTGCCTCAGAAGAAGGGGTGCGGATGCGGATTCAATTCCGCATCCGTGAGCGGGCGATCGGCATAGCCCAGGCGATAAGGGACCTCATACAGTCTGGGCAGGCCCGTTGTTCTTCGGTAGGGGTGGCCGAAGGTCATGGGGAGCATGCCGGGCATCAGGACTTTCACACAGCGCAAACCGTCTGCCTCGCACTCGGGAGCGGTTTGATCGACCACTACTATGTCAGTGCCGAGCGTGAGGTAGTGCTCGATGAGCACGTTCAGGTCGTCGCGCAGGTCGTTATGCGCAAGCAGTGGCTCAGTGTAGCTGGTGCGAAATGCTTCCTGAAACGTATATTGTGGCGCATGGAAGAGAAAGTCGAAACGCGCGAAGGCCTCGGGCTGGTAATAGAGCAGAGAATGATCGGGCATCCCTTTGACGGCATCGGGATTTTTAAGCATCTCTGCCGCCGCTGTTCGCCCCTCTTGATAGCGCTGAGGTGCAACTGAAAGCGCGATTGTGAGCTCACGTAGCCCTTTAGCGAAGGCTTGCTCGGGATGGGGATCTGCGCTGGCAACACAGTGCACTTTCGGCCAGCCCGGACGATTCTGCTCATCGATGCCCATGATCCAGAGGCAGGGAATGGCATGGTCGAGCGTGGTCTGAAACACCCGGAGCGTATAGCCCGTATGATACTCGAAATGCTCAATCATCGCTCGGATAGTGGGATCAGTAGCTGAGCGAGGGTCCACTTGCGGGACGCCGAGGCGGGCATACCACGTTTGCAAAAATGCATCGCGCTCGGCAACTTCCAGGATGCCGTGGAAGATGGCCTCCTCCAGACAACTCCCAAGCGCGGTACCATTTGACGTGTTATCGACAAATGCCGGATTCGCACCTTCGCGCGTCCTGGAGATGCCATAGTAGACGCAGGATTCCGGAACGAGGATGGGACTCTGGCGCTGGAACGAATAGCCCCAGACCCACTGACAATTCAGGTCATGATGGTATGACACAAAACAATAATCGGGCTGCGCGTACTGTTCTGCACTATAGAGCCCCAGGGTCGTCGGATCGAGCGCCTGCCACCCGAGCTGGTTGTAGCTTGCCTGGATCATAGCGCGTTTCCCTCTGGGACGGATGCTCGCATAACGCTCAATAGCTTCTAACAGTGCAACAACCTTACTCTGTCTTGTGCGTACCGTACACCCTGCGCCCGAGGACATATTCTCCCCATCTTGAAATTCCGTATGGAATTGAGCCACCGCGATCGGCAGCGAGCTCTCATCTTCCGTAGCGAGAGATTGAATCATTCCCGTTCGTGCATCAATGTATTGTGCGAAGAGCTGTTCTGCATCGGCTACCACCTGTCGCGTACGATACGTCCATGGCTCCAGTTTTGGGCGCGATTGCAACGTGATCGTGGCCGCCTCGGCTGTATCTTCAGCATACCCTCCACAATCAGGACAATCAGCGAGAGGAACAACAGGATGTCGGCTACAATCGAGCGTTTCTAATGCGATGTAGAGCAAGGCACGATGGGTCCGGAGCTGGCTCGGCTTCTGGACATAGCTAGCAATCTCTTCTGCGACCAGTTGTCCCAGCATATCCAGGCTATATGAAGTCAGCCAGGGCTGCGATACGGCCAGATCATGCTCACCAAAGAGACACCCGTTTAATAGTTCGCGCTCTTCTTTCTCGGTCGCTGCGACAAGCTTCCGTAATTCAGCACAACTGGTACACCCCCTCTCCTGGGGCACAACGCAGGGGCCAACAATCGCTACATCGAATGCGGTATACACCGGGAGCAGCGCCACACCTGCCTGACGACAGCGACGATTGATCTCTCGCAGTGTCCTGGGGGACCAGCTATCACTGCAAGAGACGATACAGGTACAGGCCGCAATCTCCTGTATAGAACAGTCTTCGCTGACCTGAATAGTTTGATAGCGGCTTTCGAGATGCAGTTTCATGTGCTGATAGACAAGACCATGTCCCATAAGTCCAATAGTGCACGTTTCGTTCTGTTTCATAGAATTTCTCATCTCCCTTTCACTACACTCTTGCCAGGAGCACACGCACGATATAGGGGAACCTCTGCGTCAGGGCCGGGTCATGGTCCAGAAGCGATGCCCACGCCTGCATGCCCTGCGTCTGGAACTGTTGCAGTAGCCATTTTTGACGCTCAGGCCACGCTTCTGGCGCGCTCTGATATGCTACCGGCTCGCTCCACCGATCATCGCGCAGAGTTGGGGGAAGATCTGGCACGAGAGGGAGAGCATAGTCGGGCTGTTGCGCATGCGTCGCTTGATACTGCTGCATCGCCAGTCTGAGCCCGATACTGAGCGCCTGCGCCACATCACAATGTGTACTGTAAGCAACGACACCTGCGCCCAGACAGATGGCGAGGGTGGGAATCGGCAATGGGCCGCTCACGTCATAGACGGTCACCTGCGCACCTACACTCTGGAGAAGCCGATGCAGATACGCACCCTCCTCTGTCAGAGGTATGTGGGCAAGATCAACGCGAGCATAGCGCTGTTGAGCACCTCTCATCTGCTCAAGCGCGAGGAAAGTGCCCCAGTCGAACAAAGCCTGACAGATTGCCTCCGCCCAGCTCATGCCCGATCCAATCCCGCGTTCCCCGCCGACGCCGGGCGCGCTCGGCTGGAGCGAAGTGAAGAGCAGTGGTGCAGGAACGAGACACGCCTGCTGCGTATGAAGATCCAGTGCCCAGCTCCATATCTCGCTGTCTGCCAGGGATACTGGTACCTCCAGCAATCTATCGACAGGGAGAATCGGCGCACCCTGTTGCTGGATCGCTTCACGCGAGAGCAAACGGCGTTGATCGACAAGACGGGCCGCGTAGCGTTCGCAGGCCCGTTGCCAGGCGCGGACTCTGGTACTACTCCTCTCGATGCCAGCCTCGATAACGTGCAGAGGCTCACCGGAAGTGTTCAGGAACATTGGATCGGAAAGGCCAATTTTATAGACGGCAAGCGGCATCTGTATGAAATCATCTGTATCACAGGTAGTAAAAAGCCCGAGCCGCCCATCAACAGAGTGCGCCATAGTCTCACAAAAGGTCGCTGGATCGAGCGGCGTCTGACGTTGCAGCCTCTGAATCTGCTTGAGAAACTGCGGCGCAGTTGGCACACCGGGATGCTGGCAGGAGCGACAATGGGGATGGGGGAGAAACTCATGGCGCTCACTGCACAACGTTTCCAGATGCATAGCAACCAGACCCGCGCTTTCTTCTCTCTGGCCCGCCTCCGTGAAATGTTTCAACAGCGCAAACACGAGCCGACTGGCAATCATAGTTGCCGCAGATGACGTGAAATGCTCGCTGACGGAGGCGGTGATCCGGTCCTGAAATGCGGCTTGATCGTGGTCTTGCGCTGCGATTGTCGTAATGTTCGTCTGTAAACGTCGCCAGGCACACTCCCAGCAGCCTTGCGTTTCTGCGCTGACGAGCGGGCCAACCCAGGCATGCTCATCGACGATAATAGCCTGAATGCAGGTTTTCTTTTGTGCAAGGCACACGCTATTCAACATCTGAGCGCGTGCCAGCATTGGTCGATCTGAGACATGCAAAAGGGCATCGTACGCGAGGATCGTATTCAAAACATCGGCCTCATTGTCCCAGCGGGGAGCTTCAATCACATGTATATGCTGTGCAGGATCATGGGGGAGAAACAGCTCAAGCAGATCTGGTTGGGAAATCGATAGTGGAGCAGATTCTGACGTCCTTATAAGAGTGATTTCCTGGACACCACTGCGTATGCACGCTTGCACCAGCGCAGTAAAACTTTGCCCGGAACCAATGACAAGTAACTTTTTATGGCGAAAAGACGCAAAGCGCGCGGCAGCCGAACTTTGAAAAGAGTCAATAAAAGCAATATCCGAAGCGTACGTTGCAAGCTCCATCTGTGTGAGGGTATGAGCTTGATCCTGACTTATATCCTTGAGAAATGCGAAGTTCAGCAATGCCTCCAGGAACTTCGTGACCAGCGTTTTTTTCTCTACACTCAATCCCTGGACAATCTCTTCCAGAGTAGAGTCTCCATTGAGAGAGGGAGCAAGGAGTTCAAAAAAAGAGGCAAGGTTCTTTCCTTTGAGTTTGAGGGATGCTCTATTGCTACGAAAGTAGATACCGTCAGACACCGGAATAAAGGTTGTGTTCGCATGAAGTTTTGGTCGCATGATCATTGGTCTCCTTGCTAAAAGTTCCGGGACTGTCTCTTCTGGTTTCACACCATCCCTGGCTCTCACATAAGCAAGCAGCTATCATCATTCCACAGTTAATGATGATAGCTGCATTCCACAGTATGATTCGTTTAAAAGTCGAAAGGGTAATCGACTATTAGCGTCTAAAAGAAGCCGCAGCTACCGAAACCGCCGAAGCCACAGCTACCAAAGCGGCCAAAGCGACCAAAGCCGCAGCTACCGAAGCCGTCGACGTTGATAATGACAACGGTGGGGAAGTTGTCGAAGAAACGATGGTGGCCACACCAGCCGCCGGATACTGTATCCAACTCTGCGTCGGTCAACTCGATAGAAGCAATCTGGTTAGCAATCGTTGTGCTCATGTGTTTGTTTACCTTTCTTCTAGAACTGAAGTGGACTTGTTGCTCGCCGCCATCACTGGTGGCTTGCAAAAATAACTGTACTGAAAATTTTGTATAAAATCAAGAGGTCACATATCTTATTTATAAAATCCTTGACTGAAAATCATTTTTAAGTGTAACACATCCTATACTACTACCCATCCATTGCGCAGTAGCTCATCGGTACGTTTTTTGCGCTTTTCTTCCTCTCCAGTAGAGAAAAAGCAGGTTTCGTGCGCTCCTACCGCCATAAAAAACGGGCATTTAGCTGATGCGTTGCGAGGCGACAACCTGAGAAAAAACAGTGCCCGGCGTCGTTATAAGCTCAGCACATGCTACCTATCGCTCTGTTTGGTGGAGAAATCATCACCAGGAGTGTTCTTTTGGTAGAAATTGCAGAAAGAGTTATATAATAACACGTTACATACATCCACTCACGTTTCCCATCTTTCTTCCTTTCGTTCCTGACCTCAGGGGTGGTATAGTAATGGCATGATGAGCAGGATGGCAGCGAAGAAAGGCAGGGCAGACGGTGACGATTCGCATCGTGATCGCTGATGATCATAAAGTTGTGCGCCAGGGACTACGCCTGTTCCTGCATATAGACCCTGAACTCACAATCGTAGGCGAGGCCCGCAATGGTGCAGAGGCGCTCGAGTTAGCCCGCACGCTTAAACCGGATGTGGTGCTGATGGATATTCTCATGCCCACGATGGATGGGATCGCCGCGACTGAGGCGATTCGCCGCGAACTCCCCGATACGGAGGTGCTGGCCCTGACCAGCGTCATGGAAGATTCGGCGGTGATCGAGGTAATGCGCGCGGGGGCTATCGGATATCTGCTCAAAGATGTCGATGGGGACGACCTGTGCAGGGCCATTCATGCAGCGGCAGCGGGCAAGGTACAGCTTGCGCCCGAGGCTGCGTCCCTGCTGCTCCAGGAATTGCGCACCATGGAGCACGTCCAGTTGCTCACGGAGCGCGAAATCGAGGTCTTGCGTCTGCTCGGGCAGGGACGATCGAACCGCGAAATCTCCAGCTCATTACATCTCAAAGAGGAGACGGTAAAGACACACGTCAGCAAAATCCTCTCTAAACTCAACGTACGCAGCCGCACACAGGCTGCTATTTACGCCATACGTACCGGCCTGCTCAGCGATACGTAGGCATTGTCATCTGCCAACCACGCACATACTGCTTTTGCCAATCGTACAGGCGCGGCTCGTCGCTCTGGATCGCCAAGGGAGGACTACGATGACCATGTTCAGCCCTGATAATACAGTGGAGCCCCTCACAGCGGCTGGTCTCCAGCACCCTTCTGGTACACAGGCACTGCGGCTGGAAAGCCTCGATTCTGCACTACTCGCCTCTGTGCTGGAAGCTTCATTTGATGGTTTTCTTCTCTTTAATAGCGAACTGAGCTGCCTCTCCGCCAATCTGGCCGCCTGTGATATGCTGGGCCGTTCCCTGGAAAATGTCTGTGGGCAACATCTACGAACGCTCTTCGCCGACCAGGAAACTTCCACACATATGATGACCCGGACCGGGCGCTGGCCCGCTGTGGTGGTGCGTGCGAATGGAGAGGAACGCGAAGTTGAATGTACACAGGCGGTGATTGAGCAGGGAGAGATCATCCAGCGCGTCCTGATTATGCGCGATATTACGAATGTCCGACAGGCCATGCGCGAGGCGAAGATCCTGACGCAGTTAGTCACCCATATTACCTATACTGACACGCTTGAGACGATTCTGACCACATTTGCCCGCAAGGTGGTCCAGATATTGGGGATTCAAGCCTGTTTTATTACGCTGGTCAGCGGCTCTCCACCTCAGTTTCGCCTGCTCAGCGATTATGGCCTTCCCCCCGGATTTACGGCCACGATGCGCGATCTGGCGCAGGAGGGAGCGCGGATGCCGACGCTGCATGCCTTCGAGGAAGGGCAAATCGTGCTACACAACTTTCCGCCCAATGACGCCTTCTATGGTCGCCTTTTTCCCCAGCAGAGATGGTCGCCAGAGGTGAACGCGCTCCTGAGCCAGTTTCTGGATCCTCCGCCTGCAATTTCCCGGAGGCAATATCGCTTCAGTCCCTCTTCTTTATAAAGGGACAAGCCTTGGCGTTTTTAATATCTACTATTCGGGTATTGAGCAGCCAGACATGGCGAATGTGAGCCTGTTCGTCTCGATTGCTGAGCTTGCCGCTATGACGATCCACAACGCCCGTCAGTTCATCGCAGCACAGGATAAAGCAGCACGCGAAGAACGACGGCGGCTGGCGCGCGAACTGCACGATTCCGTTTCGCAGCATCTCTACGGCATTACCCTCAGCGTGCAGGCGGCCAGAAAATCCATCGAGACCGATACAGCGCACGCCAGTGAATCGCTGGACTATGCGCTTTCCCTGGCGCGCGTCTGTCAGGCAGAGATGAGGGCCTTGCTCCTGGTACTGCGTCCAGAAGCGCTGGAGTCTACGGGACTGGCGATAGCTCTGGCACGCCATGCTGCCGCGATAGGTGCACGCTACAATCTCTCGGTTGAGATCAACTTTTGCGCAGAGCCATCTCTCTCGCTGGAAGCCAAAGAGTCCCTCTATCGTATCGCACAGGAAGCGCTACACAACGTAGTCAAGCATGCCCGGGCGCGGCGGATCACGCTGCGTCTATACGAAATCGACGCAGATGTGACGCTGGAGATCGAAGATGATGGCATGGGTTTTGACCCCAAAGCGACGTTTGCCGGACATCTGGGCCTGCTCTCGATGCACGAGCGAGCTCAATTGTTCGGAGGAAGCCTGCGCATCAAGAGCGCGGCGGAGTGGGGAACCTCCGTGAGTGTCTCTCTACCAGTGCTCAACAAAAGAGCGCTCCACCCATAGCATCCCCCAAAAGGGGGAACCTGAGGCTATCCAAAAGAGGGTAGAAAGAACATATCATTTACGGGATGTAAAAGGCTCCGCGCTATGGTATACCTATCTGTACCATAATAGCGCGTGCGGTTTCTCATTGCCTGGTACGAAAGGACAGCATTGATGGATGCACAGTCTCCCGATCAACGAAATGATCACACATCGCCCACGTATGATACAAGACAAGACGCTGATGTCTCCACCGTGGTAGCCGAGGAAACAGACGCTTCTCCCCAGGCTCAGATCGCGAGCACTGGTCATGCCGAAAAATCAGCACGTGCGTTTCTGCGCGTCGCCTTCTCTCAGGACTATATCGGTGTACTGCTTGCCACCGTGGTGCTGATTATCGGCATCGGTATCGTACATCCGCGTTTCCTGGCCGCCAATCAGATCCTGGATATCCTCAGTCAGGCAACGTTTGTCACACTGCTGGCCTGCGGTATGGCCTTTCTCCTGGCGATGCGCGAACTGGATCTCTCGGTGGGTTCGACGTATGGGCTCACTTCGTTGTGTGCGGCACTCTTGATCCACGCTGGCCTGCCCTCCTGGTTCGGAGCCATTACTGGACTGGTGATAGGCGCGCTACTCGGCCTGACCAATGGCTTATTGATCCAGATCTTTCGTCTGCCATCGATTATTGCGACCCTGGCGACCCTCTCGATTTACCGTGGACTGATTTACGCGCTGAGCAACGGGAACCAGGTGATAGCGCTTCCCCTCACCGATCCGTTCGCCGTTTTCGTCGGCGGCTCCCTTTTTAACATTCCCACCAATGTCTGGGTCATGATCGTCGTGGTCGTCCTGCTTACGTTACTTTTGCGCACCACGCCGTTTGGCTATCGTGTGCGCTCAATCGGCTCCAATCCTGAGGCGGCTCAGTTTAGCGGCCTGCCCATCCGTCAGGTGCGCCTGCTTGCCTTTGTGATGACGGGCACACTGGGTGGGGTTGCGGGCATGCTCTCCCTCGGATATTTTGGTTCGTCAGATCCCAATCTCGGCGTCGGCTACGAGTTGCTGGCAATTGCGGCTGCGGTCATTGGAGGTACACCGCTACAGGGCGGCAAAGCGACGATTATAGGCACTGCGCTTGGTGCTATTCTGCTCGGAGTTGTGACCAGCGGCCTGGCGTATTTTAATGTGCCGATCAACTGGACCGACTTCGCCACCGGCGCGGTTATTCTGCTTGCAGTCGCGCTCGATAGTCAGTTGCGCCGCTCGCGTACGGCGCGACGATCCCGGCAATGAAGAATGTTGAAGGGAAAACAAGCTCCCACATTGATAGGTGTATTCCCCCTTTTATGTATAGCGTGCAATTTTTTCGCAATTTTTCAAGGAGGAAACAATGCAAGGAAAAAGTCGGCCAGCAAAGCTATTTGCGATCCTGACCAGTTGTTCCCTGACGCTGGGGCTCATGCTCATCCTGGCAGCCTGCGGCGGGACAACGCCCACGACCACCACAGGAGGAGGAGGGAAAAGCCCATCTGACATCCATCTCGGTTTTGTGAGTGAAACCAGCAGTCTCAATTTCGCCTCCGAGATGGCTGCGGGAGCGCAATATGCCGCAAATGAGTTCCATGTCAATGCACAGATTGTGGCACCGCCCACGGTCAATGATCAGGCAGCGGTCAAGCTTTTCCAGGATCTGACCAGAACCGCGAGCGACGGGATCGCCGTCGAAACGCTCGCCCCCAATCTCTTTGTGCGCCCGGAGGCCCAGGCAGTCAAGGACGGGATACCAGTTATTGCGGTCGACACGATCGCCGATCCCACCACCGGCATCACCACGTACGTGGGCAACGATAATATCGCAGCCGGAGCGCTGCTCGTCGATGAAGCCGTCAAACATCTGCCCGCCAATGCTTCCGGCACGGTGATTGTCGGCATTGATACGCCTGGAGTGCCAGTTCTAACCTACCGTTTCCAGGGTATCCAGGAGGAGTTTAAACGCTTGCTACCCAATGTCCAGGTGCTTGGTCCCTTTGATTCGAAGCAGGAGCCAAATGCGAACTATATCGCCTGGAGCTCACTGATCAAAGCACATCCAAATGCCCTGGCCTACCTGGGTGTGGGAGATGCGGATAATGCCTCGCTGGCGCGCCTCAGGCAGGCTCAGCATGGAACCTATCTCACGGCAGCATTTGACCTGAACGCGACCGGTCTCCAGGCGGTACAGGATGGCGTCAACTACGCGCTCATCGATCCAGAGCACTTCCTGAAAGGCTACGTGGCGATGCGCCTGCTGATTGAGCATGCCCTGCACGGAACAGAGATTCCGAAAGGCTGGTGGAATCCCGGCGCACAACTGGTCAATCAGGCCAATGTGGCCTCCATTATCGCCCGTCAGGCCACGCTTGCGACCAAGGGAGCCTATTATCAACCGATCATTGATAAAGAGTTTGCCAATCCTACAGCTCAGATCAAACCGTACGATCAGGCCAAATAATAGAGACATCATTCATCAGAGGAAGGCTCGCTTATGGCAAATTCTGACGCTATGCTTGAAGCGGAACAGATCCGCAAGTCATATGGCGGCATCGCGGCACTCAAGGGCGTAGATTTCCGCGTCCATGCGGGCTCGGTACACGCGCTCGTGGGTGAGAATGGCGCGGGGAAGTCCACGCTGGTCAAAATCCTGTCCGGGGCTACTTCCCCGGATACGGGCGTTCTGCGTCTGGCCGGACAGGAGGTGCGCTTCTCCAGTACGGCCTCTGCCGCAGCTCACGGGGTTGCGGTGGTCTCGCAGGAATTGAATCTCTTTCTCGATCTCGATGTGCTGGCGAACCTTTTTCCCATGCGCGAACTACGCATGGGGCCATTTGTGTCGCGCAAGCGCATGTGGGAACAGGCCGAGCCGGTGCTTCAAGAATTAGCCCTGGCAGTTGAAGCAAACACGCTGGTCGAAGAACTGACGCTAGAGCAGCGTCAGTTGCTTGAGATTGCCCGCGCCCTGATGGTGCAACCGCGTGTGCTGATTCTCGACGAGCCCACCTCGGCACTGCATGCACACGAGGCAGAGCGCTTGCATCAGGTGCTGCGCACACTGCGTCAGCGCGAGGTGGCCGTGGTCTATATTTCGCATGTTCTGGAAGATGTGCTCAGTCTGTGCGATGAGGTGACGGTCCTGCGCGATGGAGAGTGCGTGATGGATGCACGACCAGCGTCTCTGCTCTCCATTGACGAGGCAGTGCACGCGATGCTGGGGACGCGCACGGCAACGCAATCATCCACTCCCACGCCCTTTGCTGAGCCCACGACACCGGCTCAGGGCGCACTCCGTATTGAGCATGTGAGCGTGCCGGGACGTCTGGAAGATGTGACACTGGAAGCTCCGGCCGGGATGATTATCGGATTAGCGGGACTCTCCGGTTCAGGGTATCGCGATGTGCTCTCCGTCGCAGCGGGCATGCTACGACCAGCCATGGGGCGCGTCCTGTTGTCCGATGGGAACGAGGTGCATCACGGTCTGGGCAGGGCGATTCGCCAGGGGATCGCGCTTGTACCGGGAGATCGGCAGCGGGTCGGCCTGATGATCGATAAGCCTATCTGGGATAATGTTGCGCAGATACGAGCGGTAGCCCTGCACCGCTCTGGCATGTTTCTGCGCACCAACGATCTGCGTGAACGGGCCCGTATGCATGTGAAACGGCTAGGAATCAAGGCGTCCTCTGTCGATCAGGAGGTGGCCTATCTATCGGGCGGGAATCAGCAGAAGGTCGTGTTTGCCAAATGGCTCGAAGCAGAACCGTCGATCCTGCTGCTCGATGATCCCACGCGGGGCATTGATGTGGGGGCCAGAGCTGAAATCTACAGCCTGATGCGCGAACTGGCGGAGCAGAATATTATTCAGATCCTGGCCTCGACCGATCCGCGCGAACTGGTCTCAATCTGCGATCGCGTCTTTGTTTTTTATTCCGGGCGCATATGCGCTGTGCTTGAGCCTCCGCATATCGATGCCCATACCATCCTGGAAGTAGCAAATACAGGAACGTTTTTCTGAGGAGAAGAGGCAATGAGAGCAGTGCGCCTGCATCAGTATGGAAGCTATCCAGTCGTTGAAGAGGTGGCGGAACCGAAAATTACCGGCCCACATGATGTGATTGTCTCGATCGGCGGCGCAGGACTCTGCCGCACAGATCTGCATATCATGGAGGGACAGTTTCGGGAGAGTTCGGGGATCACGCTACCCTATATACTCGGCCACGAAAATGCCGGGTGGGTACGCGCCATCGGTTCCGCAGTCAACAACGTCGCCGTCGGCGATACGGTGATCGTCCACCCACAGATCTCCTGTGGCCTCTGTCGTGCTTGCCGGGCGGGCGACGATATGCATTGTGCGCACGCCGCCTTTCCGGGCATGGATACCGATGGTGGCATGGCGGATCTCCTGAAAACCAGTGCGCGCGCGGTGGTCAGGCTCGACTCCAGCATGGCTCCGCGAGATATCGCCGCGCTGGCCGATGCGGGCATTACGGCCTATCATGCCGTCAAAAAGGCTGCATCGCTACTCTATCCTGGCACCAGAGTCGTTGTGATCGGCGCAGGTGGTCTGGGTCATATCGGTATTCAGTGTCTGAAAGCGCTGACGCCCGCCGAGATTATTGTCGTGGATCGTTCACATGAAGCGCTGGAACTGTGCAAGAGCTGGGGAGTTGATTACACCGTGCTGGCGGATGGGCGACACGTAAATACGGTAAGGGAGATCACTGCTGGGCTGGGAGCAGAGGCGATCCTGGATTTCGTCGGCGAAGGGAGCGCAATTGCCGATGGCGTGAGTATGCTCCAACGCGCAGGTAGCTATTATATGATCGGCTATGGCGGACAGCTGGTTATTCCTACCGGTCAGATTATCTCGACTGAAATCAATTTCGTAGGCAATCTGGTAGGCAAATATAATGATCTGGTGGAACTGATGACGCTGACAGCGCAAGGCAAGGTCACACTCCATACGACATTCTATCCTCTTGAGGCTGCCAGCGATGCTATTCATGATCTGGAGAACGGCAAACTACGCGGTCGTGGCATTCTGGTTCCTTAAAAAATAAGAATGGAAGAGAAGCTATGCACGATTCTCAACCAGCAGAGACGCCCGTCACGGTACGCGATGCGACGATCAGCCTGTTGCGTTCGCTAGGGATGACGACGATCTTTGGCAACCCTGGCTCAACAGAGCTGCCATTTTTTAAACGCTGGCCTGCGGATTTTCGCTATATTCTTGGGCTGCAAGAGGCATCGGTCGTCGCGATGGCCGATGGCTATGCCCAGGCAACGCGTAATGCGGCCTTCGTGAATCTGCACTCTGCCATCGGCGTCGGTCATGCGCTGGGCAGTATTTTCACTTCCTATCGCAATCAGACGCCGCTGGTGATCAGCGCAGGTCAGCAAGCACGCGATATGTTATTGACCGAACCGTTTCTCGGGGCAACTCGGGCCAGCGAGTTTCCCAGACCATATATCAAATGGAGCTGCGAGCCAGCTCGCGCGCAGGACGTCCCGGCGGCGCTCGCTCGCGCCTACTATCTGGCAATGCAAAAGCCCTGCGGCCCCACGTTTGTCTCTATCCCGGTCGACGATTGGGATCGCGAGGCCGAGCTGATACACCCGCGTCAGGTCAGCTTTGCGTTCTCCCCTGACCCGCTCATGCTTCAACAGATCGCCGATGCGCTCAACCAGAGCAAGCATCCGGCACTGATTGTTGGTCCCTCGGTAGACCGCGATGGAGCATGGAACGAGGCGCTGGAGTTAGCCGAGCGCTTGCAGGCCTCCGTCTGGGCCAGTCCGATGTCTGGACGGTCCAGTTTTCCAGAGGACCATCCACTTTTCGCCGGTTTTCTTCCCCCCGTGCGTAACTTACTGGCCGCGAAGCTGACGAGCTACGATGTGGTGGTCGTCCTTGGCGCACCGATCTTCACCTATCATGTGCAGAGCGAGGGGCCCTTTGTACCGGAGGGAGTACGCATTTTTCAGATCATTGACGATCCTGAGGCTACGGCCTGGGCTCCGGTAGGCATCAGCTTGCTCTCCACCCTGCGCCTCGGTCTGAGCCATCTGCTAGAACGCGTGGAGAAGTCCGTACGCCCGACGCCTGCTCCACTGGTACGTCCAGCACTGCCCGACGTGCTTGATCCGATACCGGCATCTTTTGTCCTCCACACCATCGCGCAAGTTATGCCCGAGAATGCGGTGATCGTCGAAGAGGCACCATCGCATCGCAACGACCTGCACGACTACCTGCCGATCCGCAGAAGCAACGGTTTCTACACAGGTGCCAGTGGAGGGCTGGGCTACAGTCTGCCTGCTGCCGTCGGGATCGCGCTGGCCGATCCCAGCCGCCGCATCATTGGCATACTCGGCGACGGATCGAGCATGTACTCGATACAAGCGCTCTGGACAGCCGCGCAACATCATCTACCCATCACCTTCGTTATTCTGAACAATCAGGAGTATGCGGCGCTGAAATCGTTTAGCCGCATGTTCAATACCACTGAATTCAGCGGCGTTGATTTGCCCAATATCAATATCGGCATGATTGCCCGAGGCTATAGCTGCGAGGCGTTGCAGGTCACGAAAGCCTGTGATCTGGCTGCTGCATTAACGCAATCGTTTAGTAGCAAGGGGCCGGTCGTGATTGATGTCGCGGTCGATCCTGCGGTAGCGATATTGTATTAGAGGCAAAAACGGCATCGAGAGGCGCGGGCAGTGCGGGCAGAGATAAACCGCTGCCCCTACCTCTGTGTTTCTTCGAGGGGGGGGACCACATGCATCCTGTTGTCTTGCCCGTGTGCCCCCGGCCATCTTGAATAGCCCATATATTCTTAGGTTGATGCGTATTGTACCCGTTCAAGCGTCATGGCACACGCCATTGCGTCTTTTCTCCCGCCATGAACACGCGCTCGAGAAGCTCGTAGGAGGGCGAGATGGCCGGTGGGGCCGGACGCCATTCGACAGTGTGCCATGACGCTTGACTGCGTACAGGCGTATCTCCGTGACATTGCGGCTTGTCTCATGAACTCCAACACATTCATTCCCCAAAAAAAGAATCTCGCAAAGACTCTTCAGAAATCTCACCATCCGCCGAATATATATACCAGGAGGAGCAAACACTCCCTTCCGCTCGGCTCTCACACTTACGATGTTGCCTGAAAGAGGGACAGTGCAGCATCGGCATGGGGATACACGTGCAGTACTGGTGTAGGGGAGCGTGTCAGGAGAAGATCTCGCTGCAATCGGCATGGTGTAGGTTATGTAGCATGTGTAGCTTTTTTGCCAAAAACTTGGTAGCGCGTCAGTGTAGGTTATGTAGCATGTGTAGCTTTTGGGAGATTCCTGTATGGATTCCCCTTCTCTCCGTGACATTGCTGACAAGCAGCGACTAATACGCATCAACCTGAGAATGGTTCAGATGCCATGGTGCTGGTCAATGGATGCCCGCGAGGGTTGATGGCGTCGCATTTTCTGCCACCCCACGCGACCCCCACCGACCATCTTGCCCATCCACGAATCCTTTCCGCCATCGATTGGGACGGGAGGTCAAACCGAGCCATTCTTATGTTGATGCGTATTCATTGCCGACAAGCCGCGACGTTACCAGGGGGTCGATGGGCACCCGATATAGGCAAGCAGCAATGTCATGTACACAGGGTGCGGGGCAATTCTCTCCATTGTTGCCAGCGCCTCCATAGCCAGCGGGGTCGAGCGAGTTCGCGGACGCCATTCCGCTACGGCTTCATGGCGTCCCTACTTTTACGCGAAAGGTTTCTATTACCTGAAATACCCATATGACAACTACCTTGAAAATGTCCCCCAGAGCTTTCTGCGTAACCATTGCGGGTATTTCTGCGTGTCCCAAGTAGCAGTAAGAGAGCAAACAACGGAAAGAACGCTTGAGAAGCCTGGCCAGAGAGAGGGATGTAAAGTGTTTATCAGGAAAGGAATACATCATGCAACTCGGAATGATTGGGCTGGGTCGTATGGGAGCCAATATGGCACAGCGGCTCATACGGGGCGGCCATACGGTCGTTGGTTATGTGCGCCATGCGGAAACCATCGCGACGCTCCTCAAAGAAGGGGCCATCACGGAAGGAGCGACATCGGTGCCTGACCTCGTGAGCAAGCTTCCTCAACCTCGTGCGATCTGGCTGATGGTGCCAGCGGCTTCGGTGGATGCGACGCTGGCGACGCTTGTGCCACTACTTGCCCCCGGCGATATGGTTATAGATGGCGGCAATTCTTATTATCATGATGATATTCGACGGGCCGCCAATCTCAAAACACAGGCTATTCACTATGTGGACTGCGGCACAAGCGGGGGCGTCTGGGGTCTCGAGCGCGGCTATTGTCTGATGATTGGCGGTGAGGATACCATTGTCGAGCATCTCGATCCGATCTTCTCGACGCTGGCTCCCGGCGTCGATGCCGCATCACGTACGCCCGGACGCGAAAAAGTAGGAGGCACGGCAGAGCAGGGATACCTTCATTGCGGGCCAAATGGTGCTGGACATTTCGTGAAGATGGTCCATAATGGCATTGAGTACGGCATCATGGCAGCTTATGCCGAAGGGCTCAACATCCTGCACCATGCCAATGTCGGCAAACAGGCACAATCTGTCGACGCGGAGACAACGCCGCTGCGAGATCCCACGTATTACCAGTATGATTTTCCTCTGGCCGACGTGGCCGAACTCTGGCGGCGAGGTAGCGTCATCGGTTCGTGGTTGCTGGATCTCACCGCCAGCGCTCTGCTCAAGAGTCCCGATCTAGCCGACTTCGAGGGTCGAGTGTCGGATTCTGGCGAAGGGCGTTGGACCATCGCTGCGGCAATCGACGAATCGGTTCCGGTGCCCGTCCTCAGTTCGGCGCTCTTTGAGCGTTTCAGTTCACGAGGCGAGGCCGATTTTGCCAACAAAATCCTGTCGGCCATGCGCTTTGCGTTTGGCGGTCATCTGGAAAAGGCTGAATAAGAAATGAAAGGTTGATCATGACACAGAATCAATCAGATGCGCTGGTCTTTTTGGGGATCACAGGCGATCTTGCCAGCAAGCAAATCTTTCCGGCCCTGCAAGCCATGATCCGGCGCGGTCACCTCGATATCCCTATCATCGGCATGGCTGGCAGACCCTGGACGATTGAACAGCTACAGGCGCACGTTCGTGAGAGCCTCGAGCAGCACGGTGGCGTCGATGAAGCGGCATTCGCGAAGCTGTGCTCTTTGCTGCACTATATCTCGGGCGACTATAACAGCGAGGAGACATATACAAAGCTTCGGCAAACGCTTGGCGCGGCGCAACGACCAGTGTACTATCTGGCAATTCCACCCAGTCTGTTCGAGCCGGTCATCGAAGGACTGGGAAAATCTGGCTGCGCTCGCGGCGCGCGTGTGATCATCGAGAAGCCTTTCGGGCGCGATCTCGCTTCCGCTATGGAGCTGAATACGGTGCTTCACACGGTCTTTCCTGAGCCATCCATCTTCCGCATAGACCACTATCTGGGGAAAGAGCCAACACAGAACCTGTTGTACTTCCGTTTTGCCAACTCATTTCTTGAGCCCATCTGGAACCGCAATTATGTCGAGAGCGTACAGATCACCATGGCCGAGAACTTTGGCGTGGCCGGGCGCGGCAAATTTTACGAAGAGACCGGGGCTATTCGCGACGTAGTACAGAACCATATGTTACAGATCATCGCGGTCCTTGCCATGGAAGCTCCGATCGGCAGCGGAGAAGACGCCGAGGCGGTGCGCGATGAGAAGGTAAGAATCCTCAAGGCAATACGCCCCCTTGATGCCGAACACATCGTACGCGGTCAATATCGTGGCTATCGGCAGGAAGCAGGCGTGGCTGCCGACTCGCAGGTCGAGACGTTTGCAGCGGTCAAGCTCAATATTGCGACGTGGCGCTGGGCAGGCGTGCCCTTTTACATACGGGCCGGGAAGATGTTGCCTGTGACCACGACAGAGATACTGGTTGAGCTGAAACGTCCGCCGCAAGATGTGTTCGGGGAGACAGAACCCGCCGGGGCCAACTTTTTCCGTTTCCGCCTCAGTCCTGATGTCATGATCTCACTCGGAGCCAGAACGAAGATACCGGGCGAGGCGATGCGTGGTCAGGAAGTAGAGCTTGTAGCGCATCACCATATTGGCGACGAGATGCAGCCATATGAACGTCTGCTCGGCGATGCCATGAAGGGCGACCCCACGCTTTTCGTGCGCGAAGATACCGTCGAAGCGGCCTGGCAAATCGTCGATCCGATTCTGGGCAACGTCACTCCGCTCTCCCCCTATGAGCCCAATAGCTGGGGACCCCGCGCGGCCGAGCGGCTCATCGCAGACGATGGCGGCTGGCACAATCCACATCCATCCAACCACGACAAAGGTTCCCACCAGCACAGCCAGAGCGCAGGTACAGGAGAAAAGCAAGGATGATAGAACATACCACATTCCCTGTCGAAGATTGGAGCATTCACGAGAAAGAGTTCTCGTTTGATCTCCTGGCACAGACCGAGTCGCTTTTTGCGCTCTCGAATGGGCATATCGGCCTGCGTGGCAATCTCGATGAGGGAGAACCATACGGCTTTCCCGGCACATACCTGAACTCGTTCTACGAACTCCATCCGCTTCCTTATGCGGAGACGCAATATGGCGCGCCAGAATCCAGTCAGGCGGTGATCAATGTCACCAACGGCAAGCTAATCCGTCTTCTGGTCGGCGATGAACCGTTTGATCTTCGCTATGGCAAGATTCACAGCCACGAACGAGAACTGGATATGCGTGACGGCGTACTCCGCCGCAACGTTTGCTGGACCTCACCAGCCGGGCAGACCGTCAAGGTCTCGTCTGTACGCATGGTCTCTTTCAAGCTGCGAAGCATCGTTGCGATTAACTACGAAGTGGAAGTCCTGGATGCGCCCACGCATATCGTGCTCCAGTCGGAACTGGTCGCCAATGAGGAGCAATCCGGCACAGAACAGGACCCCCGCGCGGCGAACGCGATAACGCCTCCGCTTGTGAGCGAGGAGCATCTGGCGCATGGCACAACCGGACTCCTCATCCACCATACCCAGGCCAGCCAGCTACGAATCGGGGCCGCAATGGACCATGCGATTGAGGGAGGAGATGAGACAACGATCACCTGCGAATCCTCCCCCGACGTCGCGCGTCTGACGATTACCACAATACTCAAGCCCGGCGAACGCATACGCCTTGTCAAGTTCATTGCGTACGGCTGGTCAAGCGAGCGGTCCCGCGCAGCACTCCATGATCAGGTTCGTGCCGCGATTTCCTCAGCAAAGCTATTTGGTTGGGACGGTTTGCTTGAGGAGCAACGCGCCTATCTGGACCAGATATGGCATAGCGCGTCGGTTGAGATCGACGGCGATCCGGAGATTCAACAGGCGGTGCGCTTCGCGCTCTTCCATACGCTACAAGCAGGCAGCCGTGGCGAACGTCGGCCAATCCCTGCGAAAGGGCTCACGGGCACCGGCTACGAAGGACATACGTTCTGGGATACAGAAATTTTTGTCCTGCCAGTCCTCACGTTGATCTCCCCTCAACCCGCTGCCGATGTGCTACGCTGGCGCCATTCGACGCTTGATCTCGCCAGAAAACGCGCACAACTACTTGGTCTGAAAGGAGCCGCTTTCCCCTGGCGCACAATCCACGGCGAGGAATGTTCGGGCTACTGGCTCGCGAGCACAGCCGCATTTCACATCAACGCCGATATCGCCTATGCGGTTGTCAAATATGTTGAAGCGACCGATGATACGGCTTTTGAAGAGGAGATCGGCCTCGAACTACTGGTGGAAACGGCCCGGCTGTGGTTATCGCTCGGCCACTATGCGCTTTCCGGGCAATTTCGCATCGATGGCGTGACCGGGCCGGATGAGTACAGTGCGCTTGCCAATTGCAATGTCTATACCAATATGATGGCGCAGCAGAATCTATGTGCGGCAGGAGATGCCGCCAAACGTCATCCTCAAAAGGCAAAAGAGCTGGATGTGGACGATGCTGAGATCGCACGCTGGTACGATGCGGCCAAAAAGGTGTGTATTCCCTACGACGAGCGCCTGGGCGTGACGCCGCAGGCCGAAGCTTTTACGGATCTCGCCGTCTGGGACTTTGCCCACACGCCTCCAGAGAAATATCCTTTGTTTCTGCACTATCCCTACTTTGATCTGTATCATAAACAGGTGATCAAGCAGGCAGATCTGGTGCTGGCAATGCTACTCCGTGGCGACATGTTTACGGCTGAGCAGAAGGAGCGCAATTTTGCCTACTATGAGCCGCTCACGGTGCGCGATTCGTCGCTCTCGGCCTGTATCCAGGCAATCATCGCGGCTGAAGTGGGACAAATGCAACTTGCTTACGATTATCTGGGTGAGGCGGCCCTGATGGATCTGGATAATCTGGAACATAATGTACAGGATGGCGTGCATATCGCATCGCTGAGCGGATCGTGGATGGCACTGGTGATGGGCCTGGGGGGCTTGCGTACGCATAATGGCTCGCTCTCCTTCGCGCCCAAATTGCCGAAACAGATCGAGCGGCTTGCCTTCCGCATACGATTTCGGGAGAGCAGTCTTCTTGTTGAGGTGAGGGCGACAGAAGCCACATATCATCTGCTCGACGGCATGCCCTTAACGGTGAAACATTATGACGATGAAATCACAATTGCGGTAGATGTAGCGGTCACGCGCCCGATCCAACCTATCAAAGCCGGTCCACGCCCCACACAGCCGCAGGGCCGCGAGCCGATCGAACGCGAAACTCGCCGCAAGCGTCGACCGCACACGCACGCCACGCACCATTCCCCGATCACACATGCGACCAATCGACATCAGAAATGATACTACTTTTAATTACCGAGCAAACGCTGCAATACCGTTTCCAGGAGACTCTGGGAGGGAGCCTCCTGTGCGCGGGCACGCCAGCACACAAAGCCATCGGGACGAATCAGCACCGCCCCACCGGGCACGATATGATAGGCATCATGCCAGCGCCCCTCTCGATCGATCAAATCGGCGGAGTCGAGGCCGATGCGATAGGCATCAAGACGCATTTTCAGGCTGGTCGCGATGGTCTGCGCAGATTCGTACCATGCCTGACCTTGCTGGTCCGTGAGCAGTACAAAATGAGTATCGAACAGATCGAGAGTTGAGAGACGCTGGCCCTGTTTTTCCAGCCAGAGATGGGGAGCGCGTGTGCCAGGGCGTCCGCTGAGATCCAATTGAGCGGCAGGCGGAACGGTCCCTTCTTCCGCGATAATAGCGGGAGAAGGGTAACGATAGCCGAGAATGACGACGGTATCGTCAACGCGCGCTATATTCTTGCTCGTCTGCTCGGGCATTCCCTGGTTGCCAAAGCGTAAGGCGGCCTGCTCGGTGGTAAATTGCGCCACCGGACGCCGCTCGCTCTCGTAGGTTGAGAGGAGAGAGGGAGCGGCGGGACCGTTGAGCACGGCGGCGAGCTTCCAGGCCAGATTATGCGCATCCTGAATGCTCGTATTCATGCCGAAAGCCCCGGCTGGTGGCATCACATGAGCGGCATCTCCTATGAGAAATATCCGATCCCGTTGAAACGCAGCAGCCACGCGCACATTTGCCTCCCAGGGCAGCACACTCAAGATTTCTACTGAGAGTTGGGGCAGGCCCACCGCCTGACGCACCAGTTCGATACAGCGTGCCGGAGTGAAATCCTGCGGGGACGCGCCATTGGCAGGATCATATTGGACGTGGAACTGCCAGAGGTCGCGATTATTCACAGCGGCCAGGATGCCCTGAACTGCGGGATTCTGCACAAAGCACATGATAAACCAGCGATCCTGCACCAGCTCACGCAGGTCGGCGCGGAAGTAGATATTCATACTATAGGAAAGCGGACCTCGTCCGAGCATAGGGATGGCAAGCTGCTTGCAAACTGGACTGCTGGCACCATCGGCGGCTATGAGGTAGTCGGCGCGAATCTGGTGTTGGGTATCGGCGGTTGTCGCTCTCACGCAGGCAGTGACGCCAGAGGGGTCTTGCACAAAGGAGACGAGTTCGTTACCAAAACGCAGATCGCAGTGTCGCTGGTGAGCAGTCTCGACCAGTAGCGCCTCCAGCTGGTTTTGTGCGCACAGGGCCCAGGTGGTCGGGCTGATCTGTTCCAGGTCAGCCGGAAGTTCGAAGAGGGAGCGACGGGAGAGACGACGGTGCTCGGTCCCGGCCAGCGTTTCCACAAAGAGCCAGTTCGTGCTGCGGGTCAGGGCAGCACCGGCTTCGCGAATGGCATCTTCCAGACCCAGAGGCCGAAAAATCTCCAGCGTTCGCGTATTGACTCCCTTGGCGCGAGGATGCACGGAGGTATGCGCATGACGCTCTACCAGGATTGAGCGTACGCCGTGACGCGCCAGGAAGAGCGAGGCAGAGAGTCCCGCCGGTCCTCCACCAACGATCAGAACAGGAATAGTCTCAGTGTGCACCAGAAACTTCCTCCTCAAGAATCCGCTACCAGTCCTTATACAGCTTACGGGAGTAAAAGAAAGTGGAGACCAGAAACAGCAGCGTTGTGAGATCAAACGGCTTCTCCAGAGCGTGGCGAATGCCCATCTCGACCGCCCGTTGGAGAGCACGATCATCGGCGCTGAGCACAATGATCGGGTGTAGCGATACTTCCTCTTGTTGTCGTAATGTCTGGATAATCTGTAGCCCATCCATGCCCGGCAGCGTCAAATCCAGGAGGATCACCCCATAACGTCCAGGTTGGTGATCAAGTTTTGCCCAGCCAAGCAAGCCATCGCTGGCAGTGTCGACCTCATACCCCTCATCTTCCAATAGCTCTTGCAAAATTGCACGTATTTCCCAATCATCATCAATAACTAATATAGGTTTACCCATGGAGTTCCCTTTCTGGTTGATCAGTGATACGTTTCGACAAAAATGCTCACTTCTTCTCGCTCTACAAGAAAGGTCATCCTTAACCTGCATCTATCTCTTATAGGTAGCACATACCCTATTATTATTGTCTCTCCTCGGTCAACTTCTTCGCGCCACATCTAAACAACTTCCCCCACTCATCATTGACGAGCGAGCTGGAAACGGCAATAAACGGTCCGCGAATCTGCAAAACGTTCTCTCGTTTGAGTTCGCCCAAGACCTTATTGACACTTTCGCGGGTAATGCCAGCAAGATCGCTAATATCGAGCTGGCTCAGTTGCAATTCATACCAGAGTTTTGTTTCATTGACCATATGTTGATAACCGGCATAGCGCCGCAGAACATGAATAACCTTTTCACGCACACCCAGCGTTGCCAGAATTTCAATCTGCTCCTGAGCCTCTTTCCAGCGTTCGGCCAGGATCTTATGCAAACGAACCAGCAAGGCAGGATACAATTGCAGCATCTCCACAAAATCCGCCTTGCGGATACTGCACACTTCACAATCATCAACGGCCTGCGCATCATTGCTATAGGTCGCATTGCCAAGCACATCGGCTTCCCCAAAAATATTTGGAGGATATAAGAGGGAAAACGTAACATTTTTCCCTGATTCCAGTACCCGGGACAAGCGTATCCGCCCCTTAATCAGGATATAGACAAAGCGAGCCTGGTCACCGGCCCGAAAAACATACGCGTTTCGACAAAAAGACTGGTTAAACTGAGCTACCCTCACCATTTGAGGAAGCTCTTGCAAGGCAATACCTTCCAGGAAATCTGTTCGGCCTGAGACAACCATAGGCTCAGTCTCTCCATTAGAGGAACATCTCAACAGCCTCGCGCAGGCTCGTGTGTGTTCCGACATTGCCAGGGAATACCAGATAAGGCAACCTATGACTTTTTACAGGTATTTCCCACACCGACACCCCGGGTAATATCTGGCCAAGAACGCGACAGGATTGCACATGCAGTGCCCTCCGTGCGACCTCGTAGGCCGTTAATCCACCCTTCGTTACAATAAATCTCGGCATACTTTCGTCCTCTGCCGTCAAAGCTTCTACCAGTTCACGGAAGTAGGAAGTCAGTTTCTCCATAATATGCCATTGTAATCGCGCTTCGCGCAGACGTTTGAAACGTCGACTCGTGAAACAGACGACGGTTTGACCTGCTGCAATCGCTTCTCTGAGCTGTGCCGCAACCTCTACGGCTGGCTTCGCCGTGCCAACGACGACATTCGGGACGGGAATTTCACATAAGGTGTAGATTCCACGTGAGACCAATTCGTGGAGCTGAGAGGAGGCAAGATTTGTATACGAGCCAACCAGTACCAGGCCACCATGGGTCGTCAGTGCGGCACTGGAGGAGATGTCTTCTGCTGTCAGATATTTTCGCGTAGGCACCGCTGCACGCACGCGTACAAAGGATGCCCCCGAACGATACATCGGGACAAAACCGGCGCGTTCAGCCCACAGTGCCCCCAGCACAAACACTTCCATATCGCTGTAGGTGACTGCATTCACGATCACGACGGTATTTTGTTCAACACTCAGCAGTCGATCACGCACATATTCCGGTCCTCGCAGGCGCAGATCTTCAAGACTAATCGTAGCACAATCCGGCATTTCTGCATAGCCAGAAAACTTTTCCCTGACGTAGCGAGGCAAATGCGAGTATTTATAACCAAACAAAGGATCTCTGGCAAATTCGGTTTGACCAACGGGAATGTAGCTGCCGCCCTGCACAATCCAGTGCGAATCGAATGCGGTAACACGATTTCCCTCAAAAAAAGCGGGAATAAGCACATCGGTAGCTCCCTCGGAATCGCCGAATAGCTGCCGTTTGATGATGTCGGTCTCGATGGGATAGTGGCCGCGCAATGTTGAATCGCTGCGGCTGACGAGCAGGAATTTGCGCTGTTTCTCCTCGCACACTTTGCGGATATTTTCCGTAATCATGCTAATGCGTTGCACCATATCCGATCGCCACAGGCTGCGTGAATTGGAAACAATAAAGAGGATGCGTGGCTCCTCGTCGAGGACCGTACGTAGCGTGTCGAGCGAATAGTCGAGGCACAGAGACACGCCATGTACTGTCTGGCAGCCCGTGGGATCATCGTCCAGGATGATGAGTAACCGATCATCACTGGCAACTTCCTTCACGATATCCGACCAGAGATCGCAGTTATACTCGGGCGGGAGGAGGCTCTCCATCATTGCTTGCGAAACAATGGGACCTCTGATCTTCAGTTTTGGTTCATGGATCATTTTCATGATGTTACCCTTAAAACCGACCCGGGCGCAGACAAGCCGCACCTCTACGGGGTATGGATTACCACCGGCATTGTAAGCAAGACAAGGTTACAATGGTAGCAATCCATACGGGATGGCGTGGAAAGCCAGATGTTCTTTGCACCTGGCCCTCCTCTACCGGTATCCCCCATGCTTCTAGCGTTCAGCGATTCACGTAGTTGCGCCAGAAGTGATCCTGGCGGAAGCCAAGCATGCGCACGGCTTTCTCATTTGCCAGCAACGTCTCGTACTCGCCCAGCTTGCGCTTGAGCGGGACTTCACGATAATAGCGTCCTACAAGTTCGGCTGTTGGCAGATCTGAAGAGGTATCGGCTGATGCGGCATTGAAGATCTGGAAGCCGAGGCCATCTTTTTCAATTGCCAGACGGCAGATCTGCGCCAGATCGCGCGCATCAATATAGCTCCAGGCAATGCGGCGGCGAAAATCTGGCTTCGCGAACCATTGCGGGAAGAGCGCGTATTCGTGCGGCTCAATGACGTTACCAATGCGCAGGCCGTAGATATCAATACCGCTGCGCTCATGGAACGCTTTGCCTGTGCGCTCGTTGACGACTTTGGAGAGCGCATACGAATCCATCGGGTCGATGGGATATTCCTCGTCGAGAGGAAAGTATTCCGGATTGCGATGCTCATTGGCGAACACCAGACCATAGATCGTCTCGCTCGACGCAAAGACGACTTTTTTGATGCCCAGCTTCGTCGCCGCATCCATGATATGGTAGGTTCCCATCACGTTGATGCGAAACACTTCGTTATCCGGCGTGATCAAGATACGCGGGACCGCGGCGAGATGGACAATCGCGTCAATGGGCTGTGGGCGCAATGACGGATCGAACTCGTGCAGGCCGGTATAGCTCGCCAGCGCATTGAACACCTGCCCGGCGTCAGTGATATCCGTAATCAACGTCCGACAGCGTGGATCATCCAGCGGGACTCTATCAAGATTGAGCACCTGATAGTCATGATCGAGCAGATCACGCACGACCCACTTGCCAACTTTGCCTGTTCCTCCAGTCACAATAACACGTTTCATCCTGGTTGCTCCTTCTTATCTGATTCACAGACCTTACTTTTTGCTGAGGATCTGCGCGGCCAGTTTCTCGCGTACACGCTCTACCCCCAGACGTGGACTGCTAAGAACGGGCTTGCCGATTTGCTCTTCGACGCTTGCCGCCAGATAGGCCATCGAAGCCTGCGCCAGCACGATAACATCGACGGACTGCGCTAATTTTTGGGCCTGAGCCAGCACACGTTGATTATGCTGCTCACGTTGACCGCCCATGAGCAGAGCAAAGGCCCCCTCGGCCAGGCTCTTTGTCGTCGTCACCTGAACGTTCATACGCCGGGCGGTATCCAGAATTAATTGTTCGGTCGGTGCCAGCGTCGTTGGGACGGTTGCTAAAATGCCAATACGCGGCCCCAGTTCTACCGCTTTCTCGGCCATGGCCTCGTCAACTTTTACAACCGGCACATGAGCCGTTTCCTTTGCAATATCGAGAGCTGGCCCAAGCGATGAGCAGGCCGAGAAGATCAGATCGGCATTGGCCTGCTCGGCGCTCTGAACATGATTGGTCATACGCTGCACAACCCCCGGCGTGATCTCTCCCGCTTCGACCACATCCGAGAGCAGCGTGTCATCCACGATATTAATGATGCGTACATCTGGAAGGATCTCCGTAAACATCTGCTTGATCACTGGTTCTACATTGACAAAGACAAAACTTGTATGGATAATGGCCACTGTTTTTTTCTCTTGCATCTCTGCTTTACCTTTCTCCTGAAAACCTGACGACATGTTCCGCCATTCAGGTCATTCACTTTGCTACATTGCGTAAAATTGCGAATAGAACGAATAAAAAATCACTCATCATGCAGGGTGCGATACACCGTGAGCAGCGTTTCCTCGTCGCCAACATTGCCCGGAAAAACAATATAAGGAACATGATGGAAGTGGTCAGCCTCATCGATGCGCCAGACCGGTACGCCGGGAGCAATCTGCCCGAGTACATAGCCTCTCCGCAATCCCAACCCTTTGTTCGCGACATCAAAAGAGGTAATACCGCCCTTCGCGATAAGAAATGCTGGCGTTTGCGCGAGGGAGGCCACGATCGCCGAAAGATGCAACGAGACCTCACATGAGAGCAGCAAACTTTCATCGGCGGAACGTCCCGTCACCAGTTCGCGACCAGTCATTACCATGACCGATTGCTTTGTCGCCAGAAGCGCATCAATCTCAGCTCCCAGCCGGGAAGCCTCACGATGCGGCTCTTGCAAAAGACGTTGCACGTCGATCTCGAGCGTAGCGATGCCGGTTTCGGCGACAAGGCGTTCGACCTGACGTGTGGTGGTAGAAACGTGCGATCCCACGACCACCAGACCAGCGCCGTCCTTGACACCGATCTCCGCGCGTGTGAGCAGCGGCCGCTCGGTCATACGAGCCCGCGCACTCACGAAGCTGGCCGCAGAACGTACAAGGAAGTGGTTTGCGGAATTCTCGGCCAGGGCCAATCCCTCAACTAATACCGCCAGGTCCGCATCGGAAGCGGCATCGACGACGGTCACGGCCGGGGCCTGACTGAGGAAGCGAGCGACCGCTACAGGCCCACCACGCCGAATCACATTAATGGATAACAATCCTACTGTTTCGGCGGGGATCTTCTTCTCGCTCTTCTCTTCAACCCACTGCCGGATGTCACTGCTCTTAAAGCCGAATGTTGCATCACGGGCATAGGGAGTCTGCGCCACAGGCAGGAGCTGGTGATCGTGCCTGACCCACTGCACACCATTCACGGTATAGCGTCCGCCACCTGGAAAGGCTGGCACCAGCAGCACGCGGGCATCCTGCATCCGACCTGCATGGTACAATCCGTGCTGTACACGTTCGATATCCAGGGGAAAGTGGCCGCGCAACGTAGAGTCCGAGCGAATAATAACGTCGCAATGCACTCCCGTCTGTTGCATGGCGTGCGCGAGATTATGTATGATTTCATCGAATTGCTGGCGAGCATCTTCGCTGGTCAATGCGCGCGAATTGGTCGAGAGAAACGTCGTCGGTTCTTTCGAGGCAAGAATTGTAGCCAGGATATCACGGTCCCAGGTGGTCAGCACCGGTACATCATGCACGGTCTGGGTACCAGTGGGATCGTCATCCAGGATGATTACTGGTGCGGCGTGATGGGCGGGCGTCCTCTCGAACCGCCATTCCTGAGGCAGCGATGACAGGACTCCGGTAATATCACTTCTGTCCAACACATCCATAAATTTTCTCTCCTACACTTTTTTCAAAGCAGGTGGGGTGGGAAACAGATGAAAATGCATTCTTCTCTTCCCACCTGCCGCCGTCATCACATACTGCGTGCATGCGATGACGGAAGCATGAGCAACACAGGCGTTACCAGGCATACTGATTGATATTATCTTTAGTGAAGATCAACGGCTGCGAAAAGATCAGCACGCCATCATTCACCTGCCACGTACCCAGATTGCCAAGTTTCACCGAACCGTTTTTCGGCATCGCATTATTGGCAGCCAATCGTGCCACATACATCACCACCTGTCCCTCACGAACTTCATCCCACAGGGGGCTATAGGGGATCGTGCCGTTGAGCACATACTGTTTGATTGATGCTGGATCACTACAACCCGTCACGAAGACTTTTCCTTGCAGCCCGAGCTTGTCCACGGCTTCAGCGGCAGCAGGTTCGGCGGCACCGTCCGGAGCAATAATTCCTTTGACGGTCGGATAGGCGTGCAAGATGTTCTCTGCCGTGGTGAGTGATTGGGTCGGACTGGAGTTACCATATTGCGTGGTTACGATATGCAGATTGGGATAGTTGGACTTGATGTACTTGTTGACAGCATTCAACCAATCGACCTGAATCGTAGCAGTCGGGCTGGAGGAGAGGACGGCAATATCCGCTTTCGGCCCGATAGATTTTACGAGACTGTCAACCAGCGCTTTGCCGGTGGCATCATAACTCGTATTCTGCACAAAAAAGTCTCGGGCCTGTGGCAACACATCAGAGTCGTAGGAGACGACTTTCATGCCCATTTGCCGGGCGCGCTCAAGGGCAGGCGCGAGCTCTGATGGGTTGTTCGCGGTCGTAGTGATGACGTTATAGTGCTGGGCAATCAGGCTATTGAAAATTTGCACCTGACCCTGAGCCGACGCGTCAACGGGCGCGGTATAATTGAAGTTGATATTGAGCGGTCCCGCAACCTGCGTTGCCCCCTGCTTATTGGCCTGGAACACCGCCAGACCAAGCAGTTTCGGCACCATTGCCACCTTAATATTGGTTCCGACATCAATCCCCTGATAGGTCCTGGCATTCCCTACGGCCATAGCGTTTGATCCAGCGCTTGTTCCGCAACTGGCCAGAATAATGCCACAGATAAAAAGCAGGCTGGCTCCCATTGAAGCCTTCGTCAACCATGTCGCCTTAGACATTTTGCTACCTTCCTGGTGTATCACCTGATAATAAGGAATTTCTACGAAAAACGTTTGCCAGACGTGAGCGCACTTGCGAGCCTTTCCCGCTCAGGATGACCTTACTGCAAATTGCGATCAGCAAGATCACGCCGGTCACCATCGTCGAGACCATGTCGGAAAAGCCCAGAATGAGTAATCCCTGGGTCAGAAACCCGAGAATAAACACGGCAATAATTGCCCCCGTGACCGTTCCCTCGCCACCGAAAATATCTATCCCGCCTAAAACCGCCATCGTGATTGCGGGCAAGAGCAGATCGTCTCCCATATCCGGTCGCACTGCGCTATAGAAAGCAGCGAGCAGGATGCCTGCTAAGCTGGCTAACACGCCGGACAGGATATAAGCAAGCAACAACGTACGCGAGACCTTGATACCCGAATAGCGAGCTGCCCGGCGGTTGTAGCCAATCATCACAATAGAGCGACCAAACTCTGTCCGCCACATGGCAACGCCACAGAGCACAGCGATAACGGCAAAGATCACGAGTTGGATCGGCACCACGCCGCCGATCGTCCCGGTGCCAAGCGCATTAAATGCGCCGGGGAAGCCATACGGTGGATTGTTTCCAGCCAGAGCGGTTGCCAGACTGGAGAAGATGAAACCGGTGGCAAGCGTGGCAATCAGGGGCGGAATTTTCAGATAGACGGTCAGCACGCCATTGAGCAGCCCCAATCCGAGACCAATGATCAGCGCGAACACGACTGCCAGCCAGATCGGCACATGCGCCTGCCAGATGACCGCCATTACGACCGCACAGAGGCTGGCAATGGAGCCAACGGAGAGATCGATGCCACCACTGAGGATGACGATCGCCACGCCAATGGCCGCCAGTCCGGTCGGCACAAAATTTTCCGTGAGAGCAAGTGGTCCCGCGGCACCGTTCCAGAAACCGCTTGCCGTCAACGAGAAAATGACGATTTCAAGCAACAATATCGCAGTCAGGCTGACTTCCCAGGATGCCGCCCGGCTGACCAGATGAGCAATGCGGCGAATCTTGTGATCAGCGCCTTCGCTAATTACGTTCTGTGAGGGCTCGAAAAGCATAATTTATTCCTCCGTGGCGGTGCCTGTATGGCGACTGATAAGCATAATATTCAGGATCACCGCAAGCAGGATCAGCAATCCCTCGCCTGCCGGGTCCCAGATGGCGGGGATGCGCAGAAAGACGAAAACGGCGAGTAACAGCGTCAGAAAGATACTGCCGATGACACTGCCAACAACGCTGCCCTGCCCACCAGTAATGAGCGTGCCGCCGATGAGCACGGCTGCAACCGATTGGAGTTCGACATTCTCCGCAACGCCAGTCGTCGCAGTGGCGGCGGCAGTATAGGAGATGTAGACCAGTCCGGCAAATCCGGCCAGCGCGCCACACAGGACGTAGACCAGGAATAGAATTTTGCGCACGGGAATACCGGCATTGTGCGCACTCTCCTGATTGTTCCCAATGGCGTACACTTTTCGACCGAAGGGCGTATATTTCAAGACAAACCAGCCAAGCAAGGTAAACAGTGCCAGCAACAACACCGGAAACGGCACGCCCGGCAGGATCAGACCGTTGCCAAAGGCGGCATACGCGGGCGGGACGGACGTGACCTGCACGCCGTTGCTATAGAGAAACATGAAGCCCCCGTAAATACTCAGGGTGCCCAGCGTAACGATAATCGGCGGGATATGAGCAAAACTGATGAAGACGCCATTCACCGCACCCAGTATCGCCCCGATCGCGATTGCCAGCAGAATAGCAGCCCACAATGGCAATCCCTGATTGACGGACATCAATCCAGTGACCAGAGCCGTCAGACCCATGATCGGGGCTACAGAGAGATCAATTCCCTTACTGATGATGACAAAGGTCTGCCCGATTGAGATGAGGCCGAGCACCACCGCATTCAGCAGGATAAAGTCCAGATTACTGATGGAGAGAAAATCGGGATGTAACGCGCCCAAAATGAGCGAGATGCCCACGGATACCGCAATCAAGAGCAGTTCGCGCTGTATGACGAATTTGACAATGAGCGACTTTCCTGTCGCCTGGGAAGCTGGTCGCACCAGAGATTCACTACTCATTCGATGCCAACACCTTTCATTGCACTTGCGGCCGCTTCCTGTTTATCATCGGCGAGGATCATTTTGCCGAGATTGCCCATCGTGAGATCCGCACCACTGAGTTCGCCCACGAGCTCACCTTCGTACACAGCCAGCACGCGATCACACAGGCGCACCAGTTCTTCGAGTTCGGACGAGATCACCACGACCGCTATCCCTCGTTCCGCCATCGACTCGATGACCTGATAGATCTCTTCTTTTGCGCCCGCATCCACGCCGCGCGTCGGCTCGTCGAGAATCGCAATCTTCGGCTGTGTCAGCAGCCACTTGCCAAAAATGGCCTTCTGCTGATTCCCGCCCGAAAGAGACTTAATGGGGACATTGATCGAGCGCGCTTTCACACGCATACGATCGACCATATTGGTCGCCGCCTTTTTTTCTTTGCTCAGATCAAGCAGATTACAGGAGAGTCCTTTGCCTTTAATGCGATCAAGATCACCGGAGGAGATGTTGTTATTCACACTCATGCGCACAAAAGCTCCATGTCTGGCACGATCTTCTGGCAGGTAAATCAGGCCTGCTTTGATGATCTTGCTCGTGGGCTCAGTGGTAATATCCCGCTCAAGAATCCTGACCGTTCCGGCATCTTTCTGGCGGATGCCGAAAATGGCCTCGGCTATCTCTGTGCGCCCGCTGCCAACCAGTCCGGCGAAACCGAGGATTTCGCCTTGCCTGACCGAAAAGTTGACGTTGCGAAAGTGTGGTTGGCTGGTCAAAGCCTGTACTTCGAGCATCGTCTTCTCAGTTGCATGGCATTCCGCACGTCGGGTGCCAATGACAAGAGGTCGTCCAATCATCTGCTCTACAAGCTTTTCTGATTTTGTTTCTGCGCGTTGAGTTGTCGAGATCAACGTTCCATCGCGCATCACGCTCAAACGATCACTGATCTCCAGAACTTCGTCCATGCGATGACTGATAAAGCCAAGCACATTGCCCCGATTACGCATCGTGTTGATCACGCGAAAGAGGACCTCGACCTCGTGGCGTGTGAGAGGAGATGTGGGCTCATCGAAAAAGACGACGTGACAGTGATGGGCAAGGGCACGCGCACATTCCACCAGTTGTTGTTGTGCAATGCTCAAGCGATTGGCAGGTGTGTCTACATCGATATGCAGTTCCAGTTGCGTCAGAATATCTCTGGCATCGTCGCGCAGGCGTTTCCAGTCCATCACCTGAATAATGCGCCTGCATGTGGGAGCGATACCAAGAAAGATATTTTCGGCAACGGACAGGTGAGGCATAAGGGCCGGTTCCTGCGGGACAAGATAGATGCCCTGGTGGAGAGCAACGTGTGGTGAATGGAACTGTACGGTCTGACCTTTATGCAGAATAGAGCCGCCGTCTGGAGTATAGATTCCACTCAAAATTTTGAAGAGAGTTGATTTACCGGCACCATTTTCTCCCAGGATACTGTGCACCTCACCCGCACGGAATTGGATGGAGACGTCACGTAACACGGGAACGCCAAAAAAGGATTTGTGCAGGTTTTGCCCTGCCATCCCCTGGCGATGATCGGTGACTAAGACATTGTCGCTCATATTGACTGAATACCTCCAAGCATCTTTGCTCTATCCTCTATAACAGAGAACTATCGTCATCAGAAATTATCATCTGATATCGGGTAATGGGTAAGTCATTTGTAAAAAATATACCTGGGAATAAAACAATCTACCTATGAAAAATTTCACAGTAGAAAAAATCAGAATGATGTATGCTGCTATACAAATGATCTATGTTTCGCTACAGAAGTAGAGAGTTTACCGTATCTCTCATGGTGAATACAGAAAAGAGCGTGACACAATGACTCAACAGATGAGCAGCAATAAACCACGTATTGGTTTTATCGGCCTTGGCGTTATGGGTCGCCCGATGGTGGGCAACCTGCTGAAAGCGGGCTTTGCCTGCACGGTCTACGATATCGATCCCCGGCCAGTTGAGATGCTGGTGGCGCAAGGTGCGCAAAGCGCGGACAGCGCCCGGGCGGTGGCGGTGGCCAGCGATATCTTCGTAACGATGGTGGTGAATGATGCACAATTTCAAGCAACACTGTTTGCGCCCGGCAACGCAGCACAGGCGCTCAAGCCCGGCGCGATTGTTATTGGTATGAGCACGATGAGCATTAAAGCTGTTCGGGAGGCGACCGAACGACTGGCTGAGCAGGGCGTGCAGTATCTGGATGCGCCGGTCAGTGGTGGTGAACCGGGCGCGACGCAGGGCACATTGAGCATTATGGTTGGTGGTCCCACGGCTCTCCTCGAACAATGTAGCCTGCTTCTATCAACATTGGGATCCAATATCTATCATGTGGGGGAGCAGGCAGGCAGCGGGCAGGCCGTGAAAATGATCAATCAGTTGATGGTGTGCGTGCATAACGCCATTGTGGCGGAAGCGCTTACCTTTGGCGAGAAAGTGGGGCTGGACAAGGCGATGCTGCTCGAGGTCATCAGCAAGAGTGCGGGCAATAGCTGGATTCTCTCAGACAGAGGGCCGCGCATGGTTTCCGAGCAATTTTCCCCGCCCAAAAGTGCCCTCAATATCCTGGTGAAAGATCTGGGATTTGTGATCGATACGGCCAACAGCATGGGCTATCCTCTGCTCCTGGGCACTGCTACGCACCAGATCTATAAGATGGCGCATCTCAAGGGATGGGGACAACTGGATGATTCGATTTTGAAGAAACTGATGGAAGAGATCAGCGGATTGGAAGAGAGCTGAATCGATCATGGAATTCAGCTCCAGCGTATTCAGACAGAGCTGAGATCCCCTGTAGTCCCTGGTAGAAGTCTCATCTTCAGTCTGGTCTTATTATCTCATGCTTTCTTCAAGCATGAGAATCCCTTGACAGGCCCGGCAGTTCTCCTTACACTTTATTCAAGCGCTTGAATACCTTTTCCTTGAGAACTGCTGGAGCATAAATATGACCAGGATAGAGGCAAGCAGTGCACGCCGCAGCGAGATCATCGAAGCCACCATTCAGGTGCTGGCTCGCGATGGAATCGCCGAGACCACCACCAGGAAGATCGCGGCTCAGGCACGCGTCAATCAGGCAACGCTGCGCTACTATTTCGGGAGCAAGGACGATCTCCTCTTCGCCGTCCTGCAAGAGATGATGCGCCAGACCAACGAACTGGTCCGTTCGGTCGCTACGACTGAAGGTTCGTTGCGAGAAGCTATCGTTGCCTCGCTCAAAGCGTTCTGGTCGCAGGTCGAAACCTCTCCAGATCTACAAATCATGCAATATGAGCTCACGCTCTACGCCTTGCGTCACCCCGATTCGGCCTGGCTGGCAAAACAACAGTACGATGGCTACTGCTCTGTTGTGGAGACGCTCTTCCAGGACGCGGCCGTACGCGCGGGTCAGACATGCGCGCTCTCTTTCGCAGATCTGGCACGCTTCGTCATCGGGGGCCTCGATGGTCTCATCCTGCAATTCATCAGTGATCGCGATCCCGTCCGCGCACGATACGACCTGGATCACCTGATTGCCGCCGTCATCACCTTAGCCAACGTCGATTGATTCTCATCCTTTATTTGATTTTCGCTCTTATTGTTTGTTTATTTTGTTTATGAGGATGGATCATTATACACAGGCAATCATCGTACACAAGCTTATCTGGCATAAAGGAGCAGGGATGTGAATACCAGAACTTCCACGACTATACCCTCTTCCGGCTCAAACACGCTATCCCAACCATATGGATATCAGTATTATAAGGAGGTGTTTGCAGGTCAGCGCATGCCATTTGCTTACATCGACCTGGATCTTCTGGAGCAGAACATTCGACAGATTGCGACGAATGCGAGCGACAAACGGGTGCGCATTGCCTCCAAGTCGATCCGCAGCGTCGCTATCCTCAAGCGCATTCTTGCGGCCGATGCACGTTTCCAGGGCATTATGTGCTTCACGGCACAGGAGGCTGCGTATCTGGCGAGCCTGGGCTTCGCTGATCTGCTCATCGGCTACCCCACGTGGCAGGATATCGACGTGGTCGCCCGCGCCATCGCAAAGGGCGCTCAGATTACGTTGATGATTGATAGTATCGAGCAGATCAAACAGATTGAGCAGGTGGCACAACAGTATGAAGTAACGATCCCGGTTTGTCTGGACCTGGATATGGCGCTGGACCTGCCCGGGCTGCACTTCGGCGTCTGGCGCAGTCCATTGCGTACAACTGCGCAGATGCGGCCCATTATCGAGCTGATTATTGCCTCTCCGCATGTACAGTTCGATGGGATCATGGGCTATGAAGCGCAGATCGCCGGGCTGGGAGACCATTATAAGGGACAGGCCGCTAAAAATAGGCTGGTGCGCACCTTCAAAAAACGCTCTCAACGCGAGGTCGCTCGTCGCAGAGCTGAGACGATTGATCTGGTGAACAGCTACGATTTACCCCTGCGTTTCGTGAATGGCGGGGGCACCGGGAGCCTGCATACGACACGCGAAGAGCCAGGCGTCACGGAGATCACCGCTGGCTCGGGCTTCTACGCTCCCGCGCTCTTTGATCACTATCGCGATTTCCGCTATCAACCCGCCGCCGGTTTTGCGATTGAAATCGTACGGCAGGCAAGAAGCAGCAATCCGCCAATCTATACCTGCCTGGGTGGTGGATACGTTGCATCCGGCACCGCCCAACCTGATAGGCTACCACAGGTACATCTCCCGCATGGCGCACAACTCGTCTCGCTCGAAGGAGCGGGCGAGGTCCAGACGCCCATCATCTATCCGGGTCCGCTTGCGCTCAAACCCGGCGATCCGATTTTCTTGCGCCATAGTAAAGCAGGCGAACTTTGTGAGCGCTTCACGCACCTGCTGCTTGTCTCCAATGGCAAGATCGTTGATACGGTCACGACGTACCGTGGCGATGGGCAGTGTTTTCTTTAACCATCATTGTCTCACTATCCACCCGGGAAGGAGCAAAGCAGCTTATGGCAACACTTCCACATCGTCGCTGGCAGAACTGGTCCGGTTCTGTCACGGCCCAACCTCAGCATATCGTGGAACCGACCTCGATTGCTGAACTCGCACGAGTGATTGGCGTGTATGGACGTTCTGGTCGTCAGGTGCGCGTCGTGGGCTCGGGACACTCATTTACGCCGCTGGTGCAAACCGATGATATCTTACTTTCACTACACCATCTCCGAGGCATCACAAGCGTTGATCGGGACCAGAACACGGTGACTGTTCTGGGCGGGACTCCGCTCAAGCAACTGGGCAATGCCTTGTTGGAGCATGGATTGGCGCAGGAAAATCTTGGCGATATTGACGAACAAAGTATTGCGGGCGCGATCAGCACGGGCACGCATGGCACCGGCATTCGTTTCGGGAATATCGCAACACAGGTGACAGGTTTGACGCTGATCACGGCCAATGGAGAGGAGCTTGCGTGTTCGGAGACGGAGCATCCCGATATTTTTAAAGCCGCTCAGGTCTCGCTGGGGATGCTCGGGGTCATTACCAGCGTGACATTGCGCGTCGTCCCGGCCAAACGCCTGCACTTCACGAGCCGCCGCGAACTTCTCACGTCATGCCTGAACAACCTGGAGACCTATATCCAGAACAATAGCCACTTCGAGTTCTTCTGGATGCCCTACACCGAATGGGTGCAGGCGAAATTTCTCAACGAGACTGATGCGGATATCACCGCCAGTAATTTCTGGAGCACATTCAACAAAGTGGCATTAGAGAATGGCCTCTACTGGCTGCTCTCAGAATGCTGTCGCTTTGTTCCCTCGCTCTCGCAATCGATCAGCAAAATCTCCGCGATGGGCATTGCCACTGTTGATGAGATCAACTATAGCCATCGCCTTTACGCAACGCCGCGCGTCGTGCGTTTTCAGGAAATGGAATATAACATCCCGATCGAGCACTTTCAGGATGTGCTGGCTGAGATTCGCGCATGTATCGACGAGCACCAATTCAGAGTCCACTTTCCGATTGAGTGCCGTTTTGTGCATGCCGACGATATCTGGCTCAGTCCTGCCTATCAGCGAACCTCGGCGTATGTTGCCGTGCATATGTATCGTGGAATGGCCTATCGCGCTTATTTTGAGCAGATCGAGGCCATTTTTCGACGCTACCAGGGACGCCCACATTGGGGGAAAATGCACACGCAGAACGCGACCAGTTTGCAGGAACTCTATCCCCACTGGCACGATTTCCGGCGCATTCGTGCAACCCTCGATCCAGAGGGACTCTTCCTCAACGATTATCTGCGCCAGCTCTTCGCCACTGACCATCCTCTTCCAGACGCAACCAGTAATGCGGCCCCACAGGACAGCGAAGAAAGGACAGAACAGCATCCAGCCTGACAGAATCGCAAGCATAATCTTATCTGAACAATACAGAAAGTGCGTTGTTTTTGTTTTGTTTTAAGGAGCATTTGCATGAGCGATATTTCTCCCCCTGATCTCCCGGCAACGTCAGCAGTTCCTGGCATGCCCACGCTCAAAAGAGGAGCCCTGGATCTGCGCCACGCGGTGGTTATTTCGGTTGCGGTCATGTCACCGGCAGCTTCCATCTTTTTCAACACCATTCCTCAGGCGGGACTGGTCGGGGCAGCGCTTCCCTTCTGTTACATCATAGGCTTTCTCGTCGCCCTGCTGATGGCTAACCAGTACAGCGAAATGTCGCGTGAACTGCCCTCGAGCGGCTCGGCTTATACGTTTGTGCGCGAAGGACTCAATTCCCACTGGGGATTTCTGACCGGCTGGATCGGTCTGGCAGGCATCGCCGTCGGAGTTCCATACTCATTCATCCTCATGAGCGCCAATATTCAAGACGTGGTCACACGCTGGTTCGGCCTGAACATCCATTGGAGCATCTGGTTTGTGATTGCCGTCGGGATTGTCTTCGCGATCTGCTCTATCGGTATTCGCCAATCCTTGAGCGTTGATCTGACGCTGCTGGCGTTCGAGATGGGGATCTGCCTCGTATTAGCGCTGCTGGTTCTTTTGCATGTCGGGACACAGGGCGGTCTGACTGCCGCTCCCTTTACGATCAGCGAGGTGCCCGCAAATGGCAGCCTGATTGGTGGTATTATCTTCGCAGTGCTCAGTTTTATCGGCTTTGAGACGGCGGCTACGCTGGGAGAGGAGACCAATCATCCCCATCGCAACATTCCCCGTGCGGTCTTCGGCTCTATGGTGGTAGTTGGTATTTTCTACATTATTATGGCTTATGCGGCCACCATCGGGTATGGTCTCCCTAAAATGGCGACGGGCTACGCGAACGATGCCGCGCCCTTTGACACGATCAGTCGCACCTTCGGCGGCGGCGTTTTTGCGGGCCTGATCGATATTGCAGGCATCCTCTCCTTTTTTAGCGCAGCCCTGGCTATTGTCAACGGAGGCGCACGGATTCTCTACGCGGTTGGTCGCGATGGCCTGTTGCCACGTTGGACGACGCATACTCACGCTCAACGCGCTACGCCTCTCGGCGCAATCATTGCCCTGTGCGTGTTTGGTCTGCTCTGTGGGATACCACTCGGATTGTTCATGCAGCCCATTAATGCTTTTGGCTTCCTGGGTACGCTGGATGCGCTCCTTGTCGTGCTCATCTACCTTCTGGTCAATATTTCCTGCATCCGCTTCTTCCGGCGCAAGCGACGCGAACAATTCAGATGGTTCCGCCATGCGGTGCTACCGGCGATCAGTACGCTGCTGATGGCTGGGATCTTCCTGGCATCCGCGCTCTCGCCAGGGCCAGCGCCATTGAGCTTTGTGCCGTATGTCGTCTGCGTCTGGGTAATAGTGGGTGGGGGCATTTTGTTCTTGCTGCGGCGCAGGCTTGCGGAGATGGCATGATGGATTGTAGGCGTTAGAGATCCATCATCGCCTGCTGCATTTCTCGGGTTGCTAATTCTCTGGAGGAGTGCTCGGAGAATATCAAAGGTTTTCCTATTTTTACCCAGACACCTTTCCTTTTTTTAGGAAAGTTTTCCAGGAACGATCCTTCCATCGACGGAAATATTTCCCGGTAGGAAGGGTCGACTTTCACAGGCACAACCGAAACGCGCATATGCGTAGCCATAAATCCTATGCCCTGTCTGAATGTCTGAAGAGCACCATCCAGAGAAATACGACCTTCGGGAGCAATGACGAGCGAAAAGCCGCGGTCCAGAAATTCGCCAGTCAGTTCAAGGGACGCTTTGATATTCTGTTCGGTATCAAAAGGGAAGCCGCCCGCCCAGAACTCGACAAAACTTTTTCGCCACTCGCTCCAGAGATTGCGATTGATGGCGATGACCACCTTCTGACGAAAAGCGGGCGGCAATGCGCGTAAGACACAAACGGCATCCATAATCCCCACATGGTTAAAATAGAAAATAGCTGGCAGCTCGACGCTGGCAAGATTTTCCTGCCCGCTTACCTGCATAGGCACAAAAAACGCGTGAAGCGGGAAAGCGAGGAGCGTTTGTAACAGGACGCGGACCTTGACGACGAATGGCCGATAATTGAACGCACTTACCGGTATCTCTTCGGACACTACTTCCGCATGTTTTATCATTTCCCTCAATTGGGCGACAGTGGTCTGTGCGGTAATCTGGGTTTCTAAAATAGCGACGCCTAGCTCCTGCTCTATCAGCGAGAGCAATTCAACGCGCCGCAACGAGTCCAATGCCAGGTCCGTTGCCAGCACATCAGTTTCGTGTATTTGCGCGCCCGGGATATCGGTAACGCGCGCGATCAGCGAGAATAGTGGATCTTTTGCGGGCTGTTGCGCCACCTCTTCACGTTGCGCTTTCAGCCCTGCAAGCGCCTCGGCTACTTTCCCACGATCTATTTTTAACAGAGGCGTGCGCGGAAAATCTTCCTGGTTCCACGCGCTCCACGCCAAAATTTGCTCATGCGAGGAAAGCTCCTGATTCACCTGCCTGATAATCTCAGCTAAACGCTGCGGCTCTTCCGTGATCACAGCGGCATGGACTTTTTCCCCATCCTCGTTTTTCACACCGACAACACAGGACTCGCGTACGAGCGGATGTGCATTCAGCTTATTCTCAATATCTTCGGGATAAACCTTCTCTCCACCCGGCAAAACAATACGCAATGCCTCGCGACCGGTGATATACAGATATCCCTCGGGATCAAGTCTACCAATATCTCCTGTCCGGTACCAGCCATCGACGAAGGCTTGCTGCGTTTTTTTCCTGGCTTGAAAATAGCCACAGGAGATATTGGGACCGGTTGCACTGATTTCATGAGAGAGGGGATCAATGCAGAGATGTACACCAGGTAATGCTTTCCCCACCGAACCAGGACGGTTCGCGGCAGGAGTGTTGATCGTTAGTACGGCGGTGGTCTCGGTCGCGCCATAGCCTTCATAGATGGCGATCCCGATATTTTCCCACTTCCGGGCCAGCTTTCGGTTTAACGGCGCAGAACCACAGCCAAAAAAGCGCAGATCCTTCCCCAGTTTCAGGCGCACACGACGAAACAGGCAGCGCCTTAACGGCATCGAAAGAAAGGGCGCGATAGAATGAAGCGCATGCCAGATTTTTTGTTTCCCTCTTTTTGCAACCTCACGTTCTATCCCCGACATCAGAAATTGCAACACCTGAGGGACAAGCGCGACGGCGGTCACGGCACGTTTGCGCAGTGCCCGCATGATCGTGACCTGATTTGTGCGTTCGAGATAGACGACAGACATGCCCTTTTGAAATACAGCCAGAAAATCAATAACTTGCTCAAATGCATGCGAAAGCGGCAATAGCGACAACGTTCTATCGCCCGTTTTCAAGGGGAACGTCTGGCACAATGCTGATACGTTCGTTAAAAAATTGCGATGGGTCAGGAGCACGCCCTTTGGCGTACCTGTCGTGCCGGAGGTAAAGGCGATTTCTGCCAGATCGTCCGGGGCGACTTCTGGCAGCATTTCTAATGGGGGTAGATCCCGAACCAGCACGCGCAAATCTTCCAGATCATAGCACTGCATCACGGAATGCGGAAACTTGCCCGGCACGAGCTTGCTTTTAAAGCCAAGCTGACAGCGTGCCTTCGTCACAAACAATTGGAGCGTCTCTTCGGTGGTACGAACGTCAATCGGCACCACGACAATGCCAAGCAGCCAGCACGCAAAATAGAGGATGGGATATTCGGGCATATTCGGAGACCAGATAGCCACCGTATCGCCCTTTTTGAGCGCACAGTTTGCTAAGAAAGTGGCAGTTTTTAAAGCCAGGGAGTGCACCTGAGCAAAGCTCAAGGTTTCTGTACGAAATCCACGCTTGATTTCATAGGCGATTCGTGCGTTATGGACCCGTGAATATTCGCTGAGAAATTGACCTAAATTGCGCATACATGATGACTCCTTTAGCACATTCTCTCCGAAAACTTGCTCAACGGGTGCGCGTCTGCGATGCCTCATCCTACTATAGGATAGGAGAGGAGAGCAAACACAGCAGATGAACTGGCCCGACCACGTTTTCATATTGACGCATGTCGATTATCGGCGCTTTCTTCGGCTTTTTGACGAGGCGGCATTCCGGGCAATCTTCTTCATCCCTTCTCGCATGCTAGACGGCTATTTTTTGCCAAATTGATGCACTTTTTGAGTATCTTTTTTGGAGGAACTCTGCACTCAGTCATCACTATCATAATTAACAGAACTATCCCGGGAGTGATAGCCGTGGTGCTCAGGATACTGTGACGGATTGTCCCATGACGACGGCGCATCGTAGCTCCTGCCAGGCTCCCCGTAGTTCACCACATAGCCTGGCGGAGGCGCCTCATATCTCATCCCGTTGCTCACTAGCGGCGCATAGCCCTGCTGATCCGCAAAGAATCCCCGTCCCGCTGGCGACGACGCGTATCTCTCCTGATACCCAGGATTCTGCTGTACCTCATAGGGAGGAAGTTGCTCAAGACGATAGTTATCTCGCGAAGCTTGTAGCTTTGCAGCAAGTCTATTCCATGACGCTTCATAAGCTCTAGTCTTCTCTCTTATCTGAAGGTCATATATATCAAGTGACTTCTGCATATTACTCAGATGGCGAGATCTAACTATATTCTTTTGCCTTAATGATTCTCTCTGAGATATAAAAGCATTGTATGACTCCTGAATACGCCTCGCATGCCGGTCACGTAACCCATCAGCCTCTGCCCGCTGACCTATTGCTACTTCAGCACTCAAAGCGTCGCCAGGACGTAACCTTTCCCATGCGTTTATGGCTTCTGTTACCTCGCTGTGGCGCGCACCTAACCATCTACTTAGCACCTCGAACCCTTGTTCTACCTCGGATATACGGCTTGCTACCTCTTTTTTGAATGTAGCTTTATCTTTTACCTCTTTAGCTTTATCTTTAACGAAGTCAGTAAATCCTTTATTCCCATTATTGCTTCTTCTACCATCTGACCCATCACCTCTATAATATACGTCTGGCATAATTTTACTACTCCGCTTTCAAATGACAATATATGATTTGACAGAAATTTTGTTCTTTTATGATGCTTTATCGTCTGAAAAGTGCCAAAACACTTTATGGCACAAAATCGAATAATGATCCATAGTGTACTTCATGCAAGGGAGGCCGCCCAGGGGGAAATAGGTACAGAGTGAACGTCACATGTTTGCAGGCAAGAGCAATCTGCCCCATTCCCCGAAACGGGCGACGTTCCCTGATTTGGGGAACGGGATTGGGTGGGCCACTCCTTTAGCACACTCTCTACGAAAACTTGCTCAACGGGTGTACGTCTGCGCTGCCTCATCCTACTATAGGAGAGGAGAGGAGAGCAAATACAGCAGATGAACTGCCGCGCCTGCTTCTTTGCCACGACAAAGCATATAAATAGTACATTGCAGCGAAAATACGTCTAGAGTACAATAAAATAAGAAAGAAAAAAAACGAGATCGGAATGGAAAGCAGCATGGAACCAGTAAAGCCAATCAAAGTAATCAATCTCTTCCCACAGGAGCGCAAGCAGTTGCTGGAGCTTTTTTCTGAGCTCGGAGCTGACGATTGGGAAAAACCGACGATTTGTCCGGGGTGGACCGTTAAAGATATCGGGCTACATCTGTTAGGCGATGACATCGGCTATCTTTCTGGCGCAAGAGATCGTTTCAGCAATCCTTTTTTTCAGAACAAAGATATGCATACCTGGCAGAGTCTGGTCAACAATATCAACGAAGCGAATGAATTGTGGGTGGAGGCGGCAGCGCGCATTAGCCCGAGGCTGCTCACCGATCTCTTAGAGTTGACGGGCAAACAATTTTCCAACTATTTGCAATCTCTTGACCAGATCGCGACGGGTGCGGTAGTGAGTTGGGCGGGACCTGAGCCAGCTCCTGTGTGGCTGGATATCGCGCGAGAATATACCGAAAGATGGGTGCATCAGCAGCAGATACGAGATGCCGTTGAGAAACCCGGCCTCAAAGAGAGGCGATTGTTCCATCCTGTCCTCGATACTTTTGTGAGGGCACTGCCCCATACCTATAGAGATATTCCTGTGACCCATGTAACGGTGCTCAAGTTTGCGGTGACTGGCGAAGCGGGCGATCGCTGGTATCTGGTAGGAGAGGCGAGCCGCTGGTCCCTCTTTAAAGAGATCGATCTCCAACCTGACGCAGTGGTGACGATGGATCAAGAAACCTGCTGGCGGCTCTTCACCAAAGGCATCAGCAAAAACGAGGCGAGAGAGCAGACGGCGATTGAAGGAGATCAGGCCCTCGGAGAACAACTTCTGGAGACGGTCTCAATTATTGCGTGATAGAGTGGAGTTGACATCACCCATCACACCTACTATTATTAATTCAGTCGGCATAATAATAATAACAGGTGTGATCTATGCAAGAACCAATCACAACATATCTGGAAGAGAGTATAAGTTTGTCCCTTGTACGGCTCTGTAAAACTTTTCGCCAGCAGGGGGAAGTCTGGTGTCAGAACATCGGCCTCCACACGGGTCAAGATCTGGTCATTTTCCGCTTAGTGGAGGAGGACGGCCTCTCGCAGTCTCAGCTCGCCGCTCGGCTTGGCGTCGAGATTGGCACGGTCGCCAAAACGGTCCAGCGCATGGAAAAAGAGGGGCTGCTGATCCGTCGTCAGGATGCCGAAGATGCTCGGATCTCGCGGGTGTATCTGACGGAAAAAGGACGGCGTCTAGGCGAACCAGCTTTGCACATCTGGAAAGATCTCGATGCTTGCCTTGTGCAGGGGATGAGTCAAGCAGAACAGCTCCTCTTTCGTCGCTTGCTCGTCCAGGCGGCAGCCAATTTCTCGCGCAACTCGTCTTCTCTGGCAGATGAACACCCATAGCAGTTTTTTTCTCTTATTATTATGCCGGCATAATTTTATACAAGAGGCCATTTTTGCACAAGCACTGTCTGAAATAAGGCGAAAGGGCTCGAAAACGAAAGGAAAGAGAGACATGAGTTCTATACGTGCGATCGTCGTTGATCCCGAGGTTCCAGGGCGATTTGCCATCAAAGAGGTCGAAGCGCCTCAGGCGGGCCCGTCGGAAACGCTGGTTCAGGTTGAGGCCATTTCGTTGAATCGAGGAGAAGTGATGTACGCCCAGGCGGGCAGGCGACCTGGCTGGGATCTGGCCGGAACCGTCATCAAGCAGGCGGCCAATGGGACGGGACCGCAGATCGGGAGCCGGGTGGTGGGCATACCGTCTAATGCGGGTGCATGGGCTGAGCAGGTAGCGGTTCCTACGAACATGCTGACCGTAATTCCTGATAGCGTGACGTTTGCTCAGGCAGCCACCTTACCGACTGCTGGTCTCACCGCGCTCCGCGCGCTTGAGAAAGGAGGACTTCTCCTGCACAGGCGCGTGTTGATCACCGGTTCTACCGGTGGAGTGGGACGCTTCGCGCATCAGCTCGCCCGGCTCAGCGGAGCCTCTATCGTTGGCACCGTTCGCCAGGCTCGCAACGAGGCGTTAGTACGCGAGGCGGGAGCCGATCAGGTGATCGTGGGGGATGATCTCTCGGAAGCTGGTGCCTGGGGCCCTTACGATTTGATTATCGAGTCGCTCGGTGGGAAAGCACTGGCGAGCGCACTCTCGCTGTTGACACCAGGGGGAACCTGCGTCACGCTGGGCTGGTCGGTATCGCCATCGGTCACCATTGATCTCAGCAATTTCAACGCGACTGGGGGAGTTACCCTCTATGGGCTGAGGATGTCTACAGAATTACAGCGTCGTGCGGCATCTGAAGATCTGGCCCGGCTCGCGCAACTGGTAGCCGAGCAGAAATTGCGCCCACCAATCGAAGTTGAAGCTTCCTGGCACGACATTGGTGATATCGCGCAGCGCTTGCTACAAAGACAATTCACCGGCAAAGCGGTTCTGCATCTGGCATAGAGAGTACGAAAAATGATGCGCGACGAGAGAGCAAAACGAATTCTCTCTTTTCACAGCTTATTATACACCTCTATCGACCTATGCGCATCGTTCCAATAGCCGGTTTTTTCTTTCGCTATCTCCTGTATACTAGCCAAACGCTTCAGGGCGATATACACCTCTCTGGCAAATGCTGTTGAGGGGGAACAATCACTCATAGCGTACAACGATTTGAGAGACCTGATGGTTCAGGCAAAAGGAGAGCAAGAGATTCTATGGAGTTCGGTGTAATCGTACCTCAAGGCTGGAGGATGGATCTGGTGGATATCCCTGATCCGATTGAAGCATACGAGGCTATGACGCGCGTAGCGCAGGAGGCTGAGGCGCTTAATTTTTCATCTATCTGGCTGTATGATCATTTTCATACCGTTCCTACTCCCACCCAGGAGACGACTTTTGAGTGCTGGACGAGTACAGCGGCCCTGGCGCGCGATACCAAACGCGTGCGCGTTGGGCAGATTGTGACCTGCAATAGTTATCGCAACCCGGCCTTGCTCGCAAAGATGGCGAGCACCGTCGATGTGCTCAGCCACGGTCGGCTTGTGTTGGGTATCGGTGCTGGCTGGTATGATCATGAGTATAACGCGTATGGCTATCCCTATCCCTCAGCGCCTGATCGCCTGCGCCATTTGCGTGAGGCATTACAAATCATCCATGCTATGTGGTCCCAGGAAGAGGCTGTCTTTGAAGGCAAATACTATCAGGTCCGTGGCGCGATCAATCAGCCAAAGGGTGTCCAGAAGCCACATATCCCGATCCTCGTTGGTGGCAGTGGCGAGAAGGTTACCTTGAAACTGGTTGCCCAGTATGCCGACGCCTGCAACGTTGGTGGTACCGTTGAGGAGATGAAACATACGCTTGATGTGCTCAAGGGACATTGTGAGGCGGTCGGCCGTGATTACAATAGCATCAAGCGTACGGCGATTATAGACGACTGTGCGATTGCGCTGACCGACGAAGAAGCGGTGGCGAAACTTCCCGCTTACCTGCGCGAAAACCTTGAGGAGGAACGCAAAAGCGCGTTGATTGGCACGCCTGACGCGATCCGCGCACGCCTTGCCGAGTACGAGGAGGCGGGTATTCAGGAGTTGATTATTCGCTTTGTAGATGCGACGAAACTTGAGTCGTTGCGTCTCTTTGCGAAGACGTGCATGAACTAGCATAATCTGCATTATAGCTGGCATACCATTGCTTTTTCTACGAAGGCAATGGTATTTTTATGTGAGACAGGATCGCTTCATCTCATATTGGGCTTGCGATAAAAGACATTGGTTGCTCAGCATTCGAACCGGAAAACCTTACGCCTTTTTTTGTGTAAGGTTTTCCAGTCCAAATGCGACATACAGGTGAAATATTTTTCTTCCTCGAAAAGGACACCAGATTGAACCGAAGGTGTCACCCACGTCGAGAGGATATGCGTGGACCAGGGCAGCGACTTTTTGGATACATACGTTGCCACATAATGATCACATGCTGAAAAACACTGGAAAAAGATAATGCCTATGTATGATGAACAGAACTCAATAGACAAAGAAGCCCACATCGAAGAAGATGCATACACAACACTCGATCACGATCTGGAAAAGCTCCTGGCGGCGGCCCAGCCTCGCCTCACACGCCTCGCCCTGGCGCATGGTGTTCCGCCTGATGGGGTCGAGGATGTCGTGCAGGAAACGCTGGTAAACGCCTGGCAACATCTGGCTCATTTACGTGCACCTGATCGTTTTGAAACCTGGCTCAATGGCATTTGTCGCAATGTGAGCTTGCGCTGGACACGTGCCCAGGGAACCATTGATCGTCGCCAGCATACGTTCTCCTCATTCCAGGCCGTGCAGGAGAGCGACATCGAGACCTCCACGTTAGATATTCCTGACCCACAGATGCTCGATCTTGCGGAAGAGCTCAATCGTCAGGACCTGGCGGTGCTCCTCGACCGGGCCATGAATCATCTTCCAGCGTCAGCGCGTCAGGCTTTAGAGATGTACTACTTTGCCGAAATGTCGCAACGTGAGATCGCATTACAATTGGGAATGGCGATCAATACCTTAGAGGTCAGGCTCCATCGTGCTCGCCGCCAATTACGCCAGGTGCTCAATGGCCAACTGCGCGCCGATGCAGAAGCATTTGGCCTGTCTCTCGATAACGAAACAGCGGATCAGGGATGGCGCGAGACCAGCATCTGGTGCTGCATCTGTGGTCGTCGTCGGCTACAAGGTCTCTTTGCGCCCCAGCCTGAGGGTGATGTTGGTCTACGTCTGCGCTGTCCAGGCTGCTCTCCCATTGCGGGCACAGATCTTATCCATACGGGCAATATCGTCTCGTTCGCCGATGTACGCTCCTTCCGTCCCGCCTTCAAACGGGTGCTACAGATGGTGCCAGCCTTCTATGCACAGGCATTTGCAGCTGGCTATCAACAGTGCCCAGACTGTAAGCAGCTTGCACCATTCGGCGATATCGAGCCTGAACAGCTACCGGCCCCTTTCTACAGGCGTCTTGGCATCGCACTCGCCTGTCCCTCTTGTGGGAAGAGCACATACAGTATCTTCGCGCTCTGCATAAGCTATCCTCCTGCCTCTCAATTCGTTTTGCAGCACGAACGCTGTATCCTGGAACCGGAAGAGCTGATCGAATACGAAGGACAGGCCGCGATCCTTGCCAGCATCAGCGATGTTTTGAGCTCGGCGCAGGTCACACTGATACTGGACCGCCAGACGCTTCAGTTACTTGCCAGTTTTAAAAAATAGGTGATATTGCATTTCGGGCTCTCTCTCAGTCCGATCATAAAGATCGGGTTTTTGTGTAAGCTTTTTGCCTGCAAAGGCGACTCTTCTATTAGTGAATGTCCCAACGGCGAGCCATTGCGTTGGAGGCTCGTAATAAAGGTATCTAACGCGCTGTAATACTTTGACGTTTGGACTCATTGTCTAAGGTAGTCTGAACGTCAATGCTCATAGAAAGGTATCTCTATGTCCCTTGTACGTCGTATCCTCTCTTCCAACATCGGGCAGCTGGTGCTTGAACTTATCCTGATTCTCGTTCCAGTGCTTGTGCTAAGCAGCCTGTTGAGCCTTCTGCCCAGCGCATTTCAGCAGAGCACTGGTGGAGACCTTGTTCTCAACATACTGGCGGCGATCATTATCGTTATTGTGTTTGTGCTGGAGATGCGTAAGCTTGAACATCGTTCCCTCGCCGATGTGGGATTTGGCCGCCGCCAGTGGTTGCGCCAGACGATGCTCGGTTTCACGCTTGGTGGCGCTTTGATGACCGTCGTCATTCTCGTATTGACAATCACCGGCACCTACCACATTACGGGCGCAGATGGCTTCGCGATCGTCGAATGTGTCTTCCTTACCATTGCGCTGGCCCTGCTCACGCTGCTCTTTGCGCGCAGCCCAAAGATTGGCTTCTTCCACTATGTGCTTTTCATTTTGCTGCTCGTCGGCTTCATTTCTACCTCCGTCACGATGCTGATCCTGATCGGCGGCGCGGTCCAGGAGGAACTGATCTTTCGTGGCCTGATCTTCCGCAGGCTGGAGCGCTCCTTTGGCTCCTGGATCGCTCTGGCCGTCAGCGCCGTCTTGTTCGGTTTCGCCCACCTGCTCAATCCTAATGGCTCGCTGGTAGGTGCCCTGGGGATCGCGATTACGGGTGGTGTTCTCTCCGCCATCATCTATATCATGACGCGTAGCCTGTGGTGGGCCATCGGTGTACATCTGGGCTGGAACTACTTTGAAGGGCCGTTCTTCGGCGCGCAAGTCTCAGGACATGCTGGCCTGCCCGGCATCTTCTCTTCCATCCTCACTGGCCCTGTAGCATGGTCGGGCGGCAGTTTCGGACCCGAAGCTGGTCTGGCAAGCATTATTCTCATTAGTGCGTTTAGCTTCTACCTGTGTTACCGCGCCTCACGCCAGAAGCTCATGCTTCCACGCAACCAACCACCAGGTACCCCCGAAGAGACACGGTCAGAGAACGCAGAGGCTTTGCCTCAATGACGCTGCAATACGATTAGCGACAGAAAAGAGTCTATGGAAGAGATCATCTCGTGTTGAGCACAGTTCCCGAGCAGGATTTCGGGGAAAGAGGAAGAGACCCAGAGCATAGCCCGCCCTGGGTCTCGATTTATCGCCCATTTGCGCACATCAACACGTTTAAGTGTGCGGTTCATTTCTAAAACTATCGTGTTTTTCTTTTAAACTACCAGCTCACGAAAGAAAGAACGAGCTGGGCCAGAATTGCACTAGCATACGACAATATCGACCACACACACTCGATTTGATGTTCGACGATGAATACTCAGGCTGGAGTAAGAGTCTGATTGTAGGGTGGCTGCGACGTTGCCTCTACCGAGCTGGGCTACCCCGCCCTGAGTGGCGGGTGCAGGACTCGAACCTGCCCTTGACGCCGTGCCGTGAGACTTAACTTCAGTCTTAGTTTGTGCTCCGGTCGCTGATTATACTGCAAAAGGCACAAAAAAGCAAGAACAGTTGCTCTTGCTTTTTTTGTTTAAACCAGAGATACCACGAAGAAATACGGATTTAGCTGAAGAGGTAGCCCAGAATTTTTGCGCCCATCTTATGTTCTGTGGTCTCCAGACCATTCGCCTCTTCGCGAGCAAACTTGACCGCCTCCTGTAGCTTTTCCACACGGTTCAAGAGCTCGTTCACGCGTTGAGAGGGGAGAGCACCGGAGAACTTAATCGTACGCCAATTTCCGACGACCACATCCTCATAATAGACCTCAACCTGGGCAGGATGTTTCTCGGTTGCCTCCGCTTTGACATGATTGCGAGGAATTTTTTTCGTCTTGGTTGTCTGGATTGGCTCGGTCGCCCAGCAATCGGCAGAGGGATCGAACGTCCAGAGCTCGGAGGCATCAAGCACGGGCAGCTTTTTGATGAAGGTATGCAGATCTACAAGCTGCTTTTCAAGGAAAAGCAGATAGGTAGCGGGTATCTGCGAGAGCAGGGTTGTACCATCGACAACAACATCTGCTTTGGCCGTGCAATTCGCCCAGTCTTTCGTGGCCACAACGTCGAAAAGTTTGGTCAGTTCACTGGTTGTTTTGCGAATAATATCTTCAGCCTTGATCTGCACGCGTGTCGACTCAGGAGGAAAGGTCTCGCCTTCCTCATCTTTCGGCCTATAGGTGCGGGAGATACCTGCCAGGAGGGCTGGTTTCTGCAAGGTCTGATGCGCTTCCGTCAGTTCCTGTAATGCGCGGCTTTTGGTTCCTTTTTCGATAGCAATAACCTGGTTGAGCTTCATGATATGTTAAACTCCTAAAATACGATGAGTACTGTCTTTATTTTTTATTCGACATTTATTATATAGTGATATGTCAATGAAGAGATGATTTTTCGTAAAGTATCTGCTCCTTGCACATGCTACCTCTATCTTGCCAAAAAAACATTCCATATACTCAATACTGGAGCACCTTCGTGATTAATGTATCGATAACGGCAATGTTCCCGATCAGTTCCTGGGGGATGGAGTAGCGAGCACGCAGAAAATCAACGCTCGTGGAGCTCACCCACACATGGCCGTCGTCGCTCTGCCAGATGAGCACTTTGAGGGGCAGATCAAGCGCGAGAAGCGGGGAAGCCACCATCAACGACGTGCCACCCTTTGGGTTACCAAAAATCAAGACGTGCGCCTCTTGCATCTTGAGGCCAACACGTTTTGCTTCTCCGCTATGATCAATATGGGCAAAGAGCGTCAGATTGCGGCTCTGAAGGGCTTCCTGGAAGCGCTTCACTGTCTCTTCTACAGAAAATGGACTCGGTCGAGTCACCACTCCCTCTGCCGAGGGTGGCGTGCCAGATGTTGTTGGATCGCTCATGTTATGTATCTCCTTTCTTCAGAAAAGACATAATGGTTCTCCTGACCACCTCAAGATGCGCTGATGGTTATCGTGTACGGATATGATGAGAACTGTATCTGCCGTTTCCGCTGTCCACGAATCGTCAGTTGCACAGGAGAAACAGTGGCCAGAACGGTATCAGTTGGCAGCCAGGGGCGACCAACCTTGACCACCACCAGTTGTCCATAAATATCACCCAGGAAAGCAAAGTTCGCAGAGATCGAGCCTCCATAGGGTCCGATGGCGAACTGCTCCCGCACCTGCTCGGCAAAGGCGGGGACATCTTCAACTGGCAAGCCAATCTCGCTCACATGCAGTACAGAATCTGCGCCGCTCGCTTCTTCTGTTTTGTAATTCAGGCCATAATGCACAATGTATTCCAGGATATTGCCAGCGGGATCGCAAAAGTAGAACGAGCGTGCGTTGAGATCGACAAAGAAGATCTCATCCTCGCCATTCTTGCGAAGCAGGGGTACCTGCTCCTGCATGCGACGTTTCGCCTCATGAAACGTATTGCGTGGAATCGTAAAAGCGACATGGTACAGGACGTCAAGCTCGGTCTCCTGAAAGTGGAGGCGTGTCGTACCAGCCTGGACGGTGAAAGAATCCGTTGTCTCAGCCAGTAGAGGCAAGCCAAGGATCGTACAATAGAAGGCTTTCTGGTCCGCAACATGACGCGTATGGAGCGAAAGTTCCTGAATATACATCGCTTTTTATCCTTTCCAATAACAAACAATGCTTGTTTCTCAGTGTATCATGCGCAATCCATCACCGCTATCAGGTCATACGATGCTTCCTTCTTCTTTCTTCACACGATTATTGATTTTTCAGCGCAGGATCATTCTGATAAAAAAGCATGTCGACACACAACTCCGTACATCGACATGCTTAGAAAAATGCAGCGGACTTACTCGTGGTTACTTGCCACTCAACCGGGCAACCACGGGAGCAAAGTTCTCCAACTGTCTCTCCTGAAGCTGGATATAAGAAATGCCCAGCCGTTCACGCTGCTCCAACAAATGCGTCACAGCCTGCTCTGTGGTCATTGAACGCTGCTCCACCGGTATCACACCGAAAGCGGGGGCAGTAATGACGGGACCGTCGGTCAATTCAATGCCAAAGGCAGACTGACCGAATTCCAGATGCTCAAAGCGTTCACCAGCCGCCTCGCGTATCCAGGCGAGCTTCTCCTCCACAGGAGGGATGAGTACAATGATATCGGCCTCACGTGCGGCGAGGGTCAGCATACGACGGCCACCGCTTCCGAAGAGGATGGGGGGATGCGGCTGCTGCACGGGTCTGGGGACAGGGCGCAATCCTGTTGTTGTATAGTATTTGCCAGAGAAATTGACGGCCTCATCGGTAAAAAACTGTTTGATGATAGAGAGCCCCTCTGTGAAGCGCGAGACGCGTACACCCGCCTCATCCATGGGGATGCCGAGTTGCTGGAAGTCGTGCGGCCAGTTGCCTACGCCGAGCCCAAGCTCTACACGGCCATCGGAGAGCACATCCAGCGTCGCGATCTCGCGCGCGAGCAGCGCAGGATTACGATAATCATTGACAATAACGTAGCTCCCGATGCGCAGTTTCGTGGTAGCGGTCGCGGCCACGGCGAGCGCAGTCATTGTTGCCAGTGGGGAACCCATGACATCCGGCACCAGAAGCGAGGCATACCCCAGTTCCTCTACATGCTGTGCCAGCGAAATCCATGCTGAACGGGACGCATGTCCGCCCGTAACAATGCCAAAACGAAATGCTTTTTTCATCAAAAATCCTTTCCTTTCTTAGCCACAGTGTAGCACATGTGAACCAGGCAATAGAAAGTTGACACGACCAATAGCTCTATTACCTGTTTAAGCAACTTTTGAGGGCGTAAGCACATTGCACACTATCGCTCGGGCCCGATGATAGTAGGTTTGCGCGGTGACAGTGGGCATATGGGAAGAGAGAAGTGGCGAAGAAGAATCTCTCATGAGCTACCTATGGAAGAGGTTCTTCAGTATAGCGATTAGGATGGACAGTCTTGGGCATAGCATCGAACTGTAGTTGTTGCGCTCTCGATACAATGATTGCTAATAAGAGAAATATGCCTATGGCGAGAAGAAACAGCTCAACTAATCCTCCCTCGTATTTTAAGGAGAATCGTAAGCCCAGGTGAATAAGATGGCTGTGTTGTGCAATAAAGAGTAGCGCTGCCAGCAGAACGAAAAATATGCCATATTTTCTTACCTTTGAGCGAACACGCTGCTGAGCGAGATATTGTTGCTCAAGCAGGGCTCGTCGCCTCTCTGCGAAGGATATCCACTGTGGCTCATACATTATTTGTTCCTCATTCGTGAGAAAATTTTAGAGCATACACCTCTGCTAAGAGCATACCCAATGCTCGCACAAAAAACAAGATCAGGAATTCCCTAATTTCGCGAGCCGCCTGCATAACTGCCGCTCCGTGGTGGACCACTGCGAATCCGCGTGCGAAACGCCTCGAGATCCGAGGTGTAACTGTATCCCTCTTCCATCCACCAGGTTGCGCCCGCCTCCTGAAACGGCAGCACAATATCAATTCCCCGCTGTCGATCAAGAGGCGTCTCGCCACTCATGATCACGTCAAAAGGAGTATCTCGTCTACGATGAGCACGTACATAGGCAAGACCGCTCCGAAATTCGCCAAGCGTAAGCTCCTGTCCCGTCTCATGATGAATAGACTTGAAACAAATGCCATCCCATTGAGCCGCACGGCGGAACGGCGGACGACGTGGCCAGCCACCCACAGTCCAGAGGGGAATACGTGGCGACTGGATCGGTCGAGATGCAAGACGCACCTGATGAAGCTGGTAATACTCTCCAGTAAAGGAAAATGAATCTATCATCCACAATCCCGTCAGGATCTCTAATCCTTCATCCAGTTTCTTCGCGCGAATAATCGGAGCGCTTTCTTCACCATAAGAGGCAAAGGCGGAGTCACTATCTCCTAGCCCAACAGTACAAATCACCCGTCCCTGAGAAAGCTGATCGAGATCGGCCAGTCGTTTTGCAACCAGCCAGGGACGATGTCGGGGCAAAGGGAGAGCCAGGAAACCGATCTTGATGCGCGATGTTTGCATGGCAATAGCAGTGAGAGCCAGCCAGGGATCGATACCGGACGGCACATCCCACACAAAGAAGCCATCCCATCCTACAGATTCCGCTTCCGCCGCGAGCTTCGCCAGGACGTGCACATCTGCATAAACACCCGTCGTTGGAATATCCAATCCAAATTTCATGGTTCCTCCGAAACATACTTATTAATACATATCAGTTTATTGCAATATACGCTCTTATTCCTGTCATCTATTGTCATGTGTAAAGCTGAATCTCCTGGACACAATGAGGCAACACTATGTACAACGAAATCTCGCCTTCGCAACGCATATCACACACGCTACGTTTGACACTACCGCACAATGATGGTACAGTGTATCAATATTATTGATACACTGTACCACTTACACAAAACTTGCTTGAGGAGTGTCACATGACGGATAAAAAAATGAAGCTCACCGGATTCCTGCACACTGAGCGCAGACAGATACAGGGATGTAGTAAAGCGATCTATTGCTGTACCATTACTAATCTGGCGTTGCGCCTCATACGCAGCTTCGATGGCGATGTACTCAATAACGAAGCGATCATCTGCAATTTCGCCTCCGAAGAGCCCAGCCGGGACCAGTGGGGACAACTGGTGGACGGAGCTTTTCGCATCTATTTTCCCAATCAGCAGGCGATCTGTTACACGCTTTCCGGCGAGATCTCATTTGTCCTGTGACCATGGCATCTCGAAAGAATTACATGGATTTCATGCCACTCTCATTTGATAAAGCAATCCAATACTAGCTATAATAGCTATTACGATTTTTTATAGGAAAGAGAGCGGCATGACCATCTATGGATCTCCACCAGCTACAGGCATTTGATCAGATCGTTCTTCAGGGAAACTTTAGCAAGGCGGCACGAGCCTTAGCCATCTCTCAACCCACAATCAGCCTCCGTATCCAGGCCCTCGAGCAGGAGGTTGGAGGCGCTCTCTTCATTCGCGGCGGAAGAAAGTTACAACTGACGGAACTGGGCAGAAGCTTTTTGCCGTACGCCCGACAGGCATTGAGCGCGCTTACGACGGGAGTCGATATTGCCCGGCGCACAATGCACGGCAAAAGAGGCCATCTAACGGTCGGCACGCTGCCATCGCTGGCGACAGGCTTTTTCGCCTCGACGCTCCTTCGCCTGCACACGACCCATCCGGAGCTGGATATTGCCGTTCATACCGGACATAATCAGCAAATTGTCGAGATGCTCTATGATAGTTATGTATCGCTCGGCTTTATGATCTGGCCGTTTTTTCGTCCGGAAATGATTCCGCTTCTGCACATTCGGGAGCCACTGCTGGTTGTCACCCATGCCACGCATCCATTAGCACAGAAAAAGCAGATCACTGTAGCAGAGCTTATACAGCAAGCACAACCTTTTTTCCATATTGACTGGAATATCGAGACGAAGCACTGGCAGACGCAGATAAGCACATCGGTAAATGCAATGATCGAAGTTCCACCTCAGACCGCCTATGATCTTCTTCTGCGTGGAATTGGTGTTGCTCTGCTCACCCGTCCTCAGATAACAAACGATCTGAAGGCCGGAACACTGGTGGAAATTACTATCTCTGATCTTCCTGCTTTTGCACGCGAAAGCGTCCTTGTTCGTTTCAAGCGCGATGAGCCACTTTCGAGCGCCGCCACGGAATTTCTGCGCGTGCTTCGTGAGGAAGCGCGGGAATACTGTCTCCCAGTGGTCACCGCACGATAACGGCCATTTCTTTTGCGGCAATAATCGTCTGGAGCGTTTCGCATCGCCAGGAAACAAGCTCATAGAGAGCTCTTCCTGGCTTATGGTGAAGCCAGCACATAGGTTTTGCCGGTATTCTTAAAATGGATCACGAGCCCCTGCACCTCGACGAACATATCGGGATGACGAGAACCGCTCTGGAATGTGAGTATCACAGGGGCCAGATCCGCATTCGCCCCGACTAAGTGCGGCCCAACATACAGCCGGGAACCTGCCGAATCGCCACCCGGGATCTCCAGGACATAGATCTGACCACGAATATTCATCGCCTCGAAGTGACTGAGCGTGTGCCCCACTTCATGGCCCACGACCTGATCACGCTGCATGCTGCGTGGATAGCCATACTGCCACGTATCAAGTTGCATATGACCCCAGTTCCAGATACCCTGTACTATACAGAGCAACAAAAGTGTGATAAGCATACTCAGGCCAATAATCACGACCGGGTGGGCCTGCCTTGCCTGCGCAACCAGCGCGCCCGCACGCTGCGTCCGGCGCGGATGCTGTGTTGTAGTGCGTGGTGTGGCGACCGCCCACTCCTGTACTTCCGAATAGATGGGGCGGTGCCGTAGCACGCTCCGTGGCATAGTGGACATAAGCAGCCTCCTGTCGTAAAACAAAATGAATCAAGGCACAATCAATGAGAGAACCGAGAAATAAGAAATAATGAGGGGAACTGCTGCTGTCCTTAGTGTAGTCGAGGGAAGGTCATCTGACAATCCGTTTTTCCACGACCTTTTCCACGACTTGACGTTGCGCGTGTGGACAACTGCCAGAAGCGGTGGATATCCGCCACTTTCCTGTGGATATCCAGATTTGCGCTCTTATCCATCATCCCAATGAGCCATCGCGATTTTGATTTGTCCGATGCCCTGCTCGATCTCGGCAATAGTTTCTGGTGTATCCTCAGATATATGAGGGTTGCCCATTCCCTTCTTCTTTGCTATTATGCGAAACAAGCGTTTTCTGAAAAGATCTTGCGAGAAATGGAGACTGAAATGCATATTTTCCACTATCACCCGGACATTCTGGCGCGGTACCCGCAGGTCGTTGGCGGAACAATCCTGGCTCTGGATGTCACAAATGGCCCGACTCCGGCACAATTGCTGGCTCTCTACGAGGCCGAACAGCAACAGGTTCTGCAACGCATCGGGAACACGCCGCTGAGCCAGATCGAGTCCCTGGCGGCCTGGAGACGCGCTTTTCGTGGTTTTGGCGTCGATCCGACACAATACCGCAGCGCCTCAGAGGCCCTTTTGCGCCGCCTGACCAAAAAAGGAAATATTCCGAGCATCAATCTGCTCGTCGACCTCGGCAATCTCGTGAGTATCCGCTATGGATTACCGGTGGCGGTGATCGAGAGGAACGCCTTGCAGGGGGCGATCACCGTACATTTTGCCGATGGATCAGAACACTATAGTGAGCTGGGTGAAAGCGATGAGGATCATCCAGAACCGGGCGAGGTGGTGTTCTCTGATGAGAGCCATCAGGTGATCGCGCGCCGCTGGTGCTGGAGACAGAGCGAATCAAGCGCGGCCGTTGCGCAGACGCGAGAGTGTCTCATTACGGTCGAAGCGCACCACGACACCGCCCGCCGTGACATTGAGGGCGCGATACACGATCTGCTTGCGTTGCTCAAGGAATATGCCGGAGGAACCTCTACCTCGGCCATCCTGGATGCACACAATCCAGCATTCATTTACTCACCTGAAGATTGAGCATACGAACATATTTTTTGCCGGTTTCCTGGCTTTGCTTTCGCTTTCCTCTTATCAAGAAACGAATGGCAGGGTCCTACTACATCTTGCCGCTTTTGTGATGCTATTGTGAGGTCCATTCCTCTCTCTGTGAGATCAATGAGAAGAAAGAATGCTACATTCAGAGTAAACGAAGGTTACCAACTCACTTGTCTGAAACGACATGATTGGCGCTACGGTGCAAAGGAGCACTCTCATGTTTCAACGCATTCTGGTTCCTCTCGATGGCTCTTCTCTCGCAGAGCAGGCCCTGCCGGTTGCTGCACGTCTGGCCCATGCTTGTGGCGGAACGATCATCTTACTCAACGTTGTGGATATTTCCCCAATGTATGTGTCCTATGGAGTCATGCAACCGATTATCATGCAGGACGAGATCGATCGCTGCCTCGCCAATGCTAGAACTTATATTGATGGTTTGCCTTCCCGCAGTGATCTGGTTGGCGTACATATCAAAAAGCAAGTTGTTCCGGGAAATCCTGCCGTCGTTATTCTTTCTGAGATAGAAGAGCAGAATATTGATCTGGTGGTGATGTCCAGCCACGGTAACACGGGGCTCAAACGCTGGTTTCTGGGGAGCATAGCGGAGAAGGTCATGCGGCATTCATCCGTCCCCGTCTTCATACTCCGCGATGGCAAGCCGCTGAACATCCATCATCGCAACGATGGCGCGCATTTTGTACGCGCACTGGTACCACTGGACGCTTCCGCACGCTCTCAAGATTCGATCTCGCCCGCGGCTGCACTGGTTGCGGCCCTATCGTCTCCCGGCGCAGGTATACTCCATCTCACGCAGATCGTCAAGATGTCTGAGGCTGTCAGCGAACGAGAGAAAAACATATTGCAACAATGTGCCAGACAGAATCTCCAGTCTATCAGCGAAAGCATTCGCGATGGTCTGGTTGCCAACTTCGGTCCCGATCTCCATCTGACGCTCACCTGGTCGGTCTCGCTGGATACCGATATCGCGACGGGCATCGTCAAAATCGCGGAGAAGGGCGAGCACAACATAGAGACGGGCGACGTTGAACCCTGCGATTTCATCGCCATGACCACACACGGCTATACCGGCGTACAAAAATGGACGATGGGCAGTATTGCCGATCGCGTTCTGCATGCAACGAGACTTCCTTTGATGCTGGTACGTCCAGCCGATATGGTTGTGCAAGAGCATCAGGAAAAGGAAGCATACAGCGTACACAAGTAAACGCTTTTCCTTGCTTCTACACACCACCGTTCCTTTCGATGATGGCTGATCGGGACCAATCCGGTCAGCCATCATCATGCAACATAAAATCTCCACAGCCTTCGCCACACGCACAAAGCTCCACACAACAGGAATAGCTTCGTTTTCCCGCAATGCCTTGATTTTGCGCGTTTTCTCTGGTATAGTTGCAAGAGATAAGGCAAAACTTTCCTCAAGCCAGGAAAGTTTTCCTGGCAATACAGCACAAAAAAAGAAGGTTGATAGCCGCGCATGACACTTCCTGCCGATGATCGATTAGATGACGTTCTTGGGTCCCCACAGGGTGTTACCTTGCAGGATGTTGCACATGCCGCCGGAGTCACGATCGGCACGGCATCGAAGGCAATCAATGGGCGGGGAAATCTGCGCCAGGAAACGCGCGAACGCGTCAGGGCGGAGGCAAAACGTCTGGGATTTCGCTTTCGTGAGCTGAGGCAGGATACGCGTCTGAAACAAGGGGTGATGATCGGCGTCTTAACGACCGATAATTATGGACGTTTTAGCATCCCTCTTTTAACTGGTATCGAAGACGCCTTTGGATCGCATGCTGTCTCTGCCGTTCTCTGCAATTCCCGCGATCTGGCGCGAGAGCAGCAGCATATCAAGGTCCTCTTATCGCGTCAGGTGGATGGCATTATTGTCTCTGCACGCCGTGAAGATCTACGTCCAACGATTGATATTAGCAGCGCATCCGTTCCGGTGGTGTACGCCTTTACGCAGGTGAAAGATCCCCACGCACTCTGTATTCTGCCCGATGATGCGCAGGGAGCACGGATTGCAACGGAGCATCTCATTCAGCTGGGACGCTGTCAGTTCGCGCATATTACCGGACCCGGCTATTTTGAAGCGGTGCGCCTGCGCGAAGGAGCAATGCGTCAGACGCTCGCCGAACATGGTATACCGCTACCTGAACACCGGGTGCTCTCCGGTCCCTGGCAGGAAAGCTGGGGCTATACGGCGGCAAATTATCTCTTTGCGCAGGATTCGTCCATTGATGCGCTGTTCTGTGGCAGTGATCAGTTAGCGCGTGGTGCGGTCGAAGCATTGCGCGAACGT
>DATJHM010000259.1:0-10172 GCA_035493895.1 Ktedonobacteraceae bacterium
CTGCTCGTTCTGCTCAGTGGTTGCGGTGGAGCCTCTGACCCGGCGGCCAGTGCAGCAGATGACAAACCGGACAGTGTGCGTATCGCAACCGATCCCGCCAGTCCTGACCAGAAGCCACCGGTGCTTACGTTAACCGCCAACAGTGCTCTGGTCTTGCAGCTCTATGCAACGACTTTTGCACTACCTTTGATGCCCCAGAATGTGGTTTGCACATTAGAAAGAGGCCCACATTACACACTTACATTCTTGCGTAACAATAAACCGCTGGCAACGGCGTTGGCTAAACGCGATGGTTGTCATCCTGTGACCATTACGGGCGAAAAGCAGGATCGGCAAGCGACATCCGCCTTCTGGAGCCAGCTAGATCAGGCCATCCAAAGGGCAACACCAGCCACCAGTGGACAATGATTTGTTTTCCTCGATCAATAGGTTATATCTCAACTCCGAACATCTGACAGAATAATTGCGTCGTGAAGACAAAAAGGAGCGCACGGATCGTCTGTGCGCTCGGTTTTTGTTGGACCAGTCTGGCAATTGCCGCTGGATCGAACAGGCTCGTTGTCTGGAGAGCCTCCGAAGAAAGCGTTTGTTGCCAGAGGTCTGTCTCTGTGTTCTGAAAGAGAGAGGCCGTGGGCAGGCTCAGAGGCAGTTTGCGATTGCTCATTTCGCCGAGAGTTTGTGTGGCAAGGTGTGAGAGTAAGTTGTTTTTTGCCTGATCAGGCAAGCGTGTGAGCGTATCCAGCACTGTCGCGTGCAGGAAGGGAGAGCGCAGGGCCAGCTGTTCCTGAATCGCTAACTGATATGCGGGTGCGACCAGGAGATCAGGCAGGCGTAAGTGTAGATCGAGATAGTAGCGGCTCTGACTTGTCCCGTCGAGCTGGGCCGCGTGACGTGCGAGTTTGCGGGCATACAGTGATGATTCCCAGGATTCAGCTGTGTGCAATGTCTGAGCAGTCTCGGCAGACCAGAAGGGAAAAGTCTCAGAATTTGCGTGCGATGAGAGCGTCTGTGCATACCAGGGGAGAAGCGATTCTGCCTGCCGGGATGTCGAAAGATCCTGAAAAGAATCGGTTGGGCAGAGAACCTGTGCGCCCAGACCAGTGAGCGCCGCGCGTGCCTGCGTTGCCGTGACCGCAGTATGAAAGAGTTGATGGAGAGCCAGTGGGCGTGTAGAGACAGAGGGGGCCTCAAGAGCGGCAAGCGTTGCCGTCCAGAAAGAAGGTTGATCGACCCCGGTAATGGCCAGAAAAGGTTGCTGGCAACGGTCCGCAAGATGTTTCACGCCCGACCAGGCCTTCGCCGCTACGGTTTTCGTATAGCCTAGAGATGAGATCGTGAAGGGACGGTCTGACTGCTGCGAGGCGAGCAGGGTCACGAGCGAGGAGGCGGGACCTCCGCCGGAGAGCGCAATGAGGGACGCAGGATTATCCTCTGCTGGGAGCAGATGGGCCGTCTTCTCCGTGAGAAGCGAGCGAACCTGTTCGTGTGTATCGGTGGCAGGGGAGAGCGGTTCGGCGAGATGAATATCTGTTGAAGTGTTCACCACCGTTTTCGCATGTTGCCAGCGAAGAATGGAGCCCGCAGGGACAATGCTAATCGCCTCAAAAGCGGTCCAGGGAGCTGGAATAAAACCATAGCGCCAGAGAGCGTCCAGAGCCGCGAGATGGAGGCGACGTGGTGCTCCAATGGCGAGGAGCGCTTTGATCTCGCTGGCAAACAAAAGATTGCCCTGAGCAGGCCAATCCTCAATGTAATAGAGAGGGTGGGCCCCCGAGAGAGGGCGGCGATAGACGAGCGTGCGCCGTTCCGGCACCCAGTCCAGGACAGGCGGCTCATCGTTGCGTTGAATGGCCTGTGCAGGATCGAAATGCGTCAGAAGTCCCATTCCGGGTTGGACCGTGCGTGCGGGCTGACCGCCATGCTGCCCAAGTACCTCACCGAGCGCGAGAAGCGTCTGTTGAATAACTTCTTCAGGAACCTGCTCACCTGTAAGCCATCCAGCGATAACCGGCATAAAAACTTCCTATAGTCTTGAATAATAAAAAACGCTTATGTGGAAGGAAAAGTCATACTTTTGTATATTTACATGGTATCATGGTGGCGGCAAAAAAACACAGGGATAGGAGATTTGTCCATGCTGGATCGCCTGTCTTTATAGTTTTTTCCTGTCTTGTACGCAAAGATGGATAAGTATATTTCGATTGAATATTGCAGAGAATAGGTTGTTATGGTATAGTCAATAAAGACGCAGAAGCTGTGTTAAGACGTTGGTCTGCGCATATGGTGAAGCGTGTTGTTTCTTCTGTGAAATCAGGTATGTATTAGGAGCTACTTCATGTTCATCCTCCTGCTCACGCTCCTGGCTGTGGCTATCGCCTTAATTGTTGCTGGGCTCGTGCTGAGTCCACGCCACCAGGAGAGCACCCCCACACGGAGCATCAGACAGGCGCAACGGCAGAGCGCGCCATATAGTTACAACGTTCATCGCCCGGCAACGAGATACGGCTATAGCGCCTATCGAGATGACAGGAGGCCCGTAGGGGTAAACCGACAGATACGAGTACAGCGTTCGACGATCGAAGTCGAGCGGCCGCTCTTCACAAATGTCTTTGCCTCAATGAACGTCGGGCGACTCTTTGGACGCACGCGAGCAGGTGAACCGACCCCCTGGTTGGGGGTTGCGCTGATCCTTATCGCCGTTGTCTGTTTTAGCCTCGTCTCGCTCCGAACGTTTTTCCCCGCTTCCGCCGTCCTCATGGGCATGACCGCACCCGATGAAAGTGTTGCCGTGACACCAACCGTCGCCAGCACGACTGTCAAAGGACCATCGCAACCGCTTTTCGCTGCCGCAGGTGCCTCGGGCGCTCTGGTACGTCTCAGCCAGGTAGATCCAGCGCAATACAAAAACATACAGGAATATAATACCTGGTGGCCCTCAGCCTGCTCAGCGGCGTCCATGACCGAAGTAATCAATGCCTATGCGCATAAGAACTATCGCATCACCGATATCCTGAGTGTTGAAGCCGGGCTGCATCAAATCACACCCGACCTTGGACTCCTCACCCCTTCCGGGATAGACGCCACCGTTGCCAAATTTGGCTTCAAAGCTACCCATCTCAAGAACCCTTCAGTCGACGATCTGATCGCCATCGCAAAAACTGGCAATCCTGTCATCGTCAACTTTCCGCCGTCGCTCTGGCCAGGAGGACATCTACTGGTGTTGCGCGGAGGAGATAAAAACTCCGTCTATCTGGCCGACTCCTCAAAACTGAATATGCAAGTAATGGCGAGATCGACCTTTCTCAAATATTGGGTAGGTTTTGGCGTCGTCCTTACCCCCAATAAATAGCCCGAAGAAATAAAAAATCCAGGCTGCATTATATTACAGAATGCAGCCTGGATTTTTTATGTTTGAAAGAATGCGTTATTTATCCTCTGTTGAGGTCTCTTCTTTCGCTTCAGGAGGAATATAGAGCTTTATTCTGCGGAAAGCCTCTGCAAACTCCATTTCCAGGCCCTGCGTCTCCTTTGCCTTCTTGGCGATCTGTGCGGCACGCTCACGGACGCGGGCACCCAGATCCTCGCCAGAATTGAACTGCGAGGCATGGCTCTTCAGCTCCTGGCATTTGAGCTCGATGCTGGCAGTGACATCCACATACGTGTTCTCCTGTGTCGAGCCGAACAGATAGAGCTCGTGAACGCGATACGGTGGCAGATCTTCTGCCAGCAGTTCGCGATATGCGCGGGGATTGCCTATCGCCGGGAAAAGAGCATCTGTCACGATACTGCCGGTCGCACGATGGTCGGGATGATTGATATGACCGGTCGCGTTCGGCTCTTTATTTGGGTCAGGCGCAAAAAATAGCTGCGTTGGATCATGGGTAACTACCACACGAGGACGATACTGGCGGATCAAGCGAACCATCGCTTTCCGTGTTGCCTCATTGTTCGTCAAATGACCATCAGGAAAGCGCAAAAATTCTACATCGCGTATCCCAAGAACTTCGGCTGCCGCGCGCTGTTCCTGTTCGCGCAGAAGCATAAACTCGATATCTCTATAACCGGGAACCTCACTTCCCTCGGTACCATCCGTCATTACCACCCAGACTATTTTCTTACCCTGACTGGCCCAGAGCGCGCTGGTTGCGCCAGCTCCAAAGTCGTCATCGTCGGGGTGGGCACCAATTACCATTGCTTCATAATCAGGGGTCGTTATGACCTGCAATGCACCTGGTGCATTTCGATCTCCCATAAGTAAAAACCTCGCATATCAATACTAGAATAGCGCTCAGTAGCTATGATCCCCGAAACTTTTTTCCGTTGCGGGTTGCGTTACCAAACCAGGGGTGCTATTCAGCAAAAGTAGTAGCAATAACTACTTTTTCAAACATTCTTATAAGGTCATTTATTTCCAGTGGTGAGCCGATGAGCGTATCCAGTCCCACGGCCCGCTCTGCCAGACCCTCACGCAGAAGGTCCTGTTCTGCTGGCGTGTGGCCAAGAAGTTGTGCCAGCAAAGGGGTATCCCATTGTAAAAGCAGGCCAGCCTGGAGCAGGCTTCCGCTTCGGCGACGAACCATATCAAAGCCTACTATTTTACGGTTCCCTGCAACCACCTCGTAGGGGGAAAGCGATCCATAGCAGGAGCGTTGTAGCAGCAGTTCATACTCGCGCGTCGTGGGTTGACGGCGTAGAGCCTGCTGAGCATGGGCCTCATCGGGTGAGACCATACGCGTTTCGACGCCGAAGGCCCGCAGGGTCTGGACCCAGGCGACGCCGAACCAGCGATACGACTCAACGATATCGGCCAGAATCAACGGATGACCCGCAGGAAGCACCACATCCAGGCTTAACAGCCCGGGCCCAACCAGCACCGCCGTGCCACCTGCACGGCGGTGATAGATAGGTAGCGTGCCAGAGGCAAGAATCGCCGGATTGACCACAACAGGTTTCTGCGAAAAGCCCAGGACAATGCCCGTCGGTTCAGCCAGAGACCAGTAGAGAACCGCTGGATCTCCCGCCTGGGCACTACTCAGCAGACGTTCGCTCTGATCGATATGTACCTGTTGATCCGCGATCGATAAAGGATAAATGAGCCAGCTAGCCATTACTCTCTACTTTAATGGCACTCTCCTTCACAGCACTCTTTTTGGTCCAGGCTTGCATAATCAAGCCCGTAATTGCCGCAATCATACTGATAAGTGCTCCCGCCAGCAAAGCGATAGAAGTTCCGAACAGACGTGCGACACCGCCTGTAAAGAGGTTGCCAATAGGAGTCGTGCCCACAAAAAACAACATATAAACGCTCATAATTCTACCACGCAGATAGTCAGGCGTCATCGTTTGCAGGGTCGAGTTCGCGGTTGCCGCAAAGGCAATCTGCGAGAAGCCCACGCACATAATCAGTATAATCGAGATCCAGTACCAGTGCGAGAGCGCGAATATCGCCTCTGTGATGCAGAAAAAGAGCGTCCAGAGCACAATATGAGAGAGGCCGGGCTGTTTGTTGGTCCAGGCCAGCCAGATGGCAGAGAGCAGTGCGCCCGCGCCAAAGGCCGAGGAGATAAAGCCATAGCCTGTCGGACCAGAGTTAAGCACTTCAGTCGCAAAGAGTGGCAGGACCACATTAAAATTGATACCGAAGAGCGAGACCCAGCCAACAATCGCAATGACAACAAAGACCACGGTGGTTTTGCGAATATACACGAATCCTTCGCCCAGACTGCGCCAGACATTCTTGACTGCCCCGGAAGCAGAGTCGAGCACCGGACGGCTTATTTTGTGAAGTTGCTTCGTGTCAATCATTGCCAGGCCAATAAGGACAGGAATGAAACTGAGGGCATTGATCAGAAAGAGCGGAGCAACGCCAAGCCAGGCGATTAAGAGACCGCTGATCCCCGGGCCAACAATACGCGCCAGATTAAACATCGATGAGTTGAGCGCAATCGCATTCGGCAAGTCCTCGCGTCCGACCATCTCGCTCACAAATGCCTGCCGGGTGGGCATATCGAGCGCATTATTGATGCCGAGCAATGTCGCGAGAACAAACATATGCCACATCTGAATGCGTCCGGTCGAAACCAGGAAAAAGAGGATTGCCGCTTGCAGCAGCGCAAACGATTGTGTGAATAAGAGCACGCGACGTTTGGGAATACGATCGGCAATGACACCACCAAAGAGCGTAAAAAACATCACGGGCAGAAATTGTAGCGCCCCTTCCAGGCCAAGCATAAAGGCATTATGCGTTAACTGTAATACCAGCCATGCTTCGCCCGTTGATTGTGTCCAGGTGCCGATAAGTGAGAGATTTTGCCCGGTCCAGAAAAGACGAAAATTACGATGTTTTAAAGAAGTGATAGCGCGTAAAAAGCCAGAAACAGGTTTAGGTTCTATAGGTTCTATAGGAAGAAGTTCTTGATCATTTTTTGCAATAGACTGCATGAGAATCCGTTCTAGTATGAGGAAGAAAACAGCGCATTACGAGGATCGTCATAAGAGAACTGATATAAAAGCATCGATATAAGAGAACTACCTAAGAAGACGACTCAGTGTGCAGTGCGTCGGATAAGGCCAGGCGTGTTTGCGCGTGGCTTTCTAAGCGAGCGGTGAGTGCGGCATGCATGGTTTGCAGCGCCGAAATTTTCTGCTCAACCAGCGTGAGTTGCTGGCGAATAAGGGCATCGACGCGCTCCAACTGAGCGATTTTGGTAGGGATATCGGTCTCCTGCTTGAATGCAGCTTTTAATTGCCCACGTTCCTCTTCAGCCGTCAGGAGCACACGAATATCAACAAGGGAGAAACCCAACAGATCACGGAGCTCTTTAATGCGTTCCAGTAACTGGATATCGAGATCGCTATAGCGGCGATAATTCCCTTCAGTCCGCTCAGTCGGAGGAAGCAATCCCACCTCCTCGTAGTAACGCAGCGTGCGTTTGGTCATTCCAGTGCGCATGGCAACTTGCTCGATCGTGTAGGAGTGAGGTGCCTCGGGCGAGGGTTGGTCTGACGACGGTTGCCTGGAAGAAGCCATAAGGGATTACACATCCTCTCCACACACGAGTGCATACGTTTTGTTCTCTGGAAGACACCTTCACTGTACCACAAGATTGACGTTAACGTCAAGGTGAACGCAGGAAAATACAAAAAATAGTAAAAAAAAAATAAATGCCGCCCCCGCCACTCATTTCCTCTGTGCAGATTGGCGCAATGGGCCAAAAAGCTCAGGATAAGAAACGCGTATGATACAATGAGAGAGATATGGGCATAAATTTTCTGAAGAAGCCTGGTGCTTCAGCGAAGAGATGCTAGTTATCATTGATACAAGGATGTGTGAAGATGCATGATACGCTGTCTGCTCTCGTTGAAAGAGCATTAGCGGGCAATCAACGTCCCTTGGAATTTTATCTGCGCGAGCAGAGTCACTTGCCGGGACCAAAAGCGAATCTCGACCTTGCAGATGATATGCAGAGTTTGCTGGTCAAGGCAGTGTCACGTAATCCAGAACAAGTGCGCTCGCTATTGTATTATTTGATCAATTCCGACCGTCAGAAAGTTGCCAGCAACACTCCAGAAGAATTCATTATGCTCTGCGGTATTATCGCCTTTGGAGCCTGTGCGGCCGTCGTGCCAGCCTGGAGGGGAGAGGCCTACTCATTGCTCAGCCAGCATGCCTGTAGCGCGTACTGGCGTGTGCGAGAAGGGGTTGCGCTGGCCTATCAACATCTGTTGTATACCTGTGCTCAGGAGACGCTGGATCATTTTATGCAACTGGCCACTACGGGAAATTACTTGCATCAGCGGGCCGCTATCGTGGCGATTGCCGAGCCTGCGATCCTCTATTTGCCTGAGATGCTGCCTGCTGCATTGACGTTGCAGCGTATTGCGCTGGAGCGGCTCCAATCGGTGGCACCGACAGAGCGTAAAAACGAGCAATTTCGTATTTTGCGCCGGACGCTGGGGTATACCCTGAGCGTGATCACCGCTGCTGCTCCCGAGCAGGGGTTCGCTTTAATGCGGGAATGTGCAACCTGGAACGATCCTGATATCCGCGAGGTTCTACGTGAGAATTTGAAGAAGAAGCGACTGGCAAAATTTGCGAAAGATGCGGAGGAGGTTGCAAAGTTACTGTAGACGGAAATGCGATGTGCGGGTGAAGTGGAAAACGTTGCTTGAAAAGAAGGTCTATGATATCATTGCATCCGCAAGTTTTCGTGCCCTCAAGCGAGCGGGTCGTGAAAGATTATGCCTTCTGCCGCCTCCGAAGGGAAAGTCTACCCACACAATCCTAAAAGGTCGAGTGAAGATGCTGTAGGGGAGAGCACTCCTTTAGTATTGAAACCAGTAGATGAGGCGCTACTGGTCGCAAAGAAGTTGTGAAATTACATGTCTCAGGTATTCTACTGTATGAGCATGCCCGGTCTGGAAACGCTGGCCTATAGTGAGATTCGAGCGCAGATGCCAGATGCCGAACTGATCAAGTTCGCACGTGGCATTACGGTATTCCGCACGGCAAGTGCACCCACCAGATTGCTTGAATTACGCACTGTAGAAGATGTTTTTGTGACGCTGGTCCATCTCAAAGGGCTGGGGCATGGGCCGGACGCCCTGAAAGTCCTGCATAGCGCGGTCACACAGGCAGAGATCGCAAAGGCGTTAGCCATCTGGCGGCGCGTGTATGGCGCGCAGCCCGAGACCTGGAGAGTCGTCAGCCAGAAGTCCGGCTCGCACGACTTTCGTCGCAAGGATGCGGGTCAGGCGATCGAGAGTGCGTTGCAAAAAGCGCTGCCTCGAGGAATGCGCCGGGTAAAAGATGATGCTGATCTAGAGATCTGGCTCTGGCTCAGTGGAAGTGAGGCTCTGGTCGGATTGCGCATCAGTGATGCCTCCATGCGCCATCGTCGCTATAAGCAGGAGCATTTGCCTGCCTCGCTACGACCGACCGTTGCGGCGGCCATGAATATGCTGGCCCGTCCAACTGAGCAGGATATCGTTCTGGACCCGCTCTGTGGCGCTGGCACGATCCTGATCGAGCGCGCCTTGCAAACTCCCTATGATCGTCTGATCGGCGGCGATATTCGTCCCGAAGCGCTGCAAATGGCGCGGCGCAATGCGCGAGCCGCTGAGATCATCGTGAGCTGGCGTGAGTGGGATGCACGCAATCTCCCTCTGCAACCTGCAAGTGTCACGCGTATCATCTCCAATCTGCCGTTTGGCAAGCAGATTGGTTCACATGAAGAGAATATCAGCTTATATCGTCGCTTGAGCGAGGAGTTTGCACGTGTCCTGGCCCCGGGCGGTATCATGGTCACATTGACCAGCGAAGATCGCTTATGGGACGAGGTGCTACGCGAGCAAGGATGGAGAATAAGCAAAAAGCTGGTTCTGGTCATCCTCGGCCAACCTGCCAGCATCTTTGTGGCGGAGCAGGCAAACACCGAGGGATCGTGAAATACGCTGTTCCGATCCTTGAAGCAAGAAAGAAATGTAGCGTTCTACCACAAAAATTGCAGCGAGCACAGGACGTAATGGGCTGGAGATAGCGCTGACCTGTCGTTTGCATGTAGTTGGTTGCGAGAAGTGAAAGGGGATTACTCCATTGGGTAATACAACAACTGCCGAATTTCGTAACGGTATGGTGATCCGTTTCAACAATGAGCTGTATACCATCACTGAATTCCATCATGTGAGTCCAGGAAACTGGCGCGCATTTGTGCGCACCAATCTGAAGAGCCTGCGCACCGGGCGCGTCATTGAGCAGCGCTTCCGGGCCGGTGAAGATATCGATGAAGTACGCGTCGAACATCAGACGTGGCAATTCCTCTATGTCGATGGCGATGAGTATGTATTCATGAATACGGAGTCATTTGATCAGCAGCCATTGGCAAAAGAGATGCTGGGGGATGCCATACGCTTTTTGAAAGAGCAAGATGAAGTCACCTTGCTGGTCGATAGCGAGACTGAGACTATCGTCGCCGTTGAACTGCCCAATTTCCTGGAATTGACCGTAGAGAGTGCCGAGCCGGGTATCCGTGGCGATACGGCGAACAACGTCACGAAGCCTGCCACGTTGGAGACCGGGACCGTCGTCAACGTGCCCCTGTTTGTCAATCCAGGCGATAAAATCCGCATTGACACGCGCACCGGCAAATATATTGAGCGTGTGAAGTAGCAAT
>DATJHM010000260.1:0-58143 GCA_035493895.1 Ktedonobacteraceae bacterium
GTTGGCGTGCTATTAGGCGCATTGCTCTTTGGAGGACTTCGCCAGGGTGGCAGCTTTATGGCGCTCAATGCCAATATTTCGAGTGATCTGGTCTACATTATTCAGGCCCTTGTCCTCTTCAATATCGCAGCTGAATTTCTACCCGCCATTCAGCGCTCACTTCCACGCTGGCTCAAGCTCAATAAACGTCCAGCGCTCGTAGCTCCCATTGTTGGATCAAGCACGGTAGATGCTACCATCTCGCCCAACGAGACACCGCCGGATGATGCAGGGATTGCAGTACATCCCGGTTCTCATACTGAAGAGGAGGGTTAAAGGTGTTTTTTCAGGTTTTATTCCGCGTCCTGACATCTTCCGATCTCTGGGCTGCGACGCTCCAGTTTGCCGCACTACTCCTGTTGCCTGCCCTTGGTGGCGTGATCTCTGAACGCAGTGGCGTCACCAATATTGCCATGGAAGGCATGATGCTAATTGGTGCCTATGCTGGCGTTATGGTCGCCCGTGGCACAGATAATGTCTGGATTGGTGTTGTGGGCGCAATTATCGCAGGTGGCCTGATCGCGCTGGTACATGCCGTTATCTCGATCAATTTCAAGGCGGATCAGATTGTCAGTGGCATTGCAATTAATATTGCCGCGCTCGGCCTCACCAACTATCTGCTTTTCGTGCAAACGAATAACCAGGGTATCCCTTCCCTGAAAGATGCCTTGCGCCTGCATATGGTTCATTTAGGGCCATTGAGTAATATTCCGTTTATTGGCCCGGTCTTCTTCCAGCAGAATGTGATGTTTTATATCGCGATTGTGATCTTGCTGGCAATCCAGTTTTTGCTCTTCCGTACAAATATTGGTCTGCGCATTCGTGCTGTCGGTGAGCATCCACAGGCGGCGGACACAGCTGGCGTCAACGTGCGCCTGATACGCTACGCCTGCGTGGTTGGCAGTGGTATGCTCTCAGGTCTGGCCGGGGCTTTTCTCTCACTGGGCATCGCGGGCATTTTCAACGCAAACATGACCGCTGGCACTGGATTTATTGCCCTGGCTGCAATGATCTTCGGGAAATATACCCCCTGGGGAGCCGCAGGAGCCTGTCTCCTCTTTGGCCTCGGAGAAGCTCTGAGTTTCCGTTTGCAAGATACTGGCATCTCGCCGAACCTGCTCAGCACGCTTCCCTATCTATTGACATTGGTAGCCCTGGTTGGCCTGGTTGGTCGCACTACGCCTCCCGCGGCGGATGGCATTCCCTACGAGCCGGGATCAGAGTAAGAAGAGGAAGAGTACGTATGCAAGAAAGTACACTGGTCGCGCCTGCGGAGGAACGGTCCACACCCTACGCTGTAGAGCTGCGCAATGTCTATAAAGCCTGGCCGGGAGTGATCGCGAATGACCATGTCAATCTGACAGTTCGTCAGGGCGAGATCCACGCTCTGGTCGGCGAAAATGGTGCAGGCAAGTCTACACTGATGAACATTCTGTATGGTCTGTTGCATCCCGACAGCGGTGAGATCCTCATCAATGGTCAACCGGTTCATCTTCGCGGGCCACGTGATGCCATGCGTCTGGGAATCGGTATGGTGCATCAGCATTTTATGTTGATCCCTCCCCTCACCGTTGCGGAAAATATCATTCTGGGACGTGAGCCCGGTGGTCCCGCTGGCATGTTACGTTTGAAGCAGGCTACTGCCGACATCCAGTCGCTCAGTAAGCAATATGGCCTCCCTATCGATCCCAATGCACGCATTGCTGACCTCTCGGTGGGCTTACAACAGCGTGTTGAAATCTTGAAAGTGCTTGCGCGGGGTGCCAGTATCTTGATCATGGATGAGCCAACCGGGGTGCTGACGCCACAGGAGACAACGGAGCTTTTTACGGTGCTTCGCGGTCTGGTCAAGCAGGGTAAAACGATCATTTTTATCACACACAAATTGCGTGAGGTGCTAGATTTGACCGATACGATTACCGTGCTCCGCCGAGGCAAGAATGCGGGTAATCTGATCACGAAAGATACCAATCGTGCAGAGATTGCACGTATGATGGTGGGACGCGAAGTTCTGTTGCGTGTGAACAAAACGCCTGCTCAGCCAGGATCAGTGGTATTGCACATTGAAGATGTTCATGCGCAATCGGATCAGGGTCTGGAAGTACTTCATGGCGTCAGCTTTGAGGTTCACTCTGGCGAGATTCTGGGTATTGCTGGCGTTGAGGGCAACGGTCAATCAGAGCTGATCGAGGTGCTCACGGGTATGCGCAAAGCTTCAAGCGGGAAAATAGCGATCACGCCCATGAAAGATGGCAAAGCGACGAAAACGCTGGATATTACCGTTCTCGGAGCCAGCCAGATTCGCGAGGCCGGGCTATCTCATATCCCGGAGGATCGTCGTGAGAGTGGTCTGGTACTCACCGACTCTATTGCGGATAATATGATCCTTGGACGACAGCGCTGGAACCTGTTTTCCTGGAAGCGATTTATTCTACGCCTGAAGAGTATCGCCAGCTGGGCAAAACATCTGATCACCGATTTTGATGTACGCACGCCTTCTGCTGAAACCCCTGCTCGTGCACTCTCTGGCGGCAATCAGCAAAAGATCATTATCGCGCGTGAGTTTGCCTGCGATCCTGCTGCGCTCGTTGCGGCTCAACCGACCCGTGGCGTCGACATTGGAGCCATCGAATTTATTCATCGTCGTCTGATCGAGCAGCGTGACGCAGGGAAAGCGGTTCTGCTCATCTCTGCCGAGCTCGACGAAATTCGCTCTCTGGCCGACCGTATCGCCGTCATGTATGAAGGGAAAATAGTCGACATTGTCTCGCCTGATGCCTCGGAAGAGGAACTGGGTGTGCTCATGACAGGCGGTGATCACGAAGCATAAGTCTTAACAATATTATTACGTGTAGTGCCCTGGCTACCAACATATGGATAGTATGGCTGTCAATCTGGCGAAGATAGCCATACCTGTCCGCAAAATTTTCACACCTGCTCCTTCTTATCGTCACAATTTCCTCTTACAATGTAAAAAACACCCATTACTTATTAGTAGTAGTATAAATCCTAATAAGCAATAAAAATTCTCTCATACCTTTTTACTCACCATATCTTAAAAATGGTAAATATCAATCTACTATGAATTTTCATAGTTAAATTAAGAAAATTTACATGGATGTATCGCTAAGAAATACGATAAGAAGACTGAAAATGGGCAGGCGACAAAGGCAAGTGCCCCTCACCAGAATATTTTTTTCTCCCCAAAACCTATACAACCAACAATAAAAGATCAAGTACACAGACAGTACCGATGCAGCATCCAACCCTCAGATAGAGTCATACATTGAAATAATTGTTGCTTTTCATGAAAGTAGGATGAAGCAGTGAGAGGATTTGAGATTACCTCTCCTGGCTACTGATCTAAAAAGGGACGTCAGTGCTCGATATGTTCACCAGAGATGAGCTGGTCTACATCTAGTCAGGGGAACATTTTGACCTTATGTCCTGTTGACCGAATTTAAACATAACAAAGGAGAACACAACATGCTACATGGTTTTGCAAAACGTCTGGTATTTCTCGTGGTTTCAGGCATATCTCTTTTACTGCTCGGATTGATGATGCCAATCACGAGCTACGCACATTCGGCACAAGATGGTGACGGTTATTACTCTCACCACCCCAAAATTGAAATCGCCAAAAAGGCGTTTCTTGTTGTTATTAAGCAAAAGCACGACGATGAAAAGGCCGCCGATACTCAGGATCGCGTTGAAAAGAGATTTACAAAGGCAATTGTGGTGGCACTCTTTTTCAAGTGTTTTCCAAAGAAAGAAGATCTTGACAGCCACAAAAAGGGCTTCATTGTCGTCTTCGTCAAGCAAATTGTCAAGTTCAAGGGATATGTGAAAGTCATCTGGGGAAAAACGGTAATCTTTGGCATCCGTTGTGATGGCAAAAAACACCTGGCACTCGCCGTTGTTGAACCATTCAAGAAGTTTACGGATGAGACGTTCCATAGCGGAAAAGCCTTCGTCAAAGCGATCCTGGTTGATCCTTCGAGAAAGAAAGCCTTCGATAAGGAACTGGTCTGGGTCATCAAGTTCTTCCCTGTTCATGATGCAGTAGCATAGGTTTCGCCTCAACAGAAGGTCAGGGACAGACCATATTTAGCAAAATAGTGTGGTCGATCCACCCGGATCGGCCACTTATTACGACATCAGTCTTGACATTCACATCGGGAACAGCAAAAAGCGTTCGCGATCTCGCGCTACCTGCACCAGAGGCCTGATGAATTGCTGCAATGAGCTACTTCCCTGTTGTTGCCACTCTTCCGGCGTCAGTTGAGCCACATATCGATACAACTGTTCACTCAGGTTCACCAGGCTGAGATCAAAGCTCAGGAGTTGGCTCAGCAGGGTCTGTTCCTGGCGAATACGCCACCAGATACGATCCTGCGATGGTACAGACATCCCGCGAATATGCGTCTCCACATTGGAGAGCTCCTGTTGTATCGTCTCCATCTCGCGCATCTGCGCAAGTGCCTCTTGAGGCGGATCAGGATTTGCCCGCGTGAGCGGAGGAACAAACTTGCGCTGGTAGGCACTGCGCAAGTTTGCCAGCATATCAGCCGCCTGTGCAAGATGATAACTTGCTCGCTCGCGCACCAGCAAATCATCACTCCTGGCTTGATTGACCGTACTATAAAAATTGTAACCATAGCCTGTCAGGAGTAACTGTAACTGTTGAACCACCGGATTTTCAGATGGTCTTGAATTCATTATTATTCTCCCTCATTTGCCTCTTTACAACACTGCGTACGATCCTTATCGGCGCTGCTGAGGAGGTATGGGAGGCGTCGGAGCGGCTGATGTGGGAGCATGCGGCGTGGGTGCTATATAGCGATCTGTGCTCGTTGTCGCCTGGGTGCCCCCGATAGTAAAGGGCTGCCCGATGGCCATATTCGGCGCAGAGACTACACCACGCTCTGCCATCAACATAGCAGTATAATAGCGCACCGCCTCCATCTCGCTTAATCCAAAAGCCTTCAACGAGATGAGCGCCTTCATTCGTTCGTCGCGTGGGAAGACCAGCACTTTGATAGTATCCAATGAAATGCCGTAGGCTGCCAGGAACTGCTGGAGATGCTGGTACACAATCTGCGAAAGATCGTGGATTTTCTCATTCACTGCCTCCAGAGGCGTAATCTGCACCAGCTGATTCACCGCCTGCTCGATCACCGGTCCGGCGTACGAATTTACCTCTTGAATGGTCAGCGAATGTCCTCTGTATGGCATATGCTGGACAAGGCGCACAGCATTCTCTCGTGTCTCCACATGGATATAATAATCCACGCTATAGACCATCTCGGCCATCTCACGTGAAAGCGCCATACCAGTAGTTTTGACCACCAGCTTTGCCCGGTTAATATAGATTGCTTCAAACTGCCATGGGCTCTGTCCCCCGTAAAAGGCCTGCTGGATAGAACCAATTAAGGGATGATCAGTCGTCTGAACTGGATATTGTCCCGTCTCATAGACATTTAAAATCGCCCCGCGCGATTTTAGCACACAGAAATGGTTACTCTCGACCGTCAATAGCGAGCCGTTCATAATACTATTATCAGGAAAGTGCCACATGAGGATTTCTGGTCCCATGACCTCCTCGCCATCGGGTGTCAAGGTTGAGATTACGTTGCGTATTCCTGGCATATGTTAAATCCTCCCAAAATAGTTCATAGCAATAAAAAACTATAATTTCTCCAGTCTAGCAAAATCAAGACTCAACCGCTTTTTCCCGTGTTTGCCCTGAAACTGCACCTCGACAAACTCAGTTTCCCCCTCCATCTCGCTCTTGAGAATCAATCCCTCACCAAACCTATCATGGAGCACCTTATCGCCTGGCTTGAACTGCTGCTCCTTTGGCTTTGCTGGCTTTGGCGGCTCTGTTCCACGCCCTGATCGGTTCGACGCGGGCGGGACCGTCGACGAGGATGGATAGCCAGATCGAGATGTTGTACCCGGCTTCTTGGGCGCTGAAGTGCCACGCGCAGGAGGATTGCCGCTCCCGAAAACACGTCCACCTGTTTGCGCACCATACGGATCTTGATTAAAATCATCCTCCCAGTTTGCTCGTTTGTCAGGTCGCCTTGTCTGTGTGCTCTGCGTTTCAGCGGCCCTGCGTGCATTGATAATCAGCTCCGCTGGAATATCATCGAGGAAGCGCGAGGGCTCAGTATATTGTGTCTCACCAAAGACCGAGCGACGCCTTGCCCGTACCAGATAAAGACGCTGCATTGCGCGTGTAAAACCAACATACGCAAGGCGGCGTTCCTCTTCTAGCTGCTCAGGATTACTGACCGAACGCGAGTGCGGCAGAGAGCCTTCATCCATGCCTACAATAAAGACAACGGGGAACTCCAGTCCTTTTGCCGCATGAAGTGTAATCAGCGTGGTCGCATCGCGATTCTCTTCCTGAATCAGCGCACCATCCTCGCTCGTCTGCGTCGTATCAGCACCGCCTACCAGGGCTACATTTTCCAGAAAGAGCTCAAGCGCAGTCACCGTCTCAATCTCTGAGTAATCTTCCGCGACGCGCCGTAGCTCCAAGACGTTTGCCCAACGATCAAGCTCTTCGTCTGGATTCGCACGCAGCTCTGGACCATAGCCGCTCCGTTCCGCAATTCGATCCAGCAGATCTGGCAGATTCAAATCTTCGAGCGCCGAACGTAAGTCGGCGATCAGCCTGGCAAAATTCTCCAGTGCCGACTTCGCCGCCTTCCCAAGCGTCGGCTGCTCCCCAATACGCTGCACCGCCGCATACAACGAGATCCCCTGTGCATTCGCCCACAATTGTAGTTCGCCCACCGTTCTGGGACCAATCTTACGGTTAGGCACATTGACGATGCGCTGAAAGCTCAAATTATCATCGGGATTGGCCAGCAAGCGCAGATAGGCCAGCATATCTTTAATTTCTTTACGCTCGTAGAATTTACGGCTCCCAATGACCTTGTAGGGGATATTCAAACGGAGAAACTGCTCTTCCAGTGAGCGGGACTGGGCATTGGTGCGATACATCACGGCGACATCTCCCAGTTGATTAATCTCGCCGCGCGCCTGCATCAAACGGATCTGCTCTGCGACATAGAGCCCTTCCAGCTCCTCATTATATGCCTCATGCACGGTGACCTTCGCACCCGTTCCAAGCGCCGTCCAGAGCTTTTTATCCTTGCGCAAGCGATTACGCCGCACAACATGTTGGGCTGCATCCAGAATAGTCTGCGTCGAACGATAATTCTGATCCAGAATAACTATTTTCGTTTCGGGAAAATCGCTCTCAAAACGCAACACATTTTCTGCGCTGGCACCTCTCCAGGTATAGATCATCTGATCATCGTCACCAACCACACAAACATTTCCCAGGCCCTGATGACGATCATCGGTACCATACCCCAACAAGCGTATCAGTTTATACTGAGGAAGATTGCAGTCCTGAAATTCATCAACATGCAGATACTGCCAGCGCATCTGATAGCGGTGCAGCAGATCTGGTTCGCGCCGCCAGAGGCCTTCCGTGAGCATGAGCAAGTCGTCGAAATCGACGCCATTATTGCCGCGTAACTGCTTCTGATAGGCCTTATAAACGCGTGCGGCCACCTCTTCGATATATTTCGTGGCCTGCTCAGCCATCTGCTCTGGCCCGAGCATATCATTTTTTGCGCGCGAGATATGCGCCTGCATCACTCCTGGCCGATACTGTTTCTCGTCGATACCCAGTTCTCTCACAGCCTGCTTAATGAGCGTACTCTGATCGTCCATATCAAAAATAACAAACGACTTGTTTAATCCCCAGGGTGCCAGATAATCGGCCTCCATACGCAGAACACGAGCACAGATAGCGTGAAACGTGCCAATCGTCATCTCTTTCGACGCACTGACACCAACAAGCTTCTCCAGGCGTTCACGCATTTCGCGCGCCGCTTTATTCGTAAAAGTCACAGCCAGAATACGCCAGGGAGAAATCTGCTCATGCTCAGCCAGATAAGCGATGCGGTGCGTGATAACGCGCGTCTTGCCACTACCCGGGCCTGCGAGAATCAACACCGGCCCCTGAGTAGTCGTCACAGCGTTTCGTTGTGGCTCATTCAACCCGGCCAATAAATTAGTCTGCTCCAACATCATCACACTCCCTTGCGGCTCAAAGATACATACGCAGAACTACTAGCAGAGGGAAATAGCCCTCTGAAGAACGTTCCCCCAGAAATCTTTATCAATGACACACTTTTTCACTATCATCACATACCAGCATTATTATCACACATTTTGTTCCTGCCTATTTTATCGCTTCTGCCCACCAAGGTAAAGCTTTTTAGGACCAGCTTCCAGGATTATGGGAGTACGCGTCACCAGGCTGGAATAATCATCGTAAAAAGATGTGTTCTTGCTTCTGAATAGAAATTTCTTGTCACTGGTCAGAAACTATTTCTCCTGGTGCAGTCAGCATAGAGATAGAGCAAATTACTGTTTCTATTTTCTCATTTTAGGAGACTATACGCATGCAAACTCTGCCTCGTAAAGATAACGAGACTTCCAGCACAGCACAAACCGTCCCTCTCTTCCAACCTTTGCAGATACGCGGCATCACGCTACGCAATCGCATCGCCGTCTCGCCGATGTGCCAGTATTCTTCTGAAGATGGCTTTGCCACTGATTGGCATCTGGTCCACCTGGGAAGCAGGGCCATTGGCGGAGCAGCTGCGGTAATCACAGAGGCCACAGCAGTTGAAGCACGTGGTCGCATCTCGCCGCAGGATCTTGGCATTTATAAAGATGAACATATCGCTATGCTCTCGCGGATCACGGCTTTTATCAAGGAAAATGGTGCGGTACCGGGCATTCAGCTTGCCCATGCTGGACGCAAGGCGAGCACGTATCGACCCTGGAGCGGTAATGGCGAAGTGCCTGCTGACCAGGGAGGCTGGCAGACCATCGCGCCAGGTGCAATACCTTTTGCCGCAAATTATCCTCTCCCTCGCGAGATGACGAAAGCCGATATTGCCGAGGTTGTAGCGCAATTTCAGGCTGCAACCCTGCGCGCCTTGAAAGCGGGTTTTCAGATTTTTGAGATTCATGGTGCTCATGGATACTTGCTCCACGAATTCCTCTCGCCCGTTTCAAATCGGCGCACAGATGAATATGGTGGCTCGCTGGAAAACAGGCAACGCTTCCTGCTCGAGGTGGTCGATGCGGTACGTAAGGTTGTGCCTGACGAACTCCCGGTTTTTGTGCGTATTTCAGCAAGTGACTGGGTTGAGGACGGCCTGTCTATCGATGAGAGCATCGAGGTGGCTCGTGCCCTGAAGCAGCACGACGTTGACCTGATTGATACCTCAACCGGAGGGAATGTCGCAGTCGCGCAAATACCAGTTGCCCCAAATTATCAGGTTCCCTTCGCGGAACGCATCCGCCACGAAAGCGGCATCTCGACGGGAGCCGTGGGCCTGATTACAGAATCTGCCCAGGCAAATGAGATTATCGAGCAAGGTCGGGCCGATCTGGTCTTTCTTGCCCGCGAACTCCTGCGCGATCCCTACTGGCCATTGAGAGCAGCCCAGGAATTACATCAGGATATTCCATGGCCAGCTCAATATGTGCGGGCAAAATTGTCCTGATCCATAGTGAAACGAAAACGAGGAAGAAGTCATATCAGCTTCTTCCTCGTTTGTATTCCTCATGCGGTTCAAGAATAGTGCTTCTTCTGATGGAAGATATTCTGGTAATGCTCTGCGACGATCTCATCCGGGAAAACGCGAAGCAGGTTTAATGCCACGAACCCAAATGCGATCCAGTCGAAACCAGCATCTATAGGCACTCCTAGCAATGTGCCGACAATAGGCAGAACTGTGCTTAAAAATGCTTCATTTAACGCATCTGGAAAGATCAGCAACAGCACTAAGGCCATGATCGGCAAAAGGAAGAAGGCTTTTCGCACAACGGGTACACGCCCATCAATGAGCAATAAACGCATCAGATTTAAGGTTTTTATCGCATGAAAAAACATCGAAAACTTTGAAGGGCGTGAAAATGTTTGCGCTCTCTGTGTTGATTGTTGCATGCCTCGTCAGTTCCTTCCTACTTATGGCCATATTGGTAATACGTAATAGAACCGGTAATAGTTCCTTTTTATCGCTTCTATTTTTATTGTGTGAAGAAATAGGTGGCCCCCAGGAGGCACCATTTGTGCTGATGGACTCGTTCTACTGGCATGTGAAAATGAGCAGAGGAAATGAGAGTGCAGCTATCTCCAGAGGCAGCTAAGCGTGAAACAAAGGGTATTTGCCCGCTGCCATGGAGGCCATTAAATATACATTTATCTATCTATTGATAGTCTGCACTCCTGTGTTTGGAAATCAGGTTGGTAATATCACAGGTGGATTTTGTCGTTATTATTGGAGGGTCTGAACTTTGTGCCATCGTTCACAAAGATGGAAACCTCGTCTTGCGTTGGTAAGTGAATATGGACGATCATATCTGGTCGCCGATCACCGGTAACATCGCGAAACTCCAGGGTCACAGGTGCGAGATCGCCCCCATCGCCAGCGATAACAACAGGCGCAACGTAGGTAACAGATTTTTGCACATCACCAGCCATAATCTCAATAACCACAGCCTGTCGATTCATATTGATCGCAATAAAGTGGCTTGGATGGGCTGGACTGTCGTGGTTATGCCCTACGACAGCATCAATTTGAAACGTACGTGGGTAGCCATAATGGACATTGTTGTAGACCTGCGTGCCCCAGGCAACAATATTCGAGCCTAAAAGCCAGAGAGCAAGCATCGCCATCATACCAACGCCAATAGGTAAAAACCAGTGCACGCGCTTACGAGGGCGGTCTTGCATTTTCACGGGGGGAGCATTACGAGGATAGCTACGGGTTCTGTTGGGAGGAAGATTGCGCGTGGTATCCTGTGGTTTCTTGGTGGAAGGAATGTTACGGGTGGTCTGCCGTCCTGTGGTATAGTCAGTATCGCGCGAGCCTGTCTGTCGTCCTGTATTATAGTCGGTATCACGTGGACCCGTCTGCCGTCCTGTATCGCGCGAACCTGTCTGTCGTCCTGTATTGCGCGGGCCCGTCTTCCGTCCGGTACCATATTCATCGAACGCTCCGGGGCCTGTCTCCCTATCGATACTATAATCGGAATCGCGCTGTCCTGGCTGCCGTTCAACAAAATATGCATCAGGATCTCGGGAGCTTATCCGTCGACCAGTGCTATATATGTCGGGATCTCGGGAACCTGTTTGTCGACCAGTGCTATATGTGTCGGGATCTCGGGAACTTATTTGCCGACCAGTGCTGTATGTGTCGGGATCTCGGGAACCTGTTTGCCGCCGTATTGGTGAATTTGTGGAGGGACTACCGGAACGCGAAAGATTTGTGTTGTATGAATTGGTATAACGTATGCTGGAATTTTTACGTGGCATCTCGGCATAACCTTCGTCGATGGCTTCGTCGGTGCGGGGTGGAGGAGATAACCTTGGTTTCAGACGGTCAGAAGTAATGGATAATGGACGCGGTTCTCCGGTCTGGGTTTTCGTATACCGCCTGGGTTGAGACTGCTCATCATCCCTTGGCATAGTTCTCCCTTTCTCTCGCTGTTCTACCCTTCCTGGCCTCTCCTTGTCCAGAAAGTACCGACAGTTCAGCGTTCGAACTGTATCGAAACCTATCATACTATCTGATTGATGCTACTGTCAAATGAACATCTCTCATTCTATCAATTTGCCTTTTACTACATCATATTACAAATAAAATCGTTCATTTTCCACGCTTATTCTGCAAATATTCTTTCTGTCCGGGTAAAACTGTCTCGCTTTTTTACTGCATTTCTCGCCAGTTTGCTTCTTCTAGCTATGATTTTTTTGCCTTTTTGCTCCCTGTATGATAAAAGCAGGTAAAAACACTGTTGTATGGAGGATACTATGGTAAGGGTGGATAAACTATTACAATTTATTACACAACTGCAAGGTGAGGAGAATCCAGCTCAACGCAGATACCTTTTGCTACACTATATACGCACCGTTACAGATGCACAGTGTGTGGCTCTGTTTGTTCTAGATAAGATGCAACAGAAGTTTGTATTATTGACGTACGATGGTCTACGACGCAGATCTGAAGGGCTTGCGTCTGCTACCCGGCCTCCAGATGCCAGTTCGACTATTCCCTCACATGGACCCTTTGGTGCCGCGCTCAATGTCCAGGGACTACTTACCATCCCCGATCTCTCAGCCGACGAGCACAGTCTGGCCGAGGAACGCATGTGGAGTTTCCCCGGCGGGCGCACCATTCTCAGTCCTATTAGAGAAAATAATTTAGCAAACAGTCAAATAGGCCTGCTGGTAATCGCCTTTCCGGCCGATACAGAAAGTACACACGCAGATAAAGGAGGAGATACACAGACATTTGAGCCGATAGAAAACGAAGGCGATATACTGGTCTGCATTACCTTGCTTTCTACCTATCTTTCCCCTCTTGAGCAAGAGAGCACCCCTCCCCATTTACCCCACGAGCAGCCAGAGCGGTATGAAGAACTGGATCAGGCGATTGACCAATTGCTACGCAGGCGACGTGGTGAACAACAGGGCTCGCTCCCTGAATTACTCTATAGTTTATCAAGTATTACAGAACTTTACGAGATAGGTCTGATAGTAGGAACCGATAACGATATTCAGGAACTCTATCAGCACATTCTAACCTCACTAAGTCACATCATTTTAGCGCAGAGTAGTTGCCTGCTGGTCTATGAACCGACACAACAACATTTCATTCAGGTCGCTTCTCAGGGCAATGAGCTACCTTATGATGTACTGGCTCGTTCTCTTGATAGTCGTGAGATGGAGCGACTGGCAGTGCGCGGCCCCGGCGAGACGATTGCCCCGATTCTGCTGGGCGAGCAGCGTGTCTTGCTGATTACGTTAAGCTATAATAGCGCTTTACTGGGCATTGTTGCTCTGGCAACGGCTGAGATCGATGGCTTGCTGGATGATCGCAGTCTGCTACTCTCTTATATGGGAAATGTAGCCGCGCTGATCTTGAAGAATCATGAACTCCATATGCTGGAGGTGCAGGATGCGATTGAGCATGAGCGCAACCGCATTGCACGTGATATTCATGATGGTCCCGTTCAAAATGCAGCTCATGTCCTGCATCGGCTGGAAATTATTCAGCAAATGCTAGAAACGCCCTCTATTACAGCCCAGGAGGCGATTAGCGAGGTAAAACGAACCGCTCAGATTCTTGAGATGACCCTGACCGATCTGCGCCATGATATTGCCTCGTTGTTACCATTAGCGCTGGAAGAACAGGGGTTCACCAGTGCATTAGAAGCCTTGATCAACGAGTATAGGCGCAGCGAGCCGCATCTAGAGATCTCCTATCAGTCAACGCTCCCCTTTATTCAAGCGTCTACCTTACAGGGCGCTGTCTTCCGTTATCTGCAAGAAGCGCTGAATAACGTGCGTAAACATGCTCAGGCGCGGCATGTCACGATCCAGATTCGCACCATGCAGCATATGCTCGTCGTCGAGGTGCACGATGATGGCATTGGTATACAGAACGATACAACCGATAGGCAACTTGTAGGAATCGCGCACGCGGCCTTACACAAGAGAGAGAATAGCATGCAAGCCGAACATTTCGGCCTCCGTAGCATGGAAGAACGCATTAGAAGTGTGGGTGGTACGTTAGAAATCGTCAGCCAACCGGGAAGCGGAACCTCACTCAAGGCGCGTTTTCCTCTTCCTCATCAAACCCTACTGCTTACGCAGCGTGAGCGCGAGATCCTGCGTTTCATCTCCCAGGGATGGACCAACGGCAGAATCGCCCTCAAACTCTCAATCAGTCGTGAGACAGTAAAATCGCACGTTCATCATATTATGCAGAAATTGCACGTCCATGACCGTACGCAAGCGGCAGTTATCGCTACAAGACAGGGCTGGCTATAATCACTCTATTCATCGTTCGGAAGCAGCCCCTGACGCAGGGCAAAAATCGCGACCTGCGTACGATCCCGTAAGTGGAGCTTCTGGAAAATGACCGAGAGGTAATTTTTTACGGTCTTTTCCGAGTACGCTAACTTCTCAGCAATTTCACGATTGCTGAGGCCATGGGCCACATAGCGGATAATCTCAATCTCTTTTTCGGCCAGAGCTTCAACTCCCTGACCGCTGGAGAGAGATTCAGACAGGCGACGAAACTCGTTCACCACCGTCCCTGTCATCTCCGGCTCGATCGCCATTCCACCAGCATAGACCGTTCTGATGGCCTGAGCGACCTCACGAATTGAAGCACTTTTGAGCAGGTACCCTTTAGCACCATTGCGCATCGCCTGTAAAACCTGCTGATCCTGATGATACATTGAAAGTATAATCACAGAAACTTCCGGAAATTCATGAGAAATTTGTCCGGTGATCGCGATCCCATTAATCACAGGCATATGAATATCCATCAAGATGACATCAGGGTGAAGCTGACGAATTTTGGTTTTGACCTCCAGGCCATCAATCGCCTCGCCTACCACCTCGATATCTTCCACGCGCTCAAACAACTGACGTAGCCCCTCGCGCATCAAGGCGTGATCGTCGACAAGAAGCACACGAATAGTTCGCTCCGGTTTGTTGAGCGGCAGGCCATCATCAGCCAGCCTATCCTGGTTGATCTCTTCTGAATCGGATATTGCCTCGATGGGGGTAAAAGGTGTTTCTGCATCATTTGCATCTTCTACAGGTTGCAATCTCTCTTCCGCAGGTATATGATGCATAACGACTCCTTCCGCATTGACAGATAACCAGAGAATGATTATTCCGGGTTTACTTTATGGTTACTCAAGAGATGCTCTCTCTTTGTAGTATAGCAAGCGTACAATATAATAGATTACCGCAACTGGCTGGCCGATATCGTCCATGCAACGCTCGTGCTATACTCAAAACGCGCAGGCTATTGCCTAAAAAAGAAAGGTGAATTATGGCTGACATATTTATTGCAGAGGATATCTTGCACCAGATCTATTCCGACGTTGAGCGCCGCTTCACAGGAATTGATGATCTGGCACATGGTTGGGAGCATGTGGAGCGTGTGTACAGGCTATCGCTGATGATTGCCGATCGTGAAAATGCCAATCGCATGATTGTTGGTATCGCCGCTCTCTTGCATGATTTAGGCCGCTCCGTACCAGCCGAAGAGAACAACCATCAAGCGCACCACGCAGACCTCTCAGTGAGCCTTGCCAGAGATCTCATGAGAGAGTATCACATCCCAAATAACGAGCAAGAGGCGATCTTACATGCGATCATTGCTCACAGTTTCAGTCGAGGAGTAGAACCACAAACCATAGAGGCAAAGATTGTACGAGACGCTGACCGTCTGGATGGCCTGGGGGCAATAGGCATCCTACGCTGGGCAGTTACCGGGGCTGTGAGACGTACACCGGAGACGTGCTCTTATCATCCAACAGATCCTTTTGGCACGAATCATCCACTTCAAGATCAACGCTATATGCTCGATCACTTCTATAGTAAGCTGCTCAAACTGTCAGCAACCATGTTAACCGAGACCGGACACGAACTGGCGAAGCAACGGACCGATTTCATGCACAGCTATCTTGCACAATTTCGGCACGAGCTAGCAGACCTCGCAACCATTCCCATGTAGCAATCCCAGGCGTGGGGACAAACCACGCCTTTACGGATTATGTTCAGCGCCCCACTTTTAGGCTACCTGGAACCTGCTTACGGTCTGGGAACAAATTTCACCAATCGCAGTGGCATTTCGAACCTGTTGAGATTCTCCTCATTTCTGAGCCAGAAGCTTTGCATGCATCTCAGCGAGTTGTTGCGCATGCTGTTTATCGTGGGCCGCTAAGATATTCGCCAACTGGTAGAATTTGCGATCGCCCCATTCTTCAGAGCGATAGGGACGTTCCCACGCTTCGCCAGGGAGAGAAGCCAGATATTCAAAAATCTCCTCGCGGCGTGCTGCCAGGCCGCCTAAAACTGCATCCAGTGAGACCGGAGTCTGCGCCTGTCTGGTCAATTGAGGGATATTCTCGCTCATACTATCGATCAGGGGATTATCTTCAGTCTGCACCTGCTGCATCTGCTCCAGAGCTACCCCATCCGCAATATAGAGATGGTGAGCAATTTGCAACGGAGACCACTCACCCTCAGCAGGGCGTGCTACTAACGCTTCTTTACTAAATTTCGCTAACTTGCCCATAAACTCGATACGGGCAGCGACCATTTTTTGACGAACCTTCTCAAAGGAGCTGTCGACGATTGCCATAAACCCTCCAGGCTACTCTTCACGTTTCACCAGTCGACTATATAAACCTTCTAATTCTTCCTGATCGTTGAAATGCAGGACTAATGTCCCTTTGCCCTTAGCATTCTGCTTCAGATCCACCTTCACCATCAGCGCATTGCGAAAATCTGCCTCAAGATCAGAGAACTCTGAAGTGCGCTTCGGCGTCACTGCCACATTTTGTACCGCCGTATCCAGATCTTCCTGAGCTTTAAGACGAGCAGCCAGTTCTTCGGCCTGGCGCACATTCAGACGGAGCGCAATAATCTGGTTCATCGCATTGACCTGGACCTCTTGATCCATAATATTAATAAGCGCGCGAGCATGGCCCTCAGTAAATTTGTCGGGCAGGTGTATCAGAGCTTCGCGAACTTTAGGGGCCAGTTGCAGCAGGCGTAACGAATTGCTAATCGTCGAGCGGTCCTTACCAACCTGTTTCGCCACAATCTCCTGCGTCAGGCCAAACTCCTGAATCAATGCCTGATAGGCCAGAGCCTCCTCAATCGGATTGAGATCAGAGCGCTGAATATTCTCAATCAGAGCGAGTTCCAGCATCTCTTGAGGAGTAACATCCTTCACAATCACAGGCACCTTCGTCAGGCCCGCCATCCGCGAAGCGCGCCAGCGGCGCTCACCTGCAATAATTTGATATTGCACAACGTGGCCGACATTCGGCGAAGAAGATTGAAGAGTTGCATCCTGATCACCAAACCAGGAAGAAGGAGACTCTGCAACCGCCAACGCGTCCTTGTCTGGCGCTTCGAGCCGTATCACAATAATAGGTTGAATTAGCCCATGTTCCTTAATTGATTCGCTCAGTTCCCGAAGCTTCGGGTCATCATCGCGAAAAGCCTTGCGTGGCTGGCGAGGGTTAGGCATAATCGACTCAATAGGAACCAGGGGAGGATCTAACGCCCCTTGCGCCTGAGCTGGTTGCTGATTGGCCATAACATCCGAGGCACCGGAGATCAAAGCATCCAGGCCACGCCCCAGCCCAAATTTCTGTTTAGCCACGAGCCATTACCTCCTCGGCCAATGCACGATAGGCCAGAGCTCCAGGAGAGGTTGCATCATAATCGAGAATAGATTGGCCGAAGCTGGGGGCTTCACTCAGCCGCACATTGCGGTTGATAATCGTCTGAAAGGCCTCAGTGGGAAAATGATTGCGTACCTCACGCACAATATCACCAGCAAGGCGCGTACGTGGATCGAACATCGTCAGCACAACTCCAGCAATATAGAGATTGGGGTTCAACTTCCCTTTGACCAGATTTACCGTATTGAGCAACTGGCTAAGACCTTCCAGAGCAAGATATTCACACTGAATGGGAATCAGCAGGCCGTCAGCAGCAACGAGAGCGTTGATAGTCAGCAGGCCGAGCGAAGGAGGACAATCAATAATAACATAATCACAACGTTGACGAATAGGCTCCAGGACCTGTTTCAGACGATGCTCACGCGCCAGAGCACCGACCAGCTCGATCTCAGCAGCAGCCAGATCGACGGTACAGGGTGCAACTACCAGCTCACGGCGCTGAGAAGGCACAATGACATCAAAAATTGAAACCTCGTCCTGTTCCTGAATTAGAAGATCATACATCGTATGTTCGCGTTTATTGTTGCTGGCACCGATCCCGCTTGAAGTATTCCCCTGAGGGTCCATATCGACCAGCAATACCTTGCGTCCTGCTGCTGCCAGATACGTAGCAAGGTTAATGGCTGTGGTGGTTTTACCCACCCCACCTTTCTGGTTTGCTATTGCATACACTTTTGACACAGGCTGCTACCGTACCTTTCCTCTCACCGGGCTATTCAAAGCAGCCGTACATACCCTCGACCACCGTGCTCTTTGTACTAAAAGCAATACGTTTCCTCTGTATTACCTCAATTGCTTAACTGGTCACAAAGAGCAGGTTTCGCGTATGCTGCTGAATGGCAAGCCAAAGAAGCAAAGCCCCACTTCTCATCGCATCGTCATTGTAACAAATGTCCCATTGAGAAGCAACTACTATTTCTCCTGAAACGCATTGGTGTGCTTTTCTCTCTTTATAGTATGCATTGCTTTGACCTGATTTGTCTGTAAAATAAGCAATCGAAAGAGCGAAGGCACCAGTTACAACGTTACACGATTGCCACCGGCTGGCATCGTAAAACGCAGGAAGCCACCCATCGCCAGGCGAGTACAAATGACAGCCATCGTATAGAAAGTCAAAAGCAGGGCAGCGCTTTTTGCTTCATAGAGGCCATAGTCAGCCAGATTGAGGGCATCGGACCCATGGCTGAACAGACGCAGGAGCACAGATCCGTGTTGGGAGCTGTAGACATTACTGATTGGCATGCCGAAAACAAGCGTAATCAGAAAGTCGAGGCCAAAACAGAGAGCGGCCAGACGTGGGCCAAGTAACCAGAAACGTTTGCTCAGACGTTCACGCTTCGTCGAAGTGATGCGACGAGTTGCCCAGAACGGTGCAAAAATATACTGAAGCGTCAGGAAGAGCAGAGGAGCGGCAACATAGGTCCAATCGGGAAAAACCGCAGGATCGATAAGAGCGCAAAGGCGACCGAGCGTGAAGAGGAACATCCCCTCTATGACGCCACGTCGATAGCTGACTTTATTAAACATGCCGGTAACCTGATTTCAGTAGAGAGACTAGTGACAGCCGCAGCCACCCCCACCGCAGGCACAACCACCCATCGAAGGAGCTGCATCATAGTCAGCACCGTCATCTGAGCCAGTTCGGCGAGCAGAGAAGACCGAAAGCAAGCGGCGTACATGCTCACTTTGACATTTCATACAGACGATATCGTCAGCATGCTTATGGCTGACAAGCAATTCGAATTTGGATTTACAGTCCGAGCAATAATACTCGTACAATGGCATAGAAATAAGCCTCCTGATGATAAATGACAGGGTATATTGACATCTATTGTAGTGTCGATCATAGATATCGTCAAGGTAGAGAGTTGTTCCATGCGCGTCAAAGAACTACCTCATAGTGTACAACACAACAGCTTACGATGCCAATAAGGAAACGGGCACATCCTGAAAGCAAAACTTGTGGTAGAATAGGCGTTGATATTGGGACTGGAAGCGGTGGGGTAGTACCCTGTAGTACCAGATTTACAAAGAGAGTCGTGCCAGTGCCACGCAGCAAGCAGAAAACTGGCTGTAGTTTGATATAGAGCAATGAGACGGAGAAGGAATAGAGAGATATGGCCCTCATTATAGGTATTATTGGTTTACCTCAAAGCGGAAAAACCACACTATTTAATGCGCTGACGAAAGAGAATGCTCCAATCAGCGGATACGCAACCAGTACGGTGCAGGCAAACGTGGGCATGGTCAAGGTGCCGGATGCGCGCTTACAGCCGCTGGCAGATATATTTCAGCCCAAGAAAGTCACCCCAACCACCGTCGAGTTTGTAGATGTCGCCGGAATGGGGCAGGCACAGGGCGGAAAAGAGAAAGAGGGACTCAGCGCCGAATTTCTCGGGCACATTCGCAATGCCGATGCCCTGGCGATCGTATTGCGCTCATTTGTCAACGACAACGTGCCGCATCCGAATAACCGCATTGATCCAAGTAACGACCTGGATACCCTCAATGCCGAGCTGGCCGTCACCGATCTGGCCTCCGTTGAACGGCGCATTGAGCGCACGACGCGTGCTGCTAAATCCGGCGATAAAAAATATCAACAGGAGCTAGAAGTACTGCGCCGCCTACAGGACGCATTAAACGAGATGAAACCTGCCAGTCAGGTAGAGCTATCGCCGCAAGACCTGGGACTTTTAAACGAGCTTTTCCTGCTCACCATGAAACCTAAAATGTACGTGCTCAATGTCAGTGAGGACATCCTTGGCGATGCAAACGAGCTGTTAGCGAAAATCGCCAGCGGCGAACAGGTTGCGCCTGAGAGCCTGACGGGCGAACTGCGCGGCATCGCACAGGTTGCATTGCGCGCAAAGGCCGAAGGCTCAGAATCGGCAGCGGTATCAGCGCGCCTCGAAGCGGAACTGGCGGAGCTTCCTGAAGAGGACGCGAACGAGTACCTGGAATCATTGGGGTTACCGCAACTGGGCGCGGATCGCGTCATTCAAGTTGGCTATCGCCTGCTCAATTTGATTACCTTCCTGACCGCTGGCGAAGATGAAGTCAGAGCCTGGACCGTGACGCGGGGTGCAAAAGCGCCCGAGGCTGCTGGCAAGATTCACTCCGATATCGAGCGAGGCTTCATCCGGGCCGAAGTGACGAAATTTGAAGACTTCATCGCCTGCGGCTCATTCGCAGCCGCCTCCAAAAAAGGCTTGCAACGTCTTGAAGGCAAAGAGTATGTCATACAGGACGGAGACATCGCCCATTTCCGCTTTAATGTTGGCAATAAGTAAGACTTGAGAGCGGGCTCGCTTCCGAACGAGACGAGCCCATCTCTTACAATCTTGTATCAATATCTTTCCGTAAAGCGTTCCATCGTATGATAAAGGGAACGCAATCCCCATCGATGAGCGTGCTAACACGGGCATTTCCTTCCAGATAAAACTCCTCATAAGCCCATACGCTGTGTGCACGGGATAGGCTATATGCTATTGCAGCCTGCTGCAAGTCTTCTTGAGAAAGAGGATAAATAGCACGATAAGCTGCCAGGACCACAGCACACGCAACAGGCTCAAGTAGACAGGCATAATGGAGTGTACGAACGACTTCCCAGGCACGAGGAGCATAGTACGCCTGATCCCAATCAATAATCGCACTGATACTGATCTTTTGTGTCATTGTGTCTCTGGCAAAAAAGAGATTGGTTTTCTGATAATCGCCATGAATAACCTGATGTTCCAGATCGGCAAGATCCAGTGTACCATTGGTGATAGTATGCTGCTCAATCCAGGCACGTTGTCGGTCAAGGCAATTCAAAGCGGAGAGGTCGAACGGTTGAAGTGGTGTTCTGGCTCGAATAACTGTCTCCAGATGAGCTATTTTTGCGAGCGTTTTTGTGCTATCAACCTGGAGACTGTGCGGCTGGACGCGTGAGGATGGATAATCATGGAGTGCATGATGCATCTGACCGAGAAAAGTGCCTAGCGCAGTGAGTTCCGCATGGGTAAGCCGATCGCGATTCGATTGATATCCAGGTGCAAAAGGGAAAAGCGCGTAAAAATGATCCTGATAAGAAAAGATACATTCTTCAGTACCTGATAGAGGCAAAGGGGCCAGAGCAGGGAGACTCTGAGCGATAGCATAATGAATCAGATCATGTTCGTACTCGATACGATAGCGCTCCTCCTGGGAGAAACAATAGGCACGAAGAGCATAGGCAGTGGAAGCAGTTATCAGGAGTAGCGTCTGGTGAATGGTGCCAGCCGTGGGCACGCGAGTCGAAAGGATGGGCGATAAATGCCATACCTCCTGGATAGTAGCGAGATCAAGCATAGGAACAGATGCTCCGTTTCTCGTAGCAGCACCATAAATAATCACATATCCCATATACCAGAGCAAATTTAGCCGAGGGCAAAGCTGGCCTGCCCATAGATCATAGTACGTTGTCGCGGAAGCGATGGACCGAGGCGCATATGACTGAGCTGGCGTTGCTGACGGAAGCCGTAGCGTTGCAGCAAGGTCAGGGCCTGCTGATGCATAGGCGAAACCAGCACATAGGGCAGGCCAGTATCAAAGGAGAGAGAGAAGGCCGAGAGCAGCAGATTTTCCGCATCAGTCGAGGTTTGCGCAATCCAGGGACCAAGCGTGCGCTCTTGAGCAAAGAGATAGCCAGTAATAGAACCGGAGGGATGACGGCTCACAAAGGCCCTGTTTGGGTATTCCTGAAGCAACCGCTGGAAGACACGAGCGCGTTCGGCCCCAAAATAGGGAGTGTCAAAAGCTGTCAGTTCGGGGATCTCATGTGCCTGTAGCCTGGAAATATTCGCTGGTAGCGCCGCAGGGCACACAGGTGGTTCCAGTAGAGAGAGCAAGAGGACTTTATCATCTTCGACGAATCCCAGCTTACGATAGAGATTCACGCCTGCATCGCTGGCATCGAGTAAAATCGTCGGAGAGCGGTGTTGCTCTGCCCAGGAGAGTAAAAACTCCATGAGGAAGGTTCCGAGCCCATAATGCTGCAAGGTTGGCAAAACGCCTACCATCCCTACATAAGAAAAAAGACCATAATTGACAATTCCCCCAAAAGCTGCCGGTTGCTCGCCAAGCAGCGCCATATACCAGCCATCTGGTTGCAGGGTCAGATAGCGTTGCAGTTCCGTTTTACGGCTGTAAGAAAGCTGGTAGGCCGCCATTGTAATCATATCGGCGATCTCCAGATCGGCTGCTGTTACGATACGAATTGATCTTTGCATAACATCAATACTATTTCTTCTGTAAAGAGACTAAGCCGACACCAGTCAGAATAACCAGCATCGCCAGATAGCTTAATATTAGTAGAAAACATGCAGCAACGCTACAGCCAAATCAGCGATCTCTTCTTCAATAAGCCCAACCAATGTCTATTCAGACATTCGTGCTGCATAGACATTGATCGTCAGCTTATACAGTTTATGAGTGGTTAGCGTGCGCCAACCATATTTATCTCCCGCTGAGAACTCCCTGTTCCGGAAGGAGGGGCCTCTCCTCGGAAGAGCCAGAATGCGCGATATAGACAGCCTGCTCCTGAGCCAGCAAGCGTTCTTTGCGCTCGCTTCCCCAGCGATAGCCACCGGGGGCACCATTTTCGCGAATGACGCGATGGCAGGGAACGGCAAGAGCCACAGGATTGGTCGCGCAGGCCTGAGCAACGGCACGAGCCTTCTTTTTATCGCCAAGAGCCTGAGCAATTTCGCCATAAGAACGGGTCTCGCCATAGGGAATAGCCTGAAGTTCACGCCAGACACGCCACTGAAAGGCCGTCGCCTGCACATCGAGAGGGAGAGAAAGATGAGGCTGCTCTCCCTCAAGGTGATGGAGAAGAGCGGTCACCCAATCAGCAAGTTGCTGACCGTCGCACACAATTTCAGCGGCCGGATATTCTTGAAACAGCGCCTCCTCAAGCAGTTCATCCGAATCGCCGAGCGAGACGAAGCAGATGCCCTTTTCCGTTGCCGCCACCAGCAAACGGCCCAGGGGAGACGTCACAAGTGTATAGCGAATAAGCATATTTTGACCTCCACTGCGATACCTGTTAGGAGTCATACCGAGATGGGCCTGTGAGCGTTCGTAGAGACGGCTGGTCGAACTATAGCCAGCCTCAATCAGAGCGCTCGTCACCGTTTCACCCTCACGCAGGCGCGTTTTCAGCTTTTTCAGGCGACACGCCTCAGCATATTGGTGAGGTGAGATACCCATACTCTGTTTAAAAATCCGTTGCAGATGGAACGGGCTCATATTCACCAGAGAACCCAGCGTTGCCAGCGTGACAGGCTCTTCCAGGTGAGACTCGATATAGGAGCAGACCTGCTGCACCATCGCCACCTGGGCTTCACCGGGCGGCGTTAACTGTGGCTGGCAACGGCGGCAGGCACGGAAGCCAGCCTGTTCGGCGTCCGCAGGAAGAGGAAAGAACAGCACATGCTCACGTTTTGGCCGTCGTGAGGGGCACGAAGGATTGCAGTATATGCCAGTGCTACGCACCGCGTACACGAAAGTGCCATCCGCCTGAGAATTCCTGCTCATAACAGCCTGCCAGTAAAAATCTTCTTGCATAGCGGGTGAAGCTCCTGATCGTAAAGTACAAGACGCGCATAAAAGCCAGGGCGCGATTGGCTGCGTCTGAGTTTGAATACGTCAATAAGTATGTGCAAAAGGAAGATATCAACAAATGGGCTTATCTACAAAACTATCCTAGAAGTAATGATAAACCATTGGGGAGTATGGCGCTATCCGATTCTTGCGCTATAATTTCTTTTTTCCAAAAGATATACAGACGAGCAGAATAGCCAAAAGAGAGGGCCGGTATGGTACTATGAAAGTGTATTACGAACAATAAACCTTACAGACCAGGGAAAGGTCTGTAAGAGGTGCAAGCAGGAGGATCTATGTCCATAGCTTATCCAGACGATTTGAAGGCAACTATCGACGAACTGGTTCCTGATCTCGTTGCCACGCGGCGAGATTTTCATGAGCATCCAGAGCTCGCATTTGAGGAGGTACGCACTTCAGGAATTGTTGCCCAGAGATTGCAAGCGCTCGGGCTGGAAGTAGAGACCGGGGTTGCGAAAACGGGAGTTGTCGGATTCTTGCGGGGAGAGAAAAAGGGTTCGGCACAGGGTAAAACGCTGGCGATTCGCGCTGACATGGATGCCCTGCCCATTTATGAATTGAACGAGATCGATTACCGCTCGCAAGTCGATGGGAAAATGCACGCCTGCGGCCACGACGGACATACGGCGATTCTCCTGGCCGTCGCAGATATTTTAAGTAAGCGCAAAGCCGAGTTGAGTGGGAATATCAAATTTATATTTCAGCCTGCGGAAGAAGTGGTCGGGGGCGCAGAACCGATGATCGAGGAAGGAGTAATGCAGGGAGTGGATGGTGTCATCGGATTACACCTGATTAGCAACTTCCCGATGGGCTATGTGGGGGTGCGCGAAGGGACCGTTTTTGCGAGCGCCAACCGTTTCGAGCTCACCGTCAAAGGCAAGGGCGGACATGCGGCCATGCCCGACCTCTCCATCGATCCCGTGGTCATCGCCGCCCAGATTATCCTCGCCATGCAAAGTTTGATCAGCCGCGAGACCTCGCCCTTCAGTCCCGCCGTAGTCACCATTGCCTCAGTTCATGCCGGGTCCGCATTCAACATTATTCCCCAGGAAGTCGTCCTGTGGGGCACCATGCGTGCTTATAGCGCAGAACATCGGCAATTTCTCCTGCAACGCATTCAGGACGTGGCAAACGGGATCAGCGGGGCAATGCAGGGGAGTTGCGATATCAAATTGACCGATGGGATTCCTCCCTGCGTCAACGATCCGGGCATGACAGCTCTGGTGCGGAAAGCGGCGATCGCCACGGTAGGAGAAGCCTATGTGAGCAACAGCGAAGCAGTAATGACAGCCGGAAGCGATGATATGGCCTGTTTTCTCGAGAAAGCGCCTGGCTGCTACTTTATCGTCGGTGCGAAGAATCCAGACAAAGGAGCAAGCTACCCGCATCATCATCCTCGCTTCGCCATCGACGAAGAGGCATTGCCCATTGGCGTCGAAGTTTTGACGCGCGCGGCTCTGGAATTTTTAGCCGATTAGCTAGAGAGCGTATGTCGTGGTTCGTGGGTCTGGGAGGATTGGAGAAGGTTTGTCACCTGGGACAACAGACATTGAGCGTTCGCAAAGCCATAATTAATGGCATAAAGTCGACCTGAAGCATCAAAGACTGCTGTAGTCGGAAAAGCAGTTACCTGGAAACGTTCCACAAGCTCGGGAGATGAGGCGGCCTGCACATCAATAACGGTCACCTCATCTTCATGAGCTTCTTTTACACGCTGCAAGACTGGAGCTTGCAAAAGACGACATTGGCGACAACTGGCAGTGCTAAAAGCCAGAATCCGCACTTTCGGCGGCTCAGACTCTGTAGAAAGCAGATTTTCGGGAAGAGAGGCAAGGGCACGGCATTGTCGATGCTTATGCAGAATAGTGTTCAAACAAATAAGTACTAATACGAATGCGCTACACAGGAGCAGCAGGCCAAAGAACAGAATCGTATCAAGCATAGGTACCAGCCTCTTCAAAAAGGTTTAAGATAGGAGAGCAGAACGTTTTGCACGCAGAAAGGCAGCGATATCGACGGGATCATCTTTACTCAGAGCCTGACGTTTCAGATCCGCCAATACCGTGCTCCATGCTTCTTTAGCCGGAAGATAGCGATTATCACGGCCAATCAATTCCTCAAAAATACGACGTTCCAATTCGCCCCAGAGCGCGCGATCGCGACCATCCAGCTCCCCATCATCAGGCACATAGTCTTGATCGTTCGTATGATTATCGACGCGCACATAGAGCGGCTGGAAATAGCTACGCACCATCTCTTCCATGCGAGCCTGATCAAGAGCCCCTCCATCAAAGCCAAGCGTTCCAATCAATTGAATCTGTACCAGAGGGCGTGCTGCCATATCTTGAGCATGGCGCGGACCCTCGTCGCGACAGTACGCTTCCAGACGCGCATAGATAGCATCTGGCTCATTCAGGCCATCAACGTGGAGATCATAGCGTACAAAGGGACGACGCTTGCTCTGGATATGTTCAGCATGATGGAGGCGCTCTTTCAAGGCTGGATCAGCAAGAAGCTCGGGAGTTTCCGTATCAACCTGCACATAATAATAGCCTCGATCATGCCACTGTATCTCCTCAGAGCTACATGTTTCAGTCGAGCCAGGATTATACATCCAGCCATCAAACGTATAAGGCTTGTGCACATGGCCGAGGGCCAGATAATCAATATGCGTGTGAAGCAACTGAAATTGTGCCATCGTTGGCAGACCCTGAATGCGCGGCACAATACTATCCACGCCCGTATGCATCATCAGCAAACGATACTCAATGCCAGCGCTCTCTTCTACAGAGCGTGCCTGTACCAGAGCCTGTGCCATACCTTCCAGACTGCGCGCAGTTGCAGAGCCCTGCCAGGGAAGACCATACACACGCAGGCGGCCATCCAGAAGGTCGACATAGGCTCCCTGCATCGTCTCCTCCTGCCAGTGATCCAACAGAGGAGCGCCATCCTGCATTACAGGAGCAAGCAGCTTGATATATCCCTGGTAGCAGAGGAACTGGAGCCAGGAAACGCCATCGCGATAGTAGCTGCGATCATGATTACCCTCAATCGCAATCACAGGAATATTCTGCTCTTTGAGTCGCCTCAACCCTTCAATCGCATGAATCAGCGTTTGAGCGTCGATGGCACGCTTATTAAACAGATCGCCAGCAATGACCAGGAAATCGACACGACGTGCAATGGCATCATCCACAATCTCCCAGAAGGCACGGCTGAAATCGTTAAAGCGTTCACGAACGCCGTACTGTTCATAGCCAAGATGAGTATCCGCAATATGGATAAAAGAAGCTCGCATGACACCCTAACTTTCCAATGACACAATCCAAAGAGCAAAACCGCAATGTGTACCAGGGACGATTAATGTGGCCCCGTCATCAATGCTCGTATGCCAGCAGCAAATATCACTAACAACGCGATACTAAAAATAAGCATATCGCGCCGAGGATTCTTGCCGCCAGTGGCGTACGTCAGGGCCACCGGCAGACCAAGCGCCACAATTGCCCCATAGACATAATGTAAATAATAGAGCGAATCATCCGGACGACCGGGACGTTGGCCGAGAGCAACCAGGCTAACCCCAAATAGACCTTGCAACAGGGCTAAGCAGCCAGTAACAATCAGCACCGTGCGCCAGACCTTCGGCACCTCACGCTTCGTAAAATACAGAACCAGGCCCCAGACGGCCGTAATCAGAGCAGCGGCAAGGACCAGATACACATTGTATTGGTGTAGAGTGACAATGATGTCAACCACGTGTAATCTCCTCAATATCGCCAGAGAAGCGACATGCTCAATGGTGTATTCTTTCTTTCGAGCGAAGAATTGGAAAATCTCGGCCCAGCCATTGTACCAGGGCGGCAAACCGTAAGAGAGAAGAGGGGAGAAATCTTCCAGAATTACTATAACGCGAGTGAGCGTGAAAGACAAGTAGCCAGACCATCTGTTTCAGGCAATGTCGTTATAATCGAAGAAAAGCAACAAGACGACCGTGGAGCCTACAGACTCTCTGGTCGTCTTGTTTTGGAGAAGTTCTTGCTTGCTGATTTAGCCTTCTTGTTTCAGAGCTTGCTGCATATACTCACGGAGAGCAGGAGCAATCTCCGGGCGTTTCAGAGCATAGGCAATAGAGGTCGTCAGCAGACCGAGAGGATTACCTGTATCGTAGCGCTGACCAGTAAAACGCAGGCCAAAGCAGCGTCCGGCCTGAGCTTGCATAGCCAGAGCGTCCGTGATCTGAATTTCGCCGCCCTTACCGGCAGGAGTTTGTTCAATGAGATCAAAAATGTCCGGCGTAATAATATAATGTCCGGCAATACCCAGATTTGAGGGAGCCTCTTCGAGAGCAGGTTTCTCAACCAGATGCTTCACCTGCAAGACATTGTTACCGAGCTCGTCAACGTCGGCAATACCATAAGATGGAACTGTCTCAGGTGGAAGAGGGGCCAGACAAAGTACTGAGCCACCATACTGCTCGTGAATCTCCATCATGCGAGGTAGACAAGGAGTCTCAGGATCAATCAGATCGTCGCCCAGAATAACCACAAATGGCTCATCGCCGACCACATCGCGTGCACAAAGAATAGCATGGCCGAGGCCGCGAGGTTCTTGCTGACGCACAGAGACATATTTAGCCATCGTCTGTACACGGCGCAATGCCTCAAGCTCTTTCTTCTTACCTTTACGCTCCAGAGCCTGGTCCATTTCAGGGAATATATCAAAGTGATCATCGATAGCACGTTTACTGCGGCTTGTGACGAAAATAATCTCCTCGATGCCAGCAGTAACAGCCTCCTCAACGATATATTGCAATGTCGGTTTATCAACGAGTGGGAACAGCTCTTTAGGAACCACCTTACTGGCAGGAAGTACTCGTGTTCCCAGACCAGCGACAGGTAACACCGCTTTGCGAATACGCATAGATCCTCCTCATACATAAAGCGTGGTAAGCCAATAAAAAAGCCTACCAACTATGGCCATAGTGTAGTGTATTGGAGTGAGCAGGTCAAGCACGACCGACAATATTGAACGAAGATCGGCCACTTACTTGCGTCTGAGCAAAGCAATAATAATAATGATGATCACAATCACAACGAGATAAGGAATTTGTATACTCATGGTGAGAATATTGTTCGTGACGTCAAGACTCATAGTGTTTCTTCCCTCTACTTTCATCCTTGATCGGACATGCAAAAAGCAACGCCCAACACCACTATCTCATGATATTAACGGATGAGCGCGCTAAAAAGTTTTGTGTCTTACAAAACGTCTTATGCTATCAGAAAAAGAACAGGACAAAATGCACTGCCAGAAACAGCTTGCACCTATTTCCTGTTACCAAAATCAAACTACGCACTTTACCAGCATATATGTATCATGCCGCTATTACGGGCGAAACACGCGGGCCTCTCAGCCCAAAACTAGCAGCCAATCAAGATGGCTATCCGCCCAGATCGGGAGATCAAACAGTGTGCCTCTCAAAGCCAGGGAGGCCGCATGAGCAGAATCGAAACGCCACCCATAGCAATGCAAAAGAGAATTTGTGAGAATAGAACTCTTCTCCAGACACGCCGCTTATCCCTATTGTGAACCATAAGCGTGTAATGTGCAAGATCTCTGGCAAATTTTTCTAGAGGAAAGAGTACATTGTTGCTAGTACAAGATGATGAGATCAAGAAGGAGCAAAAGAAGTACAAAATATAAATAACAAGGTTAAGAAACAGCAACTGATACCTGTAAATCACAACTACATGTTAACATCCATAAACTTACCTATATAACATGTATTTATTACAATTTCTGTACACGGATGTAACAGAAGCAAAAGGGATGTGAGCGGCTTGTTGACGAGCAGGAAAAACCTGAGTCTGCGTCAGGAAGTGTGGGAAGGGGATGCAACAAAAGAAAAAGGTGGAAGAGGGATGGCATCTTTCCTTGAGGGAGTGTGGCGAAGTGGTCGGAGGGGTAAGTCTACTGACACTGGGAGGGTGGTTCATACCACTCAACTGGCTACCTGCACAAAGTATATTTTGTGCATTTTTCCTCATGATATTTGCCTTCGCCGTACGTTATCGGCCATATGTCGCGTATGGCGCAGGGCTGATAGCGGCCAGTGGATATAGCAGCTTGCTCTGGTGGCGTCCAGATCTGCAAGATCAGATGAGCACACCATTTGCATTCGGGCCAATCAGCTTATTGTTAGCAGGTATTCTCTGTAGTGGCCTCCTGCGCGGACAGAGGAGGCGTCTGACTACATTGATGCAACAAAATGTGAGTTACCAGGAGCAAGTACAGGCAAGTACACGTCGCTATCAGGCAGTGCTCATAGTAAACGAAGAACTGGAGCGCCGTATCAGCAGGCCACTGGCTTCGCTAACGACCTTCTGTAAGTCTATTGAGCACATCTGGACACTGAGAGAGAATGCCCGCCTGCAAGCCATGCTCAAAATGGTCTTGTGTACAATTGAGGCGCAGAATGGGGCGCTTTATCTCCTCAAACATGGGCATTTGCAACTGGCTGGAAGATATTGTGACCAGGAAGGAGAGGAAAACAACGCCTTTTCGCTGGAAAGAAATGATCCAGTAGTCAGAGCAGCATTGCAACAGGGACGCGTCTGCACAATACATGATCTTTTGCAGGAAAGGAGAAATATCGAAGAAAGCACTGTAATTATGGCAGGTCCATTGAGATTAAAAAATAAGCAGCTCCGAGGCATCATTGTCATCAATCACATACCCTTGCTCAAATTCTCTCCTGAAACAGCCAGACTTTTTCAGGCCGTACTCCATGTCGCAGAGATCGCTCTCTGGGAAGAACAGGAGCATGACGAGGAGATCACCGAGCGCAAACCTGTTATCACGTCAATAGCAAAAGGTACGCATGAAGACTTAGCACAGACAACAGTACAAACCGTCGACGAGTGTAGCGAGTAGGGATAATCCGGTTGTTTCAACAAAATCGCATTAGCAGGGATGGAGGCAGGTGGAGATGAAAGGCTTTCTGACGAGAGGAGGATGGTGGCATAGAGGTATAGGGGGAATGATGGTAGGAGCAGGAATCATTATGGATGGGGCGCTGGGACTCAAGTTGCTGGAAGGTATAACCTGGAAGGGGATGCTCTTACATCTGCTGGTAACATTGGTCTGGGCTGTGGGCATACAATTGAGCACAGCCCATCCGTGGCAGGCGATCTGGAAGATGCAGCGTTGGAGCATCAGTACACTCATGTTCGCCCTCTGCACGTTTCCCGGGTTTGGCATATGCGTGTATAGTGGTGCGCTCTGCTTCATGCCAACGTTGTGGAGGAATCAGGAGAGAGAGCAAAACGAAAGAGAGCAAGAGCTTGCCTTCGATCCATTGCCTGAGGTGCCACAAGAAATTTTGCCTGCACTCGATTGGGGTGTACAGTCACTCACAGAAACATTGCATGATGCAAATATTGAAATGAAGCGTGTCGCTATGACCACATCCGAATTGCCTGAGATGAATAGTCTCCCACTCACATTGCTCCAGGACGCACAAAATGAAGTTCTTAGCGATGCATCGATCGTGTATCCACCCATAAAAGATGAGCCTGCGCAAGATCTCATGGACGCATTCGTACACTGGAAAAGCGACCCGGACAACAAAACATTGGCCCTGGATCTTATAGAGCAATACTACTGTTATGCGCATAATGACACGCTGGACAGGAAAAGTCGGGAAATTTACCTGAAACAGGCACGAGATCTGCTATTGCACCTGCTCTGGCATGATAATCAGAACGCCTCATTGTGGATCAAACTCGCTCAGATACGGTGTGAGCTGGGTGAGTTGAAAGTAGCTTTGCAGGATGCCCTTTATGCGTTACAGCTACAGCCACATGTACTTGATTACGCGTTACTGGCCATGAGCCTGGCTTTTCGTCTGCATGCCTGGGATACGCTTGTGAAGCTTGCCAGAGACGAAATAGAACAGGAAGAATTGCCCGTTTCGCTACAACTTTTGAAATGGTGGGCAATATTCCCGGCAGAAAACACATCACATGGGCAGGATTACGCACTACCCATGTGATCGAGGATTCAGGCAACGGGGACAGTCAGACTCTCTTTGCCCCCTTGCACAGAGATATAAGACCAGGGAGTGCTATCATCCTTGCCGGTTTCGAAGATAATTGGGCCGACATTCAGCAGGTGGGGGGTGACTACATAATATTGAGATTTTACACTGATACTGGTCGGTACATAGTCATTTACGGCTCGCATTGCGACCAGCAAATGATCACCCGGGCGAATCGCATTAAAAGTGCAGGTGCCTCCACTCGTCCAAGACTGCGCTCCCGTCGCCTGCGCGCTCATATTATAGGTATACGTCTTGCGATAGCTGGGTGTGGAGGCGCGCAACAGGTTCCAGTCAGTGACCAGAAACGTCTGCTGATCGAGCTGCATCTTTTGCGCGCCGGTGTCGAGCAATTGCAGGTTCTGCGGAAAAGCATCCTGATAGGAACCCGACGTCGTATCAGGATTCACAAGATAAATACTATAAGGAGGTCCACCCAGGTGCTTTGGTTGCGCGAGCAGGGTCGCATGCGCAAAATGCGCGAGTAGAGCGTTTGCCATCGCGCTATGCGGTCCCACGAGCATAATTGCAGGACCAGAGGCAGGCGCAGGCAAGACAAGGCAACGGCTATCATCGAATGTCGTAACAGGGGTAGAGAGTTGTTCAGCAAGATACCCCATACCGTTTTGCGTCACATCTGTGGTCACGTACAATCGATTAAGATGCATCTGCTGGACGTATCGATTTGCCAGATTGAGCGCGTTGTGCATAGAGCCAATATCACTGTGATAGAGGGTAGGAGAATACAGATCGCGGTAATTACCTCGCGCCTGATCGAGATCCATAGCAAACGTGCCCACGCCCTGAGAGAGGATAAGCATAATGATAATAAAATAGCTATAGAAACGTCCGGTCTGCCAGATACCTCCACGCGCCTGAAACCAGTGCGCAATCAGAGCAATAAACAAACCAATCAGGATAAACTGTCCTGGCATGGTAAACATTACATAATGCCGAAAGATAGGCAACGAGTGACGTGTGAAGGCAACCAACGGGATAATCTGCCAGGTAAAAAGCACCAGCAGACCACAGCGGTAGGGCGATGCACGCAATCGCAGCCACCAGTCCCACCCTTTGTGCCAGAGCGACGGTGCAGAAGCGTCCTTTTCAGTGCGCCTCGACCAGAGACCTCGCCCTACCGCAAAGAGCATGGCTCCGGTAAGCAGAAGATACATCACTGGCGTCACCCAGTCCAATAACCAGGTTAATCGGCTGAGGATCGTACCCGGGTTGGGCTTTACACCATCATAAGGATCGATATAGGTACGATACCAGTAGAGAGCCTGGCTGTCGATATGAGCTTGCGTCTTGCCACTGGAGAACAATTCGCGAATATCCTGGAAATGAACTGAGAATTCCCAGGCGATATAGGGCGCATAGACAAGCAGCAATCCAAGAATGCCCAGAACAATATCCCTCTTGCGGATGGTGCCGGGAGCCAGCAGGATAGCAACAAAGAGAGGGGCAATTAAAAGCACAGCGGTAGTATGGAGCTGAAAAATAAAACCTGCTAAGAGCAGAGCAGGAGCAAACCAGCCACGCTTTCGCTCGATAACGCCACGAAAGAGCAACCAGATAAAGAGCATGACAAAGAAGGGCATCAGGTTTGGTTGCCAGATGTAGCGAGCATAGGCCACCGAGCGTTGCGAGACAGCGTAGAGTAAGGCAGCAGTACAACCCGCCAACAAGCCATAATAACGGCGAGTGAAGAGGTATGCCAGCAAGACCGAGAGCGTCGAAAGTACAGCAAGCAGGATCGTTCCCCAGAGCGGATCTGCTGTGAAAGCCGCAGGCAGCATCATGAGGTAAACGGCTCCCGGCGGATTGGTATTGCCAATCGAGGAAGCATTGGAAGTCGCAACCAGATGCCCATGCGTAATGGCGTCCCGCGCCATACGGTAGATCATGGTCTGATCAACATCCAATGTGCTACTATCTATTCTATAAAGGCGCAAGAATCCCGCGAGCAGGACAATACCAATAACGAGATACAGCTCCCAGGAAAGAAGTAGAGTACGCAATCTGCTCAAAGGTGCAGAAGCAGGTTCATGGAGGCGAGACGAGTGTGAAGTGGGTGTTGCAATTCTCATGCGGTATTCCTGTTACACAGTATGATGTTCTCAATCCTAAAGAACTTTTAAGAATTCTTCTTCAAAGATTCCCTTAACATAGATTTATATCTATATTTTATCGCGCGCATGGATTATAACATAGGTATGAAGATAGAAGTAAAAACCAGGATGATCTCCTGAAAATCTAGTACGAATACCCTACTGAAGAGCGTCTATAGTCGAGCTATTCTCTCATTTTATTGATTTTTGCCCACTTGACGTGACTGGATGAATTCCATACAATCAAGCTACATCTAAAGCGCTTGCTCCAGTTTGAAAGAATATGACAAGAAAAAGTCCGTTTGCTTACATAAGCCATCAGGAGGTGCTGGGTTGCCATCAGAGACAGGAGAAGAGTGGCTGAGTCTGCGTGAGGCGGCTGAACTGCTGGGCATGCATCCGGCAACAGTCCGTTTGTGGGCTGATCGAAACGAAATTCCTTCACGTAGAACCAGCGGAGGCCATCGTCGCTTCCGCCGTACAGATATCGAAGCACGTTTACGCCAGGAATCTGAGCCCAAGCCCAATGCGGCTGCTCAATTACTGATTCAAAGTGTGCTGGGTCGCGTTCGTTTTACCTTTACCGAAGGCACATTAAACTCGCTCTCCTGGTATCAGCGTTTCGACGATCATGCGCGTGATGCCTACCGTCTGCTGGGTCGTCGCGTATTAGAATTGTTGCTTCGCGCACTGAGCGAAGGAACAGACAAAGAGCAGCTACGTCGCGAAGCGATACAACTCGGCCGCGAGTACGGCTCCATTACCTTTCACTCTCATGTTTCAGTAGCAGATACCGTGCGAGCTTTTTTGTATTTCCGCACACTGCTGGATGAAGGGGTTCTTCAGCTCGCCGAAGTACGTGGCTCCCGTGAGCATGATATCCCCTGGATCGAAAGCCTGTATCAGATTCAGACAATCACCAACGAAATTCTCCCCGCACTGATTGAAGCTACTCAGGAATCAGTTGATAATCAGGTTGAGCGCTAATACTACATCACAATTTTCCTGGTAGTTGTATAAAACGGCTCTCCAGGTGGAACTTCCTGGTGTATAAAACGTTCTTCTTAGTAGAAGCCGTCTCTTATCATCATGTAAAATAGTCTCATACAGCGTAAGGCGTAGCAAGTAATTTCTACGAACATCTAGTGTACTTGACCATTTAATCTGATTCTGTAAAAGTACTCCTTTTTGAGACTATCTCAAGGGTAATGTACGTGTTATGCTTGCTGGCAGCGGATTAAGAGTATAATCCGAAAAAAGAGAGGCTATATGTCAAGTGAAACCTCGGCAGACAACACACGTCAGCCTGCTACGCTACCTCATACAGCGGGAACGATCAGTAGCTCTCCTCAGACTTCTTCATCGCCAGATACAGCTTTACACTGGCAACAACATAAAAAATTACTGGTACGTCATCTTCTACGCAAACATCTGCGCCGGGGCACTTACCAACACCAGATCTCTGAGCGTTTCTGGCTGATACTGAGTTCGACATTGCTGGCATTGCTGGCAACCACCCTCTCATTTTCAGCTGTTGCATCATATATTACGCTGCGTTTCTATCATGACACGCAACAAAAGTACATTCCCCAGGTAGCGTCTCTGCACGATCTCTTACCACACGATAACCTGAAGATGTACGATAGCAAAGGGGTTTTTCTCGGACAACTTGCCGATCAGGGCATTCATACATCGGTAACACTTAATCAGGTCTCTCGCGGCATGATCAATGCGACTGTAGCAATCGAGGATAAAAATTTCTGGACCAATTCAGGTATCGATATTTTACGCATTATTCAGGCCGCTATCGAAGATCTTCGCCAGGGGCGTGTGGTTGAAGGTGGTAGCACGATTACACAGCAACTTATTAAAAATCTCGTGGTGGGCAATGAAACCAGTATCACGCGCAAACTGGAAGAGGTCGTGCTCACCCCTGACATCAACAGCCATTATAGTAAGCCTGACATTCTAGAGATGTATCTCAATTCGATTTATTACGGTGAGCAAGCATACGGCGTTGATGCGGCTGCATCGCTGTACTTCGGCCTGGAAGATCGGCCCGGGATACCAGCATCAAGCCATTTGAGTCTGGCACAGGCAGCAATGCTGGCCGGTATCCCCAGTTCTCCTGACGCCTTCGATCCTCTGCAACATCCAAAAGCCGGGTTCGCACGTTTCCAGATTGTACTCGATGCTATGGCCAGTCAGGGGTATATTACCAGGCAGCAAGCGCAGGATGCAGCACGCGAAGCGCATAGACCCAACTTCTTCAAGCGTCCCACAAACTTGCAAAATCGTGCGCCGCACTTCTTCAATTTCGTGCTAAAACAGCTTGAGCAGAGCTTCCATATGACACGTGCGCAGTTGTCTCGCTCAGATATGTCTGTAACGACAACGCTGGATATCGCTCTACAAGATCAGATTCAAAAAATTGCCCAACAACATATTGCGGATATGAATGATCACAACCTGACAAATGCTGCCGAGGTACTGATCGATTTTCGTACAGGCGCTATTCGCTCATTGCTCGGCAGTATTGACTACAATAATAAGAGCATTGATGGCCAATTCGACGTGGCAACGCAGGGCTATCGCCAGCCCGGTTCTTCGTTCAAGCCATATGTCTATGTGACAGCCTTTGCCCAGGGCTCATCTCCAGCTCAGGCGATCTCAGACGAACCAACCACGATTCTCGTTCCCGGCTCGGCTGACCCCAAATTCACCCCTCAGAACTATGATCGGCATTATCATGGGCACATGACGATCCGTTGTGCATTGCAAAACTCGCTCAACATTCCAGCAGTCCGTACGCTGCAACATGTGGGTATATCAGCAGCCATGAAAACAGCCCATGACATGGGCATTACCAGTTACGAGGGCACCCCTGGCTACTCGCTGGTTCTGGGTGGATTGGGTGTACGTTTGCTTGACCATACTTCGGCATTCGGCACATTCGCCAACAATGGCGTGCACGTACCATACTATGAGATCGAAAAGATCGTGATACAGCACAATCATCAGACCTTCGGGCATCCTCTCAATTCCGGCACGCGGGTGATCAGTCCACAACTGGCCTATATGATGACCAGTGTTTTGAGCGATAATAGAGACCGTTTGCCAGAGTTTTTTGATTGTAACGTCCTGGAACTGTATGGTAACTCCCAACAGAGCTGCTATGAGGGCAACCGGGGCCAGGTACGTCCAGCCGCAGCTAAGACCGGGACGACAGACGACTTCCGCGATAACTGGACACTGGGATATACGACGGATTATGTGATGGGCGTCTGGGCAGGCAATGATAATAATACGCCTATGAACAATGTAACGGGCGTCATGGGCGCAGCGCCTATCTGGCACGATTCGATGAACGTTGCCGAAGAGGGAAAACCGATCCGCGATTTCGCGAATCCTGGCGGCCTACAGTGGGCTAATGTTACCTATCCAGATGGCGTCAAAACAAGCGACTGGTTTATACCAGGAACCATTCCTGACTTCACGCAGGTACGAACAGAGCCTCCAACAGGCACAATGCTCGAGCCTCCAGAGGATAAGCAGCCAGTGAAGAAGCAGGAGACCGCTAAGCCTTACTGTCCCGGGGATTTCTCGTACGTCTCAACACCTCCAGGCAATGGCACCACGTCGCCCGATCCCGGCTGGTGGTAGGTAAAAAGATTGCTTTTGCAGACGCGCTTTGTGCGAGTCTGCTTGCTATGATTGACTTTACAGGCTCATGCATTTATATTACGTCTATACACTTTCATAAACTGTCTCAGAAAGAAAGGAGCACAGCAGCGTATGGCAGGCACCGCAACCAGGTAGTTTTCGTAAGATAATGAACGACCTTCACCGATAGGTCGTAGAGACGCTCTGCTCATCTATAGACGAAGGCACCTATGCGATTTATGCCGCCGCATGCCTGCATGCTCATTACGTATCCACCTGGCTTCAGGCACCTTTTTTTGCACGATACGCTCTCACCTTTTTTGCACATAGCACGCCAGTAGCATCTTGAGCATCCTGTCCTCGTCTCTCTATCATCAGTTCGCGTCTCTCAGTCCATAACTCATCACCTCATTGTGCAATCAAACAAAGGAGATTTATGATATGGTGCAAACGAAATTGGCGGGCAAAATTGTTCTGATCACCGGGGCTAATCACGGCATCGGAGCAGCTACAGCCAGAGCATTCGCGGCTGAAGGTGCAAAAGTACTGATCAGTTATCTACGCATAGCACCTCCAGAAGATACAATCAGCGATAGTATAGAGGACAAAAACTCCTCTGGACCCGCCTTTTATCATAAACAGCGCATCATTTCTGCCGATGCGACCGTCCAGGCAATTCGCGCTATGGGTGGGCGCGCAGAAGCAATAGAGGCGGATCTGTCAGATACGGCAACTATTCCTATGCTGTTTGATCGAGCGGAAGCACTATTCGGGCCTGTAGATGTACTGGTCAACAATGCCGACCACTGCGAACAGGATACATTCATTCCACAGAATCTGACAGAGAACAGAGAGCTCGCGCCCGATGGCTTCCCCACCCATACGATCACGGCTAACTATCACGACCAGCACTTCGCCGTTAATAGCCGAGCTGTAGCATTGATGATGGCCGAGTTCGCACAACGACATATTGCGCAGGGCGTCCATTGGGGGCGTATTATCAACATCAGCACCGATGGAGCTCCCGGGTTCGCAGGCGAGATATCCTACGGTGCCAGTAAAGCTGCGCTTGAGTCGTACAGCCGGGCTGCGGCCAAAGAGCTGGGGCGCTATGGAATCACGGTCAATATCATCTCACCTGGACCAGTTCAGACGGGATGGATCACACCAGAGCTGGAGAAAATCATTGCAGAGAATACACCCTTAGGACGTGTAGGCCAACCCGAAGACCTCGCCGATGTTATCGTCTTCCTGGCCTCAGAACAGGCGCGCTGGATCACGGGACAACTGATCTCGGTGAGCGGCGGCCACAGGATGGTCATAGGATAGCAAGAGAAATGACTGCTGGGCATAAGTACTCAGCAGTCGCCCCTCCCAGGTGAAGATGTTTTTCTGGCTACACTTTATTCAAAGCCGGTAGCACTTCCTGACAGAGCATTTCCAGCGTTGTGAGATCATGGGGAACACCGCCAGCACGGATCATGAAATAGTCGAAGCCAGCTTCGACCAACGGCTGGAGCTGATCAATAATCTGTGATGGCGTTCCGACAAAACCCTTGCCAAGTGTACCCTGATGTAATGCCGTAAGCTCATTGAGCTTCTGCTCTGTGGGAGCACAGTAGCAGCCAATCATTGCCGTACGACGCAACGTTTTTGGGTCTCTCCCGGCCTTCTCGCAGGCTGCATCCATCGCCGCCTGCCGTTCCTTAGCCTTCTCCAGAGAATCGATGCCGCTATTCCACCAATCGGCATAGCGGGCAATGAGATTCAACATGCGCGGCTGCGAGCCAGCAATGAGCATAGGAGGGATTGGCTCAGGATGAGGAAGGCAGTTCGCATTCGTCACCTTATGATATTTCCCCTCGAAAGTCACGTTTTTCTCGCTCCACAGCGCTTTGATAATCTGTACCTGCTCATCCAGTTCGCTCACACGCTGTCCAGGGGAGGGAAAAGGGAAGTTATACGCCCGTGCCTCTTCTTCAGCCCAACCAGCACCGAGGCCAAGAATAAAGTTACCCTGACTCATATACTGGAAAGTCGCCGCCATCTTCGCCAGTAACGCAGGATTACGAAAGAGCTGACAGAGCACCAGATGTCCATAGCGCAATTCCGGACGCAAAGCCGCAAGATAGGTCAGCGTCGTCCAGCCTTCAAACAGCGGGCCTTCGCCAAATTGTACATGGTCAGCGATCCAGACTGAATCAAAATGACCTGCAATAGTATCAAGAGCTGCGCGAGTTTTTGTGAGAAACTCCTGCCGAGGCAGATTTGGATTGCCCATTGGAACCATCAAACCAAATTGAACCTGTGCCATAATCCTTCTTTCTCTTCATCACAAAAAGACGGTCGCTCTCCCTCCTCTTCTCCATTCTTAGAAAAGAGGAGACGAGATATATCAACAACGTAAATCGTATCACAATAGCAAGGGAGGAGTAATGCTGATCTAAAATGAATACAGATCAATACAGACTCTAACGGCATTGCTTGATCTCGTGGTACGATATAATAGCTTGTTTTCAGGGAAGAACAGGCATTCATCAAAAAAAGGATTTTTAGCGATGTCAGAGACAACCGATATTCTTATTCATGCAGCAGATCGAGAGTTCTCACAGGCAAAACAATCGGAAGATCAACGAGCAAATATCACTGGACTTGTAGTGGTAATTGCCTCAGCTATTCAGGGAGGCTTAACCCAGACGGGATTGAACCGGAATGCACTACCATTAACGATCATGTTAATCGTGATGGGCGGTTTCGGAGTACTGGCCAGCCTCAAACTCTATGAGCGCTTCAGACGCCACATTCGCTTTGGGTCTCTTATTCATCAGAAATTAGAAGAGCTCTATCCTGATACTCAGCTTCAGCACCTGTTAGATCAAACCAGAATAGAACAGCAAAACGAATTTCCGATTGTGAGAAGTATACGGCTATACATTCTCTGGATTATGTTGCACTTTATCATCAGCCTGCTCGGCATAATCTATACATTTATCGCACTTTCGCATTAGCTGGACTACACAAGAATTTGATGCTATACTTGCATGGATGTTACACAGAACTCAGCCCTCAAGTGCACAATCTCATTTCTCTTCCTCTCAGGAGCTTATACTACAGCAAAACAGGTTCGTAGTTCCAATACGCTCCCCAGAGGAATAGCAAGGCTTTTTTTATACAATGATGAATGGAGAGGTTATTTTCTATGGCGAATGATGGAAATTCTCCTTCTGTAAAAACCGTGCAGCAGCTGGGCAGGGAAGTCCGCAATAATGTTGCGCGTGTCATTATTGGCAAATCCGATGTGATCGACCTTCTCCTGGTTACGCTACTGAGCAATGGGCATGCGCTCATCGAAGATGTACCGGGCATGGGCAAGACCGTCATGGCAAAGGCGCTGGCACGCTCTCTAGGGGCCAGTTTTCAACGTATTCAAGGCACGCCTGATCTTTTGCCAACCGATGTGATCGGCGTCAGCTATTATGATCAGGGACGCCATGAATTCGTCTTCCGCCATGGTCCGGTATTCGCACAAATCCTGCTGGTCGACGAGATCAACCGTACCACGCCCCGCACACAATCTTCGCTGCTTGAGGCCATGGCTGAACGTCAGGTAACCATCGAGCGCGATACCATGCCATTGCCCAACCCTTTTCTGGTGCTGGCGACACAGAACCCCGTTGAACAAGAAGGCACCTTTCCGCTGCCAGAAGCACAGCTTGATCGCTTTCTTATGCGTATTCAGGTTGGTTACCCCAGCGAAGAAGAGGAACAACAGATTCTGCATCGTTTTAAAGTGGAAGAACCGCTTGAGAGTTTACAACCCATCATCACAGCGGAACAAATCAAGGATTTGCAACAGACTATTCGCCAGATCTACTGGCAGCCAGAGGTTGAGCATTATCTGCTCACCATCGTACGCGCCACGCGCACACACGAGGCAATCCAGCTCGGCGTTAGTCCCCGTGGAACCCTGGCCCTGTATCGTGCCTGCCAGGCATATGCAGCACTGCAAGGACGCGATTTTGTCCTGCCCGATGACGTGAAGTTCCTGGCTCCTGCTGTACTTGCTCATCGCCTGATCACCACAACTCGTACGCGTATGCGCGGCAAACGTGCGCTGGAGCTCATGAGCGATATTGTACAGAATACGCCTGTCCCTGTAGAAGTGATTTCGCCTCCTACGGTCAGAAAATAGCAGAGGGGGCAGCATGAAAATAGACCCTTCAGCAATCGAGCGTGACGAAGCAACCATCAAAAAGCAACGCTACTGGTATATTCCTGCGGTTTTCCTCTTGCTCATCAGTGTGTTTATCCATCAGCCACTGGCATTTCTGGCCGCTATTTTCACATTCATCATCGGCTTTGTACCGGATGTCTGGTATCGACACGCCCTGCATCATCTCGTCGTACGCCAGCAGGTCAGTCAACATCAGCTCTTTTTTGGCGAGCAGGTCACGCTTTCAGTGAGTGTCGAGAACCGCAAGTTTTTGCCCCTGCCCTGGCTACAGATCACCAATAGTATTACGCCCGCCCTATCACTCAAGCAGCCTTCATCCATGCGCTTGCTGAGAAGCAAGAAGGAACAACTGAATAGTACCTGGCAACTCTGGTCGTATCAACGTGTGACGCGCCGCTATAAAATGCACTGCCAGGTACGCGGCCTCCATAGCTTCGGTCCCTTACAGCTGGATAGTTGCGATCCCTTTGGCTGGCTTGAGTGCAACGCCAATATTCCGGCGATGGAAACGCTGCTCGTCTACCCGCTCATCGCGCCACTCGAAGCACTCGGTCTCGCTTCGTTTCATCCCTTCGGAGAGCACAGTTCGCAACGCCGCTTACTCGAAGATCCATTGCGTATCGCAGGCGTACGAGACTACGTTCCCGGCGATGATCCTCGCCGCATCCATTGGAAGGCAACCGCCCATGCAGGCGAGCTACGCAGCAAGATCTACGAGCCCAGTAGCCTGCGCCGTCTACTCATTTTGCTTGATATTTACAATAATTCGGAGGAGCTATTACAGGCCGACCCGACTATTCAGGAACTCTCGATTACGGCTGCGGCCTCGATCGCGCTCTGGGCCATGGAAGAGGGCTATATGGTTGGCCTGTTGAGCAACAGTGCCATGATCCCTTACGAGTCGTCACATGCTGAAACGTCGAGTCCTATACTCAACAAAAATGCGTTGACCAGGATTACAGCTCCAGGCGTGAGCGTGCCCTTTTCCCGCGATCCCGATCACAGCGAACAGATCATCTCCACGCTAGCCTGTCTGGTTCCTGAGCATCACACACCGATCGAGCGCATTATCGAGACGGAAGAAAACATGTTTCCATCTGGCGCAACCGTCGTGCTGGTCAGTGCGACCTCAACAGTCAGTGAGTTAACGATTGCCCAGCTACTCGACCAGCGTTTGCATGGCGCGGCAGTCTATCTTGCTCTCACCGGCAAACCCGAAGAGCTGCGTGTCGATACCGACAACCTGCCCGTTTTTTACCTGGGCGGAAGGGAGAAATGGCATGAACTCGTCACCACAGTCCATGAAGGACAGCACACAAGCGGCACCAGCACAACAGCCCTTCAACTGGATTGAAATCCTGGCCATCCCTATTGCTTCGAGTATCATGGAGACGCAACCGATCATTCTCATCCTGCTCTTCCTGGAACCGACGCTGCTGAATGTGCAAAACGGACAACTCCCGATCAATCAGGTTGTCTTGACGCTGGTTCTGCTCTGTATGCAATGGTGGGCGTGGTTGGCGCAATACGTTCTGGCAGGTGAAGAGCAGGCGACACGCGCACGTGTGCTCCATATAGCCGGACTGGTCGTGGCGCTGGTCGTGTCCATTCTCATCACTATCTATACAGCAGAAAATATCGTTTTCGATCTTATCGTCAATATTGGCATCGTGCTCTGGGCCTGGAAGCGCGGCCTCGATCGTACGCATATCAATCTGAACGAGGAGCAACTTACCCGGGCTTTCCGCTTTGGCTTTATTATCACCATCACCTTGCTCACCTTCATGCTGGTCTTCTCCGGCCAATCTTTTACTCTCCCTATCGCCGTTCTGGCGCAAGCGCTGCCACTCTTCTTTCTCAGTGGTCTGCTCTCCCTTTCGCTCACCCGCCTGCTGCAAATTCAAAAAGAGCAGGCGCGGCATCCTACTGGCAAAAAAGATCCCACCCGCTCCTGGGCTCTTACCCTCATGGGCCTATGGATCGCCACAGTAGTTGTGGCCCTCGCCCTGGAAACCTTCTCTTTCACACTTGTTGAACGCATTCTCATACCAATCTGGAACTTGCTGGGCACAATCGTCATCTGGATCCTCGAAATAGTGTTCTTTCTCATCTCGAGCATCCTCAACTTTTTCTTCCATCCATCATCTGGCGGTGCTATACCTCCAATCATCAATAGCACCCCGATGAAACGGCCTGTACCGCCACCTCAGCCCAAAGTACCTGGCATGTCACCGGAACTGATACTCATCGGTCGTATCGCTCTGCTGGTGCTGGCTGTCGTGGCGGTGCTGCTCTTTGTGCGGCTGGTGCTCGCTCGTCTAAAGACGCGGGTAGAGAATGACGCTGAGGAAGAGGAGCGGGAGAGCCTGGATATTGGCGCAATTCTGCAAGAGCGGCGCGAAGAACGGCAGAAGAGAAGGCAGAAACAGGCAGCATTTGCGCTGGAGCCGCTGGACCCACACTCAGCTCGAGCTCGCTACCGCGAAATGCTCATTGCGCTACAAGAGGATGGCGCGGGCCTGTCACGACAAGCAACCGAGACGCCCCAGGAATATCAGCAACGGCTTGCCCTGGCAATCAAAACCGCCCCACCATCAATTGGTCAACCTTCGCCAGAGGCACCAGCCGAACTCGCGATACTGGAAGAACTCACACAGGCCTATACACATGAACGCTATGGTATCAGATCGCTTGCACAATCTGAACAGAATTATCTGGGGACCTGGGTTCCACATCTGATTCAACGCCTGTACCGTCCTAAACCAGTGGCACAGAAACAGAGCGAGGATCGCTGGGGAATGTAGAAACAAAAAAAGCAGCCACCTGAGGGGCGACTGCTTTTTTTGTGTTTGCGGGACAAAGCTTACAATTTGAGCACACCCGTATCGACATAACGCTGAGCAATATCGCCAATGTAAGGAAGCTTGAATGTCTTGCCCTGGAAAGCATTGACCATACAAATGATCCAACCAACAAGAAAGGCAATGCTCACCAGTCCTACCAGGCAACTGAAAATAGAGCCAAGGTAAAGTGGCAAAAAACTGATGAAAATTCTCAAGACAATGGTAATCACAGACGCAGATGCAGAGAAAAGCAGCGATTGCATCGCATTGAAGCGCACAAAACGATTCTGCTTCTCAAGCAAAATGAATATCAGGCCTGTGACCCAACCAAAGACATAGCTCAGTCCAGCGGCGACATTTTGCGAGAGGCCACTAGAGGTCGGGCCATTGGGTGCTCCATAGGGCTGCTGGTAACCGTATTGTTGCTGCCCATAGGGCGGCTGCTGCTGTTGACCATAGGGTGGCTGCCCATAGGGCGGCTGTTGCGGCTGGCCATATTGTGGCTGCTCATAGGGCGGCTGCTGCGGCTGGCCATAAGGCGGGGGCTGTTGTTGGCCATAGCCGCCTTGCTGACCATATTGCTGCCCACTATAAGGATCGGTTGGTTGAGGATTATAGCCACCACTGTATGGCCCCGAATTGGGATATTGACCCTGTTGATTAGGATCCTGGCCCTGGTAACTCATAGTAATACCTCTCTTTGTTTATTAAAAACATAAGTCCATGAAGCAAGAGACAGTGTACTGCCCCCCTTACCTGACAACATGAAAAAGTCCGGCGCTTCACGCACATCACTTTGTCTAATTCATCACATTTGCATATATTACGTAACAATAGCCAAAGAGTTGGGGCCGCGTAACAGGTCCGGGAAAACAGTTTCGCGAACAGCCTCTTGCTCGAGAGCAGGTAAGTAACGGGAAAAAGCTACTTACCTGTTTTTTCTTACTACTAGTATAACGAGTGAAACAGCAAATTATAAAGGATCACTTGAGTCACGCTTAGAGCGAGCAGAAGGATAGGTGCTATGTTTATCAGTTTCAGAAGTAGATCGCAAAAATGTGGAAGAATCGCCTTCACTCCCCTCATTCGCCCCCTGTTCATCTGCGGAGATACCGGAGCGATGAGCATGTGATTCGTGATGCGTTGGCGTCAGGCGCTCATCCAGGAGTAGAGGCACAGGTTCATCGTTGATCGTCTCTTGCTTCTCATCGCCAGGTTCCTCTGGCAACAAAGCGGCATCAATTACTTGATCCATATTATCCACAAGAATAAAGTGTACCCGCTGGCGAATCTTCGCAGGGATTTCAGCAAGCTCCTTTTTATTCTCAGTAGGAATAATCAAGTACGTAATATTCGCCTGTTGAGCTGCAAGTACCTTTTCTTTCAGTCCCCCAATAGGCAAAACACTACCCAGCAGCGTCACTTCCCCGGTCATCGCCAGATTATTGCGAACCGCACGATGGGTCAGGGCCGAGACCAGAGCGGTTGCAATTGTAATGCCGGCAGAGGGACCATCTTTTGGTAAAGCATTGTCAGGCAAATGAATATGGAGATCAGTTGTATCCTGAAAGTTGGGATCGATATGGAGCTCTTTAGCGCGTGTACGAATATAAGAAAGAGCTGCCATGGCCGACTCGCGCATCACATCGCCAAGCTGGCCAGTCACCATCAGATCACCCTTTCCCACCATCGTCACCACCTCCACAGGAAGTGTCAGCCCCCCCATCTCAGTCACGCCCAGACCCATTGCCGCTCCAATCTGACTGCGCTGGAGAGGTGGGGCATTATTATAGCGGGGAGTACCGAGATATTGTTCGAGATTACTCGCCGTCAGGCGCAAATGCGTGCTTGGCTTTTCGAGCACACGTATCGCAGCCTTACGACAGACATTGGCAAGTTGCCGTTCCAGATTGCGCACGCCAGCTTCACGAGTATAATCGGTCACAATACGCTGCATCGTCGCCTGGGGAATTTTCACCTGATCCGGCGTCAGGCCATGTTCGTGCAATACCTTAGGAAAGAGATGCCGCAGACCGATATTGACCTTCTCCTCCAGCATATAGCCGGGCAGATCAATGATATCCATACGATCAGCCAGAGGGCGGGGAATCTGATACTTCACATTGCCAGTACAGATAAAGAATACCTCTGAGAGATCGAAGGGAAGCTCCATATAATGATCAGTGAACGTGTTATTTTGTTGCGAGTCAAGCACCTCCAGGAGTGCTGCCGCAGGATCACCACGGTACTCTGAAGAAAGCTTGTCGATCTCATCGAGCAAGAAGACCGGATTACGGACCCCAACTGTCTTCATACTCTGAATAATGCGACCCGGCAGAGCGCCAACGTACGTCCGTCGATGTCCGCGAATCTCAGCTTCGTCATGCACACCACCCAGCGAGATACGCGCGAACTTGCGACCAAGAGCGCGTGCAATAGACTGACCAAGCGAGGTCTTACCAACGCCCGGAGGGCCGATGAAACAGAGGATCTGGCCCTGACTGCTATCGCGATCAACGCCGCCATTGCGCTCCAGCATCTTCTGGCGCAGCTGGCGAACAGCCAGAAACTCGATAATACGTTTTTTGATCCCTTCCAGACCATAGTGATCCTCATCGAGCACGCGACGAGTAACTTCGAGATCGAACGTATCCTGACTGCGTTCCGTCCAGGGGAGGGCGAGCACCCAGTCAATATAAGAGCGAATCACCGTAAGCTCAGCAGATTGAGAGGGCGTGCGTTCCAGACGATCAATCTCTTTGCGCACCTTCAGTTCCGCCTCAGAGGGCAAAGACTTCTCTTTCAGTCTGGTCCGCAGATCATCAGCCTCAGAGGAAACCTCCATGCCCAATTCTTCTTGAATAGCACGAAGCTGCTCACGCAGATAAAATTCCTTCTGCGTACGATCAACCTGAGAGCGAACACGGCTACGAATAGTACCTTCAAGCTCAAGGATTTCAATCTCATTGCCCATAATCACACAGATCTTCTCCAGGCGTTCTACAGAGTCGAGCGTTTCGAGAAGATCCTGCTGTTGCTCCATATCAGTTACCAGGTGAGCAGCGAGGGTGTCGGACAAACGAGAGGTAGTTTTGAGGGCGACAATAGAATTAATATCTTCGACGGAAAAGCGTCGATTAAGCTGAGCATAGCGTTCGAATAAATTAGTAGCATGGCGTACCAGAGCATCGGCCTGAGGTCCCTTCACCTGAGTTTCAGGGGCCACCTCAACCTTCACACGCATAAAAGGCTCTTCGTCGACATACTCTTCAATGCGCACCCGGCTCACGCCTTTGAGCAGAACCTGAAGGCTACCATCCTGTTGACGATGCATCGTCGACACTTCGACAAGAGTGCCGAAAGAAAAGACATCCTTAGGTTGTGGATCATCAAGGTCGGCATTGCGCTGAGTAGCAGTAACGAGCATACGATCCGAGCGCATCATCGCCTCTTCAATAGCACGCACGCTCTTTTCGCGTGCTATTTGTAGGGCATGACGATTATGCGGAAACGCAACGATGTTTATTAACGCCACCAGAGGATAAGCATATTCGTGTTGCTCTTGCGCAGCATTCGGGCGTTCCAGTTCATTCATTGGGCTTCGCCTGTCTCTCCTAACTGTTTAGCCACTGCCAGGCATCGCGAAAAAGGATGAGCCTACCTTAAGCAGACTCATCCTCAAAAGTGTTGGCGCGATCGCTTCTTGTCACAAGCAGAGGCTTATTATGTGAAGTAATCACATCCCCATTGATGACCACCTTCTTGACATCGGCTCGGGACGGGATCTCATACATCACATCGAGCAAGACATTCTCGATAATCGTACGCAGGCCACGAGCGCCAGTCTTTTGTTTCAGAGCACCTTCAGCAGCCGCATCAAGGGCATCGTTGGTAAAAACGAGTTCAACGCGATCCAATTGTAAAAACTTCTGAAACTGCTTGATAATTGCATTTTTCGGCTCAGTCAGAATACGGATAAGGGCTGCTTTATCAAGATTATCCAGAGAGACCTCCACAGGCAGACGACCCACAAATTCAGGGATCAAGCCATATTTGAGAAGGTCATCGGGAATAAGTTGCGCCAGAACAGATAATTTGGGCTCGGTCTCAGAAGGAGACTCCTCTACCACCGCTTTGGCACGGAAGCCCATCATCTTATTGCTTCCCAGGCGCTGCTCAACGATTTTCTCCAGACCTTCAAAAGCGCCACCACAAATAAAGAGAATATTTGCGGTATTAATCTGAATAAAATCTTGATGGGGATGCTTACGCCCTCCCTGAGGAGGAACATTTGCAATCGTACCTTCAATAATTTTCAAGAGAGCCTGCTGAACTCCTTCGCCTGAGACATCGCGTGTAATCGAAGGATTATCCGACTTGCGGGCAATCTTATCGATCTCATCGATGTAGACAATACCACGTTCAGCGCGGGCAACATCAAAATCTGCCGTCTGGATCAAACGCAGGAGAATATTCTCCACGTCTTCACCAACATAGCCAGCTTCAGTCAAAGCAGTCGCATCGGCAATGCAGAAGGGCACATCCAGAACCTTGGCCAGCGTTTGCGCAAGCAACGTCTTACCGCTACCTGTCGGACCGATCATCAGGATATTACTCTTCCCAAGCTCAACATCTTCGACCTGCATCCCCACCCCAATGCGCTTGTAGTGGTTATACACAGCCACGGAGAGCGCCTTTTTGGCGCGCTCCTGACCGATAACATAGGTGCTCAGTTGCTCATAAATCTTCTTAGGAGTGGGGATCTTGCCAGCTTGCAGGCGCGGTTTGGCGACAGTGGCCTGTTCTTCTTCGATGATTTCTCGACAGAGATCAATACACTCATCGCAGATATAGACGCCCCCAGGACCGGCAATTAAACGCTGCACCTGATCCTGGCTTTTGCCACAGAATGAGCAACGATAGGTCGTTCGCATATTTTTCGAATTTGCCACGTCTGTCACCTTTCCTGAGCATGCAACAAAGCGTTTGAATAGCGCATTTCTACTCTACAGTCTCAGTCGTTGAATCGCCTGGTAGAGGTGTTGCTGTTGCAGACGCCTCATTCTCACTCACCTCACTAGTTACATTATGAGCATCAGCCGAAATGGCTTCACCAGCAAGGGCCGCAGACTGGGCATTCTCTTCGGCAACCTCTTCCGTCTCCTCTTCCTCGCTTACGGCATCAGGATCAGGATCAGTTGTCAATTCCACCAGACGCGTCAGCACTTTTTCACGCCGGAAGCTCAGAAGCAAAGAACGCGTCTGCTCTTCATTGTTCGGCAAAGCTTGACCCGCTTGAGCATAGAAGCTGATCAGGGCTTCCAGCTCTTCCGATGAGACACCGATATTCTCACGTCTTGCCAGTTCATCCAGTACAAGCTCTCGCTTCACGCGCTTTTCAGCATCGGGACGAATGTCTGCTTTGTACTCATCAAGTGACTTGCGCGTCATGAGCAAGTACTGATCCATCGAGAGGTGCTGCTCTTCCAGCATATGCCCCAGTTGATGCAGGATCTCGTCGACCTGCTCATCAACAAGCGCGGGATGGATCGTAAACTGAGACTGCTCGACGATAGCGTCAAGTGCCTTCTCACGCAGTTCCTCACGGATGGTACGCTTCTTGTTTTCAAGAATACTATCGCTGAGCCCCTTGGTGAGATCTTCGAAGCTCTCATACTGCCCATCGCTTACCTTGCTCGCAAACTCGTCGTCCAGTTCAGGTAGGCGCTTGATTTCTATCTTGTGCACGGTAATCTCATAGTCACCTTGCTGGCCTGCGAGCTTCTCGTTGGTATAATCCTCAGGGATCGTAGTCGAGAAGGTTTTGCTCTCGCCTACGCTCATCCCAACGACCTGCTCATCCATGCCAGTGAACAGGCCAACACGCTCATTGGTCAATTCGAAAGGATTATCTTTGAGATCAGAGATCTTCTGCTCACCAGAGGTCAGTTTCAGATCGACCGTCACCCGATCATTATATTCGGCGGGACGCTCGACCTCTTCATAGGTTGCCAGGCGGTTACGTAGCCTCTCCAGCTCGCTATCAACCTCCTCAGAGGTGACACTGGCTTCCTCTCGCTCAAAATGCAATGAGGCGTAATCAGAGAGCTCTACAGGTGTCAGGATCGGCACAGTTAGAGTAAAGTGATAGTCCTGCCCCATTTCAAAAACAGGAGCATCCAGCTTGGGCTGAGTAATGGGCGTCAGTTCATGCTCTTTGACCGTGTCACGATAAATATCCGTGATAAGATCGTCAAGACCTTCCTGGTAAATATACTCTTTCCCCACGCGGCGTTCTAACAGAGAACGAGGAGCTTTGCCCCGGCGGAAACCCTGGATATCAACCTGTTTAACTAATTTGCGATATGCCTTATCTGAGGCTTTTTCCATCTCGTCCCAAGTCACATCAACGTTCAGGACCGCCTCACTTGTCGGCAATTTTTCAACCGAGACCTTCACATTTCCTCCAACAAGTCACTCTTAACTCATATATGTCAGGAAGGAGGCTCACCTAGAGAAGATTTACCTCTCTCCTACTTGATATTCTCAGAGAGGCGATTTACCCCTCCCCTATTTACTGGATACCACTCATGACATAGTATCAGTATCTCTGCAAGAATAGCGAATCACTGTGGGAAGCGTAGAGAAGCAAATACCACCAGTAGACCACCCCACAACAAAGCAAGCAATCCTCAAACTTGTATAGCAATCGTTACAACGTTGTGATTTATGTCTTGTGTGGGTTGCGTTTACGCTTGCCCACAAAGGGAAGCCAGATCGGCCACCCTCTGTTCAGACAGCATGGAGCGGGAGACGGGGATCGAACCCGCGACTTTCTCCTTGGCAAGGAGATGCTCTACCACTGAGCCACTCCCGCAAACTAAGGTTGCCAGGCTACAAAACTACCAGAAAGATGGGCGGTGAGAGACTCGAACTCTCACGGTTCATCACCAACAGATCCTAAGTCTGCCCTGTCTACCAATTTCAGCAACCGCCCAGATTCCCAGAATCATTGTAGGAGTAGAATATTTCCCACTTGAGGATAATACATCAGTGACTTCCCAACTGTCAAGACAATTCCTCCCTGTATGACATTTGGCCTCACACTCTGCCCGTACCTTCCACAAAAACTGGTATCCACCTACTCTTAATATATCCACACGAAAAACATTGCATCACACGTTTCTTTCTACAAGAAAACGATGACGACGCTCAATGCCTTCCCTTTTTGCTCTTTGTTCTACCTGAGCTATTGCTTTTTCTCTGTTTCATCAGCTATTTTATCTTGCTACCAATGATAAACACCCTGGAAGCGATTTTATTCCCGTCGCTGAAAAGCTTTATGGCTATTTTCTTGAGAAACAGCGGTTTCATTTATATACTAATGTATTGCATCCATCTTTCATCCAATACCATTTTACAACGCTTCTGACGTTCTTTCACGTTTCATGATATTCTCACCATTTCTCTCTTTTCACAGTCAATGTACACATACATTTCTATATTGATGCATAAGAAAGGAGTATAGTAGTAATAAAGTACTTGCTGTTTTGATGGCATTTTATGCGGTAAATAATGAATGACTCCCAACTTCCGAACAATTTATAATTACCTGTCATTGAGGAGGACATCTGTGAATAAACGTCTCCCCGCTCGTCGCCTTACTCTTCTGCTATTCGCGCTTGCTATCATACTGCTAGTAAGCTTTGGCTCCTATTCTTTCATTACTACTACCCATAAAGCGGATGCCGCAGGGGCTTTCATACCTCACCCTGTCGTTGTTAGTCCCAATTATTTTGATGCAGGGCAAGCAGATACTTCCGGCTTCTTCCCCTGTCAATCCGCCGCCTCTACGGTACGCTGCTACGCTCCTGAGCAATTCCAGACAGCCTATGCCATCAAACCGTTACTGGCTCGCGGACTACAAGGCCAGGGTCGTACGATTGTTATCATTGATGCCTATCAGAGCAAAACCATCCGCGAAGATCTGGCAACCTTCAGTCATACCTTTCAATTACCTGATGCCAACCTCAGTGTTATCGCTCCTGATGGTGTTCCTGCCTGGAACCCTAAGGATACCAATATGGTCGCCTGGGGAACTGAGATCTCTCTGGACGTACAATGGGCGCATGCCGTCGCTCCCCTGGCAAAGATTGTGCTGGTCGAGGCAAAATCTAATCAGGATGCCGACCTGTTAAGTGTCACTAAATATGCGGTCACGCACAACCTGGGTGATGTTATCTCCCAGAGTTTCGGAGAGGCTGAACGCTGTGCCGACCCTGCCATTATGAGGGCAGAACATGAGGTCTTTAAAGAGGCGGCCAGAAAGCAGATTACATTGCTTGCTTCTTCTGGAGATGATGGCTCTGCACAGCAAACCTGCGATGGCAACAACTACATTTTCAGCGCCTCTACACCAGCCAGCGATCCCCTGGTCACAGCAGTGGGTGGTACGCAGCTTATCGCAAATCTACAGACAGGTGCCTACATGAGTGAGTCTGTCTGGAATGAAACGGCCAGTGGTTATGGTGCTGGCGGAGGTGGTTTCAGTACGATCTACAGCCGCCCCGACTATCAGAACAAAGTAAGCCACATGAAAGGTCGTGGTGTGCCTGATATCTCGGCAAATGCAGCACTCAATGGCGGAGTACTTGCGGCTGTCAGCTATCTACCAGAAGGCAAGCAGGGGGGACCATGGCACGTCTTTGGTGGCACCAGCGCCAGCAGTCCCGAGTGGGCCGGTCTTATCGCGCTGGCGGATCAGATGGCTGGTCATCGCCTGGGCCAGCTCAATCAGGCACTCTATAAAATCGGGAACAGCAATACCCGCAACAAGGCATTCCACGATATTATCACAGGCAACAATGGTTTCACAGGCAAAAATACAAATGGCCAGACAATCACAATAGATGGATATCGTGCCAAAACGGGCTGGGATGCGGCCTCTGGCTGGGGCTCGCCGATTGCCGCAAATCTGTTGCCTCTTCTGGATGACAACGACCACTAATACACAATCATAAAGCCCTGCTGCCTAAAAGATGGGATATTTCGTGAGAGATATCTCATCTTTTCTCATTACCTGGAAGAGGCAAAAATATCTTTGCACCGTTTTCATAGCGCATGATAGAATAGAGTGATGACGAGTGTCACATCTAAACCTGTAGGACATTGCATTTATGGATCAACAGCAAACATCCTCCATCACTACTTCCGGGGAAAAAGAGCGTCTGGATTTCACGACGCTTTATATTAATCGAGAGTTGAGCTGGCTTGATTTTAATAATCGTGTTTTCGGAGAGGCAACCGCTAGCCGACATCCACTATTGGAGCGTGTCAAATTTATCTCTATCTTTGAGACAAATCTTGATGAATTTATTATGATTCGGCTTGCTGGTTTGAAAGACCAGGCGGCCTCACAGACGACGTTGCGCAGTCCCGATGGTTTGACAGCGAAAGAACAGCTGGATGCTATCCGTAAAAAACTGGCACCACAATTGCAGGACGTTCGGCACTACTGGCGCAATGAGCTCCTTCCGCTCTTAGCTGAAGAGCATATTCATATTCTTGATTATGAACAATTAGATCTGCAACAACGCCAGGCTATGCATCGCTATTTCGAAGATGAGGTCTTCCCGGTCCTGACACCGCTCGCAGTTGACTCTGTGCATCCCTTTCCACACATTTCCAATCGCAGCCTGAATCTTGCCGTGGTATTGACGGATAGCGCTCGTGGTGAATTCTTCGCGCGTGTGAAGGTGCCACAAACACTGCCACGATTGGTGCCCGTACCAGTCAATTCTGAGGAGAAAGAGGTTGCGACCTTTACCTGGCTGGAACAGATTATTGCCGCTAATTTAAGTCTGCTCTTTCCCGGATTCGAGGTCTGGGAATCCTACGCCTTCCGTGTCCTGCGCGATGCTGATATCGAATTGCAGGAAGATGATGCCTCCGATCTTCTCGAATATATAGAGCAGGAGGTTCGCGAACGGCGCTTCGGGATGGTGGTTGATCTCGCAGTCAATCCCACGATGCCACCACGCATTCGGCAATTACTTATCACCAAATTGGAAATCACACCGAAGGATGTGACGGTTATCGATGGCCCGCTTGGCATGGGGGATGTCATGGAACTGCAAAACCTGACACGGCCGGAATTGAAAGATCCCCCTTTCACACCACGTACGCCTTCTTTTTTACAACTTGGAGCCAGCCTTTTTACTGCGGTACAAAAGCAAGATGTCTTGCTACACCATCCTTACGACAGCTTTAATACCGTTGTTGACTTTATACGTGCCGCCGCCAATGATCCCCAGGTTCTGGCAATCAAACAGACACTTTACCGGGTTGGGAAAAACTCGCCCATTGTGAACATGCTTCTGGAGGCTGTCGAGAATGGCAAGCAGGTCGCTGTGCTGGTAGAGCTGAAAGCGCGTTTTGACGAAGAGAATAACATCGTCTGGGCCAAACAACTGGAACAGGCTGGCGTACATGTGATCTATGGCCTGATTGGCTTAAAAACGCATGCGAAAATCGCGCTGGTCGTGCGACGGGAAGAGCAGGGACTGCGCCGCTATATCCATATGGGAACCGGCAATTACAATGCGAGCACGGCCAAAATCTACGAAGATTTATGTTTGATTACCTGTCAGCCCGAAATCGGCATTGACGCCAGCCAGCTTTTTAATTCGCTTACCGGCTACTCGCGTAAGAGTAACTACAATAAGCTCCTGGTCGCGCCAACGGGTCTGCGGAAGGGTATCACGGAGCGTATAGAGCGTGAAATCGAGATGCACAAGCAGCATGGCAATGGGCGAATTATTTTCAAGATGAATGCGCTCACCGACGCTGAGATTATTAGCAGCCTCTACCGGGCCTCGCAGGCTGGCGTGAACATAGAGCTGATCATTCGTGGTATTTGTTGTCTCCGTCCAGGCGTAAAGGGAGTAAGCGAAACAATCCGGGTGCGCAGTCTTGTTGGCCGCTTTCTTGAGCATAGCCGCATCTATTATTTCGGCAACAACGGTGACGCAGAAATTCTGCTGGGCAGCGCTGATATGATGCAGCGCAATCTGAATAATCGCATCGAGACATTATTCCCTCTCGATTCACCACAACTCCGTGAGACCATTTATACGAAAGTTCTCACACCTATCCTGGCTGATACGGTGAACGCACATGAGCTCCACGCTGACGGCGTCTATAGACGGATTCGACCACAAAAAGCAGAAGATCTCTTCGATAGCCAGAACTGGTTCATTACGCATCCTCTCTTTGAGGAAGAAGAGGAAAACAACGAGCTTATACACGCGGATCATACGATTAGCGCTATCCCCTACAGTGTATAAAGACTCAAGAGAAGATACAAAAAGAGAGCGTACAGGGAAAGGTTCCTGCACGCTCTCTTTTTATGCCGTACCTATTTCGGCAAGTTCATTATAGGGAGACAAACGAAACGCCAGGTCCTGGCTGAACCTGAGAATCGGTCACCTGATCGGTTGCCCCACCCCAATCCATATTGCTAACGACTGCGCTTCCATTGCTCACACTTTCAACGACGCCGACATGACCAAGACTGTAAGCGCCCTGCACCCAGGGTTGAAGCACCACAATCGAGCCCACAGATGGCGTACTGGAAACATTCCAACTGTAGTCGCTGGCACGCGAGGACCACTGCCAGGCATTCGCATTGGTCTGCCATGGCACATAGACACCATGGAGTTGAAAATAACGCTGATTTGCCCACCAGGTACATTGACCATAAGGAAAAGTATTGGTCGATCCAGTAAGAGCCATCTGAGGGCCCAAATCAATGGGAGTACCGGTAGCTTTCGCGACAGTGTTGGGGATACAAATATGGTCATTTACATAAATCATATTAGCATTCGCAATATGATTGTAGGATGCTAGCTTTTGCCAGCTGATATTGTACCGCGCTGCGATGGTGCCAAGGCTGTCACCACTCGCCACACTGTACACTTGATCTCCTTTTGCACAGGGAGATTGAGCAAACGCTCGTAAGACCGAAGAACCTAATGTCGTGCCAAGTAAAACTGACCCTAACACCAGGATCACGGCTAGCTGCCCTGCTACAATGCTGACAATACGATGCTGTTTCAAATACTGCCAGATTTGCTGATTTCTGCGCATAAGCACTTGTTCCTTCCTCTCTACTAAACAATCACACATCGCACAGGTCCACCCACCTGCTACGTCAAACCACCCAGCCGCCGCTCACACAACAGAATGGACCACACCTAAAATAAATGTGTCCAGATATGCATATTAGCTTATTTCCACAGTGACACACCTTGAAACAGGGGATACATAGGATAAATATCCTAAGCTGTACTGTATGATCTTAACCTGAGCAGGTAAACGCTGATTTCTGAGGCAAAACACCTACAAAAACGATCTGGGGACGAGAACATTCAGATGAGTTGCAAGCAAGGGAGGCTTTTATGGTTGCGTTTTTTCAAATTCGTGCGAGAAAGGGGTTGACGAGGAGGCAAAGTCATGATATATTTGTTCCACAAACGCCGAGATAGCTCAGTTGGTAGAGCATAGCACTGAAAATGCTAGTGTCGACGGTTCGATTCCGTCTCTCGGCACTCTCCATTTTTGGAGAAGAGCGTAAACCCACACTACAAGCTGGTTTACGCTCTTCTCCTCTTTGGGTTATTGCGTATTTGACATCGAATGTGGTCTCGCCCTGTCCGTGTCCCTATCGGTCCGCTCGCGTTTCACCGGACGCTCATGGCAATCTTCTAAAATACTCCCTCGTATATGGAAGAAACGGGCAGTTCTAAGTCCAGTTGATCAAGCTTAATCACCTGACCTGTAGAAAAGTGCTCTTGAGTCCAGCCAGTAACCTTACGATAAATCTCTACATATTCCTCGTCCTGACTCACCAGGATAGAGATTTCAAGCGTTGGAGAGTGCTGATAGCGGAGAAATTTTTCTGTGCGGTCATATCCTTCTGTGCTCAGTGAAAGGACTTCAACCACAATAAGAGGAGATTGTATTTTAAATGGCTTGAGCCGTTATCGCCAGGAAAGAGAGCAAGACCACTTCAAAAGCGATCCTGCTCTCTTTCTTTCCTGAGCTCAACCTGCACCACAC
>DATJHM010000261.1:0-180597 GCA_035493895.1 Ktedonobacteraceae bacterium
GACTCCAGCAAAGCACGCATTCGATCCGGCGAGCCAAATGCCCAGCTTCCGCTCAACTCACCCTTACTATTAATTACCCGTTGCGCCGGAAGCCCCGGGCTGGATTCGTTCATTATCCAGCCCACCATGCGCGCGCCGCGCGGGAAGCCAACCGCTTTTGCAAGCCATCCATAGGTAACGACGCGTCCGGCAGGACACGCACGGACCAGCGCAAAAATACGCGCCTTGAGGGCCGCCGCCTGATTATAGGTGGAAGACGATTCATCGGACATCGAATTTACCTCGTTCTAATTTCAGTACCCTCAAGCGGGTCGTCAAAGAATGTTGTTCCTACTGCCCCCAGAGGGAGAATAGACGCACGACAAACGAACAGGTCAAAGTGTTTTTGCACTGGAGACATTCTCGGTTCTTACAGAATGTTATCTCTTTTCCTCGCCCGGAAAAGCGAAATAGTTCGCTGCTCTCCTGGCATCTCACCGATTATATCATAGATGCCATGTGGCTCCATGCATACGATGAAGCCGCGCATGAAATCCTCTACCACGTTTGTAGCAACCACCTTTATTTATCTACTCTATCCATCTCGTAGATCATAGCCGTCTTATGTAAAATAACTGTGGTCAGATAGGTGTAGCATCGACCAGATAGCTCATTATCATCGTTTCAACAGCTATGACCCAATTCAGCTCCGTGCGCGCAAAAAGTTACATCGCACCGGAGGAAAGTCCTCGACCTGAAATAGCATATTTCAAGCAGACAACCGCTGAATTGGTCAGAAAGGAAAAACGTGGAATGAACGAGGTTACTCGTCGGCATCTGCTCAAAATGGGCCTGCTAGGAGGAGCAGGGCTCGTTCTTCCGCTGGGAGTATTGCAGATTCCGCTCGCGTCCATACGAGAAACAAACGCCATGAAGAGTCCACCAGTCAAGCCGTTTCAGGTTCCGCTTCCCATTCTCCCGGTCCTGCAACCCGTGCGCACCGACAGTACGACAGACTACTACGAAATTACGCAGAAGCCGGGCGTGGCGCATATTTTGCCCGGACATACCACGCCGATCTGGGGCTACAATGGCCTCTTTCCTGGCCCAACGATCGAAGCGCGCAGTGGACGCACAACCATCGTGCGTCAGACGAACGAGCTTCCCGTCCCCATCTCAACCCATCTGCATGGTGGGCACACGCCACCGGAGAGCGATGGCGACCCCAATGAGCTGATCTGGCCCGTGCACGGCAGCGCGGTACCCATGCCTGAAACCTCGCTGGCATTGGGCAGCGTCGGGATGACTGTGCACATGGGCTCCAAGAACTATATCTATCCCAATAATCAGCGTGGCGCGACACTCTGGTACCACGATCATCGCATGGGCTTTACGGGGCCGCAGGTCTACAGGGGACTGGCGGGCTTCTATATTCTGCGAGACGACGCCGAGGATCGTCTCCCGCTACCGAAAGGCGATCACGAGATTCCACTGCTGATCACCGATCGTATCTTCAATGCCGATGGCTCGTTCTACTATCCTTCGATCGATTCCTCCCTGACACGCGATCCTGGTGCGATCGGCACCTTCGCCGATGGAGTCTACGGTGATACGATTCTGGTCAATGGCGCAGTGCAACCTTTCTTCGAAGTGTCCAACACCAAATATCGTTTTCGCATCCTGCTTGCGACCAATGCCAGTCGCTATAGACTCCGATTAAACTCGGGTCATCCCTTTACGCAGATTGGCAGTGATGGTGGATTGCTGGCGGCCCCGGTCCGTCAGCCACACTTTACCATGGCACCGGCCGAACGCTTCGATACAATTATCGACTTTTCGCCTTACCCGATCGGCACACAGATAGTGCTGGAAAGTCTGCCGGAAGACTTGAACACCATACAACAAATCATGCGCTTCGATGTGGTGCGGAAGGAGAAAGACGAGAGTAGCATCCCGGCAAAACTCTCGCCCTACGAAATACTCGACCCGGCCTCAGCAACCGTCACGCGCCAGTTCCACTTTGAGCGCAGCCTGGGAATGTGGACCATCAACGGCAAACGCTTTGATCCTTCTCGTGCCGATGCGCAGCCACGCTTAAACGCAACAGAGATCTGGGAGTTCACAGCCGATGAGCACCACCCCATCCATATTCACGATATCATGTTTCAGATCCTCAGTCACAATGGGAAACCCAGTTCTGAGGATGTCGGCATGAAGGATACGTTCCTGCTGAATGGAGGCCAGAAGGGGAGCATCATTACGAAATTCACGGACAATCCTGGCCCCTACGTCTTCCACTGCCATAACCTCGAACACGAAGATATGAGTATGATGGGACGATTTATAGTGGTTTAAAAGGAGAGCAGGATGAAGTACAGAAGATTGCTCATCTATATAGCCGTTGCCCTGGCCTTCATAGTCGAACTTTTTTACCTCTGGGAGCTGCCGACCAACTTCGAGCTCTGGTGGGTCTATGGGACATTCATGCTGATCGCAGCGATGATCCAGGGAGCCGGTGCAGTTATGCTGTTGTTCTGGCCGCGCTTACGGCTGATCGGCCTGTTCCTGCTGGGCAATGTGCTCCTGATTGCGGGATATCTCGTCATCCGCGTTCTCGGCGACAGTATCACGCTGGGCATGCCGCCGCTCGCTTCCGAAAAGCTCAACCTGGGGATTGTGGCGATTGAGATCGTCATCATCGGCCTGCTGATTGCGCTCTTCCGGCAAGGGCTACGCAGAAGGCGTGCTGAACGGCCACCAGGTGAGGGGAGCGAGCCAGAGCAGCCGAGGGAGACATATGTCCAGATGAAGCCAGCCGTCGAGCCAGGCACATCTGAAAGTGTGAACAGCTGAAAAATTTTCAACATTGCGGTCTATCCAAAAAGGCGTTACAATAACGACTGATAGTTTCTCAATGTCGTTTTCGCTTTCTCCGGTAGACTCTTCGCCGCCACGGCACTTGCACTGGCAGCCCAACACGCGAAGAGACCCTTCTGGCAGATCGATATCATAGGGCGCATCTGCGCAGAACGAGGCTCCGGTGTTGTTGGAGGGATCGCAACGTATGTCGCAAAATTTGTATGAACAGGCAGAAGAGGCTCTTGGTCTTCATTTTCACAATCGTCAGCTCTTACATATGGCGCTGACGCATCGCTCCTACATTTATGAAACCGCTGGCGAGGGTCAGACCTCCAATGAACGTCTGGAATTTCTGGGTGATTCTATTCTGGCCCTGATCAGTGCCGATTTTCTCTATCGCACGTTTCCGCATCTGACCGAAGGCGAACTGACCGACGTACGCGCCGTCCTGGTACGTACGGAAACACTGGCAAATTTCGCACGCGAGGTCACGCTCGGCAAATTTCTTTTTATGGGCAAAGGCGAACAAAACAGCGGCGGCGGTCAACGCGTTCAGGCTTCGGCCTTCGAAGCTATTCTCGGCGCGCTCTACCTGGATCAGGGCGTCGAAGCGGTTCGCACGTTCTTGCTGCCACGTCTGGAACCCCTGGCTCATACTATTATCAGCAAACGTTTATTCAAAGATAACAAATCTCTCTTCCAGGAGCTTGCACAGGCCCATGAGGGTATCACGCCTTCCTATCGCATTGTAGGCCAGGAAGGCCCTTCGCATAATCGCGAGTTTACGGTCGAAGTACTCCTGGGCAGTCAGGTCGCTGGCAAAGGCCAGGGCCGTAATAAGCAAACCGCAGAGCAAGAGGCTGCTCGCGTTGCTCTCGTCAGTCGCGGCTGGCTGTAAGCGATCTTATAGCTCCGCTGCGATCGCTCTGCCATCGATGGATCTATTAGCGTCTTTTGTGGGATTATGTAGAGGTGAAGGTAGGGTTATACTATGCGATTAGAACCAACACCACGACCAGATCACGTTTTACGCGTTAGTGCGCGCCTGATTACGTCAAGTGCAATTTTACATCTCTCGTCTGATGAACTGGAACGGGCGGTAACACAGGAGCAGATAGAGAATCCCACGCTGGATGTGCAGGAGCACCGTATCTGTCTCCTCTGCGGCACCTCGATGTATGGGCCGACCTGTCCCGCCTGCGGACACTTCGCCCAACAGCTTCTAGACCCCCCCCTAAATTCCTCTCCACCCATCTATGAGCCCATCACCGAGCCACTCTGGGCCTATCAGCAGCAGACTTTTTTTGATATTGATAACTACGGCTTTGCTGAATCCGATGGAGAGGACGAGTTCGATCCGCTCGCCAGCATTCCTACAGAGGCGACGTTAGAAGAGACATTGCTCCCGCAGCTCGAAGCGCTCGTCACGCCTGATGATGCGCCCATCGCCGAGCAACTGGTTGGCAATCTCAATGAGCGTGGCTACCTGGAAATGAGTATTGAGGAGATTTCCACCCACCTGCGCGTCCCCTATGCGCGCGTTGCCTATGTGCTCAGCCAGCTCCACACGCTCGAACCACTCGGCATTGGTGCCCGCAATCCCCGCGAATGCCTGCTTATTCAACTCGAAGCGCTCAGTGAGCTGGAAACACCCCATCCCCTCGCCTACACGCTCATCAACGGCTACCTGGATCTTCTCGGGCACAGTCAGTTCGCAGAGATCGCGCGCAGGCTGCATGTGCCAGAGCAGGCAGTGCGTCAGGCCAGCCTCTATATCCGCACCAAGCTCCATCCCTATCCTGCGCTCATCTATCGCGATACGATGCATAATCCACGCTTTAGCACAACGACCAGCTATATTCGGCCCGATGTGATCATACGTAAAAACGCTGCGGGTCTGGAAATTGAGCTCATGGAGGAGAAACGCTATACCTTTCAGGTGACCCGACAGCCTCATTTTCTGACTGCGGGTCTGGATGCAAAGCAAGATGCGCCAGAGGTTCAACACTATTTTCATCACCAATCCGAACGCGCCCGCTTCTTCGTGGACTGTATTCAGCGCCGCTGGCAGACGCTGCGCCGTGTTGCCGAACTGGTTATCGATTATCAGCGCGAGTTTCTCGATACAGGGCGCTATTTGCGCCCCCTCACCCGCGCTGAAGTCGCCTCACGCCTCGAATTGGACGAAGGTACGGTCAGCCGCGCAACCGCCAACAAGTATGCATTGCTCCCCAGCGGTCGCCTGATCCCTTTCTCGGACTTCTTTGACGGCTCGCTTGGCATCAAAGATATCCTGCGGGAGTTGATCCAGTCCGAGGAAAGCAGCCATCGTTTCAGTGATGAGGAGCTGGCACGTCTGCTCAGTGCGCGTGGCCTCCCGCTGGCACGACGCACGATCACGAAATATCGCGAAGAGATGGGCATCGGCTCCTCGCGCGAGCGGACCTGAAAAAACGCTTATGAGTGCGTGGAGACCGGGGGCTCGGCATACATGGTCTTCTCGCGCTCATAGATCACCATACCCGGTCCGCCGCCTTTCATATGGCGCACATGCCGCTGTAGCGTATAATCAACGGCTACGCTCGTACTACCTCGCGACTGACTATAATACGCCGCCAGTCCGGCCGCTTCATCGATGGTACTATGCGGCACCTCACGCCCGGCAGCCTTGATAATGACATGCGAGCCGGGCACGCCTCGCGCATGCAACCAGATATCATTCGCCGTCGCCTGATGAAACGTCACATCTTCATTTTGCCGACTATTTTTCCCGATCAAGATCGTAAAGCCATCGCGGCTCTGCAAATGCAGAGGCACACCGCCACCGGGAGGCACGGGCTTGCCTTTTGCCCCTTTGCCCTTCGCCTTTTTTGCCGCCTTCTGATCGCGCTTCGCCAGTATTTTTCCACGGATATAGCCCGCGCTCTGCACCTCGGCCTTGACCAGCACCACCTCTGGGGGCGTCTCGGCCAGGATAAGGTCAGCCATCAACTGCTCCAGCGTTGCCAGTTCCGCAGTATTTTGCTCAATCTGCTCCGGCACCAGTTCAAATGCGCGCCGCAACTTATGATATTTATTAAAGAGTCGATTGGCATTGCCGACGGCGTCAAAACGCGGGTCAAGCGGAACCCGGACCTCGGGCGCATGCCCCTCGCTATCCATCTCGAAAAGGTTCTGCAACAGAATGCTGCTCGGCCCCTGGGGTACCTCGTGCTGATGTGCCAGGAGCAGATCACCATACAGGCGATAGTTTACCGCTTCTTTTGAAGCCGCCAGATCTTGCAACAATAGCTCGGCTCGTCGCTTGCAGCGCTCAATCTGCGTCTGCAATACCTTCCGTACGGGCGCGCGTTCACTATCCATAGCATCGCGCCATTCGGCTCGCGCGAAATAGTCATCCAGCAGAACGTTCAGCGAAGGCGACTCGCGTATACGAACCTGCTCGGTCAGCGAGTACTGCTCCAGCACATACGCGGCAAACGCTACCGGCACAGCAGGCTGAACATTCACGCGCTCGACCAGTTGCGGACGCCACTCGTGCGTATCGTACGCTTTGCTCAACTCACGAATATTCCAGGCCAACTCCTCCCACAGCGTCTCCTGCTCTCTTGCCTGGGAGACCAGCAATTCGGCATCCTCGCACGCACGATAGACGAATTCACGCGCCAGCAAGGGACTGCACCCGATCAGATTGCGGCTCAAGAGCTGCCAGAGTTTTGGCGGTTCCGGTGCGCGCTGACGCTTCTTCTGTACAGGAGCTGCTGGAACTGCCTCAAGCTCCTCTGCCGCGCACATCGATAGTTGTGCCGCAGTGATCGTCGTCGGCTCCAGGCGTGGGAGACTTTGCCCGACGACGGTGCGCTGCTGGGGAGGAGGGGGCACATACGGGACACCTGCCATGGTCACACGATAGCGATTGATATCTGAGCCTACACGTTTGAGGCTCCCAAGAATCATATTTTCTTCGTCACATAGCACAATATTGCTATGATTGCCCATAATTTCTACAATCAGGCGAAAGTGCGCGCGCTCATCGCTCTCCGGGTTCTTGCGATATCCCACGCCGAGCTCCAGCACACGCTCCCAACGAGGTTGTATCACACTTTCAATACGGGCCCCTTCGAGATGTTTGCGCAACAGCATCACAAAAGGCGGAGGCTCACTGGCAATTTTGGGTGGCTTCAGCGCGGTGATATGCGCCCGCGCCAGCTGGGGATGCGCGGAGAGATAGAGCCAGCGATTGTGACCACCCTGTCCCTGGCCTCCTGGCGCATAGCATTGCAAAGCGATCGCATGCGTCGTCGGTTGAATAATCGTGTCAATGCGCGCCCCCATGAGCAAAACTTGCCACTCATCCGCTATCGCAGCAAGAGTCATTGCATCTACATACATAACATCTATCCCCTCTCTCTATGCCCCATATACATTATTCGTAGAGGCGCTGCTTGTCTGTGCCGGGGGTGGTTGCCGAAAATCGGCGTTTATATATTCCCTGGCGCAGGCAAGCAGCGCCTCTACAGGGACGATGGGCCAGATTGACAGGCACCCTTTCAACAGGCCCCCCTGTAAGTGTTGTACAATACATATGAGTAACGCTTACATACAATTGCGACGATGCCTGTCGCAGTTCATGCGCTCGTCGGTTATGCCTTTGTTTCCTCCCCCTACGGGATACGCAGGGGCTTCCACAAAGGACTCTAGGATGAACAGTATAGCAAATCGTCGTCTATTCGTACATTCATCCTTTCTATTCAGGTAACATCAGGAAGAAAAGTATGCAACTTGAGACACAACACGCTGCCCCTCATACAGACACCCAGTCTTATTCCTCACCAGGGAATATCAGGCAGGGGCTCCTTTTTGTCCTCTCAGCACCCTCCGGGACAGGTAAAGACACGGTCATCAACGCGCTAAGAGCGCAGGGACTTGATTTCCACGTCGTCTCTTCCGTTACAACGCGTGCTCCACGACCTGGCGAAAGCGAAGGCCATCCTTATTACTTTGTCAGTAAAGAGAACTTTGATCGTATGGTTGAACAGCAGGAACTTATTGAGTTCGCCCAGGTCCATGGGAACTGGTATGGCCAACCTGTTCAGCCGATCAAAGAAAATTTGCTTGCCGGACGCGATGTCTTACTCAAGATCGACGTCCAGGGCGCAGCGACAGTACGTGAGAAGGTCCCGGGAGCTATTTTTATTTTTCTCGTACCTGGTTCTGTAGAAGAGCTGGTCGAACGCCTGGCCAACCGTCAGACCGAAACACCTGCCGAACGCGAGCGTCGTTTGCAAGATGCGCAAAACGAATTAGCACAGCAGAAGCACTATGAGTATGTCATCGAAAATCGCCAGGGCGATCTTTCAGCCGCAGTTGAATGCCTCCGGGCAATTATGCTTGCCGAGCATTGCCGTACCCAGCCTCGCTATGTGCAACTTTGATGTTACAAAGGAGATTTATTCATGATTCAAGAAGAAGAACGCTTTGAGTATTCCAAAACCAGGGAACGCAACCTTGCCATGGAGCTGGTACGTGTGACTGAGGCCGCGGCCTTGAATGCGGGCCGCTGGATGGGTAAGGGCAATAAGGAGATGGTCGATCAGGCCGCCGTCGATGCCATGCGTCAGGCCGTTGATGCGGTCGATATGGATGGGGTCGTGGTCATCGGGGAAGGCGAAAAAGACGAAGCGCCGATGCTCTATATCGGCGAGCACGTTGGCAATGGGGCAAAGCCCGAAGTCGATGTCGCAGTCGATCCCGTTGATGGCACGCGCCTGCTCGCCCTTGGTCTCCCTGGCGCTCTGGCCGTGGTCGCCACAGCTGAACGGGGCACGATGTTCTCCGCTCCGGCTGGCGTCTACTATATGGAGAAAATCGCCGTTGGTCCCGCCGTCAAACATGTTGTCGATATCAACGCCTCGGTTGCCGTGAACCTGGACCGCATCGCCCGCGCCCTCAGCGCGCATATCGATGATCTGACAGTGGCCATCCTCGATCGTCCTCGCCATCAAGAGCTCATCCGCCAGATTCGTGAGGTTGGCGCACGCATTCGCCTGATCGGCGATGGCGACGTTGCCGCCGCTATTCAAGCGGCCATGGAAGATTACAAAGGCATTGATGTGCTGATGGGCATTGGCGGAGCGCCTGAGGCGGTCCTGGCTGCCGCGGCTCTCAAGTGTCTGGATGGTGAGATTCAGTGTAAAATCTGGCCGCGCACGGATCAAGAGCGCGAGAAATTGATCAGCGACGGCATCGACCTGGAGCGGGTCTTCCATATTGATGATCTGGTCAGTGGCAATGATGTCTGCTTCGCCGCAACCGGTATCACAGCGGGCGACCTCATCGATGGCGTGCAATATTTCGGAGGCGGCGCGCGCACCTCTTCCCTCATGATGCGCTCGCGCTCAGGCACGATCCGCTACATTCAGGCCAGCCATCGCTGGCGTAATAATGGCAAAATGGGTATCCCCAGGCCATAAAGCGCTCTTGAAAAGAGAAACCCTCTCATCGTTGGTCTAGAAATAGGCCCAACGATGAGCTCCTCTCCCAATACTATCCTACAAACGCTGCATCTTCTCAATCACAGCATCAGCAACCTGGGACGTTCCCACGGCGCTCGGATCGTCGGGACGAGGCTTGAGATCATACGTCACGTTTTTCCCTTCAGCAATCACCTGCGAAAGCGCCTTATCCAGACGATGGGCCGCCTCCCGTTCCTCCAGATGACGCAATAACATCACCCCCGAGAACATCATCGCCATCGGATTGACCTTATTCTGGCCCGCATACTTAGGCGCACTCCCATGGACCGGCTCAAAGACGGCATACTGGTTGCCAATATTCGCGCCCGGCGCTACCCCCAGACCGCCGATCAAGCCTGCTGAAAGATCTGAAATAATATCCCCATACAAATTTGGCAATACCAGGACATCATAGAGCTCTGGCTTCTGTACCAGCTGCATGCACATATTATCGACAATCCGATCTTCATAATGAATATCTGGATATTCTTTCGCAACCTCATGTGCAATATTCAAAAATAGGCCATCAGAGAGACGCATGATATTCGCTTTATGCACCGCGGTCACTTTGCGACGGCGATTGGCACGCGCATACTCAAAAGCGAACTTGACGATACGTCGACTGGCAGCAACAGTAATATACTTCAGCGTAATAGCGGAATGAGGATCAAGTTGATGACCACTGGTACGTGCTATCACTTCCAGGATCTCTTCATATTCGGGCGTCCCTTGCTGATACTCGATACCAGAATAGAGATCTTCAGTATTTTCGCGCACAATCACCAGATCAATATTGTCATAACGGGAGCGTAAGCCATGGTAGGTTTTAGCCGGGCGTATATTGGCATACAGGTCTAACTTCTTGCGCAGAGTTACATTTGCGCTACGCTGGCCCCTACCCATCGGCGTTGTAATTGGCCCCTTCAACCCCACCTTGGTGCGTTTAATGGATTCAAGAACCTCGTCGGGCAGTACAGTGCCATACTTCTCCAGCATCTCCGCGCCCGCCTGACATACATCCCACTCAAACTTGACACCCGTGGCCTCAAGAACTCTACGCGTCGCCCAGGTAATTTCTGGCCCGGTCCCGTCTCCTGGGATAAGCGTCACTGCATGCGGCATGTCATCCTCCAATAATTGCAGAACTTACCTCTTTCGGGGAGATTGTGCCATGATTATATCACACATCTCCCCAACAGTTCTGCTTTTTGAAGTTATTTTGCTGCTCTTAATCCGGTTTTTGCCCCTGGAGTCTTTTTCTCCGCTGAAGTGGCCTTCGCTTTGGTACGCGGCTCTGTTGCAGGCTTTGCCACGGCCTTTACGCGACCAGTTTCGCTCTTCGCAGCGACACTTCGACTACTGGTACTCGGCTTACCGGCTGCCGTACTGCGCTTCGCGGTCGTCGCACTTCGACCAGTGCTACTTCGCTTATTTGCGGCTGTCGTACTACGACTGGTAGTGCTACGCTTACTCGCAGCGGTCGTACTACGTGTGGCAGTGCTCCGCCTCCTGGGAGTGGCCGTTGTCAGAGACGCAAGCTCTTTCCCTTCCGCGCCATCTACACCAGCAGCCGTTTCTGGAATTGCAGGCATATTTTCGGGCGCATTTTTACTTCTACGACGCTTTGTCGCGGTACTCGTGCTCGTCTCGCTTCCATCGCTATCCTCTCCCGCAGCACTCGCAGCGCGCTTGCGCGTCGTTTTAGCAGCGCCACTTTGCAGCGGTGCCGCCTCGCCATTTTGCTGCCGCGCAATAAATTCTGCGTAACAGACCGGCACCTGCTCTCCACGCGGCACGATCATCAGACCACCACAAGTGGGACAAAGATCGGGCACTGGTCGTTCCCAGATCGCAAAGTTGCAGGCAGGATAATGGGAACAGCCATAGAAAATGCGCTTTTTCTGCTTTGTCTTGCGCTCTACCAGATCGCCCTGACATAGAGGACATAACGCACCCGTTTTCAGCATAAATGAGCGTCGATAACGGCAATCGGGGAAACCAGAGCAGGAGATAAAGCGACCAAAGCGCCCGGAACGAATGACCAGATTTCGTCCACAATCGGGACACTGCTCGTCCATCTCTTCCATCGGCTTCTGCACACGGTCCATCTCGGCCTCTGCCTTCTCCATAGCCGTTTTGAAGCCGCCATAGAATGTGTGCAAAAATTCGGTCCAGGAACGTCGTCCCTCTTCCACATCATCGAGCTTCCGTTCCATATCTGCCGTGAAACGGGTATCGACAATATCAGGGAAATGCTTGTTCATCATTTCATTGACCGTCTCCCCCAACCACGTCGGCACGAAACGGCGCTGATCCTGATCGACGTATCCACGATCCTGGATTGTGCTGAGAATAGGCACATAGGTACTTGGACGCCCGATCCCCTCTTCTTCCAGTTGCTTGATCAGACTCGCCTCGGTAAAGCGCGGAGGCGGCTGCGTGAAGTGCTGCTCAGGCTTGATACTATGAAAATTCAGCACCTCGTCCACCTGCAAATCCGGCAACAGACGCTCGTCCTCTTCATGCGGCCAGACGGTATAGAAACCGGGGAAACGCAGTTTGGACCCGGTCGCGCGGAACAGGTATTGCTTCGCCTGGATATCAATGCGCACAGTATCAAAGATGGCCGCAGTCATGAAACTGGCAACGAAACGACGCCAGATCAGGTTATACAACTTGTACTGATCCGCTGAAAGATGCGACTTCACACTATCCGGTGTCAGCGTGACATCGGTTGGGCGAATTGCTTCATGGGCATCCTGTGTCGCCGCTTTCGCCTTGCCCGTACGTCCAGAACCGGCAAACTGAGCCCCAAAGGCTTTGCGAATATACGCTTTTACGCTGGTCTGCGCCTCATCAGAGATACGTGTGGAGTCCGTACGCATGTACGTAATCAAGCCCTGTTGACCGCGCTCGCCCAGTTCAATACCTTCGTACAACTGCTGTGCCAGCCCCATCGTGCGCTTCGGCTTAAAGTAGAGCCGAGCTGAAGCATCCTGCTGTAGAGTACTGGTAGTATAGGGCAGAGGTGGCTGACGACGCTGCTCGCGTTGCTCATATTTCAGCACGCTATACGTTGCGTCTTTCAGCTCCTCCAGAATTGCATCAGCCTCTTCCTTCGAGCTGATCTTCAGACGGCCCTTGAAGTTTTTCCCGTTTTTCGTCCCGCCCTCTTCGAGAGCTGGCTCTTCAGACTCCGCAGGCAGTTCGTCACCATTCTCCACAGAATCTTTGAGGCGCATGAACAACTGTGCCTCAAAGCGCTCCTTTTGCCCCTGCTTGCTCAGCAGAGAGGTGATGCTCCAGTATTCCTCCGGCACAAAAGCGCGCACCTCCGCCTCACGCTCGCAAATGATGCGTAACGCGACCGATTGCACACGTCCCGCGCTCGTCCCAGACTGAATACGGCGCCAGAGCAACGGGCTGATTTTATAACCGACCAGGCGATCAAGCACACGTCGAGCCTGCTGTGCATTGAAGAGATCTTCATTAATTTCGCGAGGCTTATTAATGGCTTCCTGCACAGCCTTCTTCGTAATCTCGTGAAACTCGGCACGATGCGGATTCTGCAAGCCCAGAATATTTTTCAGCGACCAGGCGATAAATTCGCCTTCGCGATCAGGGTCTGGAGCCAGGAAAACCTCGTCAGCGCGCTCAGAAGCCGCCTTCAACTCATGGATGAGTTTATCCTTTTTTTCGATAACCTCATATTTTGGTGTGAAGTCTTTACGTGTGTTCACCCCCAACCCTTTTTTCGGCAGATCGATGATATGGCCCATCGATGCCAACACCAGGAAATCACGCCCAAGAAATTTCTCTATCGTCTTTGCCTTGGCTGGCGACTCTACGATTACTAATTTTTTTGCCATCGACCTTCTTACCCGACCTTCGTTACTTACAACAAACCCAACTGCAAATCCCACACGTGCATGAGTATATCTTAATGGATAGAATAGCATATCCCTACAACTGGTGACTCCAGAAGGTACTACCTCTCTCTAACCAAAAAACTCACACAAAAATTTCCTAAGAAGCATACCACATCAACGCAAGGGTCTAAACTTTTTTGCTATGCAGTCAAATCTTCTTCGTCTTCTCTTGACCCTGCCATGTTAGCATGCTATGCTGCAACCATCAATCCATCGACCCATCAACCGATCAATTCTATAGAGGATACTAGCAGTGCCGATTCGGAGAATAAGCATGCGAAAATCACGACCATCTCAAGCTGGTGAGCAAGAAGGCGCCCCAGTGCTACGCGAGCCCCGGATGGGTCCACAACCGCTTGCTACCAAACGGCCCAAGACCAGAAACCAACGCCGCCGCACACGCCAACGCCATCTGGAGGCGGGTCTGGCAGTGATTGCCGGACAAACGGTGGGGGTCTTAAGCCGCCGATTACATCTGGGTGGGGGTACAAGCATTGTCGGCATTGTCGCCCAACGCGTCTACCCTGATATTGTTGAACACCTGGCAACCCAATTAGAACATGGCAGTATTATCATTACAGGCACCAATGGCAAAACGACGACCAGCAATTTTATTGCGTCTATTATGCGCCATGCAGGTCTGTATGTGTGGAACAATAAAGAAGGTTCGAATCTCATGCGCGGCGTAGCCGCTGCCCTGGTAACACATGCTCTGCCTAACGGGCAGATGCGTCGTACCGCAGAAGCCATCTCTATCCTGGAAGTTGACGAGGCCGCTCTTCCCCAGGTGGTGCGCGCCGTTCCTCCACGCGTGCTCGTCGTTACCAATCTCTTTCGCGATCAGCTCGACCGCTACGGCGAGGTCGATAGCATTCTTCAGTACTGGCAACAGGCGATCAAACAACTTCCGGATACCTCTACGCTGGTACTCAACGCCGATGATCCCGCTATCGCCAATCTCGGCATTGGCTTTCAAGGTCATATACTCTATTATGGCATTGATGATCTCTCCCTCAATCTGCTCTCACAGCAAGACCCGACTGATGTCCATCATCAGACGCTGGACACGCGCGTCTGCCCGGCCTGTGGCAATGCCTATGTCTATGATGTCCAGTTTTATAGCCATATGGGGCACTACCATTGCCCCACCTGCGATACCAGCCGTCCGCAACCAGAGGTGAGCGCGAAACATATTCATCTCGATACCTTTGATAGCTGGCATGTTCAGCTGGAGAAAGCGGGCGAAGCGCATGAACTGACGGTGCCTTTGCCGGGCCTTTATAATGTTTATAATGCGCTCGCTGCCGTTACTGCTGCTCAGGCTCTGGCGGTTGGCTGGGAACCAATAAGCACAGCTATCGAGCAGGCAGTACCCGTCTTCGGACGAGGTGAGCGCATCGAGGCCGAGGGACGCTCTATTCGTCTCCTGCTGGCAAAAAATCCTACGGGATTTAACGAGGTGCTACGCACACTTTTCACCGAAGAGGTCTCACGCCATATTCTTTTCGTGCTCAATGATAATACGGCTGATGGCCACGATATATCCTGGATCTGGGATGTTGATTTTGAACGCGCCGTCGGGCATACTACCACGGTGACTGTAGCAGGCACACGGGCAGCTGATCTGGCCCTGCGTTTAAAATATGCCGGGCTCCCACAGGAACAGATAACGGTTGTCCCATCCGCTCCATTGCGCGCGTTGCGCCAGCAGATCATTCAGGCCAGAAAGGCCCGCAGAGCGAGAAGAACTGGCAAGCTTTCGGCAAAACAGGCTGCTCAGCTCCAACCAGCCGCGCCTTATGGTCTGAAACAGGCTCTTTCTGTGGCCCTTCAGCAAACACCTGTAGGTGAGACGCTTTTTGTCGTGCCCACATACACTGCACTGCTCGAGATTCATCGCGAACTGGGGCAGCGCGGTCTCACTACAAACTATTGGGAAGGGAAGAACGTATGACCCAGAATTTCTCGCAAACTCGTACGCTCACACTTGGACATCTCTATCCAGACCAGCTCAATCTCTATGGAGATCGCGGCAACATTTTGACGCTCCGTCGCCGCTGCGAGCTGCGAGGCATTGAATTGCGGGTCGTCGGACTGGGCATTGGCGATGCGCTTGCGCCCGATGAGTACGACCTTCTCTTCATTGGAGGCGGCCAGGACAAAGAGCAGGCCCCCGTAGCCCAGGATCTCTACGATCTCAAAGGCATCGGCCTCTGGGCTGCCGTTGAGGACGATATGCCGGTGCTCGCAGTTTGCGGAGGATTTCAATTGCTGGCCCATTACTACCGACCCGCCGAGGGGCCCGATATGCGCGGCCTGGGCGTCTTTGATGCCTGGACGATCCATAAAGGGCCACAGGTTGCACGTTGTATTGGTAATATCGCGCTGGGCTGGAACGGCAGTACCCTGGTAGGCTTTGAGAACCATGGAGGGCGTACGTATCTCGGGACCGCTAAACCGCTGGGTCGTGTGCTCAAAGGGCACGGCAATAATGCTGAAGATCATACGGAAGGCGCGATTTATCGCAACGCCTTCGGAACGTATCTTCATGGCTCCCTCTTACCGAAGAATCCACATTTTGCCGATCATCTGATCGCGCTTGCGTTACAACGTAAATACGATCGAGAAGAGCCATTTGCCATGCACGACATCTCACTGGATCTGGTCACCGATCAATTTAACCATCACACGACGGAACCGAATCTCCCGGCAACACGTGATACAAACGCAGACCAACTTTCCCCTCTAGATGATACACTGGAGTGGGAGGCCCATGCGGCCATGTTGGAGCGTCTAGGATTATATAGTGAAGCTATCGATGTGCTTCGTACACATCACATTGCATTAAACAGTTCGACAGCTAGCTAAGGAGAGGAGCACAATGAGTTTTGATCGATCGTCAGCTCGCTGCTCTTTCTGCGGTCGCCACTCTTCTGAGGTTCAGCGTATCATCGCTGGACCGGGAGCGGCCTATATCTGTAACGACTGCTTACAATTGTGCAACGATATTATGAGTGACCCAACCCCTTTCTCAACGAAAGCGCTGGAGCTTGCGTCACGTCCACCAGTAGTCATTGCAGCGCCGCGTCTCGTTGAGCAGCCAGACGGAAGAAAGGATCCACCAGGAGAAATTCTGCGCACCGTAAATCTGGAGATAGAACAGAAAAAGCAGGGTATGACGCTTATCCTTCATCAACTACAGTACTTTAGTGACCATTTTGAACTTCACTATCTCTGGATCAGACCTGCGTTTGCGTCCGGCTTCTCCTTTGTTCCACGCGTGATCTTTTTCCTGAAAGATAATCTTGGGACACAATGGTTGGGAGACCGGGGCGGCATGCTGCTGGCGAGGCCAGAATTAGCGAGCGGCCCGACGAATACTGTCTATCAAGGCAACGCTCGCTTCCGGCCACTGCCACCCACGGATGCTCGTACACTGACAATTCGTATCGCTGATCCTCTAGGACAATTTGAAGAAATGCCGCCTCAGCCCTGGGAGTTTGAAATTACCTTACTACCTTGAGAGAGATGCACATCTCTCTCCAGCCTGACCTCGCATCCATGGTAGCGCGACCTTTTTATACCCTACCTGACCCGCTTCTTCAGCGGGTCATTCCATAGCGGGCACCAGCAGACCGTAACCACCCTCCGCCAGACGATACATCACGTTAATACTGCTTGTTTCTTCATTATAAAAGGGCAAAAAAGAGGCTCCGCTTCGTTCCATTTGATCAATGACTTCTTGATCGCCCATCGCCCGGGTCGGCAACTGGCGAATCTCCATCACCTGGGACCAGATCTCTTCATTACGTATCGGCTCCAACGTATCATCAACACGCAACGGGGTCGACGCTTCTTCTTCTTCCATAGACGTCAATTCCCCGGAACGAGCCAATGCCAGAACCTTCACAGCCGGAGTATGGTGCCGACGCGCTGTTGTCTGACGCTTCTTCTGACGCCCCAGTTGAGCTACCACTTTATCCAGTACCTTATCCAGAGCGGTCGTCACATTCAAGGCACTCACTTCGCTATAAATAGGAGAAGCGTTCCCTGAAAGGGCCAGATGCACGGAAAAGCGATCCTGCGCGCTGCGCGTCTGTTCCTCTGCAACAGTCACTTCCACGCGCGTATCTTCAGTTACGAAATGCGCGAGCTTGCGGGTTTTGCGCTCAATCTTATCTCGCAACAGTGGGGTTACTGGCAACTGTTTGCCTTTGATCACAATTTGCATGCTTTACCTTCTCTTTCCAATCCTACAACGCGGCACAATACAAGGTAGAGATGGACATTCCCGGGAGAAACAGCATCATTTTTATTATACCATTTTTCCTATAAGATGCCGAACCGCCAGAAGCTCAAGTAGTGTATTGCTATGACAAAGTTCCGCAGAGCGGACGTTTATTGTTGCGGATGTTGTAGAGTTTCGTCGCTTTTGCTAGATGAACAATATGTCAGATAAAACACCACAAAGGGTGGCAGTGCCATCTATGAAAATGAACAGTGTTTCATCTTTGCAAGAGACAAATTCAGACATTGTTCAGAAATTGATGGTATCATAGTAGTAGGATCTTTACGTATGTTCAAGTTTTTTTGATTTGTGGAAGGGTTCGTGGTTTATGACAGACATACCAAGCGATCAGCATATTACATATCAATTACAATATCGCAAATGTGGGAAAGCATCTTGTAGCACATGCCGCAACGGCCAGGGTCATGGCCCGTACTGGTATGCGTACTGGCGCGAGGGGTCACGTCTCCGTTCGGGCTATGTAGGGAAGATCCATCCACATTTACAAAATGCGGTGAGTGCACAAGCCACAAGAGAGACAGCTACAAAGCTTATATTGAACCAGGCCACTGCGACTCCGGCCTTACGTTGAGCGTCTTCTGCCCCTGGAAGAAGAGAGTGTGGTAGAATAGGAATATTCCAAACGCAGGCATCTATTGGGGGCTAGGGAATGAAATGTCCATTCTGTGGAGGCACAGAGTCACGAGTCAAGGATTCGCGCGATATCGGCGACGCAATTCACCGTCGTCGCGAATGTGAGCAATGTAAAGGCCGGTTCAGTACGTATGAACGGGTCGAGAAATTCCATCTTATGGTGATTAAACGTGATCAGCGGCGCGAACCTTTCGACCGGCAGAAACTCTATGTCGGCCTACGCAAAGCCTGTGAAAAGCGTCCTTTACCAGCAGGTGAAATCGAGAATGCCGTAGAGGAGATTGAACAGGAACTCTATCGTTTTGGGAAGCAGGAGATCGCCAGTAACGTCATCGGCGAATTAGTCATGGAACGCCTCAAGCGCATGGATAAAATCGCTTATATTCGTTTTGCCAGCGTCTATCGTTCTTTTGGAGACATTGAAACGATGTTCGATGAGCTCCAGAAACTGCTCAACCGCGAAAAAACAGATCACGGTAATTTCCCAAATTCTTAGCGCCCTTTCCTTCTTTCTATCTTGCGCATAGCATGCCGAATATACAGGCACGCCGGAGACCTGTCTGCACATCACAGATCTCCGGCGTAGCGACAATTCTTGACGGCCCCATCGCCTCAACGATCACAAAACGGCGAAGTTCTTGCCTCCACTGGCTTTATTCGAAACGACGCTCCTCCGCCTTACGCAAACGACGGCTTAATACGGCCAGCATCTTCAAGGCAATATCGGGATGCGCACGCAAAATACCACGAAACTCCCAGACCGGTAGCACCAATGCCGTCACTTCTTCGCTGGCGGTGACCGTAGCCGATCGTGGCCATTCGTCGAGCAACGCCATCTCACCCACGACATCCCCTGCCCCCAGCACGGCAATCTCTTCCTCTGCACGATCAGGATTATAGGCAATGGTCACACGCACTCTTCCAGCTTCAATGATATAGAGACCTACCCCTGTATCCCCTTGCGAAAAGATGGTTGTTCCTGCACTATATGTCCGCTTCTGGCAATTCTTCGCGAGCAACTGAAGCTCTTTTTTATCGAGGGTTGAAAATAGGTCAACACGAGCAAGGGCTTCTTCGTTCATACTTTTCTCCTTATTCCTGGCACATCCGTATGCGTCAAAGGTGACGGGCTTTTGCCTACTTTCTTTCTTTCGGCAAGTGGCCCTATTTTATCACAATCATCTCTCCGGGTCATCCCAACAATTTTCAGGCGCAGACAAGCAACGCCTCTATAAAGATGATAGGCAGAAGCTCCACGAGCGCGGCTCTTTTGACTTTCTTGCCCCCACGCACTACAATGGTCATAGCATACGAACCAATAGACCGATACTCACATCAAGATTTATATGAAGACTCGCCCTGTAGTTGAGTCTAAGGATAGATGTTTTATGACGACGCAGGACCAAGAGAAGCGCGAAAATGATCGTCTGTTAGCCACGAGACGACAACAGGCTGGTCTGGAGGCCTATCAGGAAGGAAAGCTTGAAAAGGCTTCGGAAGCCTTTGGCGATGCTGAAATCCGTTTCCGTCTCATCGGCGATTATAAGCAGGCTGGTGATAGTCGTACTCTCCTCGCTGAAGTACAACGCGAGATGAATAAGTTTGAACAGGCTATCAGCAGCTATCAACGAGCTTCACGTCTGTACCACGACGCAAACGCCACGCTGCAAGAGGCAAATAGCGCTCTCTCCATAGGACATATCGAACGACAACTGGCTCACCTGGATCGTGCACAGGATGCCTACATACAGGCACAACATCTCTATCGCACACAACATTACGCTCTGGGTCTGGGGAATGCCGCTTTAGCACTTGGGCATCTGGAGCTGCAACGCGGCAATACCGAATATGCAGCACAGCAGTATGAGGAGGCTATTCGCCATTTCCGCGAGGCCAATGACGTGATTAACGAGGCCGACGCCAGACGCAGCTTTGGCGATATCCTCCGCCTCTCTCGCCACTTCTCCGAAGCCGAAGCAAACTATCAGCGCGCACTGGAAGTGTATCGCAATGCCCTCGACCACTATGGCTCCGCCGATGCGCTGCTTGGCCTGGGCCATATTTATCTCGATCAGGAACGCCTGGATGAGGCTTCTCAAGCTTTTACTGAAGCGCTCACCCTCGCCAATACCATCGAATATGAGCTTGGTCAGGCCGATGCCAATATTGGGATGGCCGCTATCATGTTTCAACAAAGCAGCGTTGATCAAGCATTGATAGGTGCACAATCAGCATTACAACTCTATACAGATCAGCATAATGCGTTAGGGACGGCCCATGCGAATCGCTTTCTGGCTGAAATTCATTTGCGCCGTGGTCAGCCCTCGTACGCAAATTCGCTGATGGAACGAGCGTTGCGTACCTATAAAGCCAGCGCGTATAAAGTCGGTCAGGCCGAAGCGACGGTGGGATTAGGTGAGATTCAGTTTCGCCGTGGCTTCTTAGATCGCGCCACTCAGACCTTGAACGAAGCGCGCAATCAGGCCCGTCAACTCCACAATGCGCTGGTCGAGGGGCGTGCGCTGCTCAATAGCGGAGATATTTATTATCAACAGGGACAATTGGGACAGGCTCGCGGGGTATACAATGATGCTCTGGAGCATTTTTCCACGCTGGGAGTCGAGGTCACAGCACGCGATCTTGCACAACTCGAGGTGCGGCTGGCACGTATTGCGCTGCTGACCGGCGACATGAAAGAGGTCGCCGATCACCTTGCCAGCGCGACGCAGCACGCGCAGAGAAATCCCCTCGCAGCCCAGATTGCCACGCAGATTGCCCTCGTACAGGGTCAATATCTCTTATTACAGGGTGATTTTCAGGTCGCAGATGAACACTTCACCCGGGCACGGACACAGGCGGAGAGTCTGCAACAGCCACTTCAAGCCGCCGAGGCCGAGCTGGGTCTCGCACAGGCTCAGCTCGAGCGCCTGGAGCTTGAGGCGGCACAACACAATTTCCTTGAGGCGGGGCGGCAGTATCAACTGATTGAGAGCGTGAATGGAGATGGTCTTGCGGTGCTCGGCGTGGCTCAGATCAATATGGGTCGCCAGCAATGGGAAGAGGCCAGCGAGAATTGCGAAGCCGCCATCACCCGCTTTACCCAGTCCGATGATCAGCTTGGCCTGGCCGATGCCTTCCTCACACGTGGGCTGGCACATCGCGGAAATGATGAGATCGATGCGGCACTCGCCGATTTTGAAGAGGCGCTCCGTCTGTATCATCAGCAGCGTCGTCCGCTGGGCGTCATCGATATTCGTTCCGCCAGGGCCGGGATCTACTTCCTGCGTGGTGAGCTTGAGCGCGCCCACGATGAGCAGACCAGAGCAATTACGCAGGTTGAGCGTGTGATGAAGAGCTTCAGCACGCCGCAGCAGTGGCGTACGTTCCTCCAGCAATACGCCGATCTCTATGCGCAAGCCGCCATTACCGATCTGCGTTTTCAGCAGGAGGAAGATGCACGGAAACTGCTGCAAGATTTCTTGCAAATTGCCGGTCCACAACAATTACAGGCCAGCCTTACAACCTACCTTGCGGATATTCCAACGAGCGATGAAAGCTTGAGCGAGGCGGAACTTCAGGCTCAGCAAGGATTGGTACGAAAAATAGAACAGTTACGCAAACAGCTGTAAGTAACGTTTGTCGTGGGAGGAACCCGGGCGCAGGCAAGCAGCATGAGCACGATAATTACGATGTCGATAATTATTGGTGTTGATGCAAAGGTCTAGCTGGTGAAACATTACTTATTGCAATGCAATGACTTTCTGACTTATGATTATAGTAGCTATGCGGCATGTATAATCTCAGGATGTAATCAAAAGAGAACACAGGTTCGTCAAAAGAGCTGGCAGATGCCATAGGCAATGACCAGAGGCTGAAGGCAAACCTTTGAGAGGATGATCTAGTTATGGGTATGCAATTCTTACGTGGGAATCCACAGGCACCAAAGGGCCATGCGATCTTTATCGCACGGAGCTCAAGCGATCCTCGCACGGTCTTTTGTACATATTGTCTGGTCCCCCCGATCCCTATGTCGCTGGCTAAATATCTTCCGCCACTCTTTGCCGCGCAGATTCCGGCTGAAGAACTGGGTGATGCAGGCAGTATTGCAGGTATGCCCATACCGCCAATGCTTGAGGAGGCTTTCAATCTCGAACATTTACAGCAACTTGCTGAACGGCGAGATGATGATCTGTGCGACATTGGGACCGTCAATACGCGCGACGAGGTAGGACGCATGCAAATGGCAAACCTGAGTAGCCAGGAATACGCACAACTCTATGCAACCTACATTGCCTCGGTGCCCGAGACACCCTCCCCCTCTTCCGCAGGCGTGTTAGGCGAGCCGATCGCGCTCGATGATCTGGATGCCGACGAACTTTTGCTCGAAACGATGCCTGATCGTCAGAAGCTCGCTGAACTGGGCAAGCTCATTGGCACCGCCCGCTATGCCATTGGTGGACATGATACGACGCTCTTACAGGAAACGCAGCGCAACATGCAACGCATCGCGCGCCGTCTGCCGGAGAAGTATCGCGGCAACGAGTTGATCGCCGCCGCGGCCAATGCTGAAGAACAGGGCGCGCGTCTGGCTGAGCTATATTTAAGCCGGGCCTATAAATTGCTAAATGAAGAATACGCCGAAATTCCTGGTATCGAACGCGCCATTCGCGATTTACAGAAATAGTCGGCGTATCTGCTATATACGTATCATACGTATCCCGTACTTATTCATTGAGGAGTTATTTATTTTATGACAGCCGTCGAAATGGGAGTAGACCTCTCTTCCTTCATTCAAGTTTTAGTGTCTGGAGATAAAAACCGCATCATTGCTGCGGCCCGCGCTCATTTACAACAGGGCGAGCTTGCTGACATATTGATTGGTCGCCTTGCACTGCTCGCGACCCTGGGTGATCCCGATGGACATGCCACGACGACACTGGGAGCGGCGGCGATGCTCAGCCGTCTCCTTCACTTCGTACCAGATCCATTGACACCCACGACCGCACTTGAAGAACGCGCCCTCCCGCTCTTTGCGCAGGCACTCTTTGTCGCGGCACCCGCGATCCAGGCAGGCAATCAGCGAGCACTTGAGATACCAGAACCCTTCTTTCCCAGTGGCCTGCGTGAGGGGCAAAGCGTCGAAAGCGCACTCCATGACGCAGTTTTCAACAACGATATGCTCCTCACAGAGCGGCTACTCTTTGGGCTCTATGGAACAGGAGCCGACTATCGTACACTCCAGGTACGCACGTATGACAGCATAGCCACCACCTTCCAGAATGGCGGGCACCCGCTGATATTTGCCGTACGAGGCTTTCAGGTGCTCGATGCGGTCGAATGGGGCGATCGTGCGCCAGCGATTATCCACTGGATTGCCCCACACTTGCCACTTCGTCCGAACTCGGACGAGCCAGAGTGGGTTCAGCCTCTGCGCAGCTACGTGGATAAAGTGCTCAATGATGTCAAAAAAATTCGCATACGCCTCGCGCTTCCCAAAAACGCAAACGCGCTTCCTTTACGCCAGATCATTACCAATGAGACCGATGCCACGAAGGTCTGTCAGGGAGTCTACGATGCCCTGATCACGAACGGAGCATCCCCCAGGGCGGTTGCGTCCGTCATCGCCCTGGCCGCAGCCGACATTCTCCTCCAGATAGACGACACCGATCGCGAGCTCTTCATCCATGCCGCCCACGGCCTGCTCTTCGCCTCTGCGGTTCGTACTATCTTCCAGCAGGTACAGGATGTGGATGTGCTACCGCTCCTCTTTACCTCTGCGGCGTATGTCAGTGCTCTGCATCAGGAAATTTCTGCGCATCCGAGCAGCCATAAGGCATCGGCACCTGCCGCCCCGCGTGTCGTGGGTGGCGGTCTCGTCGCGACCTCACTTCTGGACACGCTCGCAGGACAACTGGCCGGGAAAGATTATGCGGACGCTTTCACCAGCGCTCATCGTTACCTGAGCGTTGGCTACGATGCGCGCGCCCTCTTCGCCACCATTGCCCTGTCCGCGGCAAAAATAGACGCTTCCGGCGATCAAGGCCATGCATTGCAGATCGTGCAGGCAGCCAGTGATGCATTCTTGCTCTGGCCGGACGATCTCAAAGAGACCAGCCTGGACACGCTGGTACAGATCGCCATTCGTGCTGCACTCTATGGTGAACGCGATCCCTTACTGGCACAATTGTAAGTGCACCTGAACATCTGGAGCATCTCCCGCAATGCTTGTCAATACTGGCAACTGACGAGAGATGCTCTCGTGTTTTCTCTTTGTTTTATGGAAGGGAATGCGCATCATGGGCTTTCATCGTATGCCAACCCGGCTGCTCCTCCCAATGCTCTTTCTAGCGTTCGTGCTCACATCATGTGATCTATTCGGAGGAAATACTGTCAATCAGGCCAAATTGGTCAAAGCGCCAGCGAACGAACAAACCTATACCGTACCCGTAGCCAATGTCGCCGATTTTGACACCCTCGATCCAGCACTGGCCCACGATACCACCTCCACCAGAGCCATCCAGATGATGTACACCGGTCTGGTGCAACTCAACGATTCCCTGCAAGTACAGCCTCAGCTTGCCAGTTCCTGGGAACAAAGCGCTGACGGCCTCACATGGACCTTTCATCTGAAGCCAAATCTCGAATTCAGTGATGGCACCCCGTTAACCTCCGCAGATGTTGCCTTTAGCCTGGATCGCGCACTCGCGCCCGCCACAAAATCGACGGTTGCGCCACTCTATCTTGGCCTGCTCAAAGATGCAAACCTGCTCATGGCCGGTCGTATTCCGACATTAATTGGAGACAGCATTCTCATACCCGATCCAAATACCGTAGTTCTGATCACCAGTAAACGCGCCAGCTATTTTCTGAGCATGCTGACCATGACCTGCGCATATGTGGTCGAAAAAAGTCTGGTAACGAAATATGGTGCACAATTTACTGACCACTTAACAGAAGGTGGTAGCAGCGGGCCATTCAGGGTCTCCCGCTATACGCATGGGCAGGAGCTCGATTTTGTGCCCAATGCGCATTATTATGATGCGCGACCTCAACTTCAGCGCGTCTCATTTATCTTTTACAATACGACAAACGATGCATATCAAGCCTATCTGGGCGGGAAAGTGGATACAACGGATGTGCCCCTCGCAGCGGTCAGCAAGGATCGAACGCGAAAAGACGTTCATCAGATACCACAGTTATGGACCAATTATTACACCATGAATTACCTTGTAAAGCCCTTTAATAATATTCACATTCGTCAGGCCTTTGCCCTCGCCATCGACAAAACAGCCCTCGCCCGGACAGTCTGGCAGGGAACCGTTTTGCCAACAAATCATATCGTGCCACAGGGCATGCCAGGCTATAATCCACAACTCAAAGGACCAGATGGCACACAAAATCTTAGCGGCAACGCCAGCAAAGCCCAGGCACTCTTACAACAGGGACTGAAAGAAGAGGGCATGACCACATTGCCAGCCATTACGCTCACCTATGGCACAGACGTTCCCCATTTGAATACCGAGGTTTCCGCGCTAATACAAATGTGGCAAAAAGTGCTGAACGTCACGGTCACCAGCAAGACCGTCACCTATGACACGCTGCTCGATCAGGTGACGGCGAGCACGAACAATAGCAAGGGCCTGCAATTCTGGGCGCTCTCCTGGGTCGGCGAATATCCCGATCCGCAAGATTGGCTTTCTCTCCAATTTGGTCAGGGAACCCCCTATAATAATATGAACTATGGACAGAACAGCAGCTCGACAGCCACGCAACAACAGGCAACACAGCAATTGCTCGCATCCGCAGACAGCATGGAGTTGGGGCAATCGCGCCTGCGCACCTATCAGCAGGCAGAGCAACAACTGGTCAATGATGTCGCCTGGCTCCCCATCGGGCAGGTCACCGCAACCTTTTTGCGCTCACCGAACATCGTCGGCTTCGTGGACAATGCGCAGGGCATGATCCCGCCAGACGACTGGAGCCGCATCTATCGGATGACATTGAGCAATGCATAAGACGGAGATATGATTGGAGCAATTTTTTTGCGAGGATTTTTTCCTTGTGAGATTTGTTCACATATCGACGTATTAAAGTATGTTCGTTGTTTCCAGTAGCTCACCTTCTCTTCTGTGCCAGAGAAGAGGAATATAAGGTGATGGGTAGAACTTGCTACCCTCATAAGAGGGATCGACTCCCTATTACAATACTATCTTTGGCTATTTTTGGTTTTTCTATGTTGATTCTGACAGGAGAACTCAATTTATGCAATCCCGCAAAAAATTTGTTTTCGGGTTCCTGCCGCTTTTAATGAGTGCCCTTGTGCTTGCACTCGCTGCCTGTGGTAGTAGCGGTGCTGCTACACCCAGCCAGACAAGCAGCAAAGCGCCTGAAAACAAGCAGATCATGCGCTATCCAGTCGTAGGCGACATCGCAACCTTTGATCCAGCCCTCGTCCAGGATACCGACTCCAATTTCCCGATACAGGCGGTATTTACCGGACTGGTCTCGCTCAATGACCAGCTTGCCGTCCAGCCACAGCTCGCCCAGAGCTGGCAAATCTCGCCTGACGGCCTGACCTATACCTTCAAACTGAAGCCAAATCTCAAGTTCAGTGATGGTACGCCTCTGACTTCGCAGGATGTTATCTACAGCATTAATCGCACTATCCTGCCAGCAACCAAGTCTCCTGTAAGCTATTATCTGTCTCAAATCAAAGACTTCGATAAAGCTAGCGCAGGCAAAATCCCCACGCTGATCGGTGATAGCCTTCTGGCTCCTGATCCTCAGACAGTAGTTATCAAGCTTGGCCAACCGGGAGCCTTCTTCCTGGAGGCCCTGACCTATCCGACCTCTTATGTGGTCAACCAGAAGCTCATCAACAAGTATGGCGCTTCCTGGACCGATCATGAGGCCGAAGGAGCTGGCGACGGTCCTTTCAAGGTTCAAAGCTACTCGCACACAACCGGCATTCAACTGGTTCGCAACGACAACTACTATGGCAAGCAATCCCAGATTGCACAGCTCACCATTCCTTTCTACACCGATCAGGATGGCATGTACAAGGCCTATCAGGCAAAACAGATCGACTACACCCCGGTGCCCCCTGCTGAAATCGCTAACGCGAAAAGCATGGCAGGCTACCAGAATGTGTCGTTGCTCGTTATTCGCTACCTCTCGCTGAACTACCTGAGCAAGCCGTTCGACAATATCAAGATCCGTCAGGCCTTTGCGCTGGCAGTGAACAAAGATATCATCGTACAGACCGCGATGCATGGGGCGTTCACAGCAACGAACCATATTATTCCAAAAGGTATGCCAGGCTATAACGCCGCGTTGACAGGACCTGATGGCGTTGCATCTACTGCTGGTAATCCCACAATGGCCAAGCAGCTTCTCCAGGAAGGGATGAAAGAAGAGGGCATAACCAAGCTACCCCCTCTCACCCTGACCTATTATCCACGCAACCAGCAGTTTAAAGATGCGCTGACCGCCGTCACGCAGATGTGGTCCACCGTTCTCGGCGCAACCGTCAAAGTCAATATCGTAGCGCGTGCCCAGTTGCTGACACTGGAAAATGCCACCACCAATAATGCCAAAGGTCTCCAGATCTGGCAGGCTGGTTGGAGTGCAGACTATCCCGATCCGCAGGACTGGCTGAGCACCTTCTTCGAAAAAGGCTCTGACTATAACCAGTTCAACTATGGTCAGAACCCCACCAGCGCCGCGACCGAGCAGCAGGCTGTTCAGGATACCCTGGTACAGGCTGACAAGGCCAGCGACAACACCCAGAGAATGAAACTGTATAACGACGCCGAACAGAAGATCATCAATGATGTGGGCTGGCTGCCACTGTGGCAGGAGAATCAGCAGACGCTGGTTCGCCCGACCGTCCACGGTATGATCCTGAACGCACAGTTGATCATTCCACCAGATGACTGGGGCAACATCTACATCACCCAGTAGGATCTGAAAGAAAAGGGGGAAAAGAAGAAACGTCCTGTTTCTTCTTTCCCTCCCTCTTTTTCAGTCACATGAGGTAGAGCAGAATAATGGGCGTAATCACGACCATAAATCCATGCACAATACGTTCATTGAGTTGAGGATGGAACCTCATTTGAGCGGGGAGCAACGACTTCAGAGGCTGAGGTTGAAAAGAAGCTTACCAATTGTAGTACAATCAAGCAGCCTTATTTTTAAGGGAACCGTTGCCCATTCATAACTTATTGTCCAACATAACCCTTATTTCTATTTAGGAGAAGTCAGGATGAAATCTAGTAGACACTTTACTTTCGGTGTCCTGTCTACATTTCTCGGCCTGCTAGCGCTGCTGGTATCAGCCTGCGGGGGCAGTTCAGGAACCCCGGCATCGTCTACGCCATCGGCAGCGAAAGCAGCCCCAGCCGACCAGCAAGTATTTCGCTATCGTATAGTGAGCGACATTGGCACGTTCGATCCTGCTCTGGATCAAGATACGGACTCTGCCGCAGCAATTCAGCTGGTCTTCACGGGTCTCGTTTCACAGACCAATGATTTAGAAGTCGTCCCTCAGCTGGCAGCAAGCTATAGTCTTTCTAGCGACAGACTTGAGTACACCTTCAAACTGAAGCCCAACCTGAAATTTAGCGACGGCAGCCCGCTTACTTCTCAGGACGTCGTCTATAGCCTCAATCGCACGATTGATCCGAAAACCAAGTCTCCTGTCTCCAATTATTTATCGCTGATCAAGGATTACGATCAGCTTCAGGCAGGCAAAATACCCACGCTGATCGGTGATAGCCTCCTGGCTCCTGACCCAAACACTGTCGTCATCAAGCTTTCAAAACCCGCAGCGTATTTCTTAGAATCACTGACTTACCCAACCAGCTATGTGGTTGAGAAAAAGCTGATCGACACCTATGGAGCGCAGTGGACAGACCATCTCACTACTGGTGGTGGCGATGGTCCTTTCAAAGTACAGACATACTCTCATACCACAGGCATTACTTTCGTACCAAACCCGAATTACTATGGTGCTAAACCAAAACTGCAAAAGATCCAGTTCCTCATCTTCGATAGTGCCGATACAAACTACCAGGCGTATCAAGCCAAGCAGGTCGATATCACCATCGTCCCACCGCAGAACCTTGCCACGGCAAAGAGCATGCCAGGTTTTATCAACGTTCCGCAGTTGACGACGATCTACTTCGCGCTGAACTACCTCACGAAGCCATTTGATAACATTCACATCCGCCAGGCTTTTGCCTTAGCGATTAACAAAGATCTGCTGGCACAGAGCATCTACAAAGGCGCTTATACTGCCACGAACCATATCGTCCCTCAGGGCATGCCAGGCTATAATCCTGCCCTGACCGGTCCAGCTGGCTCAACTACTGCCGGTGATGCGGCAAAAGCCAAGCAACTCTTCCAGCAAGGATTGCAGGAGGAGGGCTACAAGAGCGTAGCCGATCTGCCCAAGCTCAACTTCACCTATTATGCCGCTGCTCAGTCAACCAAGCAATTTGTCACTGCGATTATCCAGATGTGGAACACCACATTAGGCATCAATGTGCAGCAACAAACGCTGGACTTCAACAAACTCAGCGACCTTACTGACAGCTCGGCAAATAACCCCAAGGGCTTACAGATGTGGCGTGCTGCATGGGTTGCCGACTATCCTGATCCACAGGACTGGACCTCTCTTTTCTTCCAGAAAGGGGCAGACCAGAATAGCTTTAACTATGGTCAGAATAACAGCAGCACCGCTGCCGAACAGCAGCAAGTACAACAGCAACTTGCTGCCGCTGATGTGAACCCGGATAATACGGCACGTATGAAGGCGTACAACACGGCGGAGCAGGCGCTGGTCAATGACGTCGCCCTTATCCCCATATTCCAGGCCGCATCTCAGTACATCATCAACCCCAAGTTACATGGTCTGGTGATCAACGCAGAGGGATCGTTCCCACCTGATAGCTGGGCAAATGTCTACATGACAGCCTGATCACAGAGCCCCATGCTACCCGGCATGAGGGCTGGAGTGAGGAGCAGCGCCTCTGGTGCTGCTCCTCCCATCTCTAACTTTCTCTACCCCTTCTATTGGTTAGATTGCGCGCCAGATCCCCTTAGACAGAAGACAGCAGCGTTGCTAAGAGAGCAGACGAGCGAGTCTGGCAACATTCTCAAGAGATAAGCGTCCGGTGCCGATAAAGAGAAGCGAAAGGCTCTTTGGGAACTTTTAGGGTACAGCACTTGTGGTGGTTTCTTTTCTCAATGCAACACTTGCGTGCGGGAAGTGGAGGCTCTAGAGCATTCTACAGTGTCTCATTTCGCGCACAAGGATAGAGAATCTGTTAGCGAGATTAACTTGACAACATTCCGGGGGTCACATAGAATATTGAGAAATACGCCTCCGTAGCATAAGTTCACTACCCACTGAGAGCCTTTTTAAGATAGAGTGCCACTATCCAACAGGCTTTATCCAGAGAGTACAATGCATGAGAAAAAAGTTCGATCAAATGTAGAAATAGCCTTCTATCAGCTATTTCATCTTCACTTGCAACCTATACGCAAAGGAGTAGGGGGTACACTATGATTCAGTTCCTGACGAAACGATTCATCGGGCTGATTTTTGTTATCCTGGGTGTCACCTTCATTACATTCATCATGGGATACTTTGCGCCGGGCAATCCGATCCGCGCAATGATGGGTGATCATTACAACCGGGTGCTTGAAGCGCAGCTTCGTCACGCTTATGGACTTGACCTTCCCTGGTATCAGCAGTATTACAACTTCCTGATGCACCTGGTCAGGTTCGATTTTGGGACCTCGTTCAAATACGCGAACAGGCCTGTCTGGGATATCTTGAAAGACGGCGTGCCGATCTCGGCAGAGCTCTCGCTCTGGGCATTGATCTTGCAGGTCGTCATTGGCGTACCACTGGGTATCTTCTCCGCTTTGAAGGCCAATACCTGGGTTGATACGCTGAACATGACGGTCGCGCTCGTCATCTACGCGATCCCGGTCTTTATTCTCGCCGTCACAGCCCAGCTCATTATCGTCTGGCTCGATAAAGCAACGGGCGGGAGCTGGCCCGTCTCTCAATGGGGAACTCCCTGGGCTTATAGCTGGGATGATCTCCAATACAAGATCGTTCCCATCATTGTCTATGCGGCCGCTGGCCTCGCTTATTTCGCACGCCTTGCCAGAACGAGCATGCTTGAAGTACTGCGTCAGGACTACGTTCGTACCGCAAGGGCAAAAGGTCTTCACGAACGCGTTGTTATTTATCGGCATGCTCTGCGCAATGCAATGATTCCGCTGGTGACCGTGATTGGTCTCTCTATTGGTTTCCTGGTCACCGGAGCATTCTTTATTGAGTACATCTTCTCCATTCCTGGCATCGCGAAAATTACACTTGACTCCATTAATAATCTGGACTACCCCGTCATCCAGGGTACAACCGTGCTGCTGGCCGTGGGAGTGGTTTTCGGGAATCTGATTTCGGACTTGCTGTACACAGTTGTCGATCCACGCATTAAGACGGAATAGGAGACGAACTCAGGTATGGAAATGAAAGAAAACAGATCAGAAATTGCTGCTCCTAATGTGATACTGCCAGACACAAATACGATTCCTATAACAGAAGATTGGCAGAGTGAAAAAGTTCCGCTGAATGATATAGGGCAAACAAAAGAGCCGAAAAAATCACCAACTCCCTTTCAGGATTCGCTGCGCCGTTTCTCGCGCGATAAACGAGCGATGGCCAGTCTGGTTGTTATTGTTCTTTTTGTGTTGATCGCCATTGTGGGGCCACCCATCTATCAGCATATTGGTAGCGTCTATAATAGCCCTCTCAATGGAAAAATTCCTTCGACCACCTATCACAATTTCTCACACCAGGAGCTCCTGCGCCAGGATGAGGGGCCGTCCGCACAGTACTGGCTCGGCACGGATGATCTGGGACGAGATCTCCTGGCCCGTCTGATGCAGGGCATGCTCATCTCTCTCTCCGTCGCGATCATGGTGGAAATTGTCGATATCTCGCTTGGCATCTTTGTTGGTGTTCTCGCAGGCTACTACGGTGGCTGGATCGATCAACTCCTTGCGCGCTTCACGGATATCATGTTCGCCTTCCCTGGCCTGCTGTTCGTCATTCTGCTGACCGGTATCTTCGGCACAAACGTCGACACCGTGCTCGCAAATGTGCCCATTATTGGGCCAAACGGGAATGCACGTCTGCTGCTCGTCTCACTCGCGCTGGCGATCACCGTCTGGCCGTTAATGGCCCGTTATGTACGTGGACAAACGTTGCAATTAAAAGAACAACAGTTTGTCGAAGCCGCACGCACCTCCGGCACCAGCGATTTTCGCATCATTACGCGCCACATCATACCGAATCTGTTCAGCATTGTGGTCATTGCCTCAACTTTGAATATTGCGGGAACGATCATCGGTGAGGCTGGCATCAGTCTGCTGGGTCTGGGCGTGCAACCTCCAGGTTCGAGCATCGGCCTGATGATCTCTGACGCTCTGACGTTGCTAGATACACACCCGTGGGAGGCGATTCTCCCCTCGGCAGTCCTGGCAATTATCGTGGTGTCCTTCTCCTTCATCGGTGATGGTTTGCGTGACGCCTTTGATCCTCGTGCAAAAGACTAGAAACAGAAAGCGGAGAAAAAGACGATGGCAGAAAATCTGCTGGAAGTAAATAATTTAAAAACCTACTTCTATTCACGTAACGGAGTAATCAAAGCGGTTGATGACGTTTCCTTCACGATCAAGGCAGGTGAAACGCTGGGCGTTGTTGGAGAAAGTGGTTGCGGCAAAAGCGTCACGGCCCTCTCGGTGATTCGTCTGATTGCCACCCCACCCGGAAAAATTGTAGGAGGCGAAATCAAATTTGAGGGCGAAGATATTCTGGAGAAAAGCAATGATGAGCTCTCAGATATACGCGGTAGCAAAATCTCAATGATCTTCCAGGATCCCATGACCTCGCTGAATCCTGTCCTTACGATTGGCTATCAGATCGCCGAGACGGTCAAACGGCACCGCAAAGATGTCTCGAATGATCAGGCGTGGAAGCGCGCCATTGAGATGCTCGATCTGGTACGCATTCCTGATGCGAAACGCCGCGCCAAAAGCTATCCGCACGAATTCAGTGGTGGCATGCGTCAGCGCGTCATGATCGCGATTGCGCTCGCCTGTAATCCACAGTTGCTGATCGCCGACGAGCCAACGACGGCCCTGGACGTCACAATTCAGGCGCAGGTACTTGAGCTGATGAAAGGTCTGTCTCAGGAGTTCGGTACCGCCGTGATGCTGATCACCCATGATCTGGGCGTCGTTGCCGGTACCTGCCAGTTCGTCAACGTGATGTATGCGGGCCACATCGTGGAATCTGCCCCCGTCAAGCAGATCTTCGAAACACCTGCTCACCCCTATACTGTCGGCCTGCTTCAGTCCATTCCTCGCGTCGATAGTCTGCGAGGCTCTCGTCTTAATCCCATCGGCGGCCAGCCACCCGACCTGCTCAATCCTCCCAAGGGGTGTCCCTATGCTCCGCGCTGCCCCAAAAAGCAGAATCGCTGCCTGGAGGAACGGCCTGAATTGATGTCAGTCGACCGTGGGAAACAAATGGCGGCGTGTTTCTATCCAAACTAGTTTTTCCTCCCCTCACGCGGGTCGAGCAAGCATACAGGCCAACCGGGGGGAAATAGGAACAGGACCGTTAGAGGTCAAAGTGAAGCGCACCAGGAAGAGAGAAAAAGATGGTACAAAATATAGAAACAGCAGATGCCACCGGGACAACGCTCGTCGATGTCAAGGGTCTCAAAGTACATTTTCCCATTAAGGGAGGGATACTGGGACGCACGGTTGCGCATGTGAAAGCGGTCGATGGCGTGGATCTTTTTGTGCGGAAGGGAGAGACGCTGGGACTGGTGGGAGAAAGCGGCTGTGGCAAATCAACCACCGGGCGAGCCATATTGCAGTTGATTAAGCCAACTGCTGGCTCCGTCAGCTTAGCCGGAACTGAGCTGACCAAACTCGCCCCAAACGAGGTTCGCCGCAAACGAGCCGATATGCAGATGGTCTTCCAGGACCCCTATAGCTCGCTCGATCCTCGTTATACGGTTGGGCAGATTATCTCGGAGCCACTGGAGAACTTTCATCGTGGAAATCCAAAGGAGATTCGCGATGAAGTATCCAATCTGATGGAAGTGGTGGGTATCAATCCCTACTACATCAACCGCTTCGCCCACGAATTCAGTGGTGGCCAGCGCCAGCGTATTGGTATCGCACGCGCACTGGCGCTCAAGCCATCGTTTGTCGTGGCAGACGAGCCGGTATCGGCCCTGGACGTCTCCATTCAGGCGCAGATACTGAATCTCTTACAGGATCTACAGGGCAAATTTGGCCTGACATATCTGTTCGTGGCGCACAACCTTTCAGTGGTCAAACATATCAGTAACCGCGTAGCAGTGATGTATCTCGGGCGCGTGGTTGAGCTGGCAAAAAGCGAATCGCTCTACGAGACACCGCTCCACCCGTATACGCAAGCGCTGCTCTCGGCTATTCCCGTACCCGATCCAGAGGTTGAGTCACGACGCAAACGCATCATCCTGGAAGGTGACGTGCCCAGTCCGGTCAATCCGCCAAGCGGGTGCAACTTCCATCCACGCTGCTGGAAAGCGCAGGATATTTGCCGAGAGGTTATCCCTGTCCTGGAACCGAAACAGGGTAATCACTTTGCAGCCTGCCATTTTCCTGGCTAAGCAGAGAAGTACCACACAGAAGCGGGGATACGGCATGCCGCATCCCCACTTTTCTATTACCCACCATTTCGCATACATCGGTTTGCCTGACCTCATTTTCCATACTGATCAATCCGTCAGGGCAAATCATAACTTTTACGCATTGTTTTGATAACATAATGTTATTATATTTATAGAATCTTGTATTAAAAATATATTTTTGCGCAATATATTGACTCATTTGACTTTACTCCACTGATGAGGATACTATTATACACGAAAGGAAATAGTGGCCAGATACAGTCACTACCGACTTTCAAGTAGAAGATGCTCTGTAACAGGCCGCATTTTTGTCATCGTATCAAGAGCAGCGTATAGCGCAGTGACCAGCATACGTATGCGGTAAAGGCTATTTTTGTCAGGCATGTGCAGGGCATACATAGAGGAGTTCATCATAATGACATCGGGCAAGAGGACCTTTCCTCAGTTCTTATCCGGAAGTGCTATTTTACTTTTACTGCTTCTTTCCGCTTGTAGTCAAGCAGTACAACCCCAAAACGCGACAAATACTGCAAAGCAGGTTTTTGTCTACCCAGAGCAAGCTTCGACAATTGACGCATCAGAGTTTGATCCCGCATTTGCGGGTGGGCCAATCGGGCCCAATCTGGTCTACACAGGATTGGTCGAGTTGGATGAAAACAACCAGTTAATTGATCAGCTGGCACAATCCCATAGCCTGGCAGCCGATGGCGTCACCTGGACCTTTAAATTGCGGCCCAACCTCACCTTCAGCGACGGATCGCCATTAACATCCGAAGACGTTATTTACAGCATCAATCGTACTTTACAACCGGCTACGAAGTCGCCCTATGGTCCGACGTACCTCAGTCTGATTAAAGATGAGGACAAGCTGCAAAAGGGACAGATCAAGACCCTCATCAATGACAGCCTGCTTGCTCCGGATCCGCAGACAGTCGTCATCATCACCAGCCATCCAGCAGCCTATTTTCTACAGACGCTGACCTACACCTCTTCTTTTACCGTGAATGAGAAGCTGGCAGAAAAATATGGCAATCAGCTCTACCTCCATTTGAACGAAGGAGTAGGGGCGGGCCCATTTGTCGTTTCGCAGGTCACAAGTCAGAAGATTACGTTTGCGCCCAACCCGCATTATTATGGTCCCAAACCACGGCTCAACAAGCTCGTCATAGTGGCATATTCAGATCTGAACAACATGTATAATGCCTACAAGGCGGGCCAATTGAGCTACTCGAAAGTTCCCTCGCCCGACGTCGCAGCGGCGGGATCGCTCCCTGACAATCAGTTCCATCTGGTACCTATCCTGGGTATTTCCTATATTACGATGAACTACCAGATAAAGCCCTTCGACAACATCAAAGTTCGTCAGGCCTTCGATCTCGCGTTGAACAAGCAGCTCATTGCGCAAAGTGCATTCCACAACACCGTTATCCCAAGCAACCATATCATCCCGCAAGGCATGCCCGGTTACAATGCCAATCTCCAGGGGCCAGCGGGCGTCAACAGCCTGTCGGGTGATCAGGCAAAAGCCAAACAGCTCTTTGAGCAGGGATTGCAAGAAGACGGCCTGACACGCGCGAAATTGCCGAACATCACCATCGCCGTCCCGGATTCATTGCCCGAGGATGCGCATGCGCTCCAGGTCGCACAACAGATGTGGCAAACGGTGCTGGGCGTGAAAGTGGCAATCAACGACATGGGCGACTCGGAGTTCCAGAAAGAAACTGCGGCTACCACCAATAATCCGAAGGGATTAATGATGTGGGATACCTATTGGAAAGCGGATTATCCCGATCCACAGGACTGGCTCACGCTGCTTTTCGAGCCTGGCTCGTACTTTAATAACGAAAACTATGCTTTAAACCACTCCGCAGAGGTCGCAGAGCAGAAGCAAAACTTTGCCGCGATGCAAAAAGCGGATACCACAATGCAGCAGGATCAGCGTATCCAGCAATACAATGTCACCGAGCAACAGGTCGTCAACGACGTTGCCTGGATACCATTGTATCAAATGCAGACGCCGAAAGTGATCAAGCCCTGCGTCAAGAATTATCCATACCAGGCACCATTCCTCCCCGCACCGAACCATTGGAACAACATCTACATTGACAGTGGTAGTTGTATCAATGCCAATGCTGGATAACAAACGCGCCTGAGATCGACCTGTATCCGATCGACGTAACAAGGAGCGCTCTACCAGACTACATGCTGGTATGGCGTTCCAGGCGTTTAATGCGCGCGAGAAGACGGATACGGGCCTGGAGATGGTAGGCATCGAAGGGCTTCACGACATAATCATCGGCCCCGGCATGAAAGCCCGCGACTTTATCCTGGAGCGTCGTCAGGGAAGTTAAAAGCATAATGGGGAGATGGCGCAGAGAGGAATCGCTTCGCACATAACCGCAAAGATCCAGACCGCTTTCCTGTTGAGAACCGAGCAGGATCTCAGAGATCAGAACATCTGGCATCGCTGTATTCAAGGCAATGCGAGCTTCATTTACAGAAGAGGCACAGGCAACGGAAAAGCCGCTTCCCAGAGCGATCTGCACCTTATCACACGCATTGAGGTCACCATCGACAAAGAGTATCTGCAACTTTTTTAAGGCCTGTTGTTCGCGCCCACTGCGCATTCCCTGAGAGCTTGATATGTTGCGCACACCCTTCTCCTCATACGACTCAGTAGAGAAAGCACCGCCCCTCGTCAGGCAAACGCCTGTCATGCGGGTAGCAGGCCTGTGGCGGCTCAGGCTCGTCCTTTGCTAGTCTCGTTCCGCCTGGGTCTGGACCCAGTAATCGGTTCTCTGCTGCCGTTCCGCAGGAGTGAGAGTGAGCACGCGCTCAATGGCATCATTTAAAGCAGTTGGTTTGAAAGGTTTGGTCAGGTACTCATCCGCCCCCGAGAGCAGGCCGGTCATGAGATCTTCCTCACGGGTCATAGCGCTCAAGATGATTAGAGGGATATCGGCCGTGCGTATATCGCCGCGGAGACAGCGTACCAATTGATACCCATCCATTTTTGGCATTTTCACATCTATGATCACGCAATCGGGTTGTTCTGCGAAGATACTTTCCAGACCCTGTATACCGTCATATGCAACGACGACTCGATAGGCCCCCTGTAGTTTCACCGCATATTTGATTAACTCTACAATAGTGGGGTTGTCATCGATAACCAATACCTTCTTCATCCAAGACTCCTTCGTGGAACCCTGGCTTCTTCCTATTCGTCCTATAAATAGAGAAAAAACAAAGGCGCTCAGTTCAGCACCCACCTCACTTCGCTATGAGCGGTGCTGGCTGCATTTCCACGCGCTATAGCAAGCCCCATGTGAGGCTCTGCACAATGTACTGGTTACATCTCTTACATGGATACCGCATGTTTGCATTGTAACACAGTTACGTGTTCCTGCCAACTCATTTTTCTTCAGTACCATTACCATGCTAACTCGATTCTCGCTTTTAGCGCAATGGTCATTCTCTCCTTATTTTTCACCATTTTCTCACATAGAGACCGATGAGCTCTATAATGAGGGAAAAAGCGAAAAATGCGATCACTTTTCCCCTCGACGCACAGAGGCTCAGCCCTGAAAGCGCAGCACAGCGCCGGGCGCAATATGGATAACATCGCCAGAAGAGAGCACCAGTTTCTCAATCCGTTTGCCATTATAAAGAATGCCATTGACACTTTCGGCATCCTCTATCACCCAGGCTCCATCCTCGGAGCGAATCTTTGCATGGAGACGAGAGACGCGCTGATTGGGAACCTGGATATCGTTGCCAGAAAGACGACCAACCGTCAGTACAGGCTTATCCAGGCGGCGCTCGCTGATCACGTTGCCATCTAATTCCACAATCACCTTAGATGGGGCGGGTCCATTAGCATTTGGCGGAACTGGAGGAGGAGGAGGGACCGACTGACCACTCCCATAGCCTCCGCGAGGCGGGACCGATTGACCATTCCCATAGCCTCCTCCCTGAGGCGGCATGGCTCCCTGTGGATAGCGCATTCCAGCGAGAACAGGCTGCGCGTGAGAGACGGCAAGAGGTAAAGAGTGCTGCTGCTGCGAGAAGGCTGAGACCAGGATTGATTGCGCGCCAGCGGGTCTGGCGAAATCCACGTTATAACAAGCCTGCTCTTTCAGCAGATGGGCAAAGACGCCACCCTGGCGCTTGAGTTCTTGATAATTTCCCTGCTCCACAATACATCCATCCTTCAAAACTATAATCTCATCGACATTACCAAGCGTACTTAAACGGTGCGAAATCAGTAAAACAGTTCGTCCTACGACCAGCGTCTCAAGAGCATGTAACACCTCAGCCTCGGCCTCCGCATCCAGGGATGCAGTGGGCTCATCCAGCACAAGAATAGGGGCGTCACGCAGGAGAGCACGAGCGATCGCGATACGCTGGCGCTGGCTACTGGAGAGATCATGGCCCTGTTCACCAATCTGGCGATCATAGCCGCCCAGAACAGTGACAATGGTATCATGAATATCAGCCTTTTTCGCCGCGTTGATAATCGCTTCCGCGCTTGCGTCCGGGCGACCGATGGCAATATTTTCGCGTAGCGTGCCCTCGAACAGAACCGAATCTTGCAAAACCATACTGACATTCTGGCGCAGGATATGCAGAGGATAGTGACGATTATCGACCCCATCTACTTTGACGCATCCCTGCGTGACTTCATAAAAACGCGGTATCAGCTTCACCAGCGTCGTCTTTCCGCCGCCTGAGAGGCCAACCAGCGCCACCTTTCGTCCGGCCGGAATATGTAAATCAATACCTTTCAGGATCGGACGTTCAGCAGTATAGCCGAAAACTACATGCTCGAACTTGATAGCGCCATGCAGTTTTTGTGGACCGACATACTGTTTTAAGCAGGGGTCCAGCATAGCTTGCATCCTGGATATTGCTGTTCCCGGAGATGCTGATAGGGCATTTACAGTCATAATAAGCACATGCTCCTTCTACTCATTAGACAATTTGAAGAGATGGTATAAATAAGAGATTGCAATTCGTCCTTTTAGTATAGTGATGAGCGCCAGTGATTACAATGAGCCTACCTGGAGTGACTACATATTTTGATATCGGTAAAACGTGATACCAGAGACAATTTAGCTGATTATCAGGCTCTTATTTATTCATATCGGCCAGAGTGAGACATTCTGAAGGGTCAAATAGCTACGAGAAACAGATGCTTGTAGTATAACACCCGGAGCTATCCTGCACAATTTGCCCATCATTTTGCGCTTTCCACGTGCATAAAGCGGTCAAAATGAGAGCAGGTATTCTTCGCAATATGCTAGAATACTAGAGGGCATATCATCTTCGATTGAAAAGCTGGTAGGGAATCAGCCACCAGGGCATACGATTCAGGGAATGCAAGGGAGAGATAGATGCTTGAACGATATTCACGACAGACCTTATTTCATCCAATAGGAAAGGAAGGTCAGGAGCGGCTGCGAGCAGCGAAGGTAGCGATCGTCGGTTGTGGAGCGTTGGGCACAGTCCTGGCGAATAATCTCTGCCGGGCAGGCGTGGGGCACCTCACAATCGCCGATCGTGACTACATCGAGATCCATAACCTCCAGCGTCAGATCTTATTTGACGAAGAAGATGTTGAAAAGCACCTCCCCAAGGCGATCGCGGCACGTGAAAAGTTGCGCCGGATCAATAGCGAAGTGGAGGTCGAAGCCCTGGTCGAGGACATCGATGCCGAGGAAATCGAAGAGCTGGTCGCGGGCTGTGATCTCTTGCTTGACGCGACCGATAATTTTGAGACGCGCTATCTGATCAATGACGTCTGTATCAAACAGAAGCGTCCCTGGATCTATACCGGAGTGATCGCATCCTATGGCGTGACCATGAATATCATACCGGGCGATACACCTTGCTTGCGCTGCATCTTTCCCGAATTGCCAGCACCCGGGACCACGCCAACCTGTGATACCGCAGGAGTGCTCAACGGCATCGTCGGCGTGATGTCAGGGATTGCCTCAACCGAGACATTGAAGATTCTGCTCAAGAGTGACAAAATAAGCCGGGAGATGGTCTGGCTGGACCTGTGGGAAAACACCTCTGAGCGCATCGAATTGCCGCGTATGCCAGATTGTCCGACCTGTGGTCAGCATCACTACGAGTTTCTTGAAACATTGAGTGGCAGCAAGAGCACCAGCCTGTGTGGGCGCAACGCCGTACAGGTGCGACCAGCCCGGCAGGCTACAGAGAAGCAAAGGATTGATTTTCCAGGACTGGCGGCGCGCTTGCAGGCGCTGGGAAGCGTGCAATACAACGAATTTCTGCTGCGCTGCGTGATTGAAGGCTATGAACTGACCGTCTTTCCTGATGCGCGTACAATTATTAAAGGTACCGCTGATGAGCAAATAGCGCGTACTGTCTATGCACGCTACATTGGCATGTAGCAAGAACTTGTACATACCGAAGAGTGTTGCTATAATAATGCAAGATAAATCCTGGACCTGTAGCAGACTACAGAGCATGGTTGTGCATGAAAGGTTGCATTGTCCTCCCTTCGCATTACCTGATCCTTTTTTATTTTGTAAGGGAGATTACTCATAACGATGGATGAACATATTCTCGTCTGCGTCGCATGGCCGTATGCGAAGAGCTCCACACATGTTGGACAGATCGTAGGCGCATACCTCCCGGCAGACACATTCGCACGCTACCACAGGCTGGCCGGAAACCATGTCCTGATGGTCTCTGGTAGCGATGAGCATGGCACACCGATTCTTGTCGACGCAGAGCGTCTGGGAATTACTCCTCGCGAATTTGTCGCCCGTTATCACCGTCAGATCTGTGAGGTGTGGGAGAAGCTTGGTATGTCGTGGGATCTGTACACAGAGACCGGCACGGCTAATCACTACCGCATTACGCAAGATTTCTTTTTAACCCTTTATGAGAAGGGCTATATCTATAAAGACTCAATGCAATCGCCCTACTGTCCCACCGACCGACGTTTCCTGCCTGATCGTTATATTGAAGGCACCTGCCCGCACTGCGGCTATACCTCGGCGCGAGGAGATCAGTGCGACAACTGCGGACACACCCTCGATCCTATCGATCTGATCGACGCTCGTTGCCGTCTCTGTGACAGTAAGACCAGCAAGCTCGAAATGCGCCAGACCGAGCACTTTTTCCTGGACCTGCCAAAATTGCAGGAGCCGTTACAGCAATGGCTTTCGGACGGGAAAGAGCACTGGCGTACGAACACGCTGGGCTTTGCCATGAACTGGCTCAAAGAGGGCCTGCGTGCGCGTGCGATTACGCGAGATCTGGACTGGGGCGTCCCCATTCCGCTGGACGGCTACGAAGACAAACGTATCTATGTCTGGTTCGATGCCGTCATCGGCTACTTCTCGGCCTCGGTCGAATGGGCCGAGAAACAGGGTACGCCTGAGGCCTGGAAAGACTGGTGGATACCTGGACAGGCGAACCCGGCGGCGCGTGCTTATTACTTTATTGGCAAGGATAACATTCCTTTCCACGCGATCATCTGGCCTGCCATGCTGCTTGGGTATGGCGATCGCATGCTGCCCTATGATGTTCCGGCAAACGAGTTTATGACGATGAGCGGGGCCAAGGCTTCGAGCAGTCGAGGCAACGTGATCTGGACACGCGATGTGCTGGAACGTTACAGTGCCGACAGCCTGCGCTACTATCTGTCCGCGACTGCGCCCGAGGGGAGAGATACCGACTTCACCTTCGAAGAGCTGATTCGTCGCAATAACGACGAACTGGTCGCAAACTATGGCAACGTTGTCCATCGCACGCTCACATTCTTGCAGAGCAAGTTTGGCGGCGAGGTACCGCAGCCGGAGACATTGCGCGAGGCCGACAAAGAAATGCTGGCCGAACTGGCGCGCGGATTTGAGCAGGTCGCGCAACACATTGAAGCCTGCCATCTCAAAGACGGGCTCCATGCCGCACTCACAGTCGCCCGAGCAGCCAACCGTTACTTTGATGAGCAGGCCCCCTGGAAGCAGATCAAAGTCGATCGAGCAGCAGCCGGTACCACGATCTATGTCATGCTGCAAGTGATCAGTGGCTTGCATATCCTATTCTGTCCCTACCTTCCTTTCTCTTCGCAGAAACTGCATGGGTATCTGGGATTTGAAGGCAATGTAGACAAAGAGAGCTGGAGCCTGCGCGAGGTTCCGGCAGGCAAAAAACTCCCCACACCAGCGCCGTTGTTCCCCAAACTGGAGGAACCGGCCACCGTCTAATGATGACTAAGAGCGACGAGGGCGAGGCATTTCCATCTATGTCCTCGTCGCCTTTTAGCATACACACCCCTTGCCGTTACTGGCAAAAATCACCATTGCTGGCAAGTACAAAGAAAGGCGTTCCATTCTATGATTGAGCTTTCCCTACAGATCGAAGGACAAAATGGCCTGAACTGGACACGTTGGAAAAACATCGTGGCCGCAGTGGAAGAGACAGGATATGCTGCACTCTACCGCTCAGACCACTTTACTAATCCCAACCCACCGGACCTGGATTCCCTCGAGATGATCGTTTCCCTGACCTACCTGGCCGATCATACGAAGCGCATGCAATTTGGGCCGCTGGTCGCGCCATTTTCCTTCCGCGATCCGGTATTTCTTACCCGGCAGGCCGCCGCTATCGATGATCTGAGCAATGGTCGACTCATTCTCGGTCTCGGCGCGGGCTGGCAGGAACGTGAGCACCAGCACTACGGCTACGATCTGAATACACTTTCAACGCGCATGCAGCGATTTGAAGAGGGCCTGGAAGTCACGAGCAGATTGTTAAAGAGCGAAGAGCCGGTTACTTACACAGGCACGTTCTACAAGCTTCAGGACGCGGTTCTCTTGCCACGAACGCAGCGGGTGGGTGGTCCACGCATTCTGATCGGTGGCAATGGCCTCAAGCGAACCCTGCCCCTGGCAGCACGCTATGCCGATATCTGGAACGGTGTCTTTCTATCGCCAGAAGACTTCAAGAGCCGCTCTGCCCAACTGGATATCTTGCTGGAGAAAGAGGGTCGGCCAGCGAATAGTGTTAAACGTACGCTTTTCGCCGGGACCGATATCACCCAGGACCCGGAGACGCTCCTCAAAGAGATTCGCCAGTTTGAGGCGATCGGCGTAGAGGAACTGGTACTCTGGTGGAACGATTTCGACGATGCAGATGGTATTCGGCGCATCGGAGAGCGCATCCTGCCACAACTGCAAAGCTAACTTCTCACCGCAAAAGGAAACAGCTATTATGAACCAGCTTCCTGAAGAAAACAGAGCTCAGCGCTCCTCGCCAACTGGACTCTATCTGACACTCGGCATCACCTTTGGCATCTGCCTGGGAGTGCTTGTTGGTCTTCTCACCAGTTCCGTTGGTGTTGGCGCGAGCATGGGTCTGGCCGCGGGCGTTGGGATTGGCATGGGCCTCGACCAACTGCATGTCCATCGGAACAGGCAATTTGAGGAAGTAGAACAGGAATAGCACTTTTTTTCGTTATGCAACTCATAACGAAATTTTTTTGAAAAAGCTACATCTCCTACATAAAGACGGATAAGTTCGGGATCTTGCCCTACACTGAGATGCGACATCGTTGCCAGAAATCCTACACTCACGACATTGTGAAACAGTATGGCAACGAGATAGATCGACGCTGATCTAAAAAACGATATCAGGCAGGGCTTGATCCCCTACACGTTCTTCCATACACGACATCAAGGGATGCAAATGACCAATGTTATGTTTCCTCGTAGAAGCAGTGAACGCTCATCATCTCCGTAGCCTCTCCTCCTGCGGAGCCAGCGGAATCGCGCGAGTTCCCTGGCACAGTTCCGTTTCACTGCACCGTGCCGCTACTGGGTCCGCCTCGTCGGCGCGTTCCCTGGCACAGTTCCGTTTCACTGCACCGTGCCGCTACTGGGTCTAGCTGCGCATGAGCGATGCGGGTATTCCTGGGCAGCTATATACTCATATTAATCGACAGAACATTTGCATTCTGAAGGGTAGAGTGATGATTTTTTAGAGAGCCGTCGAGGTAAGACGTTTGCCCATAATAATAGCCGTCTCGTGGGCAGAAGCGCCGGGCGGATAGAAATGGCGCTGAATGCTCCAGATTTCGAGGCCATTGCGCAAATAAAACTGGATGGCCGGGAAATTGATATTCTGTGTTTCCAGCGTAATAGCCCAGCAATCGCGCTTCCGTGCCCAGTCAGCTGCACAATTCAGCAGGAGAGAGCCGATACCATAACGGCGATAATAATGCCCGATAAGCAGATCCTCAATGCGCACCACCGACCGCTCTTCATCCACATATAAAAGGACACAACCCGCAATACAGCCATCAGCCAGTGCCACATAGCCACCTTCGACCCGTTGTAGTTTTGCCTCGACATCGGCGAGCGTTTGTTCAGGGGGCCGATGATTTTTATAGAGAGGGGGATCAACCGACGTTTCTACCAGCTCAAAGGCAAAACTGACCGCATCGTGAGAGGCAGGAGCATCGACATCCAGCAAGCGATTCTGGACACGTAAGGTATAAATGCGATCAGTTTCAAACGTATCATCGAGTCCATAAATAGCAGGAGCATCGGCACTATGCACGGCACGCACGTCAATGTGAGGTGTCACATCGCTCATAAAGCGCCTACTTTCTTCGGTTCTAACAGCAAGTCAGGAGGAGATACCCCTCGTTCCCGGGAGAGGCAATCCAACACCACGCCCGGGAAGAGACACGCATCAGGCAGAGATTAGCGAGCAACAGGAATGGAATAGCCCGCCTTCTGCATACCCAGACAAGCTGCACCTACAACGCCAGAGAAATCGCCTAGTTTCGCACGCAAGATGGGTGTCTTCTGAGCTGGTTGAGAGAGAGCAGTGATTCGGGCGCGCTTCACAGCAGTTTCGAAGAGCATGTCGATCGCTTCAATCACACCACCACCCAGAATAATACTATCAGGATTATAGAAATTCATGATCGAGCCCAGGCCGATGCCGAGATAGTTCGCGGCCTCGTTGACAACATCGATCACGAGCTCATCCTTTTGCTCAATCGCACTTGCCAGAATGCCAGAGCGAATAATAGTATCGCCCTGTTTCAACTGGCTCTGAGCTTCATCGGCGAGCACAGATGAGCGGCCATGATGAATTTCGGCCATAATAGCCTTCGTCATAGCCGTACGTGAAGCATAGGCTTCCAGGCAGCCTCTGCCGCCACAGCCACAGATGCGACCGTTCGCATCAATGACCATATGCCCTACTTCGCCAGCAGTACCAGTCAGGCCCGTGTACATATGTCCGTTCTGGACAATGCCGGAGCCGATGCCAGTGCCGACAAAAAGACAGACGAAATTGTTGTAGCCTCGTCCGGCCCCATGGATAGACTCACCAAGGGCCGCCACCTCTACATCGTTCCCGACATAGACAGGCTTCCCAAATTCCTGGCCCAGCAAATGACCAAGATTCATATTATGAACGCCGAGATTAGGGGCATCAGTGATCACGCCATTTGCGCGATCAATTTGACCGGCGGCACCAACGCCGATAGCCTGAATATCTTCATTCCCGGGCAATTTGGCAGCCTCAAGAGCGGCCTTTACCAGCTCAATCGTGCGTTGAGCGACAAAATCCTGGCCGCGTTGCGCACGCGTGCGTTTGCGTGCAGAGGCCACAACTTCCCCTGTTACCACATCGATAACGGCCGCAAGGGTCTTGGTACCCCCCAGATCAATTCCCAGGGCATACGCTTTTGGCTTTGACATAGTGCACCTCACTTCTTTGGCATTGCTTTGGCGCAGACTAGCCGCGCCCATAGGCATGAAGTGAACCGCCTCTCCTCTCAGGCGAGAGGGGCAGAGCGAGTTCGCAGGCACAGTTCCGTTTCACTGCACCGTGCCACTACCGGGTCGACGTAGCGGAACGGAATGCCTATGGGCACTGGCAAGCAGCGCCTCTACGTTCTGAAAGGCAGACTCAATCCGGGCTGGACATCGAGATCAAGGCTATGCCGTTCACCTCGAGAGAGGTGAAAAAAGGCTCCACTGGCGATCATGGCCGCATTATCGGTGCAAAAAGCAACGGGCGGATAGCTCAGGCGAATATGCAAAGGCAGCAGTTCCTGCTCCAGACGAGCGCGTAAGCTGGCATTTGCCGCCACGCCCCCGGCAAGGATCACCTGTTGCACCTGATATTCCTGCGCCGCCATACGCGTTTTTACGGCCAGCACATCCACAATCGCCTCCTGGAAGCTAGCAGCCAGCAATGAGACATCTGGGACCCCATGAGCAGCAGCCTGAGCGCCCATACGCATGTACTGACTGACCTGCTTCCCCTCATGCGGTGCATCGCTCGTACGTTCGCCAGAGGCCCCTTCAGCCAGATGGAGCATAGCAGTTTTCAGGCCACTAAAGCTGAAATCATAGGTGCCGCGCAACCAGGCACGCGGCAAGCGATAGGCAGAGCGCGCCGACGAGACGGGCTTGTGCTGCTGTAAGAGGGCTTGTTCGGCCTGCTCGGCAGCATGCTGAATAGAAGGACCACCGGGATAATCCAGACCCAGAATGCGCGCAACCTTATCAAACGCCTCACCGGCAGCATCATCACGAGTACGCCCTAAGAGTTCGTAGTGGCCATGATCTCGAACCAGAACCAATTCACTGTGAGCGCCAGAAACTACCAGGCAGAGTAGAGGGAACTGCGGGTCCCCAGGCTGATAGTTCCAATCCGCCGCTTCAGTGGGAGCAACTTCATCCTTACGTAACCAGTTCGCATAGACGTGTGCTTCTAAATGATTGACGCCCAGGAAAGGCAAATCGCATGCCAGAGCGAGTGTTTTGCCTACAGTCAGACCAACAAGCAAAGACCCGGCCAGACCCGGGCCGTAGGTTGCAGCCACCGCATCAATATCAGCGAGAGAGCAGTTTGCCTCGGCCAGAGCCGTCTCTATTACAGGTAATAACGTCGAAAGTTGCTGGCGAGAGGCAACTTCAGGAACGACCCCGCCATAGCGATTGTGGATTGCTATTTGCGAGGCCACTACATTGGAAAGAATATAGCGGCCATCGCGGACGAGAGCAGCCCCGGCCTCATCACATGAGCTTTCGATACCAAGTACGAGCATAGTATTCTAATACCCCATCATCCCAGATGCACGAACACCCCTCTCTCAAGAGAAAGAACTAGGGTTCATCTATTTTATCGAGAAGAGTCGCCTTCAAAGCTTGAAATTTCTGTTTATAGCCAGGGGAATTAATTTCATCAGTCCACATAATCAGAGCGTCTTCCTGGTTATCGCTATAATAGCGATGGCGAAGTCCAGCCTCGCGAAAACCATATTTGCGATAGAGATTCTGAGCAACATAGTTTGAAACGCGGACTTCCAGGGTCACCCATTTGGCACCAATTTCATAGGCAATATCGATCAAGCTCATGAGCATAAATTCGCCCAGGCCCTGATGGCGATGATTGGGATGCATAGCAATAGTAGTTACATGCGCCTCATCGACCATCAACCAGAGTCCCGCAAAGCCAATAATTGACGCGAGATCCGCAGGTGGAGCGGTCACGGCAGGACGGCTCGTCAGCAAAGAGAGGGGGAAGAGGCGACTTTTACGAGGCTTCTCCGGCTCCTGTTGAGATAGAGCTACTTGTTCTTCAGTAACATGCTTATCGCGTAAAACAATATAATGCGCCCAACGATTATCCTGAAGTTCCTTGCGATAGGCGCTTGGAGGCCAGGTAGATGGATATGCCAGGCGCTCAATCTCGATAACGCGAGGCACGTCCGACATCGTCATACGCTCAATGACGTAACGCACCCTCTCCCCTTTCTGTATCATGCTCACCTGATAACGGTCGAGAGGCACTGGCAAACAGAGGCTGCTTGCGAGTACTTTTCGTAATGGAAGGACGACGTAAATAAAAAGGTTCCAATAGCAATGGATCATCCTGTTCGCCTGCGCGCAGACGTTGCAAACCAAGAGTTGCCAGGACCGACGCCTGACGAACCGAACGAGTGGGCGCGGTAAAAAGAGACTGTTGCGGGAGCAGTGCGGCCAGAGCCAGACGTGAGGCCGCACTGATCTCACCAGTAAATAACCACAGTGGTTGCTTGCTATGAGCGGGAAGCCAGTCGCTGGCATGTTCCTGCGCATAGGAAGCGATCAGCGGTGGAGGGAAGAGCAGATAGTCACTCAGTCGCTGAAGCCGATACGAGACAAGTCTGTCAGCGGTGTATGCCGATTCAAAGGTATAACAGGCAGCATAGAGTTCACCACGTCCTGCTTCCAGCAAGGCCCAGACAGGTCCTGGCCATTGTTGTTGTTGAGCTGCAATGCAATCGAGAGTACTGATACCGATCAGCGTTTTTTTCAGTGCAAACGACAGCGATTTAGCAGTTGCCAGGGCCACACGCACGCCATTAAAGGAGCCGGGACCGGTGGCAACAACGACGGCATCAAGTTGCGAGAGAGTGCACTGTGCATCGACACACAGGCGCTGAATATGGTCCAACAGCTCAACACTGTGGTTGCCAGCAGCACGCCAGACATATTCACCAAGCAGTTCATCTTCTGTAGACAGAGAGACGCTGGATTGGCGTGTTGAAGTATCAAGAGCTAGCAGTAGCATAAGCATTCTTCTGAAATTGTCGTAAAAGGGTACAATAGCGTGCCCCGGTGGCAACGAACAGGAGGGCACGTTCGGTCTCACTCAGCATCGTCAAGCGAATGCGCAGGTGTTCCGCAGCCCAGAGTAGATCGGCCTTCCCGGCCCACTCGACGACACAGACGCCATCCCCATAGAAATAGTCCTCAAAGCCCAGTTCGAGAATTTCTTCGGGATCATCGAGACGATAGAGATCGAAATGAAATAGAGCCGGACCGAGACGAGATCTGGTCTGAGGAGAGCGCAGATCAGGAGAAGATGAGCGAGGCTGGCCAGGGTACTCTTTTAACAGAGTAAACGTCGGGCTGCTGATCACCTCAGTGATCGCGAGGCCCTGAGCCAGGCCCTGCGTAAAAGTAGTCTTGCCCGTGCCCAGTTGTCCATCAAACAAGAGCAGTTCGCCACCAGTCAGCAATTCGCCGAGGTGCATACCCAGACGTTGAGTCTGAGCGGAGCTATGACTGATTATATCAAGTGTTTCCTCTTGCATGTTCCTGGTTACTACCCTCGCCGCCATAGTATTCACAAATTTGAAGCAATAGTGCCTTCCATTATAACATATCAGTATGCTACTTATCACGCAAGACCTAAACCATTTTGAGAAAGGAGTAGTCCGGCACGAAAAGGAAAGAGAGGTCCCATTGTGAAAAGAACCTCTCAGATAGGTCGCGATACTTAGCGGACCTTTGCGCCACAGCTGCGGCAATAGAGCGCGTTCGGGCGTAGTGGATTATGACAATGCGGACAGAGCCCACTCCCCTGGGCCTGAGGCGTTGGTGACGGTTGTGGGGGAACGCCGGGGGCAGTCGGGGGTGGAGAGGGAGGAGTGGTGGGAGGAGGAGTATAATCGACCGGATTTGCGGCAGCAAACTGATCGGCAGAATAGACCTCGCTCTTGATCTCCTGCAACTGAGTTTCGCGTTTCTTTACATCATGATCCAGCTCAAGAACACTGGCACACAGGCGAGAGAGCTGTGTATCCGTGATCTTGCCTTGAGTATATAAATTCATCGCAGCCAGCCCCAGATCATTCATGAGCTGCTGGCGTTGATCCATAAGTTTATCAACCTCACTCTGCTTACCGCGAAGGCGCAACTGTTTCTGCGCCTCCCAGCTCGTGCGGCTGACGGCGGAATTGACGAAATTCTTTGCAGATTCTACAAAATCGGCCATAAACCTGTCTCCCCTGTACGCTAGTGCAAACAATAACAGCACCAGAAAGTTTTTTTTAGTAGCACCATACGTTGCAAACTGTACTTTATGTCTTCTCTATATGTTTTACGCACGTACCGCGTGCTGGTAGTAACGAATTTCTTCAAGCTTCCCGGATGGACTGAGCTGCACAGCAACCACGTCAATGCGCCAGGAGCGTTCGCTACATATATGAAGATCGAGATAAAAAGCAGCCACCTGCATAAGTTTCAGTTGTTTACGGCGCGTCACAGCCTCCTCAGGCAGGCCAAAAGCCGAACCGCGCCTCGTCTTCACCTCCACAAAAACCAGGTCTTCTCCATCCTCCACGATCAGATCCACTTCACCATAGCAACAGCGAAAATTGCGTGTCACCATAGAATAGCCACGAGCCAGTAAATACTCGGCGGCCAGGCGTTCGCCGGTACGGCCTAATCCCTGGCGAGCCGTTCCTCCAGCAGTTATTTTTTTCTGTCGAGCGATCAAGCACATCTCCTACTTATATACTACTACGTAACCACACCCACCTGTGTTGTGCCAGATTGAGGGAAGCCTCGGGCCGAGACTGGCCCCGGGTCAAGATGTGACCGGATCGAGATAAGCCCGACCCTGACAATTTTTGTCAGTGTACCACAGGGGGTAAACAAAGTGCTATATAGAGAGGCAAAAATGAGTTTTGCGACGCGCTACGAGAATTTTGATGAGGCAAAACACGTGAGTGAAGGGCGAGATGGCCGGTGGGGCACGTGGGCAGGGATAAACCGCTGCCCCTATCTGTTGTGTTTCTTCAAAATATCGCATATTGTAACATGATATACCATATTTTTGGATCTTCTCTGTGAGATTTCCGGTATTTCTTTTTTCCTCCGTATATCTTTTATAGGGAGGAAATGGGGTAAAACAAGATCGAGGATGAGGAGCAATATTGCTCATATTCGTTTAGTATAACATCGCTAAGAATGGGTACGTGACTGGTAATGCTGCCTGTCAGTGTGTATGTATCCGGGCTCATTTTCTTCTATCGGTCAGGAAGACGATTTCTGAAGGGCGGCATAATTGCGCGGTAAAAATGCGCGAAAAGGAAACAGGATGAAAGAACTTGTCTTTATTCATGGTTCGGGCGATTCGGCTCGTGTATGGAGTGCGCAGATGGATTATTTGCGCCAGTTCTCTTCTCTTCGTGCGGAGGCGATTGATCTTCCCGGGCATGGGCTACGTCCAGATACGCTCTCTGGTGAGGTCTCGGTTGCTGATTATGCAGAGGCGGTCAATTCGGCTATAAGAAGTGAGCTCCAGATGGAGAAGCCAATTATTGTGGGGCACTCGCTGGGAGGGGCTATTGCGCTCATGATGGCGCTACTGTATGGATCGCTGGTTTCAGGGCTCATTCTGATCGGGACAGGTGCCCGGCTACGCGTGTACCCGGAGTTGTTGGCAGAAGCTCGCCTCTCTCCCGCCCAGGCAAAACGACGGGTGACGGAGATGGCGGTACTTCCGGCAAACAAGGATACGCTCGCGCAACAGCTTCTGCAAGAGGTATCCCCTTCCACGATCGCGATGACGTATCGAGATCTGAATGCGTGCAATCAATTCGATGTTCTTTTGAGGCTATATGAAATACAGGTGCCTACGCTGATTATCTGTGGCGCGGAGGATCGATTGACGCTACCGAAATATAGTGAATATCTGCGGCAAAAGATTGTAGGGGCGGAACTGCATGTGGTGCCGGATGCGGGGCATTATGTGATGAGGGAGCAGCCGGAGGTGGTCAATGGGTTGATAAGCGAGTGGGTAGAGAGGGTGGGATAGCAAATAGGCGGTTTTAGGGAACGGATAAATATACGATATTACAAAAGGCTCTACCCATTAATAGAGAACTTCTACTTCGTTATAGCCCTTCCTGTCATGATCGAAACTATCTCTTGTAGATCTTATCTTCTCTCGTCAAAGAGTTACCGATAGATCGAACAAGTATCCTGAATGTAACAACTCCCATATAGATGATCGTGTAAAGGGCAGCGATGAGTACAACGACAATGATGTTGATAAAAACATCGATAAGAGAAGAAGCGCTTATACCAATACGTGGGAAGTACTGCCAATACGCAGACATGTAGTTGCCGTTGTCCTGGTTAATCTCTCGGTTCCCGATGGAAGAAGCTGGCTTCTGTTGTGACATCATTCTTTGTTCCTTTCTCTACACTCATACAACATGATGCGCTATCTCCTCTTTATTACTACGAAAAGCAGGATATAATGTTGTATCGTAGCAGCCTCTCTACAAGGCCATTTACCCCAAATGACCCAAAACCTGTAATAAGCTCTCTGTTAAGAACCTTCATACTTCGAGAGAGAAACATTGATCGTTTAGGGGACAATGGTCGGTGAGAGGAGACGCGGACAGGTTGCAATGTCACGTAGATAAAGAGGATCGCCCATCAAGTCCGTAGTACGCTGTCAAAGGTCATGGCACTTCTGTGGCACGCGAACCCGTGGCAGGGCGACACGCCTCGTCTGCGGGGCGAGCGGGATCGAGCGAGTTCGCGGACGCCATTCCGCTGCGGCTTCATGGCGTCCCTACTGGCCTGGGGAGCGGTTCGAACGGGTGCCATGACGTTTGACCGGGTATAGACGTTATCTACGTGACATTGCGGACAGGCTACGATTCCGTGTGAAAAACAGTCTTATCTGACGTTGTATGGGGGACGCATATATCCGTCCCCCATACAACGTTAAGGGGCTGTCTGGCGGGCGTACTCGATCTCTTCCAGCAGGCAGTCAATGTCCGATTCGTTGGTGTGGAAGCTGGTAATGCAGGCACGCAGGGCGCGCTCCTGCTTGCCCAGAATGACGTCTGAGATCCACACGTGACCTCGCTCATACACGGTTTTCAGGATCTCAGCGGGCGAAAGCAGTCCCTGTTTGATGGTCGGGTGCGTAAAGCAGATCACTGGTAACGCCGTTGTATTGAGCACTTCCCAGCCAAGTTGAGCCAGACGTGTCCGCAAGTAGTCGCCCATCTGTGCCTGGTGTTCAATCAATTCGCCGTAGCCGTCTTCTTGTGGAAAGGACTCAATCTCCTGGATGAGCTGTGACCATAGGGACATCAGTATCTCTCTTTCTCAGGTTAGAAATGTTGCGATATCAGTACCAGAGAAGAAAAGACGAATCTTCTGCTTGTTTTTCTTCTCTGATACTGATTAACATTCTACAATTACCTAGCGCACGAGGGGTGCCTGTTCGCCCAGAGTTCCTTCGACAGGACCGCCCTCGCGCCGCCAGTATTCAATGCCACCGAGCATTTCCTTCACCTGGAAGCCCAGAGCGCTCAGTCTGACGGCGGCTTTGGTCGCCGCATTACAGCCGGGAGACCAGCAATAGACGACGAGCAATTTCTCTTTGGAGAGGTGTGTAGTAGAATCAGCGGTAATTTTGCGATATGGCAGATTGATAGCCTGGGGAATATGGCACTCCTCGAAATCCTGAGGGCCACGGGCATCAATCAGGATGAAGCTATCTTGTCCGCGCTGCAAATCCAGATGGACATCGGATGCGTCGGTTTCTACGGAGAGTTTGGCGAGAAAATGGCGGTGTGCCTCCTCGGGGCTGGCGGCAGGTGTTTCCATAACCAGAGAAAAATGGGAAGTAGTAGAACTCATAGTGCAACTCCTTTTGCGGTTTTAATGGTTGGGCTACCGGGTCATAGAGCGTATACATACTCTAGCATAGACATTCCCATAAGTGTTAGCTATACTTTTTGATGCAAAGGATCAATAAATTTGATGGAGAAGGCAACAGATAGAAAAGATGTCTGGTTGTTGGCCACTCGACGCTCAATATGAGTTCGTGTTACAATAGCCCCAAAGTCACCTTGTTGCACACGAGTAAATCTATGCGTACTGCATATTTTCTATAGACCGTTATTTTGCGGCAACAATTCAACACGATGATGCCGAGCACCTGGCTACGCATCATCGGGGTGTCGTGAAGTTGAACAAACTAGTTTCAGTACCCTCAAGCGGGTCGTCAAAGGATGTTGTTCCGACAGCCCCCAGAGGGAAAGTATACGCATGAAAAACAAACAGGTCAAGTGTTTTTGCACTAGGGGAGCAACGATATGTCAGGTCATTCAAAATGGGCGCAGATTCGCCGCTCAAAGGGCGTCAATGATGCACGCCGAGGACAACTTTTTACGCGTCTGGGACGCGAGCTGGTAGTAGCAGTGCGTGAGGGAGGAAGTGGCGATACGGATGCGAATTTCCGCTTGCGTATGGCCGTCCAGCGTGCGCGCGATGCAAATATGCCGATGGACAATATTGAGCGAACGATCAAGCGAGCGGTTGGTGGTTCTGAAGGTTCGAATCTGGAAGAGATCACATACGAGGGCTACGGACCCGCAGGGACGGCCATACTGGTACAAACACTCACGGAGAACCGTAACCGTACCGTGGCCGAAGTGCGCAATGCCTTTAACCGCAATGCCGGGAACATGGGTGAAAATGGCTGTGTCGACTGGCTCTTTGAATCGAAAGGTGTAGTCGAAATCGAGCTGGCCGGTCATGATCCCGATGAACTCTCGCTCGAGGCTCTGGATATGGGAGCTGATGACGTCGAGCCGGTGGGAGCCGATGATGAGACGCTCACAATCTATACCGATCCAGCCGAAATGGAGACAGTACGTAAAGCGCTCGAGGACAAGAAATATACGGTCGTGAAGGCAGAGGTAACGATGGTTCCGAAGACGCGTGTCGATCTGAGCGACGAAAAAGCGGCACACCAGGCAATCCGCTTGATTGAACGGCTTGAAGAGCTGGATGACGTGCAAAACGTCTATACGAACGCAGATTTCCCGGAGGATTTCGCAGACTCCTATCAGGGTTAAATGGGGCGCAGACGGCGCAGATGGCGCAGGTAAACCGCGCCTCTACAGGCGAACCAGGGATGCGCGAGTTCCCTGGCGCAGATAAACCGCGCATCTACAAGTGTGGATGGACCGATGGGGATGAGACAAAAGAGGCGTAAGATGAAAGAGGCAGGCGCAAACAGAAATTCTGTATTGCGCCTGTTGCACATAGGCAGAGACGTAGGAAGAAGGAGATTATGCAAAATCGCCCGGTCGCACGTGCTCCGCGCATTGCCCTGGGGATTGATCCGGGGACCGCAATTGTTGGCTACGCAGTGGTGAAGGCGGAGGGAAACCAGATGCACCTGCTTGTCTGCGATGTCATCACCACGCCCGCAAAAATGCCTCTCGCCCAACGCTTACAATGTATTTATGAAGGCTTAAGCCAGATCATTGCCACCTACGAACCCAACGAATCGGCAATGGAAGAGCTATTTTTTGCGAAGAATGCGCGAACCGCGATGACAGTTGGGCAGGCCAGAGGAGTTGCCATGCTGGCACTGGCGAATGGGGGTCTCCCCATCGCCGAGTATACGCCCAAGCAGGTAAAGCAGGCAGTTACCGGCTATGGAGGGGCCGATAAGAATCAGGTAGGAGAAATGGTACGCATTCTCCTGAACCTGCGAACGATACCAAAGCCGGATGACGCAGCTGATGCCGCAGCCGTTGCCATTTGTCATTTGAACACGGCCCAATATGCACACAACCTTATGGAAGTATAGCCCCAACTGCTGCGCTACCCCCCAAATGGGGGATAAGTTACCGATGTGGATGAACAGGCGTTACCACTACTAGTGTATAGAAGAGGTATGGTCAGGAGCGATGATTACAAGCATTCATGGGACACTGGAAAGCTGCCGAAGTGATCAGGCAATTATTCGTGTTGGCGGCTTTAGTATTCGCGTTTTCGCTCCGACCACAACGCTCAGTCGTCTGAATGAGCCGGAGATGGCCGTTTCGTTGTATACCCATTTTCACATGCGCGAGGATGGTATAGCGCTCTATGGTTTTGCAACTGAGGCAGATCGGGACGCCTTCGAGCAATTAATCGGCGTCAGTGGAGTTGGTCCGAAAGTTGCCATGGCACTGCTTTCCGTGATGGATGCAGCGACACTGTTCAAAGCGATAGCCGATGAGGACCAGCAACGGTTAGGGCTGGCTCCGGGGGTCGGCAAGCGGCTGGCAGCGCGGCTCATACTCGAACTGAAAGGCAAACTGCCGACCCTCGCCGCAGTGGGAGGGGCCACACCAGGAGCCCCAGCGGGCCGTATGCAGGCGGAAGTGCTGGAAGCATTAATCGGGCTTGGCTATAGTAACTCGGAAGCACAGACTGCCATCTCCAAAATACCCCAGGATCAGGGACTGACGCTTGAGCAGCAGGTCATGTACGCCCTGCGCTCCTTTTCTTCACGCGGATGAACTTATTTTCCTGATTTTTCATGTAGAGGGGTGCAATGGCTACGGAAGAACGATTACCACCGGCATGTGCATTTGCCCTTTCCGTCCTGGCAGAATATGAGCAGGACCCGGAGGCGGTTCCCGAAGAAGCAGTAGAAGCTGCACAACAACATAGAGCATCCTGCGCGCGCTGTATTGCCGAGGCAACGTCAACCATTGCCAGTAGCAATCATGCTCCACGCAAGAAAAAAAGAGTACGGCGCGTCGCCGAGACCACGGCAGCGTACGATACAGTCGCCAATCCAGCCAGCATGGAGACGCTTTTTGAAGGCACCACACCTCTGGCGGTTGAAGCAGGATTGGAGCTACGGGATACCCCTTATCTTGCAAATGCACCATCAGGTCAGGTCAAGACCATGACTGTTCCAGGGGCAAGCACAACAGAGCAGAGAGAGTTCAACGAGAGCTTCCCACAAGAGCATATCAGCAACATTGATTGCCAGGAATATCGCAAACTCTTGCCGGAATATGTAGAAGCGCTGGATAGTGGACAGAACGTCGCACAGCTCTATCCCGAGGTACAGGCACATCTGGCGGTCTGTGAAAACGGCTGTCTGATTCTGCTTGATCTGCTCAGGCAAGAGGTAAAGGCGACACGAAAATATCGTCGTCGCGCCGTCAAAGATCCATTCAGCGCCATCGGGTGGTCTCTCTCAGGCTTTTTTCGGGGCGGTCAGGTTCCGATGCATCCCATGGCACTGGCATATGGTACGCTGATCCTCCTGTTGATTGTTGGTGCCCTCAGTGCCTATTTCGGCATCAACGTTCACGAATCGATCTATCATCCAGTAGTCCATGTACGTACAATCCCAACACCGGACGATGTTGGGATGAGCGATGGATTGAAAGTTTACGATGCGTGCAATACCAATAGCTATAATTTGCAGCGGCAGGCAGCGCAAGCCATGCAGGCAAACCAGGAAAGTAAGGCTGATAAACTGCTTGGTGAAGCCAGCAATGCAGCATTGACGGACACAACCGGATGCAATGGAGCCGAGGCAGCTATTTATCGCGAGAATTTGCATGTGCGCCAGTCCGGGCGGCCTTACAACCTGGTAGTTGTGGCGTTCGATAGTGGTCCCGGCAATGCCAATCCGCAGGGTGGGACCGACCGACATATACTCTATGCGGCTTATACGCAGGAGCTTGTCGGGGCCTATATTGCGCAGCAGCAATACAATGTGCAACAGATGCAAAAGAGTGGAGCGCCGCTTATTTATCTGGTGCTGGCGAATAGCGCGGGACTGGAGCAGGGGGCGTTACAGCTGGCAAACACAATTGCAGAGCTTGCCAATCCAGGGACAAAGCAGCTCCAGAATTTTGGCCTGCTGGCGAGTGGTAGCCATCCTCTGACCTCCGTTTTAGGGTTGGGGCCGAGCAGTCTGGTCCAGGTCGTACTGCCGGTACTCTGTCGAGCAGGCGTGCCATTAATTGCACCGACAGCAACGGGGCTCTTTATCGTCAACTTACTTTCGCAGATCTCAATGTATCGCCATTGCACGCCGGGCTTCTCATTCGTGCGCTTCTCGCCCGATGAGGCAGCGCAAAGCACGCTCGGAGCAAACTACGCCTATAACCAGCTCCACGCCAGCAATGCGGCAATCATCTATGATCCCAGCAATCCCTCCTCACAGGGGGCAGCGGATGGCTTCAAGGCACGTTTCAGCCAGTTTAAAAAAGCGCATATTGTCGCACAGGAGGCAGCGGTCGCCAGTGGTCTGCTCGACGCGAACGGTCGGCCACAGGCATCGCGTGATGATCTGTTGGCAAGCTTGAACGATGCATTGAACGCGAAGCCGCGTCCGAACATCATCTTTGCGCCACTGCTCACCAATGATGTCATTTCACTGGCGCAGGCCATCGCCAGACTTCCCCAGGATCAGCAACCGATCCTGATGCTGGGAGGAGAGACGATTCAGCCAGCCGCGCTACAAAGTCTGGTGCAATGGTCGAGACAACAGCAACTTACGCTGCCACGCATCTATATCGCGCAATCTTCAGCGGCCCGACCACCGAGCGCAGATAGTGATTGGCAAAAGCAGTTTTACTCCAGCTTCTGTACATCCTTTGCGACACCAGGAAGCTTCTGTAGTGGAGCGGCGGCACTGGACCAGGGGGCGCTTTTCTTCGCCGATGGGCTCAAGATTATTACGAATGGTATTGGAGCAATTAGCGATGAGACACAGCTTCCATCACGAGCGCAACTGACAAAGAATATCAGCACACAGAAATTTGTGGGCGTCAGTTGTCCGATCGCGCTGGTGTTGCGCTGGAGTGATGTGATTACGAGTACGAAGGTGGTGCCGGTGATCCTGGGTATTCAGCAGGATGGGAGCATTCAGATTGTAGGGTGAGGGCTCAAGGGATATTGAGCCTAATAAATTACAAAAATGTGCCGAAGAGTGTAAACATCCTTCAGCACATTTTTGTCGGAAACAGCTCAGAACCCGGGGCTTTTTCCTCTTTCGCTATCTGTGCTGCGAAACCAGCAAGAGATACCATGAAAAGGGGGAAACAGTTCTTCCGATGCTGTCTGTCTTGCTCTTCTTCGTGGGAAGCCTCTTCACGGTGTTTCGGTAAGAACACACGTCTCTCTGAGCATAAGATGAGTGTCCAGCTCTTCAAAGCGATCCTCCCACTGCTCCTCCAGGCAGAAGAGACTGAGCGAAGGCTGCTCATGAGCGAACTGAAAACGGTGTTGCATCGCTACCTTGAGCCTCTTCTCGGTTGAGCAACTCCGCCAGGCTGCACGAGACCATTCTCATCGGCTCGCATGAAAGAGTTGGGCGCAAACTTGATCAGCTTTTTAGCTATAGGCAAAGCAGACGCTCTTTCGGGGTGCTTTATCAATGTACATGGTAATCTGCAAGCAATGATAGAGCGCGCCGAAACTATTCAACGCAAACGACCTCCAGAGGCTCCGATTAGCAGTCTAGCCAAAAAAGACGGTCTTGCAGGACGAACCTTGACCGGGGCGGAGATAAACCCGCCTCTACAGGCTATAGAGAACAAAAGCATGAGGAACCGTACAAGCAGCTACATTATTGAGCCAGGTGATTCCAGCTTTTTACAGGCATAGGTTCGATGTGGTTGTCGGGGAAGAGGAGTTGGAGGCCGTCTGAAGCGGGTAGGATAGTGCCGATGGGAGTGACGGGGGTGCCGGTTGTGTTCTGGATGAGGTCGCGTACGTGTTGCAGGTGTGCGGGGGAGACGGTGAATAGTAGTTCGTAGTCTTCGCCGCCATGCAATGTCCAGAGTAACGGGTCGTACTGAGCTTCGACAGCGATAGTGAGGATGGAGGGGGAGAAGGGGAGGGCGGCAACTTCGACGCGGGCACCGACATGGCTACGCTCACAGATATGCACGAGGTCGCCACTCAGGCCATCGCTGATGTCGAGAAGGGATGTCACTATTTCGGGTCCTAATTGGGCGAGGAGTTGTCCTTCACGCACACGAGGATGGGGAGTACGATGAGCAGTTCGGACGGTGCTGAGGGCTGGCTCGGAATATGCGAGAGGGGGCTTTGTCTCCCCCGCTGCGTCGAGGGCGGGCTCGGAGGATGCGAGAGGATGCAGGAGTGTGTGCAGGCCAGCGGCGGAATCGCCGGGATGGCCGGTCACGCAGAGAACATCGCCGATGTGTGCGCCAGATCGCGTCAGAACGTGACCACGATCAGCGGTTCCCAGGAGAGTGATATCTATCGCCAGTTGTGCCGATTTTCCCGCGCCAGAGACATTGCCACCGACGATCAGCGTCGAGAACAGCTCGGCCTCTCGTTGCAGGCCAGCATAGATGCCATCGAGAGTGGGCAGAGAAAAGTGAGAGGGAAGAATAAGCGAGACCAGCGCGAAACGTGGAGTGCCCCCCATCGCAGCGATATCGCTCAAATTCACCGCCAGAGCTTTGCGGCCAATCTCCTCAGGGCTGGCAGTTTGGAGCGTAAAATGAACCCCCTCGACCTGACTATCACAGGTAGCCAGGAGTAGCGTATCAGCATTGAGATCGAGAACGGCGCAATCGTCACCAACACCCAGTAGGACATCAGAATGGGACGCCAGAGAGCGAGTGAGGCGCGCAATGAGCGCAAATTCATCCTGAGAAGAGACATGCATCAAAGTACTCCTAAAAGTATCTCTCTATTGCAGAGAATTTCAGCTTATGCTATGCTAAACACCACTTGAGCGAATCGAGCGCAATCAAGAAATAAGGTGGAACAATCATCACATGGAATTACTGGTAGTAACACTCGCCCACACCAACGCAGAGAACGATCCCGAAACTGCGGCACGAGTCCGGATGGTTGCCGAAACGACACGCCTTGCCCCCGGCCTCGTCAACATACGCAGTTATCAGAGTCGAGGAAAAGAAACCTACTACGCCCTGTTAAGCACCTGGGACGACGAAGAGAGCTGGCTCAAAGCCCAGGAGCGCCACAGTCCCCGCCAGCAGTTGATCAACGCAGCGGCGAAACAACTGGTAGGGGAACCGGAGCAATGGTACCTGCATTACCTCTGGGGTTATACCCGTCCCGCATCAGCACCGGACATCCTCATGTTGCAACTCGCGACCGTGCGTCCCGATAAAATAGAGCAGGCCCAACAGCTCTGGTTAAAGAGCCTGAACCAGCTCGTCGGAGAAACGCCGCTAGCCTATGCTTTTTTTGCACGAGGAGTGCATGAGGACCACATCCCCACGTACAAGCCCGGGGCGATCGGAGGAACGAGGCATAAAGAAACCTCATACCTGCAAGGCGTCGTCCTGCTCAACCTGTTGAGCTGGGGAAGCGAGCGAGAGCGAGAAGCGCTGCATACATTACCGCTCTATCAACAGACCAACGCCTTCATCAACAGCGTCAGCGTTTCGCGATTATTCGCCCTTGAGCCCTGCTAACCCATAGGCCCCCTGAACGATCAAGCGAACATCCATCCGGCGAAAGAGCGAGGATAGTGCTTAATCGGAAGAGGTTTCAGCAACCGGACGATCATAGTAGCGCTTCACCTCAGACTGGAGCAGCCTATGATCGGACCACATAGAGCTGGTAAACGTATGGTATTCCCCGTCGCAGATTGGCGCGGAATGAGCGCACTTGCGATGAGGAACCAGGCGAAAGCGAAGCAGATTCCCCTCAACTTCGACCCAGATATGGCGCATCGTAGAGCCGCGGCCCCATTTAAAAAGCACGAGAGAATCATATTCTTCAAAGCGACCACGTCCCTTTAAAAGATTCTTATTGATTCCTTGAAAAATATCAGCGAGCCCGCTATCGCGTAAGACGCGTTTGGCATTCTCACGTAAAGCCTGGCGATGTGCCTCCTGAGCCTGAGCCTCCAGGAATTGTTCATCAGAGAATGCTTCAGATTGTGGATGAAATTCTGAGTTCGTAGTCCTCCCACCTTTCTGGCTGGCGATAATTGCATGTACAGTTATAGCACATCACGAACGAAGTTGCCAGTAAGCAACCTTCGTTCATGTGTAACAGAGGAGAAAGGGAGTAAGAGTTTATTTAAACTCAGCCAAAGCATCTTCCCTGGAGAACCGCCAGAGGCCGCGCCCCAAATAATTCATAAGATGAAGGGGGGAGGGATGAGGTTCATGAACTGGCGTATTCCTGGGAGAAGAGACATAGTAGACATTATTAGAGGATTGCTTGGCACAGCGTTTCGCCTCAGCGACGAGAGAACCGAGTTCAGAGATGCTCTGAGAGCACACCTGATTGCTAACAACCCCGATAGAGAGAGAGACGAGAGGGAACTGATAGGGACGTCCCTTGCGATCAAGGCCACTGATCGTACCGCGTTCGAGATCTTCAGGGAGATACAAAACAGCGCTCTGTTCTTTATAACGTTCGAGAATGTGGCGACAAATAATACGCGAACGTTCAGGAGTGGTTACAATGACAAAATCATCGCCGCCGATATGGCCGACGAAATCGCCGGTATTGCCATACTCGTAGACCACACGCTGACAGATAGCACTCACCAGAAGGATCATATCGTTGCCAGCGACAAAGCCATAGACATCATTGAAGGCTTTAAAATTGTTGAGATCCAGATAGAGAACACTCCAGGGTTCGACCCCGTGCAATTTTGTGCCGATAGCGCGTTCGAGCTGTACGCCGCCGGGAAGGAGAGTGAGAGGAGAGAGAGTACATTGTTGCAAGCGGCGTAAGTGGCGGCGAACTTGAGCGAGCAGATCAGCCGCATTAAAAGGTTTGGTCATATAGCTATCGACGCCGAGATCGTAAGCGCGAACCTTTTCAGCGATCGACAGGGTAGGGTTCACCACCAGAATAGGGATATGAGCACTGCTGGGATGATCGCGTAAAGCGCGAATAACCTCATAGCCATCCATCTCAGCGAGGGCAAAATCGAGGATAATCAGATGGGGAATTTCACGTAAAGCGAACTGTACAGCATCTTCGCCATTGAGGACCATTACAGTCTGAAAACCATCAATCCCTAGAGACTCACGCAACAATCTAGAGATTATACCCTCACTCTCGACTACTAAAATGCTGGACATAGGTGCTCCTGCCACTACATATTACTATCAAACATTTATCTTACCTCACCATAGCCATTTCTGCCACAAACATCAGAGGGACTCGACAAAAAAGCTATCAGACGAGATTTTGGTTGCGCATAGTGACGTCCCTCCCTCATATACTACAACAGTACAACGTACGAATGCATTACGCAAGTCACGTTTGGCTCACACAACGAGTGCCACAAGAAAACAAAAGTGATACAGAAAAGAAGACACAAACATATAAGACATCAAGATAGAGCAGAAACCTTGATGACCTGTATGGGCAATAGAACAGAACCCGACGAGATTCGCACCCCGGAAGAATAGCGCACAGGACGGAGGCGATAGAAGAGGTAGGACTAAAAATAAAGGCCTGGCACTTGCCTCTATCCTTTATTGCCTCACCGATATGATACACTATGCACAGACAGAGTACCAAAAATAAATTGCGCCCCAGGGATCATGAATCGTCCGTACTCAGACACAGGAGCCAGGAAAAATCCACCCACATATGTCTTACTCAGTATAACATTCTTACGCGAACATGCAAAGGTTTTGTCGCACAAATTTAAGTTATTCGTCAGAAATCATAAAAAACTCACAAAGGGGGACTAATGGATAAAGCGAGGATAGGAGCAGATAGAAAAAGCAGCTATTTCGTTCAAGAATGTTGACGTAGAGGATTTCCTGGGATAAGATAGAGAGTAAGTTGCAAACGACCCGGTAGCAGAAGGGCATAAAATGACCTCATCGGCAGTAGCTGAACGGCTCATTACCTTTCCCAGTAAAGGACAGCCAGCATTTCTTTTAGAAGGAGTGGTGCACCACCCAACACCTGTAGAGCAAGCACCAGTGATCATTCTCTGTCATCCCCAGCCAGCGAGCAGTGATATGAACGATACCCTCACCGTGGCCCTGGCGAAGAGATTAGCACAAGAAGGCATGGTAGCACTGCGTTTTAACTTTCGCGGAGTCGGGAAAAGCCAGGGACAACAGAGTGATGGGCGCATGGAGCCATTGGATCTGGCAGGAGCACTGGATATAGCACTGACCCAAACAGGAATCAACCCCAGCAAGGTTTGTGTTATTGGGCACGGATTTGGAGCATATGTCGCTTTTCTCTACGCCCCCTTCGACCGTAGAATACGGACAATAGTTGCCATTAGCCTTCCTCTTTTCCGTGCGAGCAACGGATTCCCCCGGCCATTTGAGCGTCCCAAGCTCTTTGTCACAGGAGAATTCGATGAGATTTGCCCACTCTACAAACTGGAGCCATTTGTGGAACAACAGCAAGGGCCGAAAGGCATCAAAGTAATTGTTGGAGCGAGGCATCTCATGAGAGGGTTTGAAGAAGCAACTGTCAACACCGTTGTGAAATATGTGAGGACGTGGGCGGAGATGCCCGGAGTATAAAAGATGAATCCCAGTAATCCACTGATCGTACAAAGCGACCGAACCATTTTACTTGAGGTCGACCATCCATTGCATGCCGAAGCCCGTGATGCGCTGGCCCAATTCGCCGAACTAGAAAAATCACCCGAACATATCCATACCTATCGTCTATCGCCTCTCTCATTGTGGAATGCAGCGGCAGGAGGAATGCACGCAGATGATATCCTGCAACTGCTGAACCAATATAGTAAATACGCCATTCCCGGCAATATTACCGTTGAGATTCGGGAATACATCAAGCGATACGGAAGAATCAAGCTCATACGCGACGGAGAGCGCCTGATCTTGCATTCAGAAGATATCGCCTTGATCACAGAAGTGCTGCAACACAAAAGAACACAGCCCTACCTGTTGCAACGGCTTGATCCCTATCATATTGAGGTCGATCCGGCCCGACGTGGTCATATCAAGCAGGCATTGATTCATATTGGATTTCCAGCCGAGGATCTGGCAGGCTATACCGAGGGTTCGCCATTGCCAGTAAAATTGCGGGACGAGACCACCCATGGAAAAGCCTTTGAGCCGCGCGGCTATCAGACCGCTGCCGCATCTGCATTTTATGCAGGAGGGGCATTGAGCGGAGGGAGCGGAGTTGTGGTTCTCCCCTGTGGAGCTGGCAAAACCATTGTAGGGTTATCCACCATCGCAAATGTGCAGCGAGCCACACTCATCCTGACACCGAACACCATTGCCGTACGACAATGGATTGACGAGATTCTGGACAAGACCGATATTCCCGCGGAGATGGTCGGAGAATACACCGGCGAACGGAAAGATATCGCCCCCATCACCGTCAGCACCTACCAGATTCTCACCTATCGGCGTGGAGGGAGCGATGGGCAAAGTGAAGACGATATTGCCTATTTCCCCCATTTCTCGCTGTTCACCAGCTATGACTGGGGACTGATCATTTACGACGAAGTGCATCTGCTGCCAGCGCCAGTATTCCGCGTCACAGCCGAGATTCAAGCGCGGCGTCGTTTGGGATTGACCGCGACCCTGATTCGCGAGGACGGGCGTGAAGCGGACGTCTTTAGTCTGATCGGGCCAAAGAAATACGACGTACCATGGCGTGAGCTCGAACAACAGGGCTGGATCGCCACAGCAGAATGTCACGAGATTCGCGTCAGCATGAGCGAAGACGAACAGATGAATTACGCCATGGCAGAAGAGCGCGAGAAATATCGTATGGCAGCCGAAAGTTCCGCCAAGCTCGATATCGTGCGCCATCTCGTCGAGCGCCACCAGGGGGATCAGGTCCTCGTCATTGGTCAGTATCTTGACCAGCTCAAAGAGCTGGCCGAAGAACTGCATGCGCCGCTATTGACAGGGCGTACCTCAAACGCCCAGCGAGCGAAGCTGTATGAACAATTTCGGCAAGGAGAGATCAAACGAATGGTCGTGAGTAAAGTGGCAAACTTTGCCATCGACCTGCCTGATGCGAACGTCGCCATTCAAGTCTCGGGCACGTTTGGTTCGCGTCAGGAAGAGGCCCAACGTCTGGGGCGTATTCTGCGGCCCAAGAGTGACGGAAGCCTGGCCTACTTCTACACCGTCGTGACGCGAGACACCAGAGATCAAGAGTTCTCGGCCAATCGGCAACTCTTTCTGACCGAGCAAGGATATCGTTATCTCATAGAAGACGCCGAGGCGCTTCTTTCCGTTTAATAGTGTCGCGCAGCGACTAAAAACAGCACACCAGCCACCCGGTATGAGAGCAAACGGAGGAGTTTGCTTGACAACACTACGCCTGAGTGATACCTTTGGAGAAAGCTTATTTTGCATATTACAAGAGGATGGTATGGTAGACATCTTTACACAAATAACAGAAGAAAATTTTGCCGCAAAAGTGACAAAAGCGGAACAGACAGTGCTGGTCCTTTTCTATAAAGAAGGCAGCAATTCGTGTGACATTCAGATTCCAGAGTTAGAGGCCGTCAATAAAGAGTATCAGGAACGGGTCATATTTGCGCGAGTAGATGTTGATGAGCAGGTAAAGCTGACACAACAGTGGCAGGTGGACGCAGTACCGACGCTTGTTTTCTTCAGAAACGGAAATGAGATTTACCGCATCAAAGGGATCAGGATGCGCGACAAACTGCGGCGCCAGCTCGAAGGAGTTTTGCTTACCAGTTAAGCAGAGAGCGTATTTTTCTGGATATACGTTATTGTAGCAATAGATTGACATACGCAACACAAATGTATCCAGCAAGATGAAATAACGTAATCGTAGGAGTCAAAAAACTTGCAGCATCTCTATCCAATTCGGCTACAAGCGTCTCTGCATGAAACCCTCTGGGGGGGAAGAAATTTAGAGAGAGACGGCTGGAAGCTCCTTCCGCAAGCGAACGAAGCCATCGGTGAAGCCTGGGAGACAGAAATCAGCACAGTGGTCCAGAACGGCAGATATGCAGGCAGTAGCCTGGGCATGTTAGTAGAGCAACTGGGAAGCGATCTTCTCGGCGAGCAAGTATGCAGAGTCTTTGGCGAACGTTTCCCTTTACTGGCAAAATTCATAGATGCGAACGCTCAACTTTCCGTACAGGTGCACCCGAAAGACGAGTACGCCGCGATCCATGAAGGCGGAAAGTTAGGAAAGACAGAGTACTGGTATATCCTCGCAGCAGAGCCTGAGGCAAAAATCGTCTATGGCTTCAAGACTCCCACGAATCGCGAAGCCGTCAGACAGGCAATAGAGAGCGTCACACTGGACACATTGCTCCAGGAAGTCAGCGTAGAAGCGGGCGATATTATTTTCGTGCCAGCGGGCACCGTACATGCTATCGGGAACGGAATTGTGCTCTACGAGCTACAAGAATACTCCGATGTCACCTATCGCATGTATGACTATGGGCGACTCTCAGCCACAGGCAAGCCACGTGAGTTGCATATCGAGAAATCCCTCGAAGTTGCTCATTATGAAGTTCCAGCGCAGGTTAAAGCGAGAGCCGTCACAGCAGGCAGCAACGGAAGTTATCAGCAGCGTTATCTGGTAGCGTGTAAATATTTTGTTTCGTGTGAGCTTCTTCTTCGCGAACAGAGTAACGAGCCCGGCATCTTCTCCGGTAGCACAGCACAGAGTTGCATCATCCTCTCCTCATTAGGGGCAGAGGTTCAGGTCTCTTATGGGGAGAACCTGCAAGAGAGCGAGCGTTTAAAGCGAGGCGAGACCATGGTATTGCCCGCAAAACTGGGAGAGTATCGCATCGCTGGCAGCGGTCCCTTGCTTTTTTCCTATGTGCCAACTGTTGATGATCCAGCATTGCAAGCCTGGCAAGAAGAAAATAGTGAGAGCGTCCTCTAGGGCGCTCTTTACCTTCAATTGCTAGCGGCGTTTCCGGCGTTCTTCATCCAGATCCGTGATCGAACCTTCCACGATAGTCCCCTCAGGCTCGCGCTCTGCCTGCGTAAATGAAGTATAGGGGCTATAGGGATTGCGCTGCTTGAGCGTCTGCTGCATCCGAGCGGCCTCATTGATCACCTGCTTCACCCCGGTCATGAAATTGACAACAAGCAGAATGACAAAGAGAGCGGCCCAGACAATTGCGCCCACCAGCAGCGTCACCAGTCCACTCACAATCCCATTAAAAGGACCGCCCACGCGCCAGTTCACAACCACCTCAAAAATGCCCCCCGCAATAATCAGAAGCCAGAAGAAATTCACCGTCAGCTTCAATAGCCAGTGCAGGAACCACCAGACGGCCTTCACTGGATCTGAGGGCATCTCCCAGGTGGGGATTAATTGCCGCAAACGTTTTCGCATCTCCATGGCCTTGCCGCCTTCTTTGTCCTGTCCACTTCAAGTACATTCTCTGTACTGTAACTATAGCACCGTTCCGCACGGATGTCCAAGGCGATTTGCAGCAGACAGGCAAGATCAGCTAAGCAGCATACGTTTCTTGCCATCATCCGTCACCAGCCTGCTAAGAGGCGTGTAATCATCCTTGATCGTCTCAAACTTGAGTGGGCCATAGGAGAGATAAAAGGGATGGGTCTCCTGATAGGTCGCAGAGAGAGAGAGTTGTAGCGCCTGTACGTCCGCAGCAGATTGTGGGAGCGCCGTAATGAGCTGGTCGCCAGTCTGCAAAGAGGTCAGAGAGCAGGATCCCTCCGCGACCGTCCTATCAAGAGCAGGAGCCGAAACCGCGAAACGATAATCGTATGACACGCGCGAGGATGGAGCGGCAGAGCGCAACAACTGCCAGCGCATCACCATACGGCGTGTATTGCCCAGATAGGCCGTTTGAGCAGTGGTATCGAGCAAGCGTAAATTGTCAGAGAAACTATGCGCAGGCGAGGCAGCTACCGTAGCGGGCAACGAGCGTACCACATACAAAAGATACGGATCGCCGCCGGGGCGTGCCAGAGTGCGCACCAGCGTTGACTGCGTGTAATGCGCCAGAAGATCGTCAGTAATCGAATTATACGGACTCACCAGCATCACCGCAGGGCCGGAGGCAGGATCAGGCAAGAGCATACAATAGCGTTTGTCGAAGAGCGTCATAGGAGTGTGCATGCGATATGCCAGAGCTTGAAAAATCATCTGATTCGTATCAGTAGCGATGTAGACATGGTGCAAATGGCGTTGCATAGCCAGTTTATCGGCGGCCGCCATCGCGTCCTCCACCGTGCTCAGATCCTGATAATACGGGCGAGAAAGAGCGTGATCGTTATAGTTTCCCAGGGAAAGATCGATCAGTTGCGCCACACTGCCCAGCAATAGCGTAACGACCGTCAAAGTCGAGAAGGCATAGAGCAGATAACGTCCGGCTCTTCCCGCGGAGCCCCAGTTCCCCAGCCATGCAATCGCGCTTGCCAGAAAGAAACCAAGCAGCAGAAACTGGCCCGGCATAAAGATAATGAAATAGTGCATATAAATCGGCAAGGAGTGGCGCGAGAGATAGGCAAGAGGCACCGCCTGCCAGATCAGCAGGACCAGCAGGCCAGAGCGCAGAGGAGCCGCACGCAGACGCTGCCACCAGACAAAGGGACGACGCCACCAGGAAGAGACAGGAGCATCGGAACGAGACTGATGAGTATTTTTTTCGTGTCCCGGCCAGACCACCTGCACCAGCGCAAGCAAAGCCCCGGCAATCACCAGAACCGTCAGCGTCCCCGTCAGCCAGCCGAACCAGGGAGCGACCTGATAGAGAACCGAGTGCCGATTCAGAGGTTCCTGAAAAGGATTCAAATACGATTGATAAAAGAGAAGCGCCTCATTATCCACCACCGGGAGATGTTTTGAGGGAGTCAGCAGCAGATTGAGGTCATAGAACTGGACCGAAAACTCCCAGAGAAGATACGGGAGATAGAGAAGGAGTAGAGAGAGCAGGCCGAGAAGCAGATCGCGCCAGCGGATCGTCCCGGGAGCCAGCAGTACCGCGACCAGCAAAGGGGCAGCAAGCAGAACAGCCGTCGCATGCAACTGAATCATCAGACCAAGAAGAAACATCGCAGGGAAGAGCCAGCCGCGACGGCGTTCTACGACGCCCCAGAAAAGAGCGAAAAAGAAAAGAATCACAAAGAGATGCAAAAAGTTCTGGTTCCAGATAAAGCGTGCATAGAAAACCGACCGGTAGGCCAGCGCATACGTCAGAGCAGTAATCGTCGCGGCCACGCGTCCGAAATAGCGGCGCACGAAAACGTAGGTAAGCACAACAGCAAGCGAGGCCATCAGCGCAGTCAGCACAGCAGCCCAGAGTGGGTTCGGACTAAAAGCCGCCGTAATCATGAGCAGATACACGACCGCAGGAGGATTGATAATCCCGATCGAGGCCCCATTGGAAGTCGCAACCAGCATCCCCTGATTAATCGCCTCGCGAGCCATATAAAAAATAGTCGCCTGATCGCCATCGAACTCAGTGAGATCGATGTGATAGAGGCGTAAGAAAAGCGTCACAAGCAGGAGAAGATAAAACTCCCAGGAGCGGAGCAATGAGGAGAAAGTAGCACGATGTCCCGCCAGAGCGGACGGGACATCACGAACCGAGCGAGTAGTATAGGCAAGTAGACCCATCTAGCTCAAAACCTTCCTGACGGCATCAAGAGTAGCCTCAATCGCCTTTCCATCAACCTGCTGAGGGATACCGGTCTGCCCATCTTTCAAGAGATTGCCGGTGAGCACCCCGACCACACGCTCATCGCGCTTAATCACGCCGCGAGCAACCAGATTACGGACACCGGCCAGAGTCGCCGCCGAAGCGGGCTCACAGCCGATACCGGAGCGATCGATCACCGCCTTAGCGGCCAGAATCTCCTCATCCGAGACCTGCTCAACGACGCCATCGCACTCCTCAATCACGCGACGGGCGCGAGAAAAGCTCACAGGATCGCCAATTTTGATCGCAGTTGCCACCGTTTCGGCGCGCACCTTGTAGCGTTGAGAGAAGCCCTGAATGTAGCTCTGATAGAAAGGATTCGCGCCCGCCGCCTGGATCGAAGCGATACGTGGCAGATGGCTAATCAGGCCAAGCTGATAGGCCTGACGGAACGCCTTCCCGATGGCCGAAGTATTGCCCAGATTACCAGCAGGTAGAACGAGCCAATCTGGTGCCTGCCAATCGAGCTGCTGTAAGATCTCAAAGCCGATCGCCTTCTGGCCCTCAACGCGGAATGGATTGAGAGAATTGAGCAAATAGATATTCATCTCATTGCAGACCTGTTCGACGAGACGCATAGCATCGTCGAAGTCGCCCTCGATCTGAACCGTTGTTGCGCCATACGCCAGCGTCTGCGATAACTTGCCGCCAGCGACCTTGCCCGCAGGCAAAAAGACGATACCGCGCATACCAGCCTGAGCAGCGTAAGAAGCCAGAGAGGCCGAAGTATTGCCAGTCGAGGCACAGGCCACAGCACGTGCGCCCAGCATACTCGCCATCGTCACCCCGACCGTCATCCCGCGATCTTTAAAGCTGCCCGTAGGATTTTCGCCCTCGTGCTTCAAGAAAAAGCGCTCCAGGCCAGCATAGAGGCCGATCTGGCGATGGCCCAGGCGACCAGAGCCGCAATTCTCAATGCCCACAGGATAGAGGCCAGTATTGCCTTCGGGGCGAGAGACCACATAGCGTTCAGGGGCCGGGAGCAACAGTTCCCGATAGCGCCAGACGCCACTGCTATCGAGCAGCATCTTATCCGTACTGATCGGCCAGATAGGCGGATTAGCGACCCGTTCATCGAAGAGTTGGCGCCAGGCAGCACCAGCGGAAGGAGTTGAATCGTTCTCCGTGGCGAAGTCCAGTTCAAAGGATTGCGTATTTGCGCCCCCCTGGGCATACAAAGCCTGTTGTTTCGGGAGACGGAACGGCATTTCCACGTCAAGTACCCCGCCACAATCACAGCGATAGCGGGGAGGAGGAACGGGTAGCCCGGCAGTTACCGCGGGGTAGACAGCCGAGCATTCGACACAACGAAGCGAAACGGTAGATAACGCTTCAACAACATCTTGAGAGAGAGGGAGATTGGCGCGATTATCGCCGTCCCCCGCCCCCTGTCCTGGCAGGAGACCAGTAGAATTGATCGCCATAGCGCGCGCTGACTTCCTTTCGTATGCGGCTACGCGGAGTATTGATAATCCGCGCTCCACTCTGATCTGCACGTAAAACCATCCCAGAGCCCTCCACCCCCGACTTGCGGGCAGTTTCCTGCATCGCGTGCAACACCTCATGGAAGCGCGCGCTGGTGAGAGCAATGAGAGAAGAACCACCACCAGAAAGGCAAGCGCCATGAGCACCAGCAGCAATAGCCGCCTGGATAATATCGGGCATTGCGGGGAAGAGAGCCTGGCGATAGGGTTGATGCAAGCGATCCTGCATAGCCTCGCCAATGAGCTCGTAGCGCCCCGTTTGCAGTGCAGTCAAGAGCAGGGCGACGCGGCCCGTATTAAAGGTCACATCGGCCTTAGGATAGCTGGACGGCAATAACTTGCGTCCGGCAACAGTGTCCATGGGGAAAGAAGGAGTGAAAATAACCGCCTTCAAGGCATCAGGGAAAGGGGTTTTGATCGCATGGATCTTTCCATCGACATGAGTTGTCGCCACCAGAGCGCCGAGCAAGGCAGGAGCAACATTATCGGGATGATTTCCCGCCTCCGCCTCCACCGCCAGGGGCAACAGATCCTCTGTAGGAAGAGAGAGATTCTGCGCACGCAACCACTCGTTCGCGGCCACCAGGCCACCTACCACAGCGGTAGCACTACTGCCAAGTCCACAGCCAGGAGGAATCTGAATCATCATCCGAATGCGGACAGCAGGTAGAGGAATGTGGAGATGCTCGAAAAGCAAAGCAAAAGACCGGAAAAAGAGATTGTCCGGCCCGGTTGAAAGGCCCGCACCAAGCTCTCCCTGAACTTCAATGAGGGGTTGAGCGGGATCACCATTACTTTCTTCCACCACAAAACGATTATAAAGTTGTAAAGCCAGGCCCAGGCTATCAAAGCCAGGCCCAAGATTAGCCGAGGTGGCTGGTGTTAAAACAGTTACTGAGGCAGGTAATACCAGTGCCATCGCTAGCTACCTGCCTTTCTGATGAAGAGTGCATTATTCATCCTTTCTCTACGCTACACCTATTCTATCACGTTTCTTATTGATGCGTAACTACCGGGGGTACAAAAGTCACAGTGAAAAAGGTAAAAGGAGCATTACGTGCCCGGGCAGCAGAGGTAAGGCCCATGCCGACCGGGCAGCGATTATACAGCCGAAGGAGTATCCATGCCGCTTTCCACGATATAGAGGAGATCAGCGTCACTCAGATATTTCTTCTGATCAGCCATGACCACAAAACGATTATAGGCAAGCTTCAACTGATCCGCGTCGAGGTGATGGCCGAGCTGGCGTAAGCGAGCATCGAGGCCATGGCGACCGGAATGTTTTCCCATAACCAGTTTTGTTTCCGTCCAGCCAACCGATTGAGGAGTCATAATCTCATACGTCAGGCGATTTTTCAACATCCCATCTTGATGAATACCGGCCTCATGGGCGAAGGCATTGATGCCAACGATAGCCTTATTGGGCTGCACCGGAATAGTCGTGAGGCGGCTCACCAGCTGGCTGGTAGCGAGCAGCTCTTCAGCGCGAGCGTGTGTATCCACATTTCCGAATGCATCAGGGCGCGTGCGTAGCGCCATAACGACCTCTTCAATCGCCGTATTGCCTGCGCGCTCACCGATGCCATTAATCGTCACCTCGATCTGACGTGCGCCACCGCGAATAGCTGCCAGCGTATTGGCAGTTGCCAGGCCAAGATCATCGTGGCAATGTGCGCTCATCGTCACATCATCGATGCCAGGCACGCGTTCGCGCAGATAACGGAAGAGACCTTCGTATTCATGAGGCAGCGTATAACCGACCGTATCAGGGATATTGATCGTCGTCGCCCCCGCCTTGATTGCAGTTTCGAAGACACGGCAGAGATAGTCCCACTCGCTACGCGTGGCATCTTCGGCAGAGAACTCAATCGTCTCGCAGAGAGAGCGAGCATATGAGACCATCGTTTCCACACGTTCCAGGGCTTCGGCGCGCGTCAGGTGTAGCTTGTGTTCAAGATGAATGTCGGAGGTGGCAAGGAAGACATGGATGACCGGATGCTCAGCGTCGCGTACAGCCTCCCAGGCGGCATCGATATCGCTTTTGTGTGCACGCGCGAGGCCCGCAACGGCAGCACCATGAACATGGCGAGCAATCTCTTTTACTGCGGCAAGATCGCCAGGAGAGGCAGCAGGAAAGCCAGCCTCGATGATATCCACATTGAGACGCATTAACTGTTCCGCGACAAGCAGTTTCTCCTCAATGGTCATCGTTGCGCCGGGTGATTGTTCTCCATCACGCAGCGTCGTATCAAAAATTTTTACTACCGCAGGATCTCCCATGACTGTATTTCCTCCTTCGTATCGAGGTAAGAGAAGAGGCTAACCCCCTCTCCTCTTACCGAGTGTTCCCGTTACTTCTTTGCTTCAGCCTCAGTTTTCGCCTGAGAAGTCGGCTGTTGGACAGGGTTCAACCAGGACATCATCGCGCGCAGGTCTTTCCCGACGCTCTCGATCTGATGTTCCGCATTTCTGCGGCGCATCGCCAGGAAGCTCGGACGACCGGCGAGATTCTCCTGAATCCAGTTCGTCGCAAACGTGCCATCCTGGATCTCACGCAGAACCTGGCGCATGCGCTCGCGTACGCTCTCATCGATGATGCGCGGGCCCGAGACATAATCGCCATACTCGGCAGTATTACTGATCGAATAGCGCATGTATTCCATGCCGCCCTGGTAGAGCAGATCAACGATCAGCTTCATCTCGTGCATGCACTCGAAATAGGCGCTCTCGGGCGCATAGCCAGCTTCCACCAGCGTCTCAAAACCGGTACGGATCAGTGAAGTCACGCCGCCGCAGAGAACCGCCTGCTCGCCGAAGAGATCGGTCTCGGTCTCTTCCTTAAAGGTCGTCTCGAGGACGCCCGCGCGTGTGCAACCAATCGCACAACCATAGGCCAGAGCGAGCGCGTGAGCATTGCCACTCGCGTCCTGGTGAACAGCGATCAGGCCGGGGACGCCGCCGCCCTCGGTGTAGACGCGGCGCACCAGATGACCGGGGCTCTTCGGCGCAATCATCGTCACGTCGATATTCTCGGGGGGCACGATCTGCGAGAAGTGGATGCTGAAACCGTGAGCGGTCATGAGCATCTTGCCAGGGGCGAGGCCGGGCCTGATGTCGCGCTCAAAAATTTCTTTGTGCGTCTCATCAGGAGTCAGGATCATAATCACATCGGCCCAGGCAGCCGCCTCGGCGGTTGACATCACACGCACACCATCGGCTTCAGCTTTGGCGCGGCTCTTGCTATTCGCAGGCAGACCAACGACCACTTCGCAGCCGCTCTCCTGAGCATTCAAAGCATGAGCGTGGCCCTGACTACCATAGCCAATAATAGCGATGCGTTTTTGCAGAATAAGCTCCATATTCGCATCGGAATCATAGTAAATACTAACCATAAAATGTCTCCTCTTCTACTTCTACTGCTCACCAGCAACGGCACCACGAGAGAGCGCAACCTGTCCGGAATACGCCACCTCACGGATACCAAATTTGCGCAAGAGATCTACCAGTTGCTCCACCTTATCGACGCTGCCTGTTACCTCCAGGGTCAGCGTCTCCGGTGTCACATCGATAGCATAAGCGCCAAATTGGTGAGCAAGAGTAATAATTTCATTCACGCGATTCTCAGCGGTACTGACACGGATAAGCGCCAGTTCGCGGATAAGCGCCTGTTGCAAAGCGAAATGCTGCACCTGACGAACATCAGCAATTTTGCGAAGCTGTTCGACCAGATGATCGACACCAACCTCAGAGTCATTGACCGTGACAGAGAGGCGAACATACTCGGGTTGTTCGCTGCGTCCGAGAACCAGTGTCTGCATGTTAGCACGGCGACGGCGCAGATGGCCAACCACACGATCAACCGAGCCAGGGCGATCGGCCACAACAACGACCAGAGCGTAGGCCGAGCTTTGCTCGACATCTGACTGCCCGGCTCTGGGCGCAACAGCGGTAGCATTTGACATATCAGACATTCTCCTCAGCAGTTTCTTCGATCATATTCGTGATGGCAGAACCCGGAGCAACCATCGGATACACGCAGGACTCAGCCTCGATCACAAAGTCGATAATCACCGTACCCTCGATCTCCATCGCACGCTGAATAGCCGACTCAACGTCTTCGGGACGGGTCACGCGCATGCCAGTCAGACCATAAGCGGCAGCCAGCTTCTCATAATCGGGGCCGGTGATAGGCGTCTCCGAATAATTGCGCGAGTGGAAGAATTGCTGCCACTGGCGAACCATGCCGAGATATCCATTGTTCATGATCGCAACCTTCAGCGTCACACCCTCTTGCTGCAATGTAGCCAGCTCCTGGATATTCATCTGAAAACTACCATCGCCAGCGACCACCCAGACGGGAGAATCAGGCATGCCCATTTTTACGCCCATCGCGGCAGGCAGAGAAAAGCCCATCGTGCCGAGGCCACCAGACGTAATGTGACTATTGGGGCGGGTCCAGGTATAATAGCGAGCAGTCCACATCTGGTGCTGACCCACATCGGAGACCACGATGGCCTCGCCTTTGGTCGCTTTACGAATGCCTTCCAGAATACCGACCGGATCGGGATATTCCTCGTTGTGCTGAATACCCTGCAAGCGCTCGTCTTCCATATGTTGCCAGCTACGGATCTCCCGCAACCAGGCGCTTTTGTCCGCGGGCGCAACCGTCTCAGTCAAAGCGGACAGGGCAATTTTTGCATCAGCAACAATCGGCACCGCAGCAACCTTCACCTTGTGCATTTCAGAGGGATCGATATCAATATGGACAAAGCGCGCTTTAGGAGCGAACTCAGAGACCTTGCCAGTGACCCGATCATCGAAGCGGAGTCCAACGCCAACAATCAGATCGGCTTCACCGATTGCGCGGTTCACGTGAGCGGGACCATGCATACCAGGCATACCAATATTGAGAGGATGCGTATCAGAGAAAGCGCTCAAGCCTAGCAGCGTCGTAATCACAGGAAGCGTCGTCTTTTCAGCAAACGCTTTGAGCTCGTTATAAGCATTCGAAAGAATAATACCGTGTCCGGCCATAATCAGAGGGCGCTGTGCCTGTGCGATCAGAGATGCGGCCTGCTCCAACAAATGAGCGGCAGGAGCTTGCATATTCGCGGCCAGGGATTGCAGATATTCTTCAGAAGTAGTATAGTCCTCGGCGCGATACGAAGCCTTGGCAAAAAGTACGTCTTTCGGTACATCAATTAACACAGGACCCGGGCGGCCGGAGCGAGCGATGCGGAAGGCCTCGTGGACGATCTCGCCCAGTTCAGCGACATTGCGCACCAGAAAATTGTGTTTCGTAATCGGTTGAGTAATACCAATGACATCGGTTTCCTGGAAACCATCGCGGCCGAGCAGGGAAGTGCCCACCTGGCCCGTGATTGCCACAACAGGGATCGAGTCCATAAAAGCCGTTGCCAGGCCAGTAACGAGATTAGTGGCACCCGGACCGCTGGTCGCGATGCACACGCCAACCTTCCCGGTAGCGCGAGCATAGCCATCGGCTGCATGAGCGGCCCCCTGTTCGTGGCGAACAAGGACGTGGTGCAGCGAAGGGTAAGAGGTCAGTGCATCATAGAAAGGCATGATACAACCGCCGGGATAGCCATACATCAACTTTACACCCTCGCGTATCAGAGCCTCACAAATGATATGACTGCCAGCCAGTTCACGCGCTGGGATGTGTTCTGCCTGAGATGAGGCATCCGCCTGCTGCAAGGTTTTTGCTGCGATTGCCATAATTCCTCCTGGATAAAGTGACTATAAAAAAAGAGGACCTACCCACATGGGGAGGCCCTCGTCAGGATACCTTCTTTGGATCGGGTTGGCTTCATTGCTCCCTTTCATTCTCCCTATGGTGCGGTGGTGGCTAACCTCGTTACAAGCCCTACCAGACTCTCAAGCCTAATGAGTCCGGTAAGGCCGATAAGGACGAGGCTAATAAGGACCACAAGCCGTGGAAGAAGAAGGGAGCATAAGCATAAAAGGAGCACTACCATAAATAAAGAAACCGACGTATACACGCCGGTTTCAAGAGTGATAATGCTTGCAGTAGCAGCGGACATGCCCATACACGTAGATGCAGGCATTGAGAAGGGCATACGACGAGACGGACTCGTAGCAGCATATTGAGCTGCGTAGGCCGTACTACTGATCGTCGCCGTCATTTCTCTACTCCCGTCAAAATTTATCATAAAAATACGCGCAAGGGTGTCAGATCGCCAGATGATGTACAAATACTACAACAGCAACATCGCCAGAGCATTTGTGCCTTTATTCATGTGAGGAGGATACACCAGCCATACGTATTTGTCAACCCTGTCGCACAAGTATTCTCACAAATCAAACACAAACTGGAAGAACAATACAAGCCGGTGATCTGAGTATAGATATATGTCACATATGACTATTAGAAACATCTATCGACCCCAGCGGATCGACGCGGCTTCCGTTATCCAACAAAATATTTCAGATCGACACACTTATTTTTCGGCCAGCAACGCCCGCTGGTGTATACTTACAATCTCACAATGCTATAAACGAAGAAACCAATAATATATTGCAGAATAAAAAAAGTCAGGACTCGGATACCCATACGAGCGAAACGAAGAGATTAGAGAGCGGTGATTTTGAAGCTACTGATACTGAGTTCTGCATCAGCATCGCCCAGGCCAACTTGAGCGCCAGTGAGAAACTGATTATCCTGTATCTCAAGCTTGAGGATCCCATCGATCAGCACTTTAATATCGTTACCATTTACCTCAACACGATAGGTATGCCAGTCAGAGCCGGGATCAAAAGGAATATCCTTCAAAATAGACTGCGCGAAATTCGTAGAAATATTATTCTGTATATAGACAGCCGGTTGTGGAACGGTTGAATTGGGGGGAATTACAGTCACCCAATAGCCTTCCCATGTGGCACCCGACGACGTACCACGCACAGAGAGCCCAAAATAGGGAGTGAGCGAGCGCCCCGAGATCTCATGCACCACACGAATCCTTGCCTCCACCGCATAATTAGCAGTAGCATCGACCTGATATGGCGCAGTAATTGTTGGTGGCTCAGTGCTTATATCATAAGAACCATCATTGATCAACATTCCATTTAGAATATTCCAGTCCCCACTTCCGCTCCAGCCTTTCCAGCTATCAGAACCATCCTCCTGATACAGAATCCTCTCTGGTTGAGATTGCGAAGGGGTCGTTGGCTGTTGTGTTGCAGCTGCGCCATTGTCAGTAACAGTTTCTTGAAAAGAAAAATTTTTACTAAATCGTCCAATTTCGATACCCGCCCCACCGATGAGTAGCGCAAGCAGCACCGCGATAATCACAAGATATTTTGTCGGGCGCTGGTGCGGACGCTGAGTCGGATCTGAAGGAGAGGGAGTAAGAGCAGGGGACGAAGAGAGAGGAGACGAAGGAGGAGAAGTAACAAAAACGGGGGACGAAGAGAGAGGAGCCGAAGAGAGGGTATTCGGTATCGTGTTGGGCATCGGTGGGTTGGACATCGGGACCGTGTTGAATACAGGGGGAATGGTATTTGTAGACTGAGATTGACCAGGATAGTGTGTTTCTGTATTCAGTCCAGATGCGATAAATGGCTGACCGCATTTGCCACAAAATGTGTCATGGAAATCACACGTTGCACGACAATAAAGACAGATTTTCGTAGGTGCTTCCTGCATCATCTCACCCCCTGAAAATTCAATATATCCTCTATATTACACGAGAGCATACGTTTTGCAAAGGAAATAGCTTATTTGTAATATACAAGCTCTCAAACAGGATAAAATGGCTGAAAGGACTCAGCAATTTTTCAGGGGGCATTCGCGCAAAACAGTATAGTGAGCGCCTGTGCGGAGAAGTTCGCTTTTCATCACATTTAGCGCGTGCACGGAGTAACTGGTGGACGAGGTTATGGTTGTCTGCTGCCCGGAGAGCAGTGCTTGCAGGTGCTGCTGTTCGAGCGGAGAAAGAGGGCGTTTGACGCGCGCAAGAGTCAGGTGAGGAGAAAAGGGACGTTTGTCGGTGGCGAAACCACGCAGTTCTAGCTGTTGATTGAGGATACGATGCAGACGGAGAAGAGCGCCCGTTGGTTCCTCGATACCCATCCAGATCACACGCGGAGAATGCGGCGAGCCGAAGGTGCCGATGCGGTTCAGGCGATAGCTGTAAGGGAGAGATTGCTGAGCGGCCCATGCAGTGGCTTCGGTAGCCTGTGCGAGTTGCTCATCGTTAAGTTCGCCGAGGAAGGCGAGCGTCAGATGAATGCCAGCAGGCTCAACAAAATGGACATCGGGCAACACACGCGCCACCTGGCGGATCACATCCTCCAGGTGGCGCTGCTGATCTTGATTCATTTCCAGGGCAATAAAAGTGCGCGTCATGCGGCCGGGAAAAGCATAGCATCAAGCTCGGTTCCATCGATCGTCTCAACCAGGATCAGATGTTCCGCGATCCTGACCAGCTTATCTTTCTTCTCAGTGAGAATTGCCAGAGCAGTGTGATAGGCCTGATCGATGAGGGCAGCGACCTCTTTATCGATCTTCGCGGCCAGATCAGGGCTAATTTGCACGCTCCCATCGGCATCAGCCTTGAGAGAGATATTGCCAAGAGGAGTCATGCCAAACTCGCAGACCATACGGCGGGCAAGGCTGGTGACATACTCGATATCCTGGCTGGCCCCGGTAGTGATATCGCCGAAGATAAGCTCTTCAGAAGCGCGTCCCCCCATTGCTCCAGCCATTTTTGCGATAAGTTCAGAGCGGCGCAGCAGATAGCGATCCTCAGCAGGGGCCTGGACCGTAATCCCGAGAGCCATACCGCGCGCGATTGCCGTCACCTTCTGGACCGGATCAGCGCCGGGCATCGAGCGCATGACAATCGCATGACCGACCTCGTGATAGGCAATGATCGCCTTTTCCGCGTCAGTAATCAGGCGGCTCTTCCGCTCCGGGCCTGCCATCACGCGCAGAATTGCTTCTTCCAGTTCGGGCCGACAAATACTATTCTGACCATTGCGTGCAGCGAGCAAGGCAGCTTCATTGAGAAGATTCGCCAGATCGGCTCCAGAGAAGCCAGCAGTGCGACGAGCGATATCATGCAGTTCAATGCCTTCAGCCAGAGGCTTATCCTGGGCGTGTACCTCGAGGATAGCCAGACGGCCACGAATATCAGGCTTATCAAGCATGACGCGACGATCAAAGCGACCGGGGCGAAGCAGCGCCTGATCAAGCACATCGGGGCGGTTCGTCGCCGCAATCACGACGACATTCGTCTGCTTATCGAAGCCATCCATCTCAACGAGTAGCTGATTGAGCGTTTGCTCGCGCTCATCATTGCCGCCTGTGGTTGAATTGGAGCGTTGACGGCCAACAGCATCAATTTCATCAATAAAGAGGATGCAGGGAGCGTGTTCTTTGGCTTCTTTAAAGAGATCACGCACACGGGCAGCGCCAACGCCAACAAACATCTCCACAAACTCGGAGCCACTGACGCTATAGAATGAGACACCAGCTTCACCGGCAACCGCACGAGAGATCAGCGTTTTACCGGTACCAGGAGCCCCAACAAGCAAGACCCCTTTCGGCGTACGTGCACCCATCGAAACGAAGCGCTCGGGTTGCCGCAAGTATTCCACAATCTCCTGGAGTTCAGCCTTTGCTTCCTCCACGCCAGCCACATCCTTAAACAGGATAGAGGGGCGAGCCTCATTAAAGCGCTTTGCTTTCGAGCGTGCAAAAGAGAGAGCGTTCCCCCCCATACCACCTTTGCGGATAATGAAATAGACGCCACCGGCGATCAAGAGGATCAGCATCAGATCCAGCACCCCCTGAGTCCATTGCGGACTTTGTGTGCTCTCAACAGTGACATCCACCCCATCATGGCGGAAAATCTCAGAGACAGGCTGGCCGGTTTCTTTTGTGGCATGAAACTCCTGCCCATTGCGAGCCATGACCGTCACATCGTTGCCACTAATTACCGCCGTTTTCACCTGATGTTGATCCGACATATTCAAAAGATCGCTAATCGAGCGTTCCTGAGGAACAGGGCCCGCCATCGTCGCATCAGTTATGCGCACCCCCGCGATGACCAGGACGAGCACAATGAGTATCCCACATGTCAGAGAGAGGCTATGGCGTACAAAAAAATTTCTTTTTTTAGTCGACTTTTGTGGTGAACTTACAGACTTACTATTTTTTGTTTTTCTGTCATCTTGAGGAGGCATTTCCATGCAGTTCTGTTAAACCCTTCTATAAAATCTCCAGATAGATTTTTCCATCAGAGCTTTCAGCCAATAACGTACATTGTTTCTCACTATATCTTTGTGTATTTTTCTGTTCACGGTAAACTTGTGGCTAGTATATCGTATAAGAATAAGTTTAGCAAGATAAGAAAATGCTAAGAAAATTGAGAGTCCTGAGAATGTAATCATGCTATAGGGTATTACCGCAGCCTCATACCAGAGAATTCGACCATGGAATCGACTATAAAACGCCGACATTCGACGATAGCCTGGTATAAAACCATAGTAAAAATAGAGTTATCAAGAGAAATGCATCAACCCAAAAGTACCATGGCAAGAAGAGGGCTTTTATGATTGCGAAAAATTACCGGTAAGGGTATACTTTACTTCAGAAGAATATTTCTACTCTTCGCACAGCACATTTATACAAATTCTCTGCACGCGCCAGGAAAGGCACGTAACCTGTCGAAGCCTCTGCATGGACGTATTTCTCGTTTATGAATGAGGAACTTCACTCAAGGAGGAGTCATCGTGAGCAGTTCTTCCATTGGGCAAACCAGCACAATCAACCGCTGGTACATCGCTGTAGCTGCATTTATTGTCCAGTTGGCATTAGGCTCGGTCTATGCCTGGAGCGTTTTTTTGACGCCAGTCATGACGACCTATGGAGCAAACAAACCCACTGCAAATCTCACCTTTAGCATCACGCTGCTGGCATTGGGAGTCACAGCAGGCTTTGGAGGGTATTTAAACAACCGATTTGGTCCTCGCATTATTACCACAACCGGAGGTATACTCTATGGCCTGGGACTGATCCTGGCCGGTCTGACCACACCGCTACACAGTATAGGACTCCTCTATCTGACCTATGGTATTATCGGGGGCATAGGAATTGGCCTCGGATATATTGTCCCCCTGGCCATGCTCATCAAATGGTTTCCAGATCGACGAGGTTTTATCACCGGACTGGCCGTAGCAGGCTTCGGATTGGGCGCGCTGATAGTAAGCCTGGTTGCGCCTGGACTTCTTAATGCGAAAACGGGTATAGGGGTAGGTTCGACCCTCCTCTATCTGGGGATCGCATACCTGATCATTGTCGTCGGCGGAGCACAATTTTTCCGCACCGCGCAGGATGGCTATGCACCAGCAGGGTGGACGCCGTCAGCCAAAGTGCAAGAGGCACAGGCAACACGCAGTTATACACTGGCAGAAGCGTTGCGCTCACCACGCTGGTATGTGCTCTGGCTCATCCTTGCGCTCAACGTAACAGCGGGCGCGGCCCTGATCTCCGTTGCATCCCCGCTCGCGACCTCCTTTACTGGAGTGACCCCACTGGTCGCCGCCACACTTGTCAGCACCATTTCGATCTTCAATGGGGCCGGGCGACTGTTCTGGGGCTGGGTTTCAGACGCGATCGGACGACCATTCACCTTTCTCAGCATTTTCATCGTACAGATCATCGCATTTGCCCTGCTACCGTTTATTGGCAACTTCGGCGTCCTGCTGATACCGGCTGCATTGATCGCCCTTTGCTACGGTGGAGGCTTCGGCACAATGCCAGCGTTTGCAGCAGACTTCTTTGGCGCGAAAAATGCTGGAACCATCTACGGAGTCATGCTTACCGCCTGGTCTGCGGGCGGCATCCTGGGTCCAATCCTGATTTCAAACCTTGAATACAAAACTGCGCTCTACATTATAGCAGTGATTATGCTAGTCAGTTGCATCCTGCCGTTTGTCGCCAGAATGCTCAATCGCCCGGAGCAGGTGGTTGAAGCAGTGGTAGAATAGGCACAGGAAGCGCGGATCACTTCAGGGAAAAAGAAGAGCAGGCAGAGATTTCTCTCGGTCTGCTCTTCGTCTTGTTTGCCTGAATACGCGATTAGATCAGTGAGGCAAAACTTTCTTGCTGGCAGCGCGAGCAAAGCGAGAGAGGAGATCACGCAAGAGGTGCTGCTCGTGTGTCGTGATGTGAGCGGAAAAATGGCGACGCGGCGTGATAAGATCAGGGCTCACCCGAAAGCCATGGCGTCCGCCGCGGAAACTGCCCGGACTGGCATGGTTATAGGGCAATGATTGCTGACTCGGTTGCTTCGTTTGTTTCCCATGATTGCTCTCAGAGGAATCGTCTGCTGAGGAATGGGAGGTTTTTTGCTGGTTGGCAGCGGTTTGCGACTGAGCCTTCTGAGCAGCAGACTGATTGACGGGAAGAGAACCGTTATGCGTACCCAAAAAGCCGCCCTGAGATTGACCATTCGAAGTATTAAGAGCAAAAGGGGCAGACGAGGGAAGGGCTTGAGCGACATGGGGCTGTCTATGATGGACGATGAGAGCGCTCATCACATTTGCCATAAGGCGCTGAAGTTCCGGCACCGCAGAGGCCTGGGCAGGACATTGAGGGTCCTGGTGAAAACGATAGGCATCCAGTCCACGGCTCCAATAGAGGGATCCGGCAGCAAACACCAGAGCACCAGAAGGCGCAATGTAGTAGGTTGTATTGCTCACATCAGGCTCATTCCTGTTATTGAACGTCTTTGACGTAGATAGAACAGAGAGACCGTGGGGCGTTGCGCCGTTATCATAGATGCGATCCCAGACATTCCCGACCAACCCACAACCATAATTTTTATTTCCCTGCAAACCAGTTGAAGCAAGAAGATCCGTAGGAAGGTGGGAATTGGTATGCCAGTTAAAATTGGTGGGATGCGTCGTAGAATCGGAGAACATGACACCAAGCAGGGCATTTTCCGGGCGAGCCAGGAGAGGATCGCGCCACTGCGTCGTAACGCGCGAATTATCCCGGCCATAGGTAGGATCAAATTGCAGATTATGCGAAGTAGAAGTGACGCGATAGCTGACAATCGTACGATCTGCTTTCCCATTGCGATCAGGATCAAAGCGCATCTGCCAGACGCCAGTGCCAGCACCGAGAAAAGCCAGGCCGACGCCATGATCGCGAGCGTACTCTAGCCCGTCGCGCATCTCTTTGGTCCAGAAAGTATCCTCACCAAGAGAGATATAGGCCTGATGATCCATGAGCAAACGCGGATGTTTATGAAGATCCACAGCGCTGATATACGAGAGATCATAGCCCTGCATCTCCATCCAGCGAATAGCATCGAGCTCAGAATCGAAAAGCTGATTGGTATCCACACTGGCCATATAAGGGCGATTGAAAGAGACCTGAATGCTATGGCGAACATCGTTCGAGTTTGCCGTAAAGAGGCTAAATCCGCCCCAGCTATTATAGGCCTGGTAGGTGGTATCAGGCGTCACCACCACATAATGAGCGTGAGCATTGCCCTGGACATCGAAAGGAACCACCGTTGTATTACGATACTCATCAGTAAATTTTGCCAGATAGACACCCGTCGTCCAATCCGCTGGCACCTTCAGAACATAGGAAGATTGCCAGTTGGCATCTACCAGGCCCGTCGTCAGATTCACATGACAGGTGTGACAATTGACCAGCACATGTTTAGAACTATCATAGTATCCTTGAGCATGCCCGAGGAGAAAATTGGTAGAGAGCATCAAACGAGCGCCATCGCCCCCATACCACCCCAGACGATACCATGAAATCGTATAGCGAGTTCCTGGATCAAGCGTGCTGACATAAAAAGCGATCTGACGATTGGGCGCCACAGAGGTTGTATTCGCATAGGCCTGGATAAAGACCGAGAACCCTTTGTTAAGATTATCCTGCCATTTTTTCGTACCAAGTAAAGCATTTTCTTTTGCAATAGCCGTCGTCAAAGGAACGGTACTCCTGGTAGAGGAGAAATTCGAGGCTACATTTCGCCAGTCCAGATGTGAAAATGGCGAGAACTGGAGTAGAAGCAAGAAGCCGGTCGTGATCAGAAAAACCACCACCACTATCACAATGCGACGATGTTTCACGCACTACCTCCAAGAATCGAGTGATCAACCGGAAAATAAAATCTTTATGAACAACCAGAGTATAGCATACCCACAGCATATTCTTGTATATATTACCGATAGTAACAGGACCAATATCCTAATACATATATTTCTATACTTTTCACGCAATAGACATAAAACGTGACCTCCACAACAGAGATGGTTGCCTCTACCCCCAGGCGATGCGAAGAGAATTGCAGGAAGCGGCCTCGACCCGGGGCGCAGTTGCACTGCGCTCCACCGTTCCCTACAACAAGAGTGAAGGAACTACCAGGTCACAGTCTGCTCACCGGAGTTCTGCACATGACGAGATTTCAGGAGAGAGAGACGGCGAAACTTGCGCCTGCCAGCATACGCATAGACAGCAAGTATACGGGGAACAATTTGAGAGTTTTCCAGATGAGCAATAGCGGCCCGACCAGTCGTTGGTTCGGTATGCGCGAGGGCAAGTTGGAGACCATCGGCCAGAGCATCAGGAGTCGAGGCGCAGACAGCGCACCCCTGCGTCTGTCCAATGACCTGAGAGACATCGCCCACATCGGTAGCAACCACCGGAACGTTACAGGCCATTGCTTCTTTCACAACATTTGGAGAGCCTTCTTTCAGAGAGGATAAAATGAGGGCATTGGCAGCATTCAGATAGAGGAGTACCTGCTCCTGGGGGAGACCGGCCGCAACGACCAGTTCCACAGCTACGCCTCGTTGCTGGAGACAGTGTACCGCCTCTTGCGCCAGCGAGAAGCGCTTCCCAACGAGAGAGGGACGATTGCCAAAAAGAACATAAAGGCGATCTGGATGCCAGCCCAGAGTTGCACGCGCCATCTGACGTGAGATGGGATAAAAAAGAGAAAAATCCACACCATTTGGAATGACAAAAGCAGCGCTAAAACGAGCCGCCTGCTTCATCCCCTCGGACTTTACAATCACCGCGTCCACCAGATGGCAAAGGAGACGACTGACCCAGACCACGAGTTGAGCGCGTTTGCTCCAGCCACCTGAAGCTAGAGGTTCACCGAGAAGATCATCGCCCAGAAAAGATGCCACCACAGGCGTCGTCCATTGGCAGCGTGCCGCCAGACACCAGAGGCCAAAATGAGCATGCACAATATCATAGTGGCCACGAAGCGTTTTCCAGAAGACCAGCCAGGAGGCCCAGAGATAGCGTGCGGGCATAGGCCAGCGCGGATTCGGGCAGAGCAGATCAACCGAATGGCCAGCAGAGATTAACGATTGCGCCTGACTTTTAATGAATGTGCCACTATGTGGGTGTTCAGAAGAAGGGTAGGCACCTGTCACGAATAAGATACGATACGAGCGTTGGGAGACTTGAGCCACGAGAGACATCACACCTTTCTTTCGTCAGACGCCTTAGAGGATTGCAGGGCGTACGCCGCATGTTCAATAGGGCGAGCAGGAGCATCCATATAAATCTGAAACCAGAGTTCCAGACAGAGAAGAGACCAGATTGCGCCGCTATAATCCACATGAGTCTGGCTTGCGTGAGCATTAAGCAAGCGACTGACACCGAGAGGATCAAAAATGCCGCGGGAACGAGCCCTGCTAGAGGTGAGAAGATCCCAGGCATAGCCATTTAAATCGCCACGGAACCAGTGCTTGATCGGCACACTAAATCCCTGCTTCCGGCGGGTAAGAATTTCAGGAGGGAGCATATCAGCTGCCACCTGTCGCAGCAAAAACTTCAGCACGCCATCGTGTAAGCGTACCGAGGGAGAGAGAGAAGAGACATATTCAGCCAGGAGGTGATCGAGGAAAGGAGCACGCGTTTCCAGGGAATTGAGCATACTCATCTTATCCACCTTGACCAGAATATCATCCACCAGATAGGAGCGTACATCGACATACTGCATACGTGTGATCGTTTCGCGAATAGAGCGTGTACCGGCGAATTCCGATATCACGCGTTGATAAGGATCATGCATACAGATTTGCGCAAAGTAGTCACGATCATAGATAGCAGGGCGCTCAATCAGATCAAAGAAATTGTTAAGACGATGAACATAGCGGGAAGCAAGCGTAAAGCGCATCGAGTCGAGAATAATCTTGCCGCGTGCATTGGGAGGAAGCAACAAACTGGCGTAGCCCACCAGATAGCGTAGAGGAGCCGGGACACTCTGGATCAGTTGCTCGCGTTTATAGCGATTATAGCCACCAAAGATCTCATCGCCACCGTCGCCAGTCAGCACCACCGTCACATGTTCGCGGGCCAGTTTAGAGACATAATACGTCGGCAACATCGATGAATCGGCAAAAGGCTCATCGCAAGCCCAGACCAGCTCGGGAAGGATCGCAATCAGATCCGGACTCACAAAAAACTCATGGTGATCAGTCTGAAAATGTTGAGCGACCTTGCGAGCATAGTGAAGTTCGCTAAAATCCTGTTCCTCGAAGCCGATGGAAAACGTCTTGACAGGTTGAGATTGCAACTGGCTCATCAGGCCAACCACAAGACTGGAATCGATGCCCCCGCTGAGAAACGCCCCCAGAGGAACATCGCTCATCAAACGGACGCGAACGGCATCCATCAGCAGTTCACGAGTACGAGCCAGAGCCGTCTCCTGATCATCGTTGATCGTCTGTGTAAAGGGGAGATCCCAATAGGATTGCACAGTGATCTGCTCATTTTCATAGAGCAAGATATGGCCCGCAGGAAGTTTGGAGACACCTTTGAAAATAGTCAAAGGAGAGGGGACATAGAGATAGAACAAATATTGATCGAGCGCCTGTGGATTCACCACCTGCGGAATATTGGCAGCGAGGAGAGATTTTATCTCCGAGCCAAAGACCAGGCGGCGACCATCCCAATAATAGTTCAGAGGCTTCTTCCCGAAGCGATCCCGCGCGAGCAGGAGTCTCTGGCGAGAGCGATCCCAGAGAGCAAAAACAAACATCCCGCGCAGATGTTTCACGCAATCGGCACCATATTCTTCATACGCATGAACAATCGCCTCCGTATCGCACTGAGTGGTAAAGCGATGACCGCGCCGTTCCAGATCGCCTCGTAGCTGGCGATGATTATAGATCTCACCATTGAAGACCACCAGGACATTCTGCTCCTCATTAAAAACAGGCTGATGGCCGCCCTGGAGATCAATAATCGAGAGACGGCGCATGCCCAGAGCAACGCCATCACCCATCCAGGTTCCCTGATCATCAGGCCCCCGATGACGAATCAGAGAGCACATCGTTTCAATGCGCTCCCGGGTAAGCTCAAGATTACATTCGCGATCAATAAATCCTGCTATTCCACACATATCGTAATATCCTTTCAAATCCCCGCCGTAGCGGATTTGGGCATCGCTTCACGTATCGTTGCTTATCAGAGCGAAGACGATCATCAAGCAGAAACTGGTAGAGCTTGAGATAGGCATCAGTGATACTCTCCTGCGAATAGTGTTGCTCGATATGCAGACGGGCAGTCTGGCCGTAGTGAGCAGCCAGAGATGGATCGCGCAAAAGAGCAAGGAGTGCTTGAGCGAGTTGTTCATAATTCTCAGGATCAACCAGGAGGCCATTAACGCCCGACTGAATAATATCTTCACTGCCACTTACGCGTGTGGCGATACAGGCGAGGCCGCAGGCCATCGCCTCCAGAAGAGCATTCGGCATCCCCTCAATACGTGAAGGAAGAACGGCAATACCAGCGTTGTGGAGGAGAGGAGGAATATCGCTTTGTAAGCCCACGAATTCTACAGTTTGAGCGATATCAAGCTCCTGCACCAGGCGTTGCAGTTGGGCGCGGATAGGTCCTGTACCAACCAGGCGTAAGTGAGCATGAGGAAACTCCTTCTGCACATAGCGCCAGGCTTGTAACAGCACATCCGGCCCCTTGCGATAGCACAATTTAGCAACGCACACCACACTCTGACCGAGCTCTGAAGGAGCGAGATCAGGAGAAACAGGAGAAAAGCGAACCACATCAACGCCATTAGGAATAAGATGTGTATTAGCTAAAGAGAAATGGCGTGTTTGCAGGTATGTTTTCATAGAAGAGCTCAAAACCAGGATCACCACATGAGGGCGAGAGAAGAGAAAACGCGCCAGAGAGAGCCCAAGTGATCCCAGGCGTTCCAGGTCATTGAGATCGCCCCCCAGTTGCAGGGTACCGGGAACGCGTAGCCAGGAAGCATCCTTGTCCAGAGGACCAGAGAGTAACGTAAGATCCTCTGCAACGCCCTTACTGGGATCAGTGCTGGCGCTGCGAACCCCCACAATGAGAGGCTTACGGACCAGGAAAGAGACCAGAGCAGCAGGCAAAGCAAACATATTCATATGATAGACATGCAAAATATCGTATGAAGAGCGTTTGCGCCAGAGAGTCCAGCCAAGCAGGCAGAGTCCTAGAAAGTAGCAGAGGCGCTTCATCAGAGGGAAGCGAAGTTCGCGTTCACTGAGGAGGCGGCCGCCGATGCGGGTAACCGGCACGCCCTCGAGAACCTCATAGGGAGGCCAGGTAAACTTCTGGCGAAAAGTGATGACCATTACAGGATAGTCATGGGCATGAAGCACGCGGGCCTGCGTAAAAGCCTGACGTTCAGCGCCGCCAATAATGGGATAAAAAGTGTTAATAGCAATACATACACGAGGTTTCCTCATTCCCCACCTCTACTTTCTGTTGCGTGCTGCAAAGTGCCATCGCAGGGTACAAGCAGACGCTGATACAAATCCAGGCATTGTGCGACCACATGAGAGAGTTGATATTTTTGTAGCACCGTCGTACGCGCCTGCTCGCCCAGGCGTTGGGCAAGCCCATCATCGCAAAGCAGCCGACAGAGCGCATCGGCCAGAGCCACGGGATCTTCCGCTGGTACCAGGAGGCCATCCACCTCAGAGGTAATGATATCTTCGCTGCCACTCACGCGGGAGGCAATACAGGGAAGGCCGCAGGCCATCGCCTCCAGAAGAGCATTCGGCATCCCTTCCCAGCGAGAAGGAAAGACAAAGCCCCAGGAGTTTTGCAAAAGAGCCAGAACATCATTGCGCGTACCGAGGAACTCAACAGACGACAGGATATCGAGAGAAGTCGCGATCCAGAGCATCTGCGGCACCAATTCGCCGCCGCCAACGATCGAGAGGCGAGGTTTGAGTTGAGGGGCCTGTTGAGCAAGAGCAAGCAGCATCCGCTTCCAGGCATGCAACAACACATCAACGCCCTTGCTATATTCGAGGCGAGCGACACAAATGATTAAACGCTCGGACGAATCCGACGAGGGACGGGCACCTGGAATAGGAGCGAACTTGTCAGTATCGACACTCCCCGGAATAAAGACCATACGCTCAGGAGAAAAGCCCTGTTCAATCAGAAGCGTACGACAGCGGGTACTCAGCACCTGATAATAGGCTTGTGAGTGGCGCAAGAAACGGAGCATCAGTTCGCCGCCAAAGGCGACATACGGCATATTGGAAACATCGCTTCCGGCAAAGGCCCACTCATTAAAGACAATACGGAGTTCATCCGTCTCCTCCAGCGTATCAGCCAGCAACATCGGCTTCTGCCGGAGGCGCTGGCTTTGTTCCGTAGAAGGGCCAGCGCTTTGCGAACTGATCACCACAGGGGTATGGAAGAGTTGAGCAACCAGTGTTGCCACAACAGCAAACGTGCTGAACTGGCAAATATGCATAACATCATAAGAGCCACGCAAGCGAAGGAGCGTCAACAGCAGCAAAAGATCCGAGGGAAGCCGCCCAAATTTTCCCAGGCGCAGCGTCCCATCACGACGATAGATACCACCAATACGAATCACCTGTATGCCATCCAGCCGTTCAGCGTGGGGCAACGTACGTTGAGTATGCAGTGTTACCACCGTCACCTCATGGCCGAAAGCCACCAGTTGACGAGCCAGTTTCTCAGCACGTTTCTCCGCGCCCCCCACAACAGGGGCAAAACGGTAAGAGACAATACAAATGCGTAAATGATTACCCACACCAATTCCTTCTTCCAGAAAAGAGTTATTCAGAGAACCAGTACCGGACAAAAGGCAAAGCCATAATCAGCCAGAAATAGAGGCCAATCGTCTGGTTCCAGATATCATTCAAATCAAGCGATTGGATCACCACATTTATGATCGCAATCAGCGCCACCCCAAAGAGCACTTTCCGTTCGCCAGTCGCATGGCGCATCTCTTTCACAGCGACCACAATCAGCGAAAGAAAGGTCAGCAGGAGAAGAGCGAGACCAACAATACCGTGGTCATAGAGCGTCGCTACATACAAACTCGAGGTTGAAGTAGCGATCACGCCGCCTCCCATACCAACCCGGTACGTCCGCAACAGCGCATCCGCCGCGCCATAACCGTGACCGAGCAATTGCCCTGGATCAAAGTTATCAAGCAGCGCCTGCCAGAGATAGGTACGACCATTGAGCGTCGTAATGTCCTGATTAAAGAAGCGACCAAGAAACGGGATTGAGGCAATCTGTCCTAAAAAGAACACCCCCCCACCCAGCGCCGCTAATCCACAGAACAGGCTTATATTCACGCGAGGCGAAAAGAGCAATAAGGAGACCAGCAAGAAACTAATAGGCACACTGATAAAAGCGCCACGTGTATAGGTCATGCCCAGAGCGAGCAAAATCGAAGCGGCAACCACCGCAGCCAGGACACGCCCCCAGCCGCGAGCCGTCCAGGCGCGAAAAAGAGCAAGAGGGAAAACCACCGAGAGGAAAAGAGCAAGAGAGGGAGCAGAACTAAACGTAGAGAAAATGCGAAAAACCAGCGTATTAGGATCAACCACGCCATTGTGATGCGTGAAATAGCCGTAGATACCATAGAACGAGATAAACGACGAGCCAAAGAGGAGAAGATCGACCAGAATCAGCAGGCGTTGCCGCGTAAACAGAAGCGAGAGAGCAATGACTGCCATTGCCAGATAGTTAAAGCGTGTAAACCAGGCAATCAGAAACAGATTGAGCGTATCAGGAGGGATTACAGCAATACTGGCAAATATCCAGAGCAAATAGAGGAGAAAGAAGAACACTGGGCGCATGCGCTGCAAGGACTGAACAAAAGGAACCGAAGTGAGCATTAACAACGTTGGCACCGTCATGCCGGAGAGCAAATTGTTATTCGTAATAAAAGGAATATTCGGGCTGAGCACCATACTCAGCAAGACCCAGACCACCAGGAGAGCGAACTGATAACGTAGCAGCAACACAATCACAATCGAACCAAAGGCCAGGCGCAGCGTATAAAACGAGCTCTGAATGACGCCAAAGACGCCAGCAGCCAGCACCAGGACCGACAGGCAGGCACGTATCACCCATTGCCGGAGTATCGTAGAGAAACCTTGTGTCCATTGTTCGCGTTTCCATTCCCTATAACGTCTCATAAAAGGCTTCTCATAGATTTTTTGCATATAATTTTGAATCTCAGGAGGTACCGTCAAGAGACCTAGCGGCCCAATCAAGCGTCTAAGCATCACAAACAAAATGACCATCGAGCCCAGATAATAGGCCGAGGTTGCCAGAGCAATCCCCTGACATTGCCAGAAATGGGCAAAGATAGCATCCAGCAGCGCATTTGCCAGCACACTGAAGATACTCACCCACATCAGCATCTTCGTGCGTCCCAGAGCGCTAAACGACTTTGCGGTCACAATTCCGAGCGACATCGGTGTCAGGCCGATCATAAAGCCCATCAGTGTAGTTGCCGTACGATCGGTATCTTCCGGAGTAAAAGCGCCGCGCTGGAAGAGGAACTGAATAATGGGATGTGCCAGCACCAGCACCAGCATACTCAAGATCAGAGTGCAGAAACCGACCCCCCAGAGATAGAGGCGTAATGTGCCCTTAAAGGACTTCATATCATTACCGGCTGCCTGGCGTGAGAGATAGGGAAGGACCGCACGGCCCAGCGATGAAAACACCACGCCAGAAAAGACGCCCACCAGTTTCAGGGCATAACTGAGCGACGAAATGCTTCCCGCGGAGAGAGAAGAAGCAAACATCTGATCAACTAATGGACTGATATTGCCGATACACGAACTCAGAAAGACGGGCCAGGCAGCACAGGCAATAGGAATAAGAGCTGGATGGTCGAAGCGAATAATTGGTCGATAGATAATTCTGGCCCGGCGCATACGGATCACAAAAGAGAAAATTTGCAGGCATAGGCCAACCATCGTACCGATACAAAGAGCGATCACCCCATGAGACGCCCCCATCAAAAAGACAAAAACGCCCGTCGTGACAGGGACCAGCAATCCGGCATAGGCAGGCCAGCCAAACTGCCCCTCCGTATTGAGCACACACTCCATCAAACCAATCAGAACCATCGGCACCAGAACAGGATACGTAAAAAGAGCCAGATACGAGACCTGATTGCTCCGCTCGACATCGAGAGCAGGGGCCGAAAAATGCACAACCTCCTGACGAAAAATGCAAAAAATAATCGTCAGCCCAACCAGCACAATGAGCAGAAGATTCAGCATCGTGCTAAAAAGAGCCGAAGCAGGCTCTCTTCCCGATTGGGCACGAATCCGGGCATACACAGGAATCATCGCTGTCTCCACCGTCCCGATCAGGAGATAAGACAACGTTGTTGGAAAAGTAGAAGCCACAAAATAAGCATCCATCGCCGCACCAGCGCCAAAGCGAGAGGTCACCACCACCTGAGTCATCATCCCCATCACACGCGTCAGCAAAGCGGCAGAGGCCAGACTGAGCAGTGCGCGAAAGATATGTTTATTGGCAGACTTCAGGCGAATCGCCGCCAGCTGAGCACTGGTTGTACTAAGTGCGCTCGGCATCACGGCTGACCTTTCGTCTGAAAGGCCGTATCCCCCGTCGGCGGTCTGGCATCACCTTTCCTCTGGCGTCCGGAAGACGGTGGAGTTTGCAGTGAGGCGGTAGAAAATACCGCTGGAACCGGGCCGCTATCCCCCATTGGAGGAGGCTCAAGATCATCAGGATATTCCAGTTCCCGTGTATAATCAGGCCAGCGACTCTTATTGACCACCACACCCAGGACCGTAGCATGCGCCTTCTGCAATTCCTCACGAGTACGTACCAGAGCACGGCGAGAAGTTTTATGGGCATCGACCACCAGAAGCACCGTCTGGACAGAGGTAGCCATAATCTGCGCGTCAGCCACAGGAAGAACGGGAGGAGCATCAATGATCACATAATCGAAAGAAGCATGCTTCAACAATTCAAAGAAAGAGCGCGCCATAACCGACTGCAACAGTTCGGCGGGGCGAGCGGGCGTATAGCCAGCAGGAAGGACATGCAAGTTCGGGATATGCGTTGGAGCACCAGATAGCTCGCTCATATTGCCGCTGCTAGAGCGGGCGAGCATCTGAGAAAGGCCGCGCACCCCCTTCACATGAAAGCGTTCCGCCTGCACTGGACGATGAAGATTGGCATCGACCAGAAGCACCTTCTTGCCAGTCTGAGCCAGAAACGAAGCCAGGCGAGCGGCCACAATACTTTTGCCTTCGCCAGCGAGAGCACTGGTCACCAGCACCAGCTTTCCGCTATCGTTATTCAGGGCAGCCGTCAGGCCCGCGCAAAGCATATGGTATTTCTCAGCCAGCATCGGCATGCTATACACATCAGCATCAGCAGGAGATGGTCCAGATTGACGTTTTTTCTGGAAGAAGCGAGACCATTTCTCTTTCTCCGAAAAGAGCGGGAAAACTGCCAGCAGACGTGTTTCCAGCAGGTGGCGAATCTCATCAGCCGATGCGGGATGGTCATCAATCCACTCAAACACGATAATGAGGAAAATAGAAAGAGCCAGACTCACAAGGGCCGCTATTTCTGTATTGACAAGAGGCCTCGGCTTAAAGGGGTCCATGGGTTGTTGCGCGGGCAGAAGCTGAACCGAGCCGGGAAGCTGCGCATTTGCATAGCGTATAAAGCTCAGGCTCACCTCGTTAGCAAGTTGAGTTGCGAAGAGAGCATTTTCATCTTGAACATCAACCTCGATCAGTTGGGTATTCGACTGAGGTTTCACCGTTAATCTGGATGTGAGGAGAGGCACCGTCATGCCAGGATAATGAGCAGCAACCGGTCCCAGTACCGTTGGATTCGTCACCAGTTGTGCGTATGTTGGCACAGCAGCCAGACTAGAGGTCATGTTGCTAGTAGTAGTCACATCCAGATTCACCACCAGCCATGCAGTAGACTGGTAGACAGGATGCATCAATTTACTGACCAGATAAGTCGTGCCACAACATAATGCCATCCCAATTAAAACCATCCAGAACCAGCGTTTCACCAGCACAATATAGCGGCTCACAGGATTTTGCATACAAAATCATCCTTTTAATCATTCAACAAAGACGGACAGATAAGCTAGATGAATATCCTCCTCATGGCCAGAGATCAGAAAATACAACAAGAACCCTATACCATTACATATTATAGCACGAATTACTTCGTGTATATAAAAAATATATCGATTTTTTATACTTTAATATATTCTATTTTATAGATATATGCATACACAAAATCATCACATGCAAGCGATTAAAAGGATAAATCATTTGGCAAAAGTTGTACTATTTTAGAGGGCAGTATACTTTATTACAGCTAAGGGATGACGTTCAGGAGGAAAATATGACAGCATCAACAACACAGCTTCAACCCGTAATTGCCATAAAGCCGAGCTACCTACGCATCAAGCGATGTATAGATATTTCTTTCACCCTTCTTATTTTACTCCCATTAGGACTTATCAGTCTGATCGTTGCAGTCTGTATTCGCCTGGATTCACAGGGGCTTATTTTTTTTCGGCAGAAGCGCATAGGGGCTTACGGAAAAGAATTTTACATGTATAAATTTCGCTCTATGTACGAGCATAGTGATGACAGGGTACATCGGCAAGACATAGAGCGCTACATGAGTGGAGGGGTCATCGGAGCCGGGAGTGGGGGAGAATTGGCCTATAAGCGCACGAATGATCCCAGAGTGACCAGAGTGGGAAGAATTTTGCGTAAGACCAGCATAGATGAGCTGCCGCAATTTATCAACGTGCTCAAGGGAGAAATGACCCTGGTTGGGCCGAGGCCGCCATTGAGATACGAGGTAGAACATTACAGTCCATATGAGAGTTTGCGGCTCAGTGGGAAGCCAGGATTGACAGGGCCGTGGCAGGTTTACGGCAGGAGTCGAGTTCCATTTCATACAATGGTCGAAATGGACATTGCCTATTTACGCAGACAATCGATTCGTGAAGATCTGAAATTGATTGCCTTGACCGTGCTCGTCATGTTTCAGGGAATGGGGGGAGCCTAGATAGAAAGGCACAGGCGGAGAGAATAGCCCTGATGGCAGAGATTACCGCGATTCCAACTTTTGCGCAACTAGAGCGTACATGTGATAAGCTACAGGCAGTAAACAGAACATCCCTGTAGAGAAGAGAGGGACCACATGGAGGAGTCGCGTACCGCCGATAGCGGAGTAAACAACGGGCGAACGACCACCAAGCTCGCACCGGATACAAATACAACAGAGACAACACAAAACCTGCCTGACGGTCACCAGGATGCAGAAAATAAAGCGCCGACCGAGACGGTCTTACAGCTCACCGTCATCGAGGGTATGCAGGTCGGAAGAGGAGCGGCGCGGATCGATCCGAGCAACATCGCGCGTCTGGGTTGTCAGCCCGGAGATATCGTCATGATCAGCGGAGCGCGCACGACCGCAGCGAAAGTAGTACCCAGTGCCCTGGTAGATCGCGGCCAGCAAACGATTCAGATGGATAGCCAGGTGCGTCAGAACAGCGCATCTGGCCTCAACGAGCATATCAGCATACGGAAAGCCAGAGTGCGTGTTGCCGAAAAGATCACCCTTCTGCCCCTGAACTCAGGAGTCCCCATCCAGGAGAGTGATCTGCAATATATTACGCGTTATCTGGTCGGTCTCCCGGCCACGATAGGAGATCTGCTCAAGGTGGGCATGCCAGGAGCGGCCCAGAGAGAATTTCTCATTATCAGCACCACCCCGGCCACCCCGAGCTATGGTTTGCACAAACATACCACCGGAGACCTGCCCCTGGTGCCGCCAACAGAGGCAAGCAGCGATATCGAAGCCGTCGTCGTACAGCCAGGGACCGTCGTCCGGGCGCAGGTACGAGGAGGAGCCACAAGCGGCACACCCAGGAGAGTAGGCTACGAAGATATTGGTGGACTGGGCAAAGAACTGCAACGCATCAGAGAAATGATCGAGCTGCCCTTAAAGTACCCGGCTGTTTTTGATCGACTAGGAGTTGAGCCCCCCAAAGGAGTCCTCCTCTACGGACCGCCGGGGACAGGCAAAACGCTGATTGCACGTGTCGTCGCCGCCGAAACCAACGCAGCTTTTTTTGTCATCAACGGGCCCGAAATCATCAATAAATTTTATGGAGAGAGCGAATCAAAGCTGCGAGCCATCTTCCAGGAAGCCCAGAAGAGAGCACCGAGCGTCATCTTTATCGACGAACTGGATGCCCTGGCACCGCGCCGTGCGGAAAGTGGGGGAGAGGTCGAGCGCCGCATCGTTGGACAGCTCCTCGCCCTCATGGACGGACTCGCCTCACGTGGGCAGGTCGTCTTAATTGGCGCAACCAATCAACCAAATGCTCTTGATCCAGCCGTCAGAAGGCCGGGTCGCTTCGATCGTGAAATATCATTACGTGTACCAGACGTGCGCGGGCGTATTGAGATTCTGCGCATCCATAGTAAAGATGCCGCCCTGGCAAACGACGTTGACCTTGCGCGTATCGCCCAATTGACACCTGGTTTCGTGGGAGCAGACCTTGAGGCCCTCTGTCGAGAGGCGGCCATGATCGCGCTACGCCGTGTCTTACCGCACATCGATTACCAGAGGGGATATATCCCCTACGAGACCCTCGTCAACCTCAACATCACCATGGCGGATTTCCAGGCTGCGCTGCGCGAGATCGAGCCTTCCACCACGCGCGAAGTCTACGTCGAAGTCAGTGAAACCTCATGGGACGATATTGGTGGCTTGCAAGACATCAAAGATATGCTCACCGAAGGAGTCGAATGGCCGCTGCGCTTCCCCGAAATATATGCCAACGCAAAAGTCGAGGCACCGCGCGGCGTTTTGCTTTCTGGACCTCCGGGATCAGGAAAAACATTGATCGCGCGTGCGATTGCCAATCAGTGTGAGGCCAGCTTCATCTCAATCAAAGGACCAGAGTTGCTCTCGAAATGGGTGGGAGAATCCGAAAAGGGAGTGCGCGAAATCTTTCGACACGCGAAACAGGCAGCTCCCTGCATCGTCTTTTTTGACGAACTGGACTCCATGGCTCCCAGAAGAGGAAATAGCAACGACGGAAATGTTGGCGATCGAGTCATCGCGCAATTATTGACCGAAATGGATGGGATCGAGGGGCGTGAAGGCGTCATCGTCCTGGCTGCCACCAATCGGCCTGAGCTCATAGACACCGCCCTGCTGCGTCCAGGTCGTTTTGATCTGGTTGTCGAGCTGCGTCTGCCGGACGAAAGCGAGCGACAATCCATCTTCACCGTCCATCTGCGAGAGCGGCCCATCGCACCAGAGATTACAACAGCAGAGTTAGCACGACTGACCCCTGGACGCAGTGGAGCCGATATCGAGGCAATCTGTCGACGCGCATCATTACTGGCACTGCGTGAGTGGATCAGTCCCAGACTCTCAATCGGGCAAGTTTCTATTAGCGAGGCCAAAGACGAGGGAGGCGAGGCCACCGACACAACAGCGCAGGATGCAACACAAGCGCCTGCCCCTGATGCGCCGCCAACCATCCCCACCAGGTTCGTCATTCGGCCTGAGCACTTTGCCCGCGCAATTGACGAGCAGCGCGAGCGCTACACAGTGCAGGAAGCGGCTGAAGCGGAGCGAGAGAGGCAGGATCGAGGCAGGCAGCGTCTAATCGACATGGCAGCCGATCAGAGCGATCCAAATAAACCCGCGCTACGAGGTTTCCGCCTCTGGCTGGCGCGTCTGTTTGGTCTGGTGTAGGCTAAAAAAAGCGCTGTTTTTCTCCAGCAATAAGTAATAAGGGCTATCTGCTATTTTTGGTGCAGATAGCCCTTATTCACAGATAAATGCATATTTAAGCATGAAAGAGAGTAGCCGTTAAAATAATTTTTAACCATCTTTACACACATATAGATTTGCGGTAATAGAGGGAACGGAGCCAGAAGCGATTGAGGTATGGGAAATAGAGAAGAGACTTTTTCACAACAATTACAGTATCATTCAGTGGCAAAGATTATCTTATTGTATCATAGTGTTCTACTGATGCTCTTCCATTGCAATAAGAGACTTCTCATAAGCCCAGGAGAAGATTTTTTATAGAAAAGGCCAGAGAAAATACAAAGAAATATTGTCGCATAAAAAAAGCCGTACAACACTACTACTAACGCTTGTGCATTGATGTGAGTACTATCCACTTACAATACATAGGCAACTATGCTATAATGGATGTTGGAGAGTAAAAAGCAGAAGCGAAAGGGAGAACAGCAGTGTCGACAATGCCCGATAACTCCTCTTCCGTCTCCCGTGAGCAGTTGACAGAGGCGTACCTCAAGGCAATACGGTTGATTGATGAGCGTGTAGCTCCCCTACTGGGTAAAGCAACCACCCGCGTCCTGGTGCAAGGTGCCGCCAAACGAAAGCAAGGCAAATACCCATTTCTTGGTTATCTTGTAAGTAGACCATATACTGAAATTGTGCCAGCGATGCTAAAAGAGCAGCTTGCAGGCACCAGTGAAATCGAACTGGCCGAGGGGCTAGAAGCGTTATTGGATGAATGTTTTGCAGGATTACGCGCACTAACGGGCGATTTAATCGCCCCCCCTTTGCACGAGGAAGTGACACACCAGTTACGACAACATCATTAGTCAATGATTGCCTACAAGATGCCCATCTCTTCTGATGAAAGAGGCGTGAAGAGATGAAAGGAGTAGCTCAAAGACCATCTCTTCTACGGCCAACAGGTGATGCAGTTACGCCGGTGGAGAGGTGAAAGGAGTTATCATGGAGAGTAGCGTGCAATCAGAGTCACATATCGCTGATGGCGAGTGCAGCACCTCCACGGGACAGACTGTACATCGCCTGATAACAATTCGTCAGGAGCTTACCTACCTCAATACGATTGGAAAACGCTTTGTTGCAGCCTTTGATCGCTTTCATGTTCATCGTGCGTTACTAGCTACCTTACAAGAGCTCTATCAACTTTCGGCCTGCTGCATCCTGCTGAAGGCTGACCCCTACGAACTTTTCATTATTCCCTGTTATCCACTCGATGCGTCTTTTCTCGAAGCAATGGTTCAGCGTATCGCCAGTGCAGCCAATGTGATCGATTTCCCCTATGTCGATGCCGATCACCTGGCACAAACCGCCTACCTGGATGCCCCGGATGAGCTGGCGCAAGGGCGACGACCGGAGCAAGAGACTGGTAATGAGATAGGGTCCTGTCTCAACATCCCCTTAACCGTCGAAAACCGCATCATCGGCCTCCTGAGTCTGTTTGATGAGCGACGCGGCTCTTTCGATACCGACCTGCTCCAGCTCACCACCATGATCGCTGACTATGCAGCTGTGGCACTGGAAAATGTGCGCCTGCGTGAGCGAGAAAATGCGCTGTGGCGTCAGGCGGAACTGGAACGGCAACGGCTGGAGCTCATCATTCGCAGTATGGCGGAAGGCTTGCTCATCACCGACGCCAGAGGTACCATCACAGCCCTCAATCAATCGGCGCAATATCTGCTGGCACAGGTCAAAGTAGAATTGCAGCCAAAGATGTCACTGCGCATACAGGCGGCAGAGAGTGATATCCCCTGGGTTCAGAGACTGGCAGAGATCGTCGGGCAGGCGCAAAAAGGCATCATCGTCACGAATCAAGAATTAGTGGCCAGTACCGAGAACGATCTGGTACCGCTGACCTTAAACGTCAGCGCCGCCCCCTTGCATGATGCCACCAGTTCGACAACAAAACCCATCGGTGTCGTCACCGTTTTGAATGACGTTACCTCAACAAAACAGGTCGAGCGACTCAAAGATGAATTCGTCTCGGTCGTCTCACATGAGCTGCGTACCCCACTCACCGCCATTAAGGGCTACACGCAACATCTCGCACGCAGAATCGAGCGGCGTATCCGTAAAATGCACACCACGATACCGGAACCCTTAGCAGTGGGAAGCGAGCCAGCAGAGAGCTACGATTTACGCAGTTTAAACATTATCCAGAGTCAGACCGAGCACCTGGAACGACTGGTGAACGACTTGCTTGATCTCTCACAAGTGCAATGGGGACAATTAAACCTCAGCTATGAGAGCTTCTATCTGGCCGACGTGCTCAGCGAATGCGTGCACTCCGTCCAGGCCAGCGCAGAACAACACACCATCACCATGGATATCCAGGTCGAAGAGACCCTGGTTACAGCGGATCGAGTACGCATCTGCCAGGTGATCGGCAATATTCTCGACAACGCAGTGAAATATTCGCCCAATGGGGGTCAGGTCAACGTACGCCTGAATGAAGAGAAAAATGGGGATTTCCAGATCAGCATTATCGACCAGGGGATCGGCGTCAGTCCGCAGCAATTTGATCACATCTTCGAGCGCTTCTATCGTGTGCACAACATGGCAAGCCAGCAATATTCAGGCATCGGCCTGGGTCTCTACGTTGCCAAAGCCATCATCGACCGACATGGAGGGCACATCTGGCTGACCAACAACGCCGGGCTCGGCACCACATTCCACTTCACCGTACCGGTCAGGCCACGGACAAGAATCCTGGCAGATAGTGGAATCAGCTAGGAGAGATGAAAAAGCGAGTGAACGTGAGCGTTATATAGAGCGCTAACAATGTTCACTCGCTTTCTGATCTCTATTTCATTAGACCAGCCGTGTAGGAACGATACGAATCGCCTGGCTGTAGCTCGCCGCCATACCTTCGGGCGTGAAATTAATCTCCTTCATTTTTTCACCATATTTCGCAACATACGCAGGGAGGGTCGCATCTATTGTTTTTGCTTCAAGCAGCGTGGCCGTGCCTTCAATCGTGATAGGATCAGACCCCTCGTACGTATTATCGATTGCCAGGAGGACATTGGCATTGTGTTGAATGTTGCGAACTTTCTGATTGATCGGGCGACTAAATATCAGAAACGCCTCACCATCCCAGAGGAACCAGACAGCGACCGAATGTGGACGTCCATCGGGGCGTACAGAGGTCAGCCAGACAATAACATCATCCTGCAAGCGTTGATTAATATGCGCGTCTCGTTCTTTTGTGAGATCTAATAGAGACATCGTTTGCTCCTTCTCTGTTCAAGAAATCTTCTTGCTCTATCAGGAGAAACATCTTCTCTATGCCATTTCATTCCATAATAGGAAGCGGCTTTACCCTCTACAAAAGAAGCTCTGGCTTTGTTTGCGCCCTCTCGAGGGCAAATCAGCCAGAAATGCGCTGAGCATTACAGTTGCACACGCGTATGTGGTGAGAGTACCCGTAACAGATCAGGAGGCTTTGAGCCGAAATGATCAACCAGGTACGAATTGCCGAAACGCGTAAAATGGATGCGTGCGGCAGTCGCCTGAAGCAACTGGATCGTGCGCAACACGCGCACCTCGCCCCAGAGAGGATAGCGTAGATCGCGGAAGGCATTAATGACATCGCCCGTGCTGGTAATGAAAACGCCAAAGCAGATCAGGAGCACTTCCATGAAAGGATCATGTAAAAGGGGTAACGGGCTGAGAGGAGTAAACAGGCCGACATAAAGCGCGCCAGCGGAGACCAGCGCAGGGATGAGCACATCCAGCCAGATAGAGAGAGCAGAGGGTTCATGCAGAACCATAAAGGTGACACCAAGAGGACCAATAGCCCACCCGAGCAGAGGAGCACGTCGTAGCAGCATAACCAGAATATGAGCACAACGAAAAAGCACAATCCATAGCACGAGAAACAGAATCAATCCAGGGAGGTTTGCCATATGCACACCATTCACAAGATCAGCCATGTAATATCTCCTCACGCGCCAGCCTTTTTACCGATAAAAAGCGGACCTATCACCACTATCATTATAAACCAATAATCCTCATGCGTGCAATCAAATGTGCAGAAAGTATATTCAAAGATGCCATCCTTCTTCGCCTATAAGCGGAACAAAGACACAGCTCCCGAGTTGTTGGACACGAAGGCTATCGTCAGGAAGGCGCTCAAGCAATTGCAGATCCTGGCGTTTCTCCTGGCCGATTGGAATAACCATAAGCCCACCACGCAACAATTGCTCCCAGAGAGAAGTGGGTAAGATGGGAGAGGCAGCAGTCACCAGAATGCGGTCATAAGGGGCAAACTCAGACCAGCCCAGCGAGCCATCCCCGACCAAAAACGAGACATTGTGTAGCGAGAGTTGCGTCAGACGTTGCGCCGCCTGCGAAGAAAGCGCCTCATGACGTTCAACACTGTAGACATGAGCGGCCAACTGCGCCAGAATCGCCGTCTGATACCCCGAACCCGTACCAATCTCCAGGACACGTTCGCGGCCAGTCAGATGCAGCGCCTGCGTCATCTGAGCTACCATCAACGGCTGAGAAATGGTCTGGCCGAGATCAAGTGGCAAAGCTTGATTGGCATACGAGAGAGATTGCCAGCGATCAGCCACAAAAAGCTCTCGCGGCACACGCTCTATAGCCGCAATTACGCGGCTACTGGTAATACCAGCACGATGGAGAGAACGGAGCAATCGTTGGCGATGACGCGCAAAATCTCTGGACATACACATTCATGGGTGAAAATAGTTGTCTGAAAACAATGATCAAAGTAGGAGTAGAAGGACACAATACAACGTTTGCTGGAGATCTCAAGAGAAGAAAAAGAATAATGGGCGCTACTGGGATCGAACCAGTGGCCTCTTCGGTGTGAACGAAGCGCTCTCCCGCTGAGCTAAGCGCCCTCAGCGATGACAGGAGCAAATATAGCACTATGCAGCAAAAATGTCAAGCATTTTAGAGCAGTAATCTCTTGTAGAGATGGAAACAGGCGAGCCCGGAGGCATGAAGAGAAGAAAACAACCCTCCTTTACACGATTTATGCTATACTTGAAAATGGGCGGAGACAAGCCCCTCTACCGGAGACAGGAGACAAGCCCCGCCTCTACCGGAGAAAAGCGAATACGGGAGAAAAGCGAAAAATGGAAGATCAAGTCACGAGTTCAAGGGCACAGGCAGAGCAGCCGGGTGCCAAAACAATATCAGCGACACCACAAGAGGAGAGCCGAGTTGCCGCTACTGGCACATCCCCCGATACGGGACCAGAGCATAGACAGGCCTATGGTACCGCGAAAACCGAGAACCTGCGCGACTCCGGCCTCTGGCGTGTTCTCTTACCGGGCTTCATCATTATTTGCTGCCTGATTGTTATCGCAGTGCCAATGGTTATTTTAATCGCCCTGCTCTATGGTGCAATCACCAGCACAGGTTCAGCGGACGTCGTAGCTACTCATCATCAATTGATCTGGCTCTGGGTAGTCATGATCATTCTGTCGCTGGGCCTGGCTGCGCTCGTCATTCGTTACTACATCGCCACCTTCTTTTCCGAGGCGGGTAGCTATAGTAGAGCATAAGCATGTGTGGGAAACGGCAATCTGCCTCACGGTAGAGATATAGGGGGCGCTTGCCGTTTTTTCATGCATGAAGAGAGGCGCGCTCCCGATTCTCCCACAGCCAGGGGCTCTGTATTGACAGTTTTCAATTTGCAATGGAAGAGTGGGCTCGATAATAGCATGATATGCTATATATTGATACGATACACATCGATTGCTCACCTATAGACAACCTATAGAAAAATCCCCTGTCGATCACAAGATCAGAATACGCCAGAGTGCATTCGAGAGTGATATCTTTGCGAGTTGAAAATTCGTGATGAAAAATGCTTGACTTTTCAACGAGCAGCAAGTACACTCATTAGCAGTTAGCGGACATATCATTGTAATTGGTTCGGACAAAAATGATTGTAGAAACATATACAGGAGGTGAGTTCTATGCGGAGACTGCTTTACAGCCCAATGCATACGGGACAAAGTGGCAGAACTCATCCGTCAAGCACCAGAAAAGCGTAGATTTAGCTCGCTCTATGGATGTAGCGGCTCGGATTGATCGCTGTCCGGGTGGTATTTTTCACCTCCACTCTCCCTCACATGCACAAACATTCCTCAATACATCAGTTATTCTCTCAGCGCTCGCGAGTACTGACTATGAATAATTTCTTAATAGTGTCCTCTATAGCTGTATTTCCAGGAACAGCATACAGAATGCATACGACACAACGCAGGTAATACATGAAAAATAGAGGCAATCTGCTTCGCCGATCCGTTGCGTATGAGCAAACGCAGGAAGTCACAACCTCAAAGGAGAGGAGGTGAAAACGTGAGAGGAAAGTTACGCGATAAGCGTGCCACCACCAGACGAGATAGCGTCAAACGCGAGCTTGCGGAGAGACGTAAGCCAAGCAAACGCGATGCGCGCTCTGGATACTGGCTAAATCAAGAGTCCGAGAACGAAGAAGATGATCTGGACCTTCTTGAAGAAGATGACGATGAAGACATTACGATTCCACGCAATAAGTAGGGGTGCATACCACACCCCTACCCCTTTGTCGGCAGACGCCATTGCACCTCAGGGAATATCTACCTCGGGGAAAAGGCGGCGTGCGATAACCAGGCGCTGTATCTGAGCTGTCCCTTCAAAGATATCGAAGACCTTGGCATCGCGAAACCATTTCTGGAGGAAACGCCGCCTCTCGCTCTCCTGTCCCGGGGCCGTAATGCGCACTGCCGACGCTGTGACCTTCATTACCAGATTGCCCGCATAGGCCTTGCACATCGAAGCCTCCTTCGAATTGGGCAGGCGCTGATCAGCCATCCACGCAGCACGCCATACCAGCAGGCGAGCCATCTCCAACTCCTGGCGAAGCTCCTCTAATTCGCTCAGCAACTCCCTGCGCTTATGCGCAGGATAGCCGAGAGGGAGTTCGTCCTTGACCCACTCACAGGTGAGCTCATAGGCGGCACGAGCAATGCCAAGGGCGAGCGAACCAACCATCGGTCGTGTGGCATCCAATGTCCCCATAGCGGCCTTAAATCCAGCCTTCTTGCTTGTCTCACGCCCGGCGAGGAGATGGTCACGAGGAATACGACACTGCTCAAAGAGCAATTCCGCCGTCTGTGAGGCGCGCAATCCCATCTTCTTCTCAATCCGCCCCACCAGCATACCGGGAGTCTCTTTCGGCACGACGAAAGGGCGAATACCGTCACGGCCCAATTGCTTATCAATAGTGGCAAAGACAATCACCAGATCGGCCCGCGCCCCATTGGTAATATATTGTTTGCGGCCATTCAAGACCCACTCGTCTCCGTCCAACACCGCCGTCGTCTCCATACCGGCCACATCCGAGCCTATGCCGGGTTCCGTCAGCGCCAGCGCTCCCCAATGGAGCTGACCATCCTGATAGCGAGCAAAGAAACGCTTCTGCTGCTCGGGCGTGCCCTGAGAGAGGAGCGGAGGAGCGGCCAGACCCGGACCGGGCAGAGCCGTGGAGAGCGCGGCATCCCCCCAGGCCATCTCTTCATTTGCCAGCATCGAGAGCAGATTGGACTGGCGCGGCTCGGGGGCCAGTTGCGCGTGCAGGGGCGCAAGGGCTTCTGCGGAGAGACGGCGCTGCATATTCCAGAAAAACGTTTCGGGAATCTCTTCCTGGCTATCACAGAGGAGCGAGATCGGACGCATCTCCTCGAGCGCAAGTTGATGCTGATAGTCGCGATAGGCTGCTTGAGCCTTACTGAGCGTAAATTTTATCATGAGCAGCTACTCCATTGATGCCGCAGCGCGCATCCACATCTCGACGGGATGATCCTGCAAAAAACCAGCCCCGCCCAGAATCTGTACCGCATCGATTGTTGCCGACTTCGCCAGCTTGAGTGCCTGCGTGTGCGCTGCCTCACACTCGCGCACGAGATAATCCGAGGAGGCGTCGTTATCCCAGGCAGACGCGGCCTGCCACACCAGGAGGCGCACACCGTCCAATTTCATCGCTATTTCGGCTATAGGAAACGCAATGCCCTGATAGGAAACAATGGGACGACCGAAGGCGCGGCGCTCTTTTGCATACTCACCCGCATACTCCAGGGCTGCACGACTCAGGCCACACTGTACGCCAGCTCGCAACAGCAAGGCCAGACAATACGCACGCAAGACAGCGGCAGATGAGCCGGGAGTCCCGAGAAGCGCAGAGGCAGGTAAAAGCACATCCGTAAACGTATAGCTGGCGGAGGGCGCGGCAAGCAGTCCCAGTTTCTGTTCGTCTGGCGTAATTAGCAGGCCGGGACAGGGCTCAGGTAAGAGAAAAGCGGCGAATTGCGAGGGCTCGCCAGCGATGCGCACCAGCACGACACGAAGGTCTGCCTGCTGACCATGGAGGACGGAACGTTTGGTTCCTTGCAGAAGAAAAGCGTCACCACTGCGTTGAGCGCTGGCACTGAGATCTGCCAGGGTATAGCCGCCGATTGGCTCAGCGAAAGCGAGACTGCCAGTGTGAGCGGCGGGCTCGCGACAGAATGGCGGCAGATAGTGGGCCTGTTGCGCGGGCGTGCCAGCCAGGGCAACCGTCAGTGGAGCAAGCATGGCTCCGAGAATATGTAAGGCCAGACCGGCATCACCGTAGCCAAATTCTTCGGCAATCAGAACATACGTGATCGCCTCTAACGCGCCCGAGCCACCGTAGTCCTCGGAGTAAGGCGTCGTCAGGCCAGTCTGCGCGACAATGTGAGCGAGCGTCGGGGAGAGGCTTGCCTGTTGTTCTGCGATGCGCGCCTGGGGACGTAACTGCTCCATTGCAATGCTGTGCGCCAGACGACGAATCTCTTCTTGCTCAGCGGTCGGAGAGAAATCCAGCATACGAACTCATCCTTTCGCATACATTACTGCGACATTGCATCTCGCAACATTGTATGCGAAAGGATGTAAACAATGCAAGAACAGGCTGCTCTTTACCGATGCTGTGAGAAAAGCCACTGGTAAAAGTCAGGAATCTGTTTCTGCTGCGCAACAGTGGGGTAATAGACATTGCTCCAGATCACATGGCCCGCCCCTGCGATCTCGGTGTAGCGCGGATCACCTCCTGCGGCCTTAATGGCAGCGATCATATCGCGTGAGCCGGAGACCGGCACCGTCTTATCTTGCGAACCATGAAAGGCCCAGATAGGCATATGCACCAGCAGGGATGCTTTCGAAGGATCACCGGCCCCCGAAACCGGGGCAGCGGCCGCAAAGTAGTTGGGCCAGCGCTCAATCGCATCCCAGGTGCCATAACCACCAAGCGAGAGACCGGTCACATAAATGCGTTTCGCATCTATGCCAGAATAGCGCTGTTGCAGGCTATCCAGAAGCTCTTTACTCAAGTTCATCCAGGTACTGGGCTGCTTTGGCTGGACGTAGGAACCTTTGTAGACAGAAACATTGACCCATTGCTGCTTGAGCTGGATCTGAGGCACCACCACAAAGCATGGCCAGTTTTGTTGAATGTGCGGATTATTCGCTCCGGTATATTGAGAGCTCCACACCTGCACATACGAATTTCTCAGAATCGCCGTCTGATTTTGCGCCAACGTTTTATTCGGATCGCTTCGCTCGCCACCGCCGTGGAGTATTAATACCATGGGATATTTCTTCTGGGGATTATAGTGATCTGGCACATACAGATAATAAGGCAGCGTTTGTCCCCCGGATGAAAAAGAACCCGCAGTATAGCCATAGTTTTTGACCGTCGGCACAACAGGCCCTGATAAATGTTCTGCCACAACCTCCCGAGCACGTATCGTCTCAACAAGCATTTTTAAACTGGCAAAGACAAGCATGCCCACCGCAAGGATCAGTATAACAATACTCACAGACCATTGGAATCTTGTAATATCTCTTTCGACAAGCTTTTTTCTAAAGTACATGTTGTTTTTGTTTTATTCCTTCTCCCGTAATTATCTCTTGAGGCTGCTGATCAATAACACTTTTCGACAGATTCGCACGGCGTCGAGGTTTAGATTCGCGCCCAACAAGACGACTCAGGATAGGAATTTGTAACAAAAGCATACTAAGTACTGCTGCTCCCCCTGCGGCAATGAACCAGGTCAGGAAGACACCGAGGGCGGCAGGCCAGGAAGACGGTATAGCAGGCACAAACCATCTCAGCAAAACAGTCAGGAAAAACGCATGCAAGAGATAGACGCCAAAGGATGCATCGGATAACAGATGCCAGAAGTGATATCCCTTTGGTTGTCCATCCTGATTTTTCCGGCTCGCCCACAGACAGACCAGCCAGAAGCCACAGAGAATTACTGCCAGACTATAGAACACCATCACAGGCTGCAACACAGAGGTGACATGCGCCATCGGCTCCAGTTCCACGCGTAGCTGATAGGCATAATGCAACCAGAGTCCGGCTAACGCAACCAGCAATGCGCCACAAACAAGCCACCCGTTGCGTAACAAGAACGCGCGTACCTGCTCAAAGTAGAGCGCCGTAAAACCACCAACAAGAAAGTAGAACTGATATGTTAAGACAAAACGATCTTGATATTGCACGACCACCTGCCAGAAACCCGAGGATGCCAATGTTCCCTTCTGCAAAAACTGATAGTCAAGATAGAACATCACCACCTGAAGCACAAAGCTGATGGTCAACGAACGCCACGGATAGCGCTTGATATACTTCAACAGGAGTAAAAAGGCCGGTATAATCAGATAAAACTGCAAGGTGAGCAGAATATAATACATCTGATAAGACGAATTTCCTGTGAGTATATCATAAAGTGTTTTTCGTGTAAAGAAGGCTAGCGATGCTCCTGGAGTATTCACCCACACATAAGCAATACTCCAGATACAATAGGGAACTAATACGCCTATAGCACGCTTTTTCCAGAAACGTTTGAATCCGAACGGCTTTCCATAATAGACATAAACCATTGCGAAAGCCGTAAGGAACATAAAGACCGCTCTCGTGAAATGAAGTGCCACCACGATGGCATTCTGTATATCCACGCCCGCTTCAGTGTGATTGAGAGCCAGCGTAAAAGAAAACGCATGGACGGCAACAACACCAAGGGCGGTTATTCCACGTAAAGGGTCTAATTCAAACACATGGGGGCGGCGTGCCCGTTGTTCTAGCGCCACGTTTCTTTCCTCAATTCTTCCCTTCAAATTGCTTCATAGACGACATAAGAGTTTGGTCAGGATGCCTGAGCCGAATTCGCAACGGCCTGTGCCGCGAAACGCGCCTGCTCACGAGCACGCAAAACGTGACGCTCAATTTTTCCGGTAGCATTTTTGGGGAGAGAATCCAGAGGAATAAAAGCAACAGGAACTTTATAAGCACTCAGGAGTTGCGCAGCATGCTGGCGCAACTCCTGCTCCATCTGTTCGGACCATTTTCCCTGTAGCACAATATAGGCAACCACTACCTCACCATAAATGTGATCGGGACGACCAACAACGGCAGCCTCGCGCACGATGGGTAAGCTCAGTAGCGCTTCCTCAACCTCGCGTGGCGCAATATTTTCGCCGCCACGATTCACGACCTCACGCAAACGGCCTTTGATAAACAGGTAGCCATCTTCATCCATATAGCCCAGATCGCCAGTGCGGAACCACTCACCCTGAAAGGCATCCTTGCCTGCATCGTTTTGATAGGCATGAATTACCGCAGGACCGGAGATACAGATCTCGCCCGTCTCTCCTTTTCTTACCTCATGCATTTCTTCGCCATCTTGCTTATTGCGTGGAACACAAATGCGCATCGTCACACCCACGGGACGACCGGCTGAGCCCGCTTTATGCTTGCCCGGGGGGACTGGATTGGCGGCCACCTGACTTGCCGCCTCTGACAGGCCGTAGGTTTCGATGACAGGAATACCAAAACGCTCTTCAAACTTTCGCATATCCGCGCCCGGCAACGAGGCTGATCCGGTGCGCATGAAACGCAACGTCCCCGGCAGGAAAGCGGGTTTCTCCGTCTCCAGAAGTATCGCTACGATAGTGGGGACAATGCTGGCCCAGGTGATACGATAGCGCTCGATCCAGGACCAGAAGTTTCGGCGGCTAAAGCGGGGAGCAATCACAACCGAACCGCCTGCCAGCAACGAGGCGAAAAGGCTGACAACGGGCGCGTTGACATGAAAGAAGGGTAGCACAGTCAGGCCACGGTCTCGGTTAGAAAGACGATGGCTGATACGGACATGGTCAGCGGTCCAGGCGATTTGTCGAGCGCTCAGCACCACCCCTTTCGGCTCACCAGTCGTCCCGGAAGTCGTCAGGCAGGCGCGCCCCTCCAGCGGAATGAGCGGGTCCAGAGATGATGCCTGTTTGAGCAAAACCTCGCACATGTCCCTTGTCACCACCATGGCTGAGGGATAGGCGAAGTCATTTGCATCTTCCTCTCGTTCCACAAAAAGCAGATCAGGTTGCTGGCGGTTTGCGGCCCTGGCTTTTTCCTCACGTGTAGCCCCTGGAGATACGGGCACGAGAAAATGACCGCCAGTGATCGCGCTTATCCAGAGCAGCGAGTCCACAATCCCCCCGGGCAAAGCGACAAGCATGCAGCGGGGTGTCGCCCCCAGAAACCGCCGAAAGGTATTTACCGCAGCCAGTGTCTTCTCATAGGTTATTTCTCTGCCCGTCTCTGCCTCAATAACATATGGCAGATCAGGCTGCACCGTCGCCCATCCAACCAGGCCGCGATATAAGATACCATCAACCGGTTGCTCCACGCCCCGCAAACTTTTCTCAGTATCTAACATATTTTTTCTCCATAAGGTATCTATTCAATAACAACACGACCCCCACCAGCACACGTTTTCATCCTATTTCTGCAAACCTACCTCGACGGCCTTCTCTAAGATCGCACCCTTTGTTTCGGTCCCCAGAAGTGCAACTGCAATGACACCCACGATGGCCAATACCGCAACAAAAATATATGAGCCAGGAACGCCAACACTCTCGAGCGTAAACGACATAATGAACGGGGCTAAAGCGCCACCAAAGAGGCGTCCAATACATTCGAAGAAACTGATGCCCGTCTGGCGAATGCTGGTAGGATACTGTTCAGCGCCATACATTTTGATCGCAGGGTCCACGCCAATGCCGAAGAACGACATCACACATCCGCAGAAGAGGGCAATCCCGACGCCATGCGCATAGCCGAAGAGAATCGCGCTGGCCGCAGCAATCAGCGTAAAGGAGACCAGCGTAAACTTCCGCCCAAAGCGCTCCATAGTATAGCCCGCAAGATATTTTCCTGGAATAGAGGCAATCACAATGATCGTTGTGAGTAAAAAGGCATTGCTGAGACCATAGCCTTGCTTCAGGAGTACCGTTGGAGTGTAGGTCTGTATTGCATAGAAAATGAAGAGGATGCAGGCGAAGGAAATCCACATCATCAACGTGCGCTTGAGATAGTCACGCCGGAAAATCAGAGCCGGTGATGACATAGACTCAACAGGATTTACATTCGTCTCAATGGCCAGTTCAGGTAACGCTTTCCCCGTACGCTGCTCCACAGCGTTTTCAATGCCACTGACAATCTGATCGGCCTCAAGCATTCTCCCCTGAGTTTGCAGCCAGCGTGGAGACTCGGGCATCCATTTCAGCAGAACGGGCACGAAGAGCAGCGGCAGACCACCGATAAAGAAGAGCACGCGCCAACCAAATACGCCCGGCAATTGCGGGATCACGGCGAATGCAATCAGTGGAGCCAGAAAATAGCCAAAGGAGAGGCAAGAATCGAGGATCGCAGCCATCGCGCCCCGGAAGCGGCGCGGCGTCAATTCAGCCGCAATAGTATAGGGGATCGGAAAGACCGCGCCCATACCCAGGCCAGCCACGATACGCATGATAATCAGCGATGGCACATTCGGCATAAAGCCGCAGAGGAGCGAAAATACGCCATACCAGGCAGTACCAAAAATGAGTACTTTTTTGCGCCCGACCCTGTCCGCCAACCAGCCAGATGGTATAACCGCGAGTACGATGCCCAGCGTCGAGGCAACGGCCAGCAATCCCTGGCTAAAGCTGTTCAATTGATACTGCTGTCCCAACGATGGTAGAACGTTGCCGATAATACCGATATCATAGGACTCAATGAGCCACGCAATACCAACGAGGAACATAATGCGCCATGTTTCCCTGCTTAACGGAAGCCTATCGATGCGCTCAGGAATTGCGCTCTGAATCTGTGCTGTTGTATACAAGTCACCCCACCTTATTTCGACTATTTTCTAGATAGACAAAATTGGTCACGTATTCGTCTGTTTCACTAAACCTATCCTGTCATCTTTAGCTGAAAAAAAGCCCGCGCTTCGCTGAAAATTCGCTGAATTTATGCAGCGAACTGCCCATACCAGGCAGCAAACAAGCACAATTAGCAGCAGTTGAGTTCTGCTAGTGGGGCCAGATGTGCAAGAATATGCGGCAATTGAGTAGTTACAGAGAGTCAGGCCATTCATCCCCGCGTATTTATACCGGGGATGAATGGCCCTTCCTTCTATTTGGGGAGGATTGGGATGAGGGGTATAGCTCGCACCTCCTCTATTTCCCGTATAATAGTACTATTATATTATTGCATGTATTTTTATATGATGATAAGATTGCCCTATCGAGCTATTTGAACATCTGTACCTCCTTTCTCGCGAGAGGTAGCGCAAAAGCCATGCTGATCTACGAGTACAAGGTCGAGGGCAGCCAACAGCAATATGCTGCCATTGAGGAAGCAATTCGTGTGGTCCAGTTCATTCGTAACAAATGCATCCGTATCTGGATGGATGTTGCTGGTACGACGGCCAACGATCTCCAATGGTACTGTGCCATCCTCGCCAAGTATTATCCTTTCGCCATGCACCTCAATTCCCAGGCACGTCAAGCCTCGGCTGATCGGGCCTGGTTTGCGATCTCTCGTTTCTACAAAAACTGTCGTGAGCACAAGCCTGGGAAGAAAGGCTATCCCACCTTTCAACACGATAATAGGAGCGTCGAGTATAAAGGGACAGGCTGGAAGCTCGATCTCGATGGCAAGCATATCACGTTCACCGATGCTTGTGGCATTGGTCGCCTGCGTCTCATCGGAAGCCGTGACCTCGCCACCCAGCCTCGTCTGGCAATCCAACGCGTACGGATCGTGCGCCGGGCAGATGGCTATTTCGTCCAGTTCGGCGTGAAGTGTGAGCGCCGTGTCGAGCACCAGCCAACAGGCAAGCAGCTTGGGATTGATGTGGGCCTCAAGGTCTACTATACCGACTCCGAAGGACAAAGCGTCGAGAACCCCCGCTATTATCGCAAGGCCGAGAAGCGTTTGAAGCGCCTGCATCGAGAGGTCTCACGCAAAACAAACGGCTCGGCCAACCGCAAGAAGGCCCGCAAGCGGCTGGCAAAAGCGAGCCTCAAGGTCCAAAGGCAGCGCGAAGATTTCGCCAGAAAGACGGCGAACGCGCTTATCACATCTCGCGATCTGATTGCCTTTGAAGATCTCAAGATCCGCAATCTCGTGAAGAACAAACATCTCGCCAAGAGTATCCATGATGCCGGTTGGGGCAATTTCCTGACCTGGGTGAAAGCGTATGGAGCCATGCATGAGATCCCTATCATTGCAGTGGCCCCCCACTTCACCAGTCAGAACTGTTCAGGCTGTGGCACAAAGGTCAAGAAGAGCCTGAGTGTCCGTACCCATATTTGCCCTTCCTGCGGTCTGGTAATGGACCGCGATGAAAATGCGGCAAGAAACATTTTAGCAAAAGCAGTGCGTACCGTAGGGCATACGGGAACGCGCCCCTCTACGGGGGGGTAAATCGCTTCTGGACATGCGACCTCTACTCGCTCTCTCTTCGGGGAGAATGAGCAAGCCGGGTGGTGGAAAGAAGAATTCCCCGTCTTTTAAGCGGGGAAGTGTCAATTTGTGGCTAGATGTGCTATAAAATACAGGAGAGGGGCAGAGAGCTCAAATTTCATAAAGAGATTCACCGGAAGCCTGAATTATGATAACACACGAAGAAAACAACACTGACCAACAACCGACCGTATTGATAGTAGACGACGAACCTCAGATCGTAGATTTTCTGCAAATGGGTTTCGCCTATGAAGGTTTTCAAGTTATCACGGCAACCAGCGGACCAGAGGCGGTTCAGGCTGCAAGAGCGCATGTACCAGATATCATCATTCTCGATATCATGCTGCCCGGGTTCGATGGCCTGGAAGTCACACGTCAGATACGCCCTATCTATGACACAGCTATTATCATGTTGACAGCAAAAGAAAATATCGACGATCGTGTGGCCGGACTGGATCTTGGCGCTGACGATTATGTCGTCAAACCATTCGCATTCAAAGAATTGATGGCGCGGGTACGTGCGGTATTACGCCGTCACGGCAACAATTTCACGGATATTCTTACCTTTCAGACCATTACCCTGGATCGTAACACGCGTATTGTGACCTGTGATACGCATGCAGTTGAATTGACGCCGCGCGAATTTGATCTACTGGAGTTATTCCTTATGCATCCGCGTCAGGTGCTCACGCGTGATGTTATTCTTTCGCGGGTCTGGGGATACGATTACGAAGGCGATGATAACATTATCGAGGTCTATGTCCGTCATTTACGTGAAAAGTTGAACGATAACCCGCCGCGCATGTTGCAGACGATACGCGGCATAGGCTATACCTTGCGAGGATAAAGAACGCCCATGCGGAGCATACATTACTTATCAGCTATGATCCACCGCATACCTTTACGCTGGCGCTTAACACTTATTTCCCTGGGGCTGCTCACGTTCCTCTTAGGGACATTGGGAGTACTTGTCCTTTTTACCGCAGAACAGGCATTGCTCGTGAACCAGGCTCTAGCATTACGAAATGAGGCCCATGTTGCGACCAATGGTCTGAAAGAGCACCCTTTTGACCTCACAGCTCCGCCCGGCACGCCAAACGGTCATTTATCCGCAAGACTAATGGTTTCGGCCACCGTACTGGCCCAGAAGATTACCGGCCCCTACACCAACGCGGCCATCCTTTCGCCCGATGGACACACTATCGTTGGGGGGAGTAATGTGTTCAGTCCCCCCATCGTACTTTCGTCCACGCAGGTACTTCAGCAACTACAAAATCAGCAGAGTCCGAATCAATTTTTTCTCGTGCACAATTCTCAGAAGATCCACCAGCTTGTCGTCCTGATCCCCCTGGAAAACAAACAGCTTACCGTCGCAATCTTGCAACTCAGCACGCCCATCACTGCCATCGATAACTTTATCACCACTTTGCGTATCACGCTCTTACTGGGTGGACTGGGCGCACTCGGTCTGGCAACCTTCCTGGCATTTCCCCTGATCGCGGCGGCTCTGCGTCCCCTGGTAGAGATGGAGCGAGCAAGCAAGCGTATTGCTGAGGGCAAGCTCTCGATGCGCCTGGATGTGCCCCTTACCGGTGACGAGATTGGTCATCTCGCAGGCTCTTTTAACAGTATGGTCGCTCAGCTTGAAGAAGCATTTGCGCATCAGAAGCGCTTTGTGGCGGATGTCTCACATGAGTTACGTACGCCATTGACGGCACTGAGTGGTAGCCTGGAGATGCTCTTGATCGGTGCCGATAAAGGGGATACTGAGGCAACACGTCGTCTTGCGCGCGGCATGTACGCGGAAGTGCAACGCATGCATCGTCTTGTCGAGGATCTGCTCGCCCTGACCCGTCTCGATGAAGGCATGGTCATCTTGCGGGAAGATACTATCAATGTGCCTGCGATTATCGACAAAGTATACGACCAGGCCCAGCAGCTTGCACGCGGGCAGGATATCATTCGCGAGGTGTCACCAGACATCGCGCAGGTCAGGGCAGATAGCGATAGACTACAACAGGTGCTGCTGAACATCGTCGATAATGCCCTGAAGTTTACGCCCGAGGATGGTTTTGTAGAGCTTCTCGCCTATAATAAAAAGAAAGACCAGGCGGACGATGCCGTCGTCATCGAGATCCATGATACGGGCAAGGGTATTCCCGAAGAAGCGCTGCCCCATGTCTTTGATCGTTTCTACCGGGCCGATCCTTCCCGCAGCCGTCTCCCGCAAAAAGTGGGCGGGAATGGCCTGGGGCTGGCGATCGCGAAAGAATTAATCGAAGCACAGAGAGGCACCATTAGCATACAAAGCACGTTAAATACAGGAACGATTGTCACGATCCAGCTACCCGCAGTATCCACAGCAGTTGTCCCTATCGCGGATAAATAGGGCATTTGACATCTGTAGAAACACGCCATAAGTCATATACTGTTTGCATAACAGCGAAATAATCTCTGATTTCTTTTTTTACTCATTCAGGGAGGACCTTATGACTCGTCACCTTTATCGTTTCTACCTCTATGCTGTCTTTATTGCGCTACTGATTTATGGTACAGTAGCCATCGAAATGCTCCTCAATACCTTGCTCTTATTAACCCCCTTGCGAGCCTCCTATGCAACGGCTCCTTCTGCCAGCACTGTAATCCAATCGACGATCTTCACGCTAGTCTCGTTGCTCATCGCGGGCGCACTGGCAGGTCTGCACTACTGGCTCATTCGTCGCGATATTCGCAATGATCCAGATGCGGGGGGAAGCGCCATTCGTGCATTGTTTCTCAATCTCACGGAGGCCATTAGCATAGGTATCGCAGTGCCCGTGTTTGGCTTTGGCGCGCTGTATCAGTTGGGCGCATCGTTCGAGTCCGACACTGTCAGTGGGTTCGCAGTAGCGCTGCCAATCCTGGCCCTGGCAGGACTGATCGAACTGGAACGTCGTCGCATACCTCCAGCCCCAGGAGCAGCCACCACGCTGCAACGTCTTCATCTCTACATTGTACAGCTCTTCTTGCTCGCCTTCTTTGCGACTATATGGATCTTTACGCTGACACAATTGATTGATGGACTTTTCTTCACGGGCGCAAACTCAACGGAAGTGTGTGGGGACTACAGCAATGGTTGTAGTAGATATCATCCCCTCTTTCTCATTCTGGCACTACTCTGGGGACTGGTATTCTGGGTCCTCTACTGCTGGGCGACCCGCAACGACAAATCGCCACTGTTGCGGCTGATCGTGCAATATATCAGTCTGGCAACGGGAATTTCCTTTATCATTGCTGGATTGTTTCAGATTATCCAGATTCTTTTTCTGGACGCATTTCATCTTGCCCCATCCATTGCAGAAGTCTTCGGGCCCTCTCCCATCAACAACTTTATTGCTCCGTTGACGCTGGGAATTATTGTGCTTGGGCTCTCTCATTACTGGTTACTCCGGGCCAGAGAGGTTGGTCTGGTCGAGCAAAAAGGACTCCTCTTCGCCGAATATGCCTTTCTTGCGATTCTGGCCGGGGGCGTATTCTGGTGGGGCTGCGGTAGCGCGATCTATCATTTACTGGAAACGCTGACCTTTGATGGACGTGAGTGGGCAAGCGTACTGGCATTGATTATCAGCGGCGTTGGCTACATTCCTTTCGATCTCTACCTGCGGAAGAGCAATCGGCAAGGGATAGCGGGTGCCGCCAGTCCGAGGCGGGGACTCGTTCTCGCGCTGCTTGGAGGCGGTATTCTGGCCTTTGCTATTGGTGGTGCAACGGCACTCTATGCCTGGATCACGGCGCTTCTGGGCTCGCCGATTACAAACTGGCAACAGACGGCACATGCAGGGCTGGCCGCCTTTCTCGTGGGGGCCATTCTGTTGATCGTCTATCTCCAGGCCGCCCGGCATGAGCATCTCTTCATAACCAGCGCCAAAAGCACGCCTGAGCCGATCACTGAAACGACAACGCCTGAACCACCTGCAACTATTGAGCAGATTCTCGATGCGCTACTCGCGGGCAAGATGACGCGCGATGAGGCAGCGACGAAACTTCGCCTGCTAGAATCGCCACAGGAAACGCCACGCGAATCGCTACAAGAGCCTCTTCAGCCGAAACCTGAAGATCAGGAACCTTACACTACCGAGAAACCTGTGAGCGAGCAGCATTAAGAGCAAATACATTAGAACGACTTCTTCCTGTCCTTCCGGTCAGTCAGAGAACTGACCGGAAGGACATTCTATTGCTCGCCTGTAGAAATTACAATAAGCAAATGACCGATGTCTATGTCCCCATAGTACTGGACCTCTCGCCAGATGGGCGAGATTGGTCGCACAAGTTCGCAGGCACAGTTCCGTTCTCACTGCACCGTACCACTACTGGGTTTATGGGCAGGTAGGGATTAGATGAGAAAAAATGAATGAGCGTGTTCGCGGGAAGTCATTTTCGCTTTGAGCACAAATAACATCTTTCCGCCCCTCTTTGTATGCGAATGTGTCTCTGGCGCATATTCTTTCGTGTTACTATAGTGAAGGATGGCACAAATTTCAGAAACGGAGATAAGAATGAACTATTGGATGTGCGCAACCTGTGGCACACAATTTCAGCTCAGCGAAGAAGCGCCCTCCCATTGTCCAATATGCGAGGATCAGCGACAGTATATCGGCCATCAGGGGCAACAATGGACTTCAATAGAAACGTTGCAATCACAAGGCTATAAGAACACCATTCGAGAACACGAACAAAATCTGCTCGGCATCGGTACCGAGCCTCGCTTTGCCATCGGCCAACGTGCGCTCCTGATACGCAGCGACGCGGGCAATGTACTCTGGGATTGCATCAGCCTGCTCGATGACGAAACCGAGGCGGCAGTGCGAGCGCTCGGTGGTCTGCGCGCCATCGCGATCTCACATCCCCATTACTACAGTAGTATGGTTGCCTGGGCAGAGAAATTCAATGCACAGATCTATTTGCACGAAGCCGATCGCCAGTGGGTCATGCGGCCTGACGAGCGGATCACGTTCTGGTCCGGCGAGACGCTCACGTTACAGCAGGATATCACGCTGATACGGCTGGGAGGACATTTTGCGGGCGGGACGGTCCTGCATTGGAAACCAGGAGCCGAGGGCCAGGGAGCACTGCTCAGTGGCGATATCATCTACGTCGTTGCTGATCGCCAGTGGGTCAGTTTTATGTATAGTTTTCCAAACCTTATACCGTTGCCCGCAAGCGAAGTGGCGCGGATTCGCGATACGATAGCGGCCTACGATTTTGCCCGTATTTATGCGGCCTGGTTTGAGACCATTGTGCCCCGGGACGGGAAAGAGGCGGTGATACGCTCAGCCAATCGTTACATTGCCGCGCTTGCGGGCAAATTATAGAGGCGCGGCTGGTCTGCGCCTCTACAAGATTTGTATGGACAGAGACGTGACAGGCCCCGCCCATACGGCAATGTTGCAAGACCTATATACCGATCAGGAAAAGCCCTCGGGCCATGCCTTCTCCGGCCAGCGTCAGGACCACAATCAGATAGAGCATACCGGTTGCGGACTGGAACGAGCGATCGCGGATCAGCTTCCAGGCCAGCGCGCCCAGAATCAGCGGCAGAGCAAAGCTGACGAGAATACGAATCCAGCCAATCGCATTGGTGCTTAACGGTGTAATCACAGGTGCATCTGCTGGCTTCACCTGTGCATTATTCGTGCTGGGAGCTGGAGTGGCAATAACCTGCGTATATGTGGGAGCCCCCGTTGTGCTTTGCGTCGAAGCCACTGTAGGGCCGATCAAGAGCGAAAAAACGACCTGCGCCACCAGCGCCACCAGCACCAGCGTCGTTGAGAACAGCAGAGGCTTCTCAGAGAGCGCGGGCGTCACCAGATACCAGTGACCCAGCCACATCGCCGTCATCACCCCGCCGAGCGCAAAGGCCGCGGCAAAGAACGCCAGTACCGTAAATAAGCCACCCACGCCAGTCGTTGCCAGCGGACGGAAGATCATCGCCATCACCAGCAGCGTCACCAGACCAGCCACCATAGTTGCCGTACCACTGATCAGGCGCAGAATACGTAGCGTAGAACCCTTCTGTGCCCCCTCCTTGCTCTCAGCCGCAGCCTTCGCCCGTGCCTCCTTGCCATCAATCCCTGCGCTCTTATCAAACAGGAGAAACAGGGTATACAGGATCAAGAGCAGGAAGAAGAGCAACAAAGGCAAACTCAGTGCCCCGGTCCAGGCTTTATCGACATGCGTATATGAGTTCAGCAACACCGGATAGGCAAAGTTTTGCTGGAACAGATACGTCAAAAAGGTCAGGAACAGATAAATAAAGGCATAGGAGATCAGAAAGCCACGTTTCACATCACTGCGCCAATCGAGAAAGACCAGCACAGCGACTGAACCAATGGCAAGCTCCGTCAACACGATAAATAAGACGAGCGGTAACGATTGTAGCATAGTAGCTTGTTATCCTTTAAATGCTTCAGCAGTGCATGCGTGTGGATACATCCCTTTCCATCACCTGACAGATTATAGCATCACATGAGAAGAGTAAACAACATGGACATTCTACCTGTAGAGGATATGAGGCATAAAGACGGAGATCTCCTAAAAAAAAGGGGGCGGCATCACGTTGGTGCCATCCCAAAAACCCCGTGATGCCGAAATATATTTTTCCCTCATATACTCTACGCTCACTCACCGCAAATTTAGTGCTTACCTTTCTCGCGGGCACCACCAAAAATGCGGTGAGATATTGACACTGAGACGTGCGACCCGTAAACTAGTTTCAGTACCCTCAACCGGGCCGGGAAAGATCATGGTTCGCACCGCCTCTAGAAAGGGAGTATATCCAGGATACCCAAAAAGGGCAAAGTGATTATGCACCAGGGGATACATATGTCTTAAATGTTCTAAAAAACAGGTGATTTAACTATAGAACCATATATGCGATGGAGTTGCTGCTATGCCACGTTGTCCGAATCCGCGCTGTCAGACAGACTCTCCGCCAGGAACACTGCAATGCATCAATCCACTCTGTCAATGCCTTCTCGTCGAGACAGTCGTGGCGGGACGTTATCGCATTGAAACGTTGATCGGGATAGGTGGCATGGGCGTGGTGTACCGGGCAAGCGATACCTTCGAGATGACACAGGTTGCCCTGAAAGTGCTCACCATTACCAACAATAGCATGGATATGCCCACAGCCGTAGAGCGCTTTCGACGCGAGGCTCGCTATGCCCATCAATTGCAACACAAAAATATTGTGACGGTCCTCAATTTTGGGCAGGACGGTTCTCTACTCTATCTGGCCATGCCCCTGATCACAGGTGGCACTCTCAAAGATCTGCTCAAACCCGAGCAACCTCTCCCCATGCTCCAGGCCCAACGCTATCTCAACGATCTGGCGGCTGCTATTGATGTTATTCACGACCATCCACAGCAGATTGTCCATCGGGATATCAAACCCTCCAATCTGCTCGTCCATCAGGACGATGGTCGTCTGGTGCTCGCTGACTTTGGGATTGCCCGTGCAATGCAGCAGGAGAAGGCGCTCACACAACGCGGCTGGTCATTGGGCACAGAACACTATATTGCGCCAGAACAGGAACAGGGCAAGCCCGAACCTGCCAGCGATATCTATGCCATGGGCGTGGTCGCGTACCAGATGTTTACCGGGCTCCTCCCCTTTCAAGCAGTCGTGCGCAACAAAACGGCCACGCTCCCAGCGCCAAGCAAGCTGAACCTGACCTTGCCTCCACCCCTTGATCCGGTTATTCTCAGGGCCATGGATATCGATCCAAAGAGGCGCTTTAGATCAGGGGAAGATTTCGCATCGGCAGTCAATCAAGCACTGGCATCCGAGGCTGAAACTATCGCCGCCATAGCCCCGACGCTTGAGGTCACAAGCAACGCGAATATTATCATACGCACGATCATTCCAGAAAATCCCTGCGGCCAGTGTGGTCGGGAGAACCGTCCTACCTCGCATTTCTGCCGACACTGTGGGCACACGCTGGACGACACTTCGCCTCTGGTCAGTGAAACCTATCAGGTCGGGTATGTGAGCGAGGGCGGATCACATACGCAGGACAATGAGGATATGATCCTCATCGTGCAGGGGCTCTGTAATACGCTGGCAACGCCACCGCGACCGTTTGGCCTTTTCGCCGTTGCCGATGGTCTGCGCGGTCCGCAAGGCAAGGCGGCGGGGGGACACGAGGCCAGTCGTCTCGCCGTCGAAACCATCACCGATATCCTGATACCGCATCTCGTCTACCCGACACATCCGCAGCAAAACCTGGGCATGACACCCCGGCAGCCAGGCAACAGCAAACAGCTGAGCGCTCCACAGCGGACCGTACGTCATCCGGATAGCATCCTCGAACATTGGGCCCGCGATGCAATGCGACAGGCCAATCAGGTAATCTATCACTGCAACGCCGACTACGAGACCTCCATGGCCAGTACGCTGGCTATGGCGCTCCTCTACAAACACCAGCTCTATGCCGCCAGCGTCGGCGATAGCCGGATCTATCACTATACCAGCCACCAGGGTCTGCAACAACTCTTCCGTAAAAGCGCTCCTCTACAAGCGACCAGGCAAAATAGTTACCAGCATGGATCGGGCATACATTATCTCGGGCAGCACCACCAGACGCACATTGAGACCTATCAGAACCCAGTCGAAACGGGAGACCTGATCCTTATCTGTAGCAATGGGCTCTGGCAAGCGGTCCCAGACGAGCATATTGCCATGCTGATGAGCCAGGGAAATGACATCGAGGTGCTCGCCCAATCACTGGCCGCCGCAGCGGGCATGGCCAGAGGGGACGGCAACATCAGCATCATCGTTGCGAGAGTACAGTAACGCTCTCGGTCAGGCAGAAGGATCGATATAGAGAGGGAGCGTCACCGTAAAGGTCGATCCTTTACCCGGCTGACTGCTCACATCTACCGAGCCCTGATGAGCCTGTACCACCCACTCGACAATCGAAAGACCCAATCCGCTTCCGCCTACCGCCTTCGAACGGGCCGGGTCAGCGCGATAAAAGCGTTCAAAGATATGCTCAATATCGCCCTGAGCAATACCTATGCCAGTATCAGTCACAGCGATATGTACAAGGCTCTTACTGCTTGTCACCGAAAGCGCCACATCCCCGCCAGGATTTGTATAGGTCAGGGCATTATCAACCAGGCCCATAATCACCTGGATCAAACGAGCAGCATCTCCCACTATCGTTGCTGGCTGCAAATGAGTTACACGCAGCGTCAGGCCACGTTCAGCCGCCAGAGGGGTCATACTATCCACGACATCAGAAACCAGCAGATCCATGCGTACAGGTTCGCGATCCAGCTTTACCTGTCCGTCATCTACCCGCGCCAGGGCCAGCAGATCATTGATCAAATGCCCCAGACGTTCAGCCTCTGAATTTACTTCCTGGAGCACCTGTTTGTAGTCTTCATCCGTTGTGGCATGCGTGAGCGAAATCTCCGTCATATTGCGAATCACCGCAACAGGCGTACGCAGTTCATGCGACGCGTCGGAGACAAAGCGATGCTGCTGAACAAACGCTTTCTCCAGGCGTCTGATCATGTCATTGAAAATGATAGCCAGTTCGCGAACTTCATCGCGAGTCGTCGGCACAGGGACGCGCTGATGCAGTTCTTTCGCGCCTATCGCACGAGCCGTTTGCGCCAGATAACGAATGGGAGAGAAGGCCCTCCCTGCCAGCCAGTAGCTCACAAATGCGCTCATCGTGAGAATAAACGGCATAACAATCAGCAGGCCAAAAAGAACGTGCTGTAACGTCTCGTCCAGATTATCCAGCGCCTGACCGACCTGCACCACACCAACGATCTGAGACCTCGATTTGGAGAGGGGCTGAATGAGCATGGTGCTATAGAAACGCATCTGGTGCGCCTCTGGTCCCGTCACTGTGCCAGTCCAGCACATACCCTTTAAAGGATTATTGAGGCTCTCAGGAGGCAGCGAGAAGTTCTTAAACAAGGGAGAATTATACTTCACCTCCCCATGCGTATTATACACACGCACAAGAATGCTATTGCTCCCAAATGTTGCCGGTTGATCTATCGTCTGCCGTGCAAACATATTCACATCCTGATCATCCCCACCAGGCCCATCGACGAGAGCTGCAGTCGCATCCAATTCCGGCAGTTCATGCACGATATCATTTACCACCAGATTGCCATGTACTATATTCACCCCTTCAGCAATCTGCTGAGCACGCATCTGTAGCGTCAGATCAAAGCTGGAAGCAAGCGTCTGCTGAATTGAGGTATAAAAAATGATACAAAAGAGCATAAGCAAGGTGGCAGAAACCAGCGTATACCAGATCGTCAGTTGGAAGCGAATACCAGGTTGAGAAGCCTGTTTGCTCTCGTCGAACTGCGCACTCATAAGGAGGGTTCCTTTAGTTGATAGCCAGAACCACGCACGGTAAAGATCACATCTGGCTCATCCTGGTCACACAACTTGCGCCGAAGATAGCGAATATAGACATCAATCACGTTTGAAAGATGCTCAGTATCGCCATCCCACACATGCTCTGCGATCATAGAACGGCTCAAGACCTGATGTGGATGGCGCAGAAAAAACTCCAACAATGCATATTCTTTATGGCCAAGCGTAATCATCCGCTCGCCACGCTGGACCTCATGGGTACGCGTATCCATCGTAATGTCCATAAATTGCAGAAGAGACGTTTTCACTGGCGTATTACGCCGCAAGAGAGCACGCACACGCGCTTCCAGCTCACTGAATGCAAAGGGCTTCACCAGATAATCATCGCCGCCCAGGTCCAGCCCCTTCACGCGATGCTCTACCTCACCCAGCGCTGTCAGCAAGAGGATCGGCATGGTTTTCCCCTGCTCACGCAACTGTTTACATACCTCAAAACCACTCAGGCGTGGCAATAGCACGTCAAGCACAATTAAATCATAGGGGGTCGATGAAGCCAACAGCACCGCATCCTCACCATTTGCCACCAGATCCACAGCGTAGTGGTTTCCCTCAAACCCTTTCTTCAGACTCGGACCCAGACGCGGGTCATCCTCGACAATTAGAATACGCACAACTAAATGCCTGCTTTCTTTACGTAAAGGCGAAATAACCTGTTCCATACGCATGCTTGTAGGGGCAAGGCAAGCAGCGCCTGCAAGCATGCGTATGGGCGTGGGGTCACCTGCCCAGGTCGTTTCCTTCGCCCGGCGCAGAGAGCCGCGCCTCTACGAAGCAATACATAATGCAACTGAAGAATAACAGAGTACCAGTGTAAAACCACTTTATGAAAAGCGCATGAATCCTACTCGACCTGGTACATCTTTCTCAAATCATGTACGCGCCAGTAACCAGCAACGCAAAACTTCGCCGACACTCCAGGCCTGAGCAAAACAGCCAGCCGGTGTAAAGGGCGCTTCAGGTTCTGCAACTTCGCTTAATGAGCCCAGGCAAGGGCTCCAGAATTGCTGTACCAGAGGCTGCAAAAGCTCGCGCAGCGCCGCACGATCATTGTGCACATGGAAATGCACATCGATGTAGGGGCCAATCAACCATTGCCAGACCGCCCCCTGATGATAGGCACCATCACGTTGTACACGATCCCCATTAAAATGGGCATGATAGGCCGGGTCGGTCGGGCTGAGAGAACGGAGCCCAATTGGCGTCAATAAGTGCTGCGTTACCTTCTCCAGTATACTGGAAACCTGAAATTCCGACAGGAGATCGCTGGTCAGGGAAGCCGCAAACAGTTGATTAGGACGCAATGCCGGATCGTTCTGCCCACTCACGCCATCGACATCGACGACATCATATAAATAGCCCCCCTCTTCATACCAGAAACGGGCCGCGAAATGTTGACGAAAAAGCGTGCGCAACTGGCTATACTGGGTCGCATCGATCGAGAGGCGAATCGCCCAGCCCTCCATCAACGTCAGAGCACGATACCAGAGGGCGTTGATCTCCACCGGTTTACCACGGCGCGGCGTCACGACCCAATCATCGACTCGTGCATCCATCCACGTCAACTGCATCCCGGGAACGCCCGCATGCAAAAGGCCATCGCTTTGATCCAGACCAATCGCATAGTCGGTTCCTCGTATATGCCACTCCATGCTCTGAGAGAGGACAGGGAAAAGCTCTTTGAGCAGGCTCCAATCGTTCGTCGTCGCCAGATAATTTTCCAGAGCGTGGAATAGCCAGAGCGTCGCATCGGCGGTATTATACTCCGGACTCGCGCCATTATCAGGGAAGCGATTAGGAATGAGGCCATTGTGCATAAAAGAGGTAAAGGCTTTCAGCAGACCACGCGCCTCACTATAGCGTCCCGTACAGAGAAGCAGACCAGGCAGCGAGATCATGCTATCCCGCCCCCAATCGGTAAACCAGGGATAGCCCGCAATAATCGTTTTGCGGGCCGGTGAGAGCTGTAAAGGTCCGCAACTGCCATCCTCAGTCTGCTCGACAGAACGCGCCACAATAAATTGATCCGCACTTAAAACCAGACGCGCCAGCACAGGATCATAGTGCGGCAGATCAGAGAAGCGCTGGTCAACCAGAGAGAAGAGTTGCCTGATGCGGCGCAAATGGCGCGCATAGGCTTGATTGACCATCTCATTGTGGTGGATGGTCCCCAGTTCCTGCGGCAATTGCTCTTCAGCGCTGAGCACCAGCGTCAGATGCTGGCCCGGCTGTATATCGATCTGAAAAATGCCCGGCTGGTACACATCCTCCAGATCAGGTAAACCGCGCTCACGGTCACGGCGATGCAACACATGCCAGTACCAAAGGCCCGTAGGCGTAAACGTCATCTGCGGATCGCCAACCAGATGAAGTGAGGGTGCCGCGGCATACGCCTGAACACGGCAACGATTTTCCTCGCTATCGACCCGGAAATGCCAGTTCTCGTCCCCCTGCAACGTGGCATGGTAATCCCGACAGACACAAAAAGGAAGGAGCGACAGCTTTACGGCCTGGGCAGAGGGCTCATGAGACGAAGAGTGCACGATATACTGGACATACGTCGTATTCTGGCCATATTCCATCCAGATCCGCTTCTCAAGCACGAGCGTCTCTGTCAGACGATAACGAAAACAGGGGATATCTCCCTCAAGAGCAACCGAGTCCAGGTAGCGATAGCCCTGCGGATCGACCACATCGCTTTCCTGATATTCGTTCACCCCCAGCTTCACCACCTCGCCACTGGCAAGCGTCACCTCTTCATCTATCTTCGTCACCAATACCATACGGTCAACCGGGGGACTCAGCGCGGCCACAAGCAGGCCATGATAAGAACGAGTCGTCGCCCCCACAAGAGAGCCAGAGGCATACCCTCCCAGGCCATTCGTCACCAGCCATTCGCGATCGAGACCTTGCTGCACATCATGGCACAGTTCCTGCCCCAGCCGCAGGTTCCAAACATTAACTGGACTATCCTGTGCGATATTTGCACTTTGTTCCAGGACCATTGCTTAAATCCTCCCTGCATCGTTCGTGGATCACCGGACAATCACAATCGATGCCCGACCTCAACACAACAGGCACCAGATGGCATCCATGCCCTATTTTTCTGGCACGCCACAGTATTTACGCCACTACAGCAGGATATGCCGTCTCTCTCAGCGCACGATCCACACGAAACGGCATATATCCATCAAGCAAAACGAAACGAGATATACGTAGCAAGCCTGTAGCTCTCCTACAATGCTGCCTTCATACGCTCGACCGCCAGTGCAATACGCTCTTCAGGAGCCGTCATCGAAATGCGCATATAGCCTTCACCAGATGGCCCAAAGTTCACGCCGGGAGTGACAAAAATTCCTGTCTTCTCTAACAATACACCTGCGAAATCACGAGACGTCGTCCCCTCAGGAACAGCGGCCCAGATATACAAGCCTGCACGCGTCTGCCGCGTCTTCAGACCAATGGCATTACAGCCATCCACAAGCAGATCGCGGCGACGCTGATAGATCACATTACGCTGCTCCAGCCAGGACTTTGGCAGGCGTAGCGCCTCAATCGCCGCATATTGTAACGGGCGAAAAATCCCGCTATCGATATTGCTTTTCAAACGCCCCACCGCGTCAACCAGCTCAGGATTCCCCACCAGCATTCCCAGGCGAAAACCAGCCATATTATACGTCTTGCTCAGTGAATGCAATTCCACCGCGACATCCATAGCTCCTGGAATCTCTAAAATGCTTACCGGACGAAACTCATCAAAGTAGACCTCAGCATAGGCCATATCATGAATAATCACCAGATCATGGCGACGAGCAAATGCGACCGCACGCTCAAAGAAGGCTCGATCCGCACAGGCCGCCGTAGGATTATTAGGATAATTGAGCCAGAGCACACGTGCACGACGCAACACCTCAGCCGGAATATGCTCCAGATCGGGGAGGTAATCATTCTGCTCACGCAGAGGCAAAAGATAGGGCTGTGCACCAACCGACGTTGTAGCTGTCACATAGACAGTATAATAAGGGTCAGTAATCAGCGCAACGTCGCCCACATTCAAAACTGAGGTCGCGGTATAAACCAATCCCTCTTTTGAACCGAGCAAGGGCATAATCTGCTGCTCAGGAACCAGGCGCACTCCAAAGCGCCCCTCGAACCAATCGGCAATAGCTTCGTGGAGAGCACGCATCCCACGATACTCGGGATAGCGATGATTGATCGGATCGTGAGCTGTGGCACATAAACGCTCAATCACCACATCTGGCGCCGGAAGATCGGGATCACCTACGGAGAGGTCTATCACATCCACTCCGGCTGCCAGACGCTCTGCGACCTTCTTCTTCGCATCTGCAAAATGATATGGCGGTAAATTGTTAATGACATTGGACAATCGCACTACGCTTGCTCCTAGTGTTAAAAGATCAAAAGGCAAACCTGCTCTCTTGCCAGAAAAAGAGCAGGCAAAATACAGCTTTTCTAAAACGGCGTCATCAGATTGGTTCTAATATCCAGATTATATCATGCCAGGCTGAACGCTTCTTCTAATCAGCAGGCTCCGCCTCATACCAGTTACGACCCAGCTTCATCTCGACACGGATCGGCACGTCCAACTCAGCTGCGCCCTCCATGATCTCTCGAATCAAACGACGAGCACGCTCCAGCTCTTCTACTGGCACCTCGAAGATGAGCTCGTCGTGCACCTGCAAAATCATACGCGTCTTCATGCGTCTCTCTTTCAACGCGTAATGCAGGCGAATCATCGCAAATTTAATAAGATCGGCATTTGTCCCCTGGATCGGCATATTGATCGCCTCACGCTCCAGCGCCTGACGCTCTGTATGCGAAAGGGCCTGCATCTCAGGGAAGAAACGTTTGCGCCCATAGAGCGTGTTTACATAACGCTGATTGCGCGCCTGATTCAGCGTGCTATCGACGTAGCCTTTAATATTGGGGAACGTCTCATGGTAACGACGGATAAAGCTGGCGGCATCGGCGTTCGTCATACCTGTCACCTGTGACAGCCCAAAGGCGGATTGGCCGTAGAGGACCGCATAGACGACCGTCTTCGCCAGACGGCGCTGATCTTTCGTCACCTCTTCGACGGGGACACTAAAAAGAGAGGAGGCGGTGATCGTATGAATATCTTCCCCATGCGTAAACGCCTCGACCAGACGCGGCTCATGCGTAATATGCGCCAGAATACGCAGCTCAATCTGTGAATAGTCAGCGGTCAGCAGGACATAGCTTGGGTCGGCAATGAAAGCACGGCGGATCTGGCGACCGACCTCTGTTCGCACCGGAATATTTTGCAGATTGGGATTGCTGGACGAGAGGCGTCCACTGGAAGCGACCGTCTGATTAAATGAACTATAGACTCGCCCGGTCAACGGATCCATCAGCGTCAGTAAGCCGTCGACGTAGGTTGACTTCAGCTTGGTCAACTGGCGATACTCCAGCAAGTGATCGACGACGGGATGCTTCCCCTGCAAGCTCTCAATCACATCGGCATTGACCGAGTACCCCGTCTTCGTCTTTTTCCCGGTCGGCAACTGCAATTCCACGAACAGCACTTCGCCCAGTTGCTTTGTCGAATTGATATTAAAACGATGGCCGACGGCTTCATAAATTGCCGCTTCCAATGCGCGCAACTGTTCATCGAACGTCACACGCAGCTCTTGGAGAAACGCGGCATCGAGCGCAATGCCATAGGCTTCCATCTGCATGAGCACCGGAATCAAGGGCAGCTCCACGCGCTGATAGAGCGCCAGCAACCCATGTTGCTGAAGCTCCGTTCTGATTGGTTCTACCAGGCGCAACGTCATATCCGCATCGGCACCCGCATAATCAGCGGCCTTGCGTATGGGCACCTGAGACATGCTAATCATCTTGCTCGCACTCCCAATCAGCTCACTGATATTCGTCATCACCACGCCCAGACGCTGAAACGCCTGGTCTTTGAGTCCCACCCCGCGCCGACCGGGCTCAGCCAGATATGCCCCAACCATGGTATCAAAAGCCAGACCGCACACCTCAATACCATAACGCGCCATCACGCGAATATCATACTTGGCGTTATGCATGTATTTATGCACATTCTCATCTTCCATCAACGGCTTGAGCTTCTCCAGAACCAGAGCCAGCGGCAACTGCGCTCCAGGCTCCTGTCCGTCCGGCGTCTGAACATGCCCGACCGGCAGATAATAGCCTTCACCGGGTGCCATCGCAAAAGAGAAGCCCACCAGCCCAGCATGGCGCGGATCGTCCGAGGTCGTCTCCGTATCAAAAGCGAAGGCTCCCGCATCATACAAACTCTTTATGAGCACGCGCAGGGCATCTTCGCTATCGACGATCAGTGTATTGGTGCGCTCAGCCGCCGTCATCTCATCCAGAAAAAGCGGCGTGCTGGCCTGCTCAAGCGCGGGCAAACGCAGCTTATGGACCACTTCAGTATGTGGCTCGGTCATCTCAAAGAGGCTCAATTGCGTTGGCTCGTGCTCTACCTCTGCGCCCGCTTCAGGCGTAGCTACAGCCAGCGCAATCGGAGCAGCGACTGGATCCTCGGTCACGACTTCCACGGCAGGACTGCTCGGGGGCAATGGCGGCGGCAAAATAGGCACGACCCCGAGAGGAGGCGCGTACAGCAAATTCTCCGCATCGGCCAGCAGAGAATCGAGCGAGACACTCTTCCCACCATCTGAGCCAGCTCCAGACGAAGCAGGGAGCACATCCGCCGGGAGCGCTCGGGTATCGATGCCCAGTTGTCTGAAGAGCAAAAGCGTACGCTCAATGAGCGTGCGGAACTCGAGTTGACGGAAGAGAGCGATCACGACCTCGGTATTGACATGCGTCATATGGCAGGCCGCGAGGTCCAGTTGTACGGGCACATCCAGGACAATCGTCGCAAGATACTTGCTCTGGCGAGCCTGATCAGCGCCAAGGCGCAACAATTTCTGCTCTTTAGGCTTCAAATCATCCACATGCGCCAGCACGCCATCCAGATCGCCATATTCGGCCAGCAAGCGCGAGGCCGTCTTCTCGCCGATACCAGGCACGCCGGGAATATTGTCCGATTTATCACCCACCAGACCTTTAAAATCGGGCAGGATTTTCGGCGCAAAACCGTAGCGCGCCATCACCTCTGGAACCGTGTAGTCCGTAACCTCCGTTATCCCACGTTTCGCGACCTTGACCAGCACATGCTCATTCACCAGTTGCAGCGTATCCATATCGCCGGTATAGATGATCGTATCCACATTTTGTTGCGTCGCCTGAACCGAGAGCGTTCCAAGCACATCATCGGCCTCAAAGCCATCCTGCTCGTAGATCTGAATACCAAACGCCTGCACGACCTCACGAATACGCGCAAATTGCGGGCGCATATTATCGGGAAGGGGAGGACGCTGCGCTTTGTAGGGGGCGTAGTGCTCGTGACGAAACGTCGGCGTCGGACGATCAAACGTGACCGCAATATAGTCTGGCTTCTCTTCCAGCAATGCTTTCATCAGCATAGAAGTAAAGCCGAACGTGGCATTAACGGGCTCACCGCTACTGGTCGACAGATCTTCAGGAACGGCATGGAAAGCCCGATGAATAATGGCATGACCATCAATGAGCACAAGTTTTTTCTGTTTCATAGACGTTATCCTCTACGGCCCAACAAAGCGAAGCCACATTTTTTTCAACAAATTGCCAGCGCGAGTCCTTGAGAAGGCAAACCTGGGCATCCACCGATGCAGCGAAGCATGTATATAGTACACGGCAGCACCAGTATAATCAAGCAGGAAACGCGGACTTCTGCTCACCCGCCAGCAGAATTGCCCAAACACAAGAGAGACATACAGGCGTCCACTAAAAGCCATTGGCACCCACAAAAAACCACAGGACTGCAATTACAGATTCTGATTGTCAGGTAAGAAAGCGGAAAATCAGTGCGCTACCATTTTTGTTTGCCGTCTGATTTGCGTTGAATCTAGTAGAGGCTGTTTACAAAGGTCAGGGCGTTTGAACAAGGCAGTGCATCTCGTATGACAACAATAATTTTCTCTACTGCCGTTCTAAATTTTTCCAGATGTGTATAGTATAGTTAACTGGCAGGCAGTGATGCAAACTATTTTCGTTGCCACATGAGAAGGGGGAAACCCTGCACTAACATACGATAACGAATGCTGTAAACTCTATTTACAGGGATTACAGTCCCTGCTGGTAAAACATTTTAACAATCATCATGAGGGTGATGCATGAGCAAGGTTTTTATTCTACAATCAAAGGGGGACACATGTCTCGCAGAAGTAACGTTCTCACAGAAAGGCACCTTAATGGAGCAGGAGAAATGATGATGGCAGAGGAACAACGAGAAGAACTATTGACCGTCCGAGAAGTGGCGCGGCGCCTACGCGTAGACGACACGACGGTACGACGCTGGATCAAGAGCGGAGCATTGGAGGCGATTACGCTCCCTCACCGTGGCAAACGCCAGGCGTATCGCATCAAAAAATCTACGCTTGACACCCTGTTAAATAGTTCCCTTCCCCTCTAAGAGAGGACTCATACGTCCCCTCCTACACATGCCACATAGCCAGGCTCCCGAGAGCCCCTCTGCCAGGGGCTCTCTCTTCCTTTTGGTTCGCCTGGCAGAAGATGCAATCACTCTCTCTATATTCACATTTATCGATAGGTACAGAGGGTTACACTAGAGGTAGAGATCAGAGAACCGATCTCCTCACGCATCCTGGTACGACTCTCATCCACCCACCCACAATGTGGCGCGCAGGTGTGTGATGGTGCAGTGCAACCATAAGCACCCTGAGAAATGCTGTCTGAGCAGAACACAGCAGCAATGTACAAAGCAGTCACAGCCAACACCGTTGTTGGCAAAAAAGCTTGTGAAGAGAGCTACGAGCAGGGAAATACAGCAGAAAGGCTAGCACGACGGCATGAAAATAGCAATTACTGGGGGAGCAGGCTTCATCGGAGCAGCACTCACACAGGCCTATCTGGATGCAGGTCATGACGTCCTGGTTATCGATAACCTTCTTTGCGGGTCAGAGCAGACCATCGATCCACGGGCACGCTTCTATCGGATAGATATCCGCGACCAACGCCTTCTTACCATCTTACAGGCTGAACGGCCCGATATCGTCAGCCATCATGCGACACAGCGCTTTCACCATCTGCCAGGAGAACTCTCTTTGCAAGATGCTGATGTGCACATACGTGGACTACTCAACGTTTTAGCAGGCTGTGTAGAAGCTCAGGTAGGCAAATTTATCTTTGCTTCTGGCGGCAACGATCTCTATAAACATACACTGGCAAACCCATTGCCATTTACGGAGTGTAGCGCAACTGCCCCACAACAACCTCATGACATCAGTACGCTCGCAGGCGAATGCTACGTACGCTATTATACGCAAAACTATGGACTTGCCCATAGTATCTTGCGCTATGCCGATGTATATGGAGAAACGGCACAGATGCAACTGAGCCATCTTCATCATCCACTCAGCTATTTTATCCACATGCTTGCCGAGCAACGACGTCCCATCATACGTACGGCGAGCGAGGCTTTACGCGATCATATTTTTATCAAAGATGTCGTGGAAGCAAATCTGCGCATTCTTACGCGTGGGAAAAACCAGACACTCCACATCAGTACAGGCAAAGGCTATACGCTCAATAATCTCTTCCAGATGGCGGCCTTTCTGCTGGACAGTAAGCTGGAACCCATCTATCTCTCCAGCACGCAGGAAGAGAATAGCACGAGTATCCTGGATAATAGTAAAGCATGCGAGATACTGGACTGGCAGCCGGAGATCTCTATGCTCGAGGGTTTAACGCATGCCCTGAAGATGCTTGGCGTGACAAAGTCTGTCCCGGCCTATCAAGAAACACCTCTCAATGTCACAAGCAATCAGGAAAGCCTTTTGTTGCGTGCTTAGAGGGGGGAGGCGCGGCTTGTCTGCGACCAATACGCATCAACCTAAGAATGGCTGGTGGGGGCCGTGGACCGGCATAAAGCCCGGTCCCTACCTCTGCCATTCTTCGAGGAATGGTACCATCGGCACCTCTTTGCCAAAGACGAGACGAGCCGCAAAACACCACAGGTAGGGACCGGGCTTTATGCCGGTCCACGGCCCCCACCGGCTCTCTTGAATGTCTCAGCCATTCTTAGGTTGATGCATATTAGGCGCGGCTTGTCTGCGACCGCGGCTTGTCTGCGCCTGCGGCGTCCCGTCGTTGGGGCACCCGGCGCAGACAAGCCGCGCATCTACGGGGATTGATTGACAATGATAAATGGACAGGGATAAACCATGCCCCTACCTCTGTTTATTGTTGCAGGCCGCTCACCACGCGGGCATATTTTTCGGCCAGTGCCTGGGCTTGCTCGCTGGAGACCGACTCCGCGACGATATGGAAAAGCGGGCTATCGGCATCGGGCAGGATCAATACCCACTCTTTTCCCAGATCTATCTTAATGCCGTCAATCGGTTTGGCGCGACGTTCGCGATACTGCTCACTCAGAATACGCATGACCTTGCCCTTATGTTCCCAGGGACAGGGCACACGCGTCGTGCTCATATAATATGTTGGCAGATCGTCAACCACTTCGGAGAGACGCATATCAAAGGTTGCCAGCAATTCTAAGAGTTTGGCAATCGCCAGCATACCATCAAAGGCTGGATGCAGCGCGGGGAAGACGAAGCTACCACGACCATCGCCAACCAGCACGACCCCTTCGCGACCGGCAGCAGTCGTCAAGGCATGTGAGAGCACTTTGGTATGCTGAATATGCCCCTCGTAACGCTTGGCGATATGTTGCAGTGCGCTGGGAGCCGTCACCGGAGCAGCCACTGTCCCCCCACGATTCTGACGCAAGATCAAACTCGTCATCACCGCCAGCATCTTCATGCCATCCAGAATACGCCCACGATCGTCGACAACCGCAATACGCTCACCACTCGGATCAATGCGAATCCCGACATCCGTATTCAGAGCAGAACTGATCGTCGCCAGACGCTGCATGTCTTTGCCCTGCTCATCAAGCGTGCGGGAAACCTGACCGTCATTCGAGTTGGTATTGAGAACGATCACTTCACAGCCGAGATGGCTAAAAATGTCCGGTAACATCTGCGTCGTCGTGCCATGAGCATAGTCCACCACAAGCTGGAATTTACGCTTGCGCACGACCTCATAATCGACGACCTTATTGAAACCATCCATGTAGCGTCCAATAATATCGGCATTGCTCAGGACCTCGATCACCCCGATATCATCCAGATACACACGGCGATAATCTTCACGGAAGAAGAGGTTTTCTATCTTACGTTCCGTCGTTTTATTGATGTCCAGGCCATACTGATCGAAAATGCTGATATCCACAATACGCTGATCATACGGAGAGACGCGCACATGCACGCCACCCACCGCGTCCGTATTGCGGATAAAATAGCGTGCCACCGGCAGTGGAACCTGATTGATATCATAGACATTAATGCCAGCTGAGGGTAGACCCGCATTAATACCACGCTTGATCATACGCGACGTTTTATGCGCATCGCGGTTCAGACAAACAGCCGAACCTTTGGGCAGAATCGCCCCATAGGCAGCACCCAGTTTGGTCACAAACTCCGGCGTCAGATCGACATTGACGAGACCCGAGACCCCGAAACGGCTGAACAGACCACGCCGCCCCTGTGAACCCCAGATGATGCTCGTATTGATGACCGCCCCGGCCTCAATTTCTTTATCGGGCCAGATCTTCACGTTGGGCTGAATGATTGCGCCATCCTGAATGATCGAGCTATCACCGATCACCGAGCCCTCGAACATCACCCCTTTGCTCTTGATACTGGTAGACGAGCCAACGATCGCGCCCCGCAGTTCCGCGCGTTCACCAATATATGAATTGTTCCAGACAAGGCTGCGATCAACCTGCGCCCGCTCATCTACAATAGTATAGGCACCGATCGTACTGGGGCCATGAATAATCGCGCCCGAGCGAATTTTACAGTCATGTCCGAGATAAATAGGACCATACAACTGGGCGTCTTCGGCAATCTCTACGCCATCTTCGCACCAGATATTGCTCCCAATGTTCTTTGCTGGAATCTGTAAATCGACCTGGCCTTGCAAAATCTCGGCATTTGCGCGCATATATTCACTCAAATTGCCGACATCGCACCAGTAACCACGCTGGGCCACATATCCATAAATGGGATCGCCCTTACGCAACATCATTGGGAAGAGTTCCTGGCTAAAATCAAAGGGTTTATGTTTCTCAAAGTATGCAAAAACCTTTGGATCAAGAACATAGATACCAGTATTAATGGTATCGCTGAAGACCTCTCCCCAGCTGGGCTTCTCCAGGAATTGCGCAATATGCCCATCCTCATTCGTAATAATCACGCCATATTCCAGAGGATTGGGGACATGCGCCAGGAGCAGCGTCGCCAGCGATTTCTTCTCCTCATGATAGGAGATCAGATCAGTGAGATTATAATCAGTTAACGCATCGCCGCTAATGACGAGAAATGGCTCGTCAAGATGCTCTTCCGCATTTTTCACACTACCCGCCGTTCCCAAAGGTACATCTTCGCGTGAATACGTAATACGCATACCAAACTGAGAACCGTTGCCAAAATAGTCTTCAATATTGCTGGCCAGATATTGAACCGTAACAATGACCTCGGTAATGCCATGACGTTTCAACAAGTTGAGGATATGCTCCATTACCGGCTTCCCAGCAATGGGAACCATAGGCTTTGGACGTCGAATCGTCAGTGGTCGTAGCCTCGATCCTTCCCCGCCGGCCATAACAACCGCTTTCATAGAGGCCTCCCTTGTGTAAAGACAAGACACAATGTCTCTTTGCTGTCATCGAGGAAATACAAGGACGGCGTGGCAAAGTGCTACGCCGTCCCATCTGCTCCACTGTCTTTATTGTACAACATGGCGAAAGCGTACTGCAAGATTTTACGGTAGGACGACAGGCACGTAAGAGCAGATAGGATAGGTACAAAAGAAGAAACGCGGGACCCCTCAGAAACCACCAGAAAGTAGACTGGCACTTTCTTTCCAGGCTACATTGCGCGAGCAACCCACTGCATCAACGCAGAGAATACTCGGACACAAGCGAAGAAGTAAAAGTGCCAGAATCAACAACAGAATGAAAAAGAATATCGTTCACCACTCGCTTAAGCGGCCATGCTCAACGAGCCATCGCACAAAACGATGATGATTGGTTTCTTCATGCGCCAGCCGCTCCTCATACTCCGCCTGGAGCTTGATCAAACGGCAGGCTTCTTCGACACTGAAGCCCTCGTCCAGGAGGGCATCGATGAGCAGGTCCATATACTGTGGCCGCATTTTGAAAGTCCTCCTTTTCCATTGCTTTGAAAAGTCTACACAAAAGAATACAAAATCATCAGCAGCACTTCACCTCCACCCAGCGTACCCACCTCCTTTTCCCCACAAAAAACCACGGTAAGGGATGTCGAGCTAGAAAAACGGAGAAAACCAGACAAACTCTCTTACATGTGGCATGTGGCAAACGATACATCGTGAAGTGCTGTAGAATCGGGCATTCAGCCAACCCTTACACACACTACCAACTTGAATGCTACTATACATAGTATAGCAAAGATTTCGCAAAAATGCCAATCTTGTTACGCTTACTTTCATTTGGCTTTAGAAGCAGCTTCACTGGTAGCGTGTTTCTTGCGTTTAGAGAGAGGGTGGTTATTTTGGTTGGATTGTGGGGAGATACTATTTTTTGTGGTGGTTTTTTGCTGCTTACCTGGTACTTTTTGTTTTGCGTCGTAACATCGATTTTATTTGATGCTGATTGTTTTGTCTATTTAGAGAATATGCTATGCTGAGTGTAAGGGCGATGTTATTTTCCTGAGTATATTTAGGGCTTTGCGAAAGTGGTAAAAGAGAGGTGAACATGCTTGCTTCGCATCATAAGTACACAGTTGACGAATATTGGCGACAGGTCGAGGCTTTTCCTGAATATAAGTATGAGTATATTGATGGCGATATTCGTATGATGATGGGTGATAGTCCTGCCCACTCACAGATAGCCGTCAATATTGCTAGTTTGCTCTTTCTGGCTCTACGTTCACAGGAGTGCAATGTGTATTCGTCTGATGCAGCGTTGCAACTCATGGAGGACCGTCTGTATTATCCTGATGTTTCTGTTTCTTGTGATCCGATTGATTGGATGCGAAAAAAGGCGCTGGAGGCTCCCAGTGTGGTCGTGGAAGTAACCTCTCCTTTAACAGAGAGAACCGATAAAACCGAGAAGCTTGGAGCGTATCAACAGTATCCTACGATCCAGGAAATTTTGTTTGTTGACTCTCGTCGCCGCCGTGTAGAGCAGTATCACCGTGTTGGCGTGTCTACCTGGAAGAACGCTTTGTATGAACATGACGATGACGTGGTAGATCTTGAAAACATTGGGGTTTCTTTGATGGTTCGAGAGATTTATTTGAAGGTATATCTGGAGTTGGAAGAAGAGCAGCGGTAACAGATGGCGTCATAGATCTTGGATCTATCGAAGTCGCTTTGAGTGTGGGAGAAAGCTACCATAAGATCTATTTAGACCTGGAAGACGCTCTGTACACAACGCAGAGAGGTTCTGGTAATGCACCTGAGAAATGTCAGGTGTATTACCAGGGGTATTCAGGCCTCGTGGCGGATAGCATATTTAATTTCAGCCTCATTGTCATAAAAGTAACTAATCGCATCATACACCTGAGCCAGAGAAAGGCGTTGAGTGACAGCGATTTCTTCGGGATCCTGGCCGCCCTGAAAGAGTAAGATAATATGGCGAACGCCGGTACGTGAGCCCTCCACAATGGGTTCGCCCGCATAGATCGTCGAATCGCGGATGATATAAGGATGAGCAGTACGTTCGATACTCATGCAACCTCCTTGATAACAAATGCCTCCATTCTCAGGATAGCACGCAACAGGAGAGATTACCAGAAAAATCTTCTGGCTCAGTTGAACTCCCCTCCCAAAAGCCGCAACGCTTCCACGTACATTCACACAATTTTCACAAAGTGCTGATAGCCCTCGAATCGCATCTGAAGAGGTTTCAAGCACTATTCACGCAGCTAATCTATTACTGAACATTCAGAAAAGCTTGACAAGTTCACAAATTCCAGTTACAATACCGTCATCGAAAGGAGGTGGTGTGTAATGGATAACTTATCTCGCTGTACAAGCAGCGCAGTGGCTTCCCACACCTTCCAGTCGAGAGGGGCCCGGCATTAGTCAGTCCTCTTCTTGATGGCACCTGGCTTTGGAGCTTGGTGAGGGTTTGAAAACAGACACTGGTAGGTAGGAGATGCCCGCCTGCTTGTGCAGCACCCCCAGAGCAAAGGCTAAGTATAAGTCGCCCTTGCTCTGGTTTTTTTATACATCCATAACTTCTCAGCGGTTCCCTGATACTGCTGATCGTACAACTCCAGCCCGTAATTGACGTATATAGGGACAGAAGATACATTTCTGTTTTTCACGGGCATACATACTAACACGCGCATTCTCGTAAGAGATAGAGATAAAAGTGGTAGCGTTTGGACGAGAAAGAGATTGCGAGATTTGGTCGGCTCGACCTTGAAGCCTTGAGAGCGCAACTCAGTACACTCATCTTTGGCAAAGGGCAGCGCCTGATCTATTTACCAAGTGTTACTTCAACGAATACATATGCTATGCAACTGGCCCAAAAAGGGTCAGAGGAAGGGGTGGTCGTCCTTACCGACAGCCAGACGGCTGGCAAAGGAAGGCTAGGACGCACATGGGTAGATGCCACAGCACACAATGCGCTCTCATCTACTGTGCTTCGTCCGCGATTTCCACTCTATCTCCTCGTCATGGCAGCATCGCTGGCTGTTGTTGATGCCATAGCCAGTAGTAGCTCAGTCGATGCAACGATTAAGTGGCCGAATGACGTCCTTATAGGAGAACGCAAGGTCGCGGGCATATTGATTGAAACCAGCCATGACCAGAACGGCCAGTTAGTGGCAATTGTAGGCATTGGCGTCAACGTCAATGGGCAGAGGACTGCTATTTTTGAGACAGGTGAAACGGCACAGACACAGGCTGATTCAGGGCCAGGCACACTTGCTGCAAAGGCCACTACCCTCGAAACAGAGGCAGGTCATGTTGTCAGCCGGGAAACCTTCATCGCTCACCTGCTCCAGCGACTTGAGACATATTATCTCCAGTTGCAGCAGGAGACACAAGAGCCCGTAGCACCAGACTACGGGTCCGCATCTCGGTTGATACGAGAGCAATGGCGCAATCAATTATCAACGCTTGGCCGCACTATTCAGGTGCGGCAAGGCAACACCATTCTCAGCGGCGTTGCTGAGAATGTCAATGACGAAGGAGAATTGTTTCTCCGCAGTCATTCCGGTGAACGAGTCAAGATTACCTGGGGGGACATCGGTTACCCCACAGAGTAGCGGACAACTCTACTTACGCTAGCAGCGCTGCTACTAGCACACGAATGAGGGGAAAAGAAGATGGAGACACAGGATGTATTCCTCACGAACGACGGTCGACAGCGAGCAATCAATCAGCTGGAGTTTTTGCGTACCGTCAAGCGAATGGAAGTGGCCCAATATCTGCATGATGCCAAAGAATCTGGCGACGTCATAGACAATGCTGCCTATGAGGATGCAAAAAACGAGCAGGCTCGTCTGGAAGGCAAAATCATCGAGCTTGAACAACTCCTGGCCAAAGCAAAAGTTATCGATCGCGGTCGCACCGACGAGGTTTCGCTGGGTTCCGTTGTGCACCTGGAAACGACCGAGGGCCGCCAATATCACTACACGATCGTTGGTGCCTTCGATGCCAATCCAAGCATGGGGCGCATCTCCAACGAATCACCTGTTGGGAGAGGCCTTCTCGGCCACAAACGAGGTGACGTCATCATCGTCTCTACACCAGGCGGGGTGAAAGAATACACCATCCTCAGCATCGACTGACAGCCTCTTGTCCGGCTCATACTCCTTCGATCGACCCGCGACGCCTTGTCTATCGTCGCGGGTCATTTTTGGCGTCGTTCTGCTTCTCAGTGCCGCCCTGAACCAGGCAGCTGCGCTTCCTACAAATTGCTGGCTATCCAGCAGGCCAAAACAATGCTACAATGGAGGCACTACGCGTCTAAAAGTAGAGACCACATACGATTGAGTAAACCTATCGCGGCGCTGCTCGACACAAATTGTTGGAGGATGAATAGAATAGTATGCCAGACGAACGGGAGATACGATTACAGCGCTTGCAGGCTTTACGGGATCAGGGAATTAATCCCTACCCGAATGCTGTAGAGCGTACACATACGATAGCGGATATCCTGGAACATTTTTCCGAACTTGAAGGACCAGAGGGACACTTCACCCTGGTTGGGCGCATACGCCTGAAACGTGAACAAGGCAAAGTTACATTTAGCAAATTTGAAGATGGCACGGGCAGTATCCAGCTGTTTTTCCGCTTTAATGACGTCGGCGAAGAGGCTTATCGCGCGTTGAAACTGATTGACCTCGGCGATTTTATCCAGGCCAGCGGGTATCTATTTGTTACCCAGCGTGGAGAACGTTCACTCCATGTACAGAAGTATCGCATCCTGGCAAAGGGCCTGCGCCCCCTTCCAGAAAAGTTTCACGGTCTGGAAGATATTGATACACGCCAGCGCAAACGCTACCTCGATCTGATTGCCAATGGAGACGAAACCAAAAAGACGTTTGTGATTCGCAGCAAAACGATCAGCGCCGTACGTCGCTTTCTGGATGATCATGGCTATCTCGAAGCCGAAACTCCTATCTTGCAACCACTCTATGGTGGTGCCACTGCGCGTCCTTTTGTGACGCATCATAATACACTGGATCGCGATTTATATCTGCGTATCGCAGTCGAACTGTATTTGAAACGCTTGATTGTCGGCGGCTTCGAACGCGTCTATGAAATCGGGCGCAATTTCCGCAATGAGGGCATTGACCGCAGCCATAATCCTGAATTCACGATGCTTGAGTTCTATCAAGCCTACGCGGATTACAACGATACACTCAAGCTGGTTGAAGAGATGGTTGCATTCGTGGCAATCCAGGTGCATGGCAGCACAACGATTACCTATCAGGGCACGGAGATCGATCTGACTCCTCCCTGGCCGCGTATTCCGCTGCTGGACGCCATTGCCGAGTATACAGGCATCCCGGTAAATCAATTTCCAGATAAAGAGAGTCTGGCCGCCGAAATGCGCGCAAAAGGCTATCAGGCTGATCCCAAACTGGGACGTGGCCGCCTGATTGACGATCTCAAAAGCGAGATGTTCCGCAAGGGCTTCCCGGCCCTGAAACAGGCTCTCTTCCTGATCGACTACCCACTCGATGTCTCACCGCTGGCGAAAAAGCATCGTGAGATCTCCGGTCTGGTCGAACGCTTCCAGCCCTTCGTGGGCGGGTTAGAGCTGGGCAATGCGTTTACCGAGCTCAACGATCCGCTCGACCAGCGTATGCGTTTTGAAGATCAGATGCGCCAGCGCAATCAGGGCGATGACGAGGCGCAAGTGCTCGACGAAGATTTCCTGGAGGCGATGGAGATTGGCATGCCCCCTACGAGCGGGGTCGGCATCGGCATCGATCGCCTGGCGATGGCGATGGCCGATCAGGACTCTATTCGCGACGTGATTCTTTTCCCAACGATGCGTAAAACGGCTGAAGAGCAGTCCGAGGAGAGCTAACGTTCCAGGCTAAGACTCCCGCGTTACTCTGCGGGAGTCTCACCGGTCCTTATGAAAGAACGAGCGCCTGATGGCTACAGAGAAAAAGCACGATGTCTCACCCTCGTCTCTTTTATCGACGGTATCGACCGACGCTACTTTTTCCTGGTGGACCTGGCGTCCAGGGCTCAAACCGCTGTATGCCCTTGCGCTCGGTGGCATCCTGTCGATCATTGGCCTCTTGCTCACCAGTCTGGGTCTGTTCCTGCTCGTTTTCAGCATCTGGGATCAGCATTCACCCTTGCAACCCGTGCCCGCCACGGTTCTGCACCATCAAGCCAGTCCATCATCCGACCTGACACTCCATCTCTCTACCACAAACCTGCCCGCCACCACCTCTCTGAGCGTCCCGAAAACTGCCTATCAACGGCTCACAGACGGCACAAGCGTACAGGTACTCTACTCACAACATCTCCAGGTACCACTCGCTATTAAGGCTGGCAGGCAACGCTATATACTCACGGAAACCAGCAGCCTGAACGAGCCCGGCACTGCACTCCTACCACTCTTACTCGGCTTGCTTCTGCTGTGCTATCCAGCTATCCTGGCCCATTGGGGCTGGCGCGATCTGCTTATCCGGCGTCTGACCCCTGAATATATCCCTGATATGGCCGCCACGGTGGTTGGCAAAAGAACCCTGCAAATCACGCCAGCCGATCGTCCAGGCAGGATCAGCGTAGGGAGAGGGCATATCTGGTACGGTATTGCCCTACAATCCGCACGCTCCGAAAAACCACAGGCGATAGTCACGTTCAGCGTGGGTGAGGAACAATTTTCCAGGCTCGAAGAGGGCGACCATGTGCAGGTTCGCTACTCACCGCACCTGCATTATGTTTACGCGATTGAACATCTTATCTGAGGAACAGATTTGGGATTGAGGCGAAACCTTCAGTTGGTACGTACTTAAAGAAGAGGTTTATTCCCACTTCAGATTGTGGCAAGGTTGAGGAGGAAGCTTATGCCAGCATTACCTATCCAGCAAGTCCGTTATTTCATCCAACAGGCTCTCGATATTATTTTTCCAGTAGAATGTGTTCTCTGTGCGCGCGTCGGAAGCGTGCTCTGCTCGGACTGTCAGCCACAGCTCCAGGTACAACCGAACTATGCCAGATGCGCCCACTGCCATGCGCCATTGACAGAGGATGGACAGTGCCCATCCTGCCGCGTGCGTCCACTCAGGTTACACGGATTGCGCGCCTATGCCGGTTATCAGGGAGCGCTACGCCAGTGCATCCATGCATTGAAATATGATGGCCAGACACGACTTGCCCAACCTCTGGGCACACTGCTGGCCCAGACCTATCGCCGTTATGGTATGCAGGCTGACTATCTGATCCCACTGCCCTTGCATAGCACACGACAAAAACAACGGGGCTATAACCACGCCACGCTATTAGCTCGTGCCTGCGCGGAACAACTGGGAGTCCTGGTACACGAAGAACTGGTCAGCAGGCAGCGAGCCACACCCTCTCAAGTAGGACTCACTCCGCAACAACGTCACCAGAATGTCTCAGGAGCATTTTCCATTCTCCCTACGGTTACAACCAGAACTATCTTTAAACGTAGACTTATTATCATAGACGATGTCTGCACAACAGGAGCTACGCTAGAAGCCTGCGCAGAGACGCTCTTGAGCGCGGGAGCCGGGAGTGTTTGGGGACTGGTACTGGCACGTTCCGACCTATCGACGCAGCATAATACACTTTGACTTATGTTATAATAGGGCACAACCGATCATAGATCTCGCATCTAGTAGTTCTTACACAAATTAGCGCGTGCACTGTAGCGCGTACCCATTAGCGAGCCACGCTGAGGAGCTACTTACGATTTGCCCTAGCAAGTAGAGAGGAGCCTCGATGTCAATAAGAGGGAGATGGCTCAAAACGAGCATTTTCTGGCTCCTGATCATGCTGACCATCATCGTGGTCATCGTGTTCATTTTTCGCACACAAACCAATACCAGACAGGTCAACATCTCTACTATCCTGAACGATATAAAAAGTGACTTGCAGGCTGGTCAAAAAGACACATTACAAATCTCAGGCACAACGCTCACTCTCATTCGAGGTCATAGCACAGGGACAGCTACCAGAGAATATGCCAATGTCAATGATAGTTTTGATATTACACGTGTCCTCCATGATAACAACATCGACTACACCAACACTGATCAACTCACGCTACAATACGAACAACCCGACGCAATCTGGAACTGGCTAGGAGCGCTGGGAGGTCTGCTCCCTTTTATCCTCATTGCTCTCTTCCTCCTCTTCGTCATTCGCCAGACGCAGGGCACAAGCAATCAGGCATTATCCTTTGGCAAAAGCAAAGCACGCATCTTTATGGGCAATAAACCCATGATTACGTTCGCCGACGTTGCAGGGGTTGATGAGGCCAAGCAAGAACTTCAGGAGATCGTCGAATTTCTCAAATATCCCGAAAAGTTTGTTTCTCTGGGGGCGCGTATCCCCAAGGGTCTCCTCCTGGTAGGGCCGCCCGGCACAGGCAAAACGCTGATCTCGCGCGCGGTCGCAGGCGAAGCTGGCGTCCCATTTTTTAGCATTAGCGGCTCTGAGTTTGTCGAGATGTTCGCAGGAGTAGGGGCAAGCCGTGTGCGCGATCTCTTCGAGCAGGCCAAACGCCATAATCCCTGCATTGTCTTTGTGGACGAGATCGACGCTGTCGGACGGCAACGTGGAGCTGGCCTCGGCGGCTCTCACGATGAACGCGAGCAAACGCTCAATCAGATTCTCGTCGAGATGGATGGTTTCGACACTCGCACGAATGTGATTGTCATCGCCGCTACGAATCGGCCCGACGTGCTCGATCCCGCGCTACTGCGGCCCGGACGCTTTGATCGTCAGGTCACGCTGGATCGTCCCGATATTCGTGGGCGTACTGCCATTCTCCAGGTACACGCAAAAAATAAGCCGCTGGACGCTGGTATCACGCTCGATACGCTCGCCCGGCAAACGCCCGGCTTCTCCGGGGCCGATCTGGCCAATCTGCTCAACGAGGCCGCGATTCTTACCGCACGGCGCAATAAGCGCAAAATTGGCATTGGCGAACTCGAGGAAGCCATTGACCGCGTCGTCGCGGGCCCGGCCCGTAAGAGTCGCATCATTAGCGAACGCGAGAAAGCCATTACCGCCTATCATGAAGTCGGACATGCTCTGGTTGCACGTATGCTTCCCAATACAGACCCGGTGCATAAAGTCTCGATCGTCGCACGTGGTCAGGCGGGCGGCTTCACGATGCTTCTCCCAACAGAAGATCGCTATCTGTGGAGCAAGCCCCAGTTTGAAGACACGCTCGCCTATGCCCTGGGCGGACATGCGGCCGAACTGATCACCTTTGGCGAGGTGACCACGGGCGCTTCCAACGATATCGAACGCGTTACGAAGATTGCACGCGCAATGGTCACTGAATACGGCATGAGCAAACGCATCGGACCGATGGCATTGGGACAAAAAGAGGAACCGATCTTTCTGGGCCGCGACTTCAACGAACATCGCGCCTATAGCGAGCAGACGGCACGCGAGATCGATGAGGAGACACGCCGCATTATTCAGGAGGCCTTCGATAAAGCCTCCAACATTCTCATGCAAAATAAGACGCGTCTGATCACCATCAGCGAACGCCTGATCAAAGAAGAAACGTTGGAAGGTCCTCTCTTCGAATCGCTCTTCAATCAGCAGATCAATGATGGACAGTTTGAAGGTCCGTCCGTCGTGGTAAAAGCACCAGAAGAAAATATGACAAGAGGTCTGAGGGCGCTGCCACAGCCAAACTCCTCCTATCAGTCGCAGCTCAACATTGATGACTGGTAGCATCGATGGCAGGAAACATCACATGCGAAAAACCTTGTGAGGTCGAGCTAGTCATAGTACAATGGTAAGAGCAAAGAGTTCCCGGTTCGCAAACGGAGAGATTTTGCACAGGAATCTTCCCGTATGTCGCGTAGCCAGGGACTTTTTCAGTAGAAGGAGAAAAGGCATGACAACTACCGATGTGAGTAAACGCGATTGGGTCGCCCTTGAGCAGCAATATTATCAGGGAACCTTCAAGCGCCAGCCGATCACGATTGTGCGCGGCGAGGGAGTACGCGTATGGGATAGTGAAGGCAAAAGCTACCTTGATTTCGTCGCTGGTATCGCTGTCAATGTCCTGGGTCATTGCCACCCGGCCATTGTCGAGGCGGTACAGCGCCAGGTGACGCAGCTCGTCCACGTCTCAAACCTGTATTATAATACGAAGCAGATCGAGCTGGCAGAGCTCCTGAGCAAGCAGAGCGGAGGTATGCGCTCTTTCTTCTCCAACAGCGGAGCCGAGGCCAACGAAGGCGCGATCAAGCTGGCACGTAAGTATGGCCGCCTGCATCGCAATGGGGCCTATGAAGTGATCAGCATGGACCGCAGTTTCCATGGCCGTACCCTTGCCACGACAGCCGCGACGGGACAACCCTCCTATCAGGCCACCTGGGCTCCTATCCCCGATGGCTTCAAACAGGTACCATTCAATGATCTGGAAGCACTCAAGCAGGCGACCAGCGCGAAAACGGCGGCGATCCTGGTCGAGGCCGTACAGGGCGAAGGTGGTATTTATCCCGCTGATAAGGCCTATATGCAGGGCTTGCGCGACTGGTGCGACGAGCAGAATCTTGTGCTGATCTGTGATGAAGTGCAGGCCAGCATGGGACGTACAGGCAAGTTCTTTAGCTGGGAGCACTATGTACGCCCGGATATCGTGACTATGGCCAAGGGGCTGGCGGGCGGCGTTCCCATCGGAGCCATGTTGACCGATCCACGCACTGATCTCTTTGTTCCTGGCGATCATGGCACGACCTTCGGAGGCAATCCCATCGCCTGCGCCGCCGGTATCGCAACGATCAACACCATTATAGAGCAGCACCTGGTTGAGAATGCGGCAACGATGGGCGAATACTGGAACAGCAAGCTGGTAGAATTCAGCCAGAAGTACAGTTTCGTCGGCAGTTCACGCGGTATTGGCCTGATGCGCGCCGTGGACATTCACCAGGGTCTCGCGCCCACGATCGTGCAGAAGGCTCTCGAACATGGTCTGTTGCTGAACAGTGTGGCACCGGATACGCTCCGCATGGTTCCACCTCTGGTCTTAACCCACGCGGATATCGACGAAGCCGCTGCGCTGCTCGATCAAGCGCTTGCCGAGGTCGCTCAGCTTCCTGCTGCGCAAGCGACGGCATAAAAAGAGCGATGAAAGCATAAGCATTAAAGAAGCAGGATCGTAGGATAGATACGATCCTGCTGCTTCTTGATAGAACAGAACTCAGACGATGCATACTGGCTACACAGTGCGGAAATGCCCGCTGATACTGTGCCGACTGACCTCGCGATGTTCCGCCAACGCGTACTCGTATTCAGGCCATGAAACCGTCAGGCCACGTTCCGCAAGAATCTCCACCGCCAGATCAGCAGGAAAACCTTTCTCCGCCTGAAGCTGAAACACATGCTTCCCCGATATCACATTCTCGCGCTCAGGCTCCAACTGCTCCAGGAAACGCAGACCGCTACTGAGCACGCGAGAGAATTGTCGCTCTTCGGATACAAAGACTGATGTGAGTGCCGGGATACGCTCCTGCTCTTCTATGGATAACAGTCCTTGATGGCCTTCCGCCAACGACTGAAGTAGCTCGTACAGAAATGGCTCATCCAGACCCAGAAAGCGTCCCTGCCGCGCCGCACGTCGGATCAGACGCCGTACCACAGAACTGCGCCCATCGCGCCCCGGCGAGACTCCCGCGAGAGACGCCAGTAACGCCGCCCGCACATGATCCACGATCATACGCCTCGCCCGCCGCTCAACCGCCACGTTCTTCGCTACCCCCGCAGGAGCACACTCGGCCAACCGCTCTTGCGCAGGCAAAAACAAATCAATGGTGAAGACAGATTCTGCATTTTGTGCTACCGCTGCCATACGCTCAAGCCCCATGCCCGTATCAATGTTGCGCAACGGCAATGGCTGTAACATACCATTCTTGAGCTCTTTATATTCCATAAACACAAGATTCCAGATTTCCAAGAATCGTTCACAATCGCACCCGGGTCGACAATCCGCCGAGCCGCAACCCCACTCCACTCCACGATCGACAAAAATCTCCGAACAGGGACCACAGGCACCTACACCATGCATCCAGAAATTGTCCTCTCTTCCCAGCGGTACTATACGCTCCTTCGGAATACCCAGGCGCACCCATTCGTTCCAGGCAACCTCGTCCAATAACAGCATATTCTCGGAATCGCCCGCAAAAATCGTCACCCAGAGTTGCTCCATCTTCAATGCGAAACGCTCCAGCAGCAATTCAAGCGCCATTGCAATCGCCTCACGCTTCTCATAATCTCCAATCGACCAGTTTCCCAGCATAAAAAAGCTCGTATTCTTGCGGCCATTCAAACCGACTGCATCCACATCATCCGTACGCAGACAGCGTTGCAATCCTGCCAGACGCGCTGAGAGTGGCATCTCCTGACCCAGGAGATAGGGCAACAATGGTTGCATACCAGCAATCACGAATGAGGTACTACTCCCAGGAACAGCCAGAGGACTCGTCGGTAACACCGCATGACCACGCGTACGAAAGAAATCCAGGTACTCAGATACAATTGTAGATGACGACAACATCTTTTCCGCGCTCATAGCAATCCTCTTTCGTTTCAAGCATTGATTCTCGTCGCTACTCATGCTCTGCCCACATGTACCAGCTATCCCTGCTTTCTAATTGTGCGAAGAAAAGCAATAGGACAGTGAGCAAATAAAAAAGCCCACCCTGATTCTTCATCAGGGCGGGCTGAAATTTCTCTCTTCTCAGACCGTGGTACCACCTGCATTGGAGATTAACATTGCCCCAAAAAACACGCAATCTCCCGCTCGTCAGGCACGGATATGCAACACATGGAGCGTACTATACTATCTATTTTGCTTACTCCACAGGCACTCGATGCCCTGCCCGGAGATAACGGCGGGCTACCGGCAAAGATTACTGGCTGTTGAAAAACAACGTTCGTCTCGCATCGCGATCCGGTCAGGATCAGAGGGGGGCCTTCCATAGACTTATAAGAGGTCGGCTTTCCACCACCTCCGACTCGCTGCAACTCAAAGTCATATGTACTCGTCCCTCGCGACGATCTTTTTTCTCATTAATGACACAAGCATAACTGGTATATACCATAAAGTCAAGCACCCGCGAAAATCTATTTCTGGGCGTGCAGTATATAACCAGCAATCTCATAACCACGGCCAGGACGCTCGTTTGTGGGTAGATCGGTCAACCACTCCCACTGCCCCTCCTCGACGACCTGAAATACCTCATGCACCAGCTCAAAAAATTGCCGGGGCACCAGCGGCAACGCCCGGCGATGGTTTGCATCGTGATCGGTCCCGTGCACGGTAAACACAAAACCACGCACATCACTGAGTAAGACAGCTACTCCGCCTTGATCCAACAACGAACGCAGCAAGTGAAGGTGCGCCCTGATGATACGCACGCGAAAAGCCTGAGCCGCTTCCTGATAGCGCCGATGTCGCTCCTGATCCGCGAGCAGTTCAGGGGCAAGATTTTGGATGGTATCCAGTACATCAAGCAACGGATAGCTAAATAATTGCGACACTACCAGCGAGCTGATCACCAGACCACAATCACCATCGGACAACGTCTCTAGCTCGGGCGGATCGGGCACCCGGCACTGCTCCAGACATAGGGCTGCGGCGTCAAATAGCGCCGTCGCCCCCTGCTTCCGCAATCTCGGCCAGTCCTGCTGCTGCAACAACTGGTGTAACGCGGCGCTGACTTCACCGGTAATATCACCCTGTATCAGGCGCACACGCTTGCGTTGCGAGGCTACCGTCAGTTCATCGCGTCCGCGCAGCAGCGAAACCAGATCCAGATCTACCAGTATGACCTCATCGGAGGCACGCACCAGCTCTGCCAGCGGCACCTCCGTACAGGCACCCGCTCCAAGCACAACTGTACTACGCGAGGCGGCACCAGCACGTCGTTGCAGCGCACGCAAGACAAGATCGGTGCAGCGCTGAAGATGTTGCGGTGCATGCTCACGTAACCACAAACGGCGCTGCGTTCCTTGCATTGTCACATTACTATAAGAAAGTGTATCGATACGCACAGATTTAAAACCTTACCATCCCTTCGTAGGGCCCTGATCTTGCCGTGCTCAATTTCCTTCGAAATGGGGGGCACGTTTCTGAAGAAAGGCATTTACCCCCTCTCGATGATCGGCTGTCTGCATTGCCATAGCTTGCAGCTTTCCTTCCAGGGTCAATACGGATTGCAATTCCAGGTCCAGCGATTTATACATCAGCTCTTTAATAAAAGCATACGAGCGGGTCGGCCCCTGCGCCAGACGACGCGCCAGAGCTCGCGTTGTCGCCTCGAAGCTTGCCAGAGGCACACAGCGATTCACCAATCCTATCCGCTCTGCCTCTACGCCGTTCACTTCATCTGCCAGTAGCGCCATCTCCAGCGCTCGACCCAATCCCACCAGACGCGGCAAAAAATAACCGCCACCCCCATCGGGGACCAACCCTATACGCGAAAACGCTTCAATAAAGCGCGCATCATCAGAAGCAATGCGCATATCACAGGCAAACGCCAGATTCGCCGAAATGCCCGCCGCCACGCCCCGGACTGCCGCAAGCACCGGTTTCGGCATCTCCTGGATGAGATAGACCAGACGATGATACTGCTGCAAATGCTCGCTCGCCTTCGTAGACTCGGACGCATCGCGGGCCTGCGTAAAGCTCCGCAAATCCTGTCCCGCCCCAAACGATCCTCCTGCTCCCGTCAACACAATGCAGCGTACACTCTCATCGTGGGCAACCTCATCAAAAACCTCGACCAGCTCTGCAACCATCACCTCGTTCAGAGCATTCAGCACTTCCGGCCGATTCATGGTAATCGTCACAATACCCTCTTCGCGCTCAAGCAACAACGCCTGAAAATCTGTTTGCATTGCGTACCCCTCATAACATTGCGATGTATTAAAAAAGAAGCATAAAGAGAACACACAAAACAGATGCATCTCTGCACCTATCACGAGAAGCCATGAGACTGGAGTCAGGATTTTATGAGAGGAACGTCAAGCATCAATACCTCTAAAGCAACGCGAGCATTGACATTCTGCTCCAGCGCTTCACGCGTCTGGATAATCGCTCGGATCATCCGTTCGGCTTCAGCGGTCCCAATCTTCGCAGCCTGAACCTTGAGCTGATTGCGCATATCCACATTGACCGTGAGATCAAGACAGTTATTTGCTGCCAATACCATATCACGCCACCACAATAACCACAAATCGAGCAGAGCGTGTACTTTCTCGCTCTCACTCCCCAACTGCTGAACCAGTTGAAAGCGTTGTACGCGTGTCAAAGTAGGAATTTTTAAGAGCAGATCCAGTTGAGACTTGCGCTCACTCAGCAAGTCCTCATCCTCAACTGCCTGCACCGCCCAGCCCATACGCCCGGCCGCCAGGGCCGCCAGCAGTTCGGCTTCGGCTGCCTCCACGTCCCAATGCTCCTGGAGGGCCTGCTGAATCTGCAAAGAGGATAACAATTGCATCGGAATCTGCTGCACACGCGAGATAATAGTAGGGAGTAATAAACCGGGATCGGGCACGGTGAGCAGCAAGATGACATCAGGCTCCGGCTCCTCAAGTGTTTTGAGTAAACAGTTGGCCGCCTGCATATTCATCTCGTGGACGTTCTCCAGGATAAAAATATTGCGTCGCCCTTCCATGGTACGCCGGGAGGAGGCATTTTGTAGTTCACGTACCTGCTCAATCAAAATAAACTGTTTATCGGCAGCGCGCCGAATTATATGCAGATCGGGGTGATTGCCATGCAACACTTTGCGGCAGGAGAGGCAGACATTACAGGGAGCTTCAGGAGAGATTGTTGGATCAGGGCCACCCGTACAGAGCAAGCATTGCGCAAAACGCTTCACAAGCAATCGCTTGCCGATATGTTCAGGACCCACAAATAAATAGGCATGACGAACCTGTTGCGCCGCCAGGGTGCGGCGTAATATCTCTATCGCATGTTCATGGCCAACAATATCCCAGCCCTGTGTCTGTTGATGACTTAACATGCGCATATGGTAGCAGAAACGGCGGGTAATAGCAAGTTGCCCTGCGCCACTCCGCGTCAGGCAACAGGCGGCTCTAAAAGCTAACACACAGGCATGGAAAGGCTATACCGAATGGCTTATCAATACAACGAACTGCCTTCATAAAACCAGATGTGCTATACTGTTCTACGTAGGTAATCGCGCATAATCTTATGCGCCTATTGCTTGTAGTAGCGCACTTGTAAAAAAGCGTCCACCAACGCATTCTATAGAATAGATCATAGAATAACTTCGTCGGTAGTGTTATGCTCAAAGTAAACGTACTCAATTGACACTACCGCCTATGGATATTCAATATGTGTTATCCTGTTAAATTTCTAATTCTCTAAGGTTGATGTAACCGATGGATCTCTCTATCCGTTCCTACAATACGAATAGCAATTTACGTTCATCCCTGGAAGAAGGGCATGCATGTCATTCAAGCATTCCGTTGCCGGAGGATGAGTTCGAGGGTAAAGATGATACACAAGAAGTATCAGGGGAGACTGAAACTACCCCTGTAACCGTCACACAACCTGAGCAAAGCGAACAAGTAGATGTGGCAGATTTTGAAACGATTTTTCTGCGCTATCAGGTTCCCATAACGAACTTCATCTATCATCTTATCGGCAATCGAGAACAGGCTTATGATCTTGCACAAGATGTATTCGTAAAAGCATATAAAGCGCTATTAGGAGGCACGGTTGTTCAGCCTGGGGCCTTATCGGCCTGGCTCTATCGCATAGCGGCAAACACGACGACAGATACCCTGCGTCGTAGACGCTTGATTTCCTGGTTACCACTTTCCCTCTTCAACGAGGACCGTGGCATAGGAGCAGGCATCATCTCGGAATCTGGGGGCTCCGCCAATGACAATCTGGCCAACGACGAGTCTGGTCAGGAAGGACGTGCTGGTTCGGTGAGTGCGCTCTACGAGCGTGGGGGCTATGATGGCGGACGCTTCGAAAGCCGGGTTGCCGATCGAGAAGTCGTTGAGCATGTGCTAAAACAACTCCCTCCCAAATATGCCGTCTGTTTATGGTTATACGAGAATGATGGTTTTTCTTGTGCCGAGATCGCCGACGTATTAAGTATCAGCTCTTCAGCGGTAAAAATGCGTTTGATGCGAGCCCGAGAACGGTTTATCGCGTTGTATAAAAAAGAGGTCGGTGAAGATTGAACTGTCGTCAAGCGCGGGAAATGCTCGCCGCATATCGTGACCTGAAAAACGAGCAGACTGACACAACTGAATTAGAGATCCACCTGGCTACCTGCGCCGATTGCAGACAGCAGTTGGATCAATATAACTTACTCGGTCGGCGAATACGCGCACTTCCCCGGATCGATGCGGCCTCCGGGACCCACACGCGATTAATGCAAGCCCTGGCAAAAGAACATGCTCTGTATCTTCAGCGCAATACGGCTTCCACGCAGGCCAGATCGGTGCCAGAGTTTCTGGTTCCCTATCTACAGCAGCAAGCGACGCCTCACACTGATGCGCTTACCGCGTTCTCTACCGCGAAAACAGGCCCTCTTCCGGTCATCACGCTCAACAATAAACGCAGACATCGACCACGTCCCTTCACGCAGTTTGGCATTATCGGTCTTGCGGCAGTATTTCTGATGCTACTGATGACCGGAGGACTGACCACGATGCTCATTCTTGCAGGTGGCAAACCGGTCAGTATTCAGCCTGCCTCTATCAATATCCAACAATCGCAGGTCACGCCAAATCTGTATAATACCGATACGCCTTTTACCCATATTGTGAGCGGCGTTGCGGATAGTGATGCTGTCTACTATACAGCCTACGATAATCAGGCGAACTGGATGTTAGAAAAACTCGACACCAGACAGCAGGGGCAACAACAACAGAGCGTCCCATTGCTTTCCACGACCAGTACGAATCCACTGGTTGTACTGGGCAGCGCTAATAATTGGGTTATCTGGCTGCAACTAGGCACACCCAAAACCATCACCCCTACAAAATCTCAGGATCATACAGCCGTCACCCATCTCATACGCACGTGGAGCCTTCGCGATCTGTATCTCGGCACTGACAATCAATACAAACCCGGGGTCTCCCAGACGCTTCTGAGCGACAGCTTCAATGATATGACGGCACCTGTCTGGACGCATACCCCCATCCAGGGCATCTGGTTCCTCAAAAATACCCTGTTAATTACCTACATTGATGCTAAAGGGATCTCTCACCTGGATCAATATAACCTGCAAACCAACACAAATACGACGCTAGCCACGAGTACCACTGATGGCCACGTCTTTACTTCGCCGACGGCTAATGCCGATGGCACGAATATTTATTGGGATGAAGAATGGCAAACAAGCGATAATGTCCTGCATGGCAATATCTGGACACAACAAATACGCAACGCCAGCCCGAGTTATGGCCGCTGGCAGCCTCACCCGGAGGCCAATACGTTCCTGCTCAGAAATGATGAAACCTCGTTCCATCCGCAGGTTATCAATAATATGCTGTTTCTGTTAAGTACCAGCACCAGCGCCAGTAGTGCGGCGACGATACGCAACATCGAACCAGCCTTGCTCAGCCCGACGCCCACCAGCGATGCGCTGACAACACCGACGCCAGCGCCCACCGACGCACCATTACCAATGAGCATTACGCCTCGCGTGGACCCTCAGATCTACGGTCCTCAGGCCGATACAGCGCTTCAAGGGCAGATTCTCGCCTTCAAACTGGGCAATAATAGCTCTGTGCCACTCCCACCAGCGCTCAGCGATAAGGTTGCAACGCTGCAAGGTGGCTCGCGTTTCTTGCTCTACCAGAACAGTAACGGCAATGTCGGCCTCTATGACACGCTGCTCGGTCAGGCTCTCACGATCGTCAATACGGTCAAAAATGCGACGTTCCTGGCCGTGAACAATGAGACGGCAGTGTGGATTGCAGATCCGCAGGAGAACACGACCACCACCATCACTAATCTCCCTGAAAATGATGTCCAGATCAATATGTTTACGCTGACAATCAAGATGATCTCAAAAACCATCACCAAAATGCCCTAAATCAGATACTCATCGGAACGTACCCTACGTAGCAGCGCTGCTTGTCTGCGCCTGATATGCATCAATCGAGGGGCACGCGGGCGAGACGAGCCCAGCCCCTCTCTGTTCTGTGTGCATCCCTCGAAGAAATGCTGAGGTAGGGATCGCGCTTGATGCCGATCCGCGTCCCCTACCAGCCATCTGCAAATGAACAACGCTCAGCAGCCAAGCTGTTTTGCGATAAGCATACGTTGCACCTCGCTGGTGCCCTCGCCGATCTCGTTAATCTTGACGCTCCGCCAGTAACGCGAGACAGGATACTCATCCATAAACCCGTAGCCACCGTGGATCTGCACGGCCTGATCGGCTGCGCGCTTGGCAGTTTCGGAGGCAAATAGCTTGGCCATAGCCGCCTCACGGGTATATGATTTTCCCTGCATATGCAGCCAGGCAGCCTTGTAGTACATCAGGCGCGCAAGCTCGATTTCGGTTGCCATGTCGGCCAATTTAAACTGTATGGCCTGAAATTTGCTGATAGGCCGTCCAAACTGCTTACGCTGCTGGGCATAGCTCAGCGCCTCGTCCAGGCATGCCTGCGCCAGACCGACCGAGAGAGCGGCAATGGCGATGCGTCCCGCACCGAGAATGTGCATAAACTGCTTGAAACCATCTCCACGCCTGCCAAGTATATTTTGCGCCGGGACAATACAATCTTCAAAAGCCAGCGGACGCGTATCCGACGCCTTCCAGCCCATTTTCTTGTAGGCCTGACCGATACTGTATCCCGGCGTATTCCTGGGCACGATGAGATTGGAGATCTCGTTATGACCATCTGTGCGCTGTCCAGTGACCGCTGTGATCGTAACGCCGCCGGTCATCGTGGTCCCGGCATTGGTGATAAATGCTTTGGAGCCATTAATATGCCAACATTCATTCTCCAGCGTCGCTCGCGTCTGCGTACCACCGGCATCAGTACCAGCTTCTGGCTCTGTCAGGCCAAAAGCCCAGAGTTGTTCTCCTCGTACCAGTGGAGGCAGATACTGCTCTTTCTGCTCCTGCGAACCAAAGAGATAGAATGGCATCGTACCCAGCGAGATATGGGCCTCCATCGTAACGCCGACGGAAACGTCGCCACGCGAAATCTCTTCGATCGCCAGACAATAGGACAGAAAGTCTGCTCCTGCTCCACCATATTTTTCGGGAAAGGGGAGACCGAGCAGACCCAATTCTGCCATCTGGTGGACGATGTCGTAAGGAAATGCGCCGCTCTCGTCCATTGCTGCCGCGCGAGGTTTTATCTCCTGCTGGGCAAACTCTTTGCAGGTATCACGGATGGCTTCCTGCTCTTCGCTGAGTGTAAAATCCATCGTTTTGCCTTTCTACAAACACCAACCACGTCAAGTAATCATCACTACTACTGCCAATTATAGTGCCCAACGATTACTCCTGTCGAGAGAGCTATATTGCATCTCAGCCATAATTTTCGCCAGATTTAGCATTGCATATTTTCTCAATATATGTTAACATCTTAATATTAAGAACTTAATATTAAGGAGCTCACACTAAGATGAACCACTCTCCTGCCTATCTCTTAGGCAGACTCATATTCGAAATAGACCGGGCCGCCGATCAATTACTACAGGCACAGGTAGGCATCTCGTACAAGCGTGCTACTTTCCTGATTGTCCTGCAACACGGCGGCACGGTTACGCAACATGAACTGGCAGTTGCCCTGGGTTACAGTGATCCCGCCGTTAGCATGATGCTTGTAGAACTTGCCAAAGACGACTATATCCAGATCACAAAAAGCCCGGAGCATGGTCGCAAGCGTCTTGTCACCATCACTGCGAAGGGCAGCGAGGTGATGGCACAGGCGAGACAATTGCTGGATGCACACTTTGACCAGCTGATGGAGGCCGCCGACGTTGATGTCCAGCTTTATTGTGAACTTACCGAACGGTTGCATCAGGCCCTGATTGCGAAAATGAAGAAGGAGAAATGATCATCATGAATCACATAACCACAGCCACAGATGCCACTCATACCGTGATATCCCAGGATGGGGCGAAGATTAGCTATCTCACGATGGGAAGTAGCGGCCCATCGGTCCTTGTTATTCCAGGCGCATTCTCCATGACAACTGACTACACGGCCTTCGCGCGCGCGCTGGCTGAACATTTTACTGTCCACATCATCGAACGTCGCGGGCGAGGTGCAAGCAGTCCACAGGGCGAAGATTACAGCATCAACAAAGAGCGCGAGGATGTACTCGCCTTGCAGCAAAAGACTGGCGCGTCTTTGATCGTTGGACACAGTTTTGGTGGCCTCGTGGCCCTGGAAGTTGCCCGCAATAATCAGGCTCTCACCAAAATAGCGGTCTACGAACCCGGCGTATCTATTAACGGCTCCTTTCCAACAGGCTGGATCCCTGGCTACGAACAGAAGCTCGCGCTGAAGGACTATACTGGTGCCCTTATCGAGTTCATTACTGGCACGGGTCCTGAGAGCATACGCAAAGCCCCCCACTGGTATATAAAGCTGCTGCTTCCACTCATCATGAACCCGCACGAGCGCAAACAAATGCTGGGGCTACTCCAGGAAAGCCTTCGCGAACACAAGGAAGTGGCTTCCCTTGACAACAGCTATAAAAACTATCAGGAAATATCCGCAGGCGTCCTGCTCATGTATGGCGGAAAATTCTATACCGCCCAGACAACGAGTACTATGCAGTTGCTCGCAACGGTCTTCCCACGCTCTGAAACAAAAGAGTTTCCAAAACTCGACCACTTTGGGATCAACAAAAAGGCTCCACAAGAGGTTGCCAGGACAGTCAGTGACTACTTTCTCAATAACTAAACTATCCCCTGACAAGAATATATGAGCGACCTCTACGCTTCGTCAAGGCTTGATCGCAGAGGTCGCCCACATTTTGCGCAGACGAGAAACAGTCAAAATATGCTATGCCTTATCTGCTGCTTGCCCCTGGAAATAGTTCTCTTTAATACTGTTCACATGGTGCAACTCATGCCCGGCTATCTGATACAACGCCGAACGCACGCTGAGGTTATACCCATTACATAGCCCGGATCGTTGCCATACCTCTTCGGAAAAGCTATTGAACAATGCAATCGTTGCCATGCGCACATAGGTCAGTTCTTCCAGCAAATCCTCAATAGAGCGTTTGTTTGCGCCCGAGTACGTTACATAGGGATCCTGGTCAAATCCAGCCAATGCAGTGCTATCATTTCTGGCAAAACGCAGCGCACGATACGCAAAAATACGCTCGGTATCGATGACGTGCGCGACGATTTCTTTGATGGTCCATTCGCCTTCCGCGCAGGGTGTGACCAATTTCTCTTCTGGCTGAGTACCTACGAGTTCCTTAAACATCTGTAGATTATCGCGCAGATGCTGTAAAATAAATCCATCGTCGGGCACCAGTTCGATATACATGATCGCGTATGGGGCATATTCCCCGGGCTCAGGCTTCTGAATTTTTTTCATGGGATATTTTTCCTTTCTTCACGGTAAACTCCGCTCCCTTGACATTCTTCCTGTCGAATGCTACAGTAAAAAAACACCACTACATATGCGCATGTGTGCATAACAGAGGGATTTGTTTTATGACACAGCAGCCCAGCCATATCTCACCTGTCAAATATCTACCTGCCGATGTCGAACTAGAGCCAGTCTACATTGCTTTGAATAGCCTGTCTCTACTCAATATGAAGGAACAGCTACCCGCTTTACCTCCCTGGATCAAAAATACTGCTGAGGCATTGACCGCTGAGCAACGTCAGACGAACCGTCTGGTGTTTGAAGGGCTCAGCTATGCACTCACGCCAACACGGGCATATCACCATTTCTCAATCTACCTGGACGAACTTGCCGCAACCAATCCTGTGGCATTACGCAATCATCTGCTATCTTGCCTGACTGCACCCTTGCCTGGTCCTCTGGAGTATGGAGACATTGTGCTTTCTGTCGATACAGCCGCTTTGCTCGATAATATTCATACCTACATTGCCCATATCAAACAGCTGAATCCGGCATTGCCACTCGATCTACCATTGCAACAGAGAGTGCATCGTCTGCTTCAGGAGCCGGAGACGCTCCAGGAAACAATTGTTTCCCATCTCCGCTTAATGTGGAAGGCCACACTGGCTCCTGAATGGAAACGCGCCCTGCGCTCACTCCAGGCCCAGGTGACGACCTATAAGAAACGCTGCGACCCCTCAGCCACGACCCTGGAACTCTTTCGTCTGTTTACTGGACGTGACTTGCTGACACTTTGCCCACTGCAAACGGCGGACGTCACACACATTATTCTGGTCCCGACTCCCCATAACGGGCGCTATGTGACACGCTGGCTCAGTGCAGGCACCTTACACCTGTTTTTTACCCCTCCTGCGAACTTTGAACAGGCGCTGCATCCTTCTACTATGGAACACCAGGATCTGCATGCGTGCTTGAAATCCCTCTCCGATGCCTTAGCCGATGAGACACGTCTGCATATCCTGGAACTGTTTGTGCAACACGAAGAGCTGGTCGCACAAGAGCTTATGGATCGTCTGGATATCAGCCAATCGAGCGCCTCACGCCACCTGAAACAGCTCGTGCAGGCTGGCTATCTTCTCGAAAAACGTGATGGAGCAAATAAAATCTATACGTTCAATGCACTCAACTTTGATCGCGTGATTCGCGCCCTTGAGCAACTCAAAGCTGGCATCACTGGCACACAAGAGCCCGATACGAATATGCATGAAACAGTACCTCGTGAACTGAAACGCTTTATTGATGCGCAGGGTCGAGTCACGATGTGGCCATCAACGAAACAGAAGGAGAAACTTTTCATCCTGAAGTACCTCGTCACGAATTTTGAGCCGGGCCAGGTATACAGCGAAAGGGAGGTCAACGAGCTGCTCACGCACTATATTACCTTCAGAGATAGTATCTCGTTGCGTCGCGAGCTCATTGACCACCAGTTACTGACTCGTACAGCAGATGGACTGTACTATCAGCGGGTGTAACACAATCCTATTGTCGTGTTACTTTGCGCGTTTCAGGACAAGTTCGGCAAGGGTACGTACGCCCACGCCGGTTGCGCCATGTTCCTGGTAGGGCTTCTTGCCCTCGATAAAGCTGGTACCAGCGATGTCGAGGTGCGCCCAGCTTGTGCCACCCACAAAGTTCTCCAGGATCTTGGCCGCAGTGACCGATGAGGCGGCTCGTCCGCCCGTCTGCTTGATATCCGCAACTTCGCTGCTGATCTGCTCTTTATAGTCATCATCCAGCGGCATCGGCCAGTATTTCTCGCCTGCGGCCTTACCGGCGGCGATAATATCACTGCTTAACTGCTCATCATTGCAGAAGAGGCCCGTGAAAATATGGCCCAGGGCAACGACGATTCCCCCTGTCAATGTCGCCAGATCGACAATGGGCGAGAGGTTTTCCTGCACCGCGTAAGAGAGCGCATCGGCCAGGACCAGGCGTCCCTCGGCATCGGTATTGACGATTTCGATGGTTTTGCCATTCAAAATGCGCAGAATATCGCCGGGAAGATAGGATGTGGAGCTTGGTCGATTTTCGCAGGTAGGAACCAGTCCGGTCACGTTGATGTTCGGCTTGAGCGCGGCAATGGCCTGCATCGCGCCGATAACGGCTGCTGCTCCGCCCATATCGCCTTTCATTTCATCCATACCCGCTGCCGGTTTCAGCGAAATACCACCCGTATCAAAGGTGATCCCTTTGCCAACCAGAGCAACCCCTTTTTCTCCCTGATCGCCAGCACCTCGATAGCGCAGGATGATGAACTGTGGAGGCTCGGCACTGCCCTTGGAGACGGCCAGCAAGCCACCCATGCCCAGCTCAGTAATCTTGCTCTTATCAAAGACTTCACATTCGAGGCCGCTACGCTCTGCCATGGCCTTTGCACGATTCGCCAGCTCCGTCGGAGTCAGAACATTTGGCGGCTCATTAATCAGATCCCGCGCAGTATTGGTCGCCTCGGCCAACGCCTGCCCTTTATGGATCGCATCCTCGAACTCGTCTGTACTGCTTCCTTCGCTCAACACCTGGATCTGGCTGACCCGGTTGCCGTTCTTTCCATTGCTCTGGTAGCTCCTGAAGCTGTAAAGGCCCAGCAATGCGCCCTCAACCTCTGCCTGAACCGCCAGAGCGACCTCGACGCCCCCATTCCCTTGCAATGCAAGTACAATCTGCTGTGCGCCGGTATTCTGCGCATAACGGGCAGCAATCGCACTGGCACGGCGGATAGACTGACCATTCACACGCTCCTCAGAGCCCAGACCGACGATAATAACGCGCCGACTTACCAGGCGTCCCAGACTATGCAGTGTCAGCAACTCGCCCAGATTGCCTTTGAACTCTCCGGTGGTATAGCTTTCGCTGATACTGCCAGCAAGCTGCGTATCCACTTCTTTTGCGCTGGCAGTGAGCAAAAGACCTTTGTCACCGGCACCACGCACGACACCAATAATCAAGGCATCGGATTTGACTTCGCGCACTGATTGGGAAAGAGCCTGAATTTGCATGAAAAACACCCCATTCTCTTAAAAAGCCGACGACCCCGACCAGAGAAAGTGGGGCCGTCTTTTATGCTTTTTATTATATGCTATGCACGAGGGAAATTGCAGCTCTTTGCTAGCTGGGATCTTTGTGCAGCAAGCGATCTACCACTTCCAGCAGCTGGCGCGGCTTAAAAGGCTTGGTCAGATATTCAGTGCAACCAATCTGCCGGGCTGCTTCGCCTTCATCGCTCAGCGCAAAAGCAGTCACCGCTACAATCGGCACCTGCTCCAGCCCTGGACGAGCTCGAATCAATTGCGTGGCCCGATAGCCATCCAGCACGGGCATCGAGAGGTCCGTCAAAATAAGATCAACCGGTTCCCGGTCCAGCACTTCCAATGCCTCCCGCCCATTTGTAGCAGAGAGGCAGCGATACCCACGAGTGGAAAGAACTCGCTCGATGAGCAGTCGGTTCGAGACCTCATTCTCGACGACAAGGATCGTGGCTGGATGTATATGTTGAATCGGTGCGTTCATATATTTCTCTTTTCACTTCTCTTCATGATGAAGAGCGCTCGATTTTGAAGTTTCATCTATTGCTCGCTTTCCTCGCGAGGCACGACTGGCAGGGTAAATGAGAAAATCGAGCCATGGCCGGGAATACTTTCCACTGCGACATCGCCCCCCTGAAGCTCGACCAGCTTTCTCGCAATGGTCAATCCCAGGCCAGTTCCGCCAAATCGCCGGGTAGTACTCCCATCGGCCTGCCGGAACGCTTCAAAGATATAGCCCAGAGCCGCTGGCGAAATACCAATGCCCGTGTCATGGACGCTAATCTTCACCATTTCGCCCTCTCTGACCAGTTGACAGCGAATAGTTACCCCGCCTTTTTCGGTGAACTTGAGTGCATTCGAGACCAGATTGATCGCTACCTGACGCAGACGATGACCATCAGCAATAACCATCGGCAAATCGGACGGCATCTCCAGACGCAAATAGAGCTCTTTGTTGTTCGCCAGCGGCTTTAATTGTTCGACCACCTCTCCCAGACTGTGTTGCACATCCAGTTGTTCCACCCTCACCTCAATTTTGTCCGCTTCAATTTTTGAGAGATCGAGCATGTCGTCAACCAGCTGCGAAAGGTCTTCTGCTCGTCGAACCATAAATTGAATATGTTGTTCCTGCTCGGCGGTCAATTCTCCATCCACAAAGCCCTCTAAAAGCAACGCCCCATAACTGATAATACTGTGCAGCGGCGTGCGCAATTCGTGGGTCACATTCGCCAGAAACTGTGACTTGAGCCGGTTAGCCTGCTCCAGGGCTGTATTCTTCTCTTTCACCTCAGCAAAAAGAAGGGCATTCTGAATCGCCATCGCCGCCTGGATGGCCGCGGTGCTTAACAGAAATGTGTCCCGGCTGCTGATCACATGGGGTTCATCAGCATAGAGGATAAAAGCTCCAATTGCCTGCTCCTGGAGCAACAGCGGGACGGCAATTACCGAACGATAACCGGTATCGAGCGCCATCCGCGTCCAATTCTCCTGCCGCTCCTCAAAGATTGCGGCGATGTCCTCTCCATAGGCAATTTTATGTTTTTGAATTACCATTCGAGCAAGGATCAAATCCAGCTCACGCAACGCTAAACGAGGAATACGAGGGCGGCGCACGTTGTATGGAATACCATGGTAACCGTTTGCGACTGTTTGTTTCCCACCAGCAAGCTTGCCTTTACTGCTGGGAAGCGCCACCATTTTTGTTGTCACCGCCAGCGTAATATCCCCATCAGGATCGATATGCACAGTCACACGATCCTGCAATGGTTTCTTGCTCCCTCCCGGCGTGGCAGACGAAATGGCAGGCGGCTGCTCGTGCGTATCCGACGAATCCGCATAATGTGCCACTGCCCAGGGCGAAAGCATCTCACGGCCATAGAGAAGCAGCGAGACATGTTTGACCTGCATGATCGTGCCCAGACGCGAAACGATCTCTCCCAGTAATTGGTCCAGATTCAAGGTCGAGATTAATGCATCACTCATAATCAACACATTGCGCATCTGCTCCGTCATTGCCTGGCTCTCATGCTCAAGCGATTCCGCCAATTGATGAAAGGAGCGTGACAATAACACAAACTCATCCCTATCCTCTGCCACCGGTTGTATCCCGTTATTGTTGTGCGCAATGAGCGTATCAACATCGCTCTGCAACTGGTGAATGGGTCGCGTGAAGATGCCTCGAATCAGAATGATATACAGGAGTATGCCCAGTGCGAAAATAAAGAGCCCCATACCGGCGATGATTAACTGTTGCTGCGGTATCTGAACGTTTAGCCCATATACCTGCTCCACATCCACTGCGATCAGACGAGGCGAAGAGGCGCTCTGTTGCGCTAAATCCAGTGTCCCTCCCAGCGTGAGATATTGTCGTGCTCCTGTGAGCATATGCGATTCGCCGGGAGTACAAATACCTCTGAGCGTATTCTGCGTCTGACTGGATAGCTCCTGGAAGATAGTTCCGGTGCTAGACACAAACTGACCAGCAATGCACAATGCCATATCGTTGCCCGTATGCTGCGCCAGAGATTGGGTGAGATAGCCATCAACGGGCTGCGATGCCAGCAGGACACCTCCAGGCATGCCTTGAGCATTGGGAATAGTCGCAGCCATCAATAACTGCCACTGCCCCGCAGCCACCTCGCCCTGCGGTACCTTCCTGAGGAGCACAGTGCCATTGCTACTGACAGCTTGATCTACCAGAGAAAGTTCTTCCTGCGTTATGCTTTGAGCATTGGCCTCATTTGCCTGGAGCTGTGCCAGTAATTCATGGTTACGGGTAATCACACGCAACGACGCCAGGTGATCGTGTACAAAAAGTGGCAGCAGGACGTTCTGGACTTGCGCCTGTGTGCCAGCATTCGCTTGTGAGATAGCAGACACCAGCAGCGTATTTTTCGTCTCCTGCGCAAGCTGTTGTGATAGCTCTGTCGTTTGCGTCTGATAGGCCTGTTGTATCTGCACGAGATGCGTTTGTGCTTTCCCCTGCGCCTCATTTTTCGCATAAAACTTCAATATACTCCAGGTTACGAGAGTGAACAGGAGTAAACAGAGGAACAATATTAACGTTGTAATCACAACGAATTTGCCGCTCAGTGATCGCACAGGAAATCGCATGTACGCCTTTCTTCACTGATAAAAGTAAGGGGAGGACGGGGTGCCAGCTCGTCCTCCCCCTACCGCGCGATACAGTGCCGCATCGCGGAGTGCCAGGAGGTGCGCGTGCCGACCCCATGGGGAAAAGGTCGCACGAAAAATCAGATATATGCTGCAAGCTGCTCGTCGAGGTGGATGTGCTTGCTCACATATGTCCCGCCTTCCATCTCAGGCCTATGTATTATAACGTATAAGTCTGCAAATTGTTATCAATTTTGGAAGCAAATTCCTACTCTCTGTAAGAAACCTCAGGAGATCATGAGTTCTCGGTCATGATCTGCCTCAGTCCCTCTCTCCCCAACAGGCAAATTTGCTTCCCCTTATAGCACTATGCGCCCACAAACTCTACATATCCACTTGCCAGCAAACGCACCAGCGTCCGTGCGATGTCTGGCTCACCGCGATGGGTCAGCCTGGAAACAGCTAAAAGGGTACGTCTCCCATCTAAAAGCAGTAACACGACCCGGTCTCGTCGCTCCATTTGACTCAGTTGCGCCTGACTGATCGTCCCAATTTTTGCACGAAATTTCGCGTGAATACCCAATTGCGCCATCTCTTCTGTCTGCGCGAACGGAAAGGAGTGTGGCAGATACCCCATGAAAGTTGTTTGTGTTGTTGTCACTTGTTTCCCTCCACACACATGCACTACCTATTGAAGACTACAACAAACAGTTTCTCTACTTATTACTATACTGAGTCTCTCTGAAATTGTTGCAAAAATTTCGGCGTTTTTTTGTGAAATAGCTGTGAAAAGGTGGCAAAAGGGGCAGAAAGACTTCTTGCGTGCCGTTCATGCAACGTCAGTTGGACGGACTGGCCATTGACGGCCGTTGCGTTTTCTGTTGTCAACCGAACTATGCTGCGCTTGACGCCTCCTGGAGAGGAACACCAGAACGTGCGATTGCGCAAAAAGAGGAAACGGGTGCTGGCGGGCTGCACGTTGTGTTGAGGTGGAACGGACAGAGGAGAAGTTGCACCTGATGTACGTGAAGCTCTTTCCTGCCAGCGCCTCCAGCTCATCAGGGCACCAATACCAAAGGTCAGGAGAACACCGACCGTAACGATACCATAGAATAGTCGGGGTCTCCAGAAGACGTGCTTTTTTTTCTGGGGAATCGATGGCGTATACACGGCCATTTTCGCAAGAAATGCCGCATTTGCCTCGTGAACCTGCCGATCACCTGGCGGAAAGACACTACGAGGAAGGATATATGGTGCCAGATACGCAGCACTTTCAGGCAGGGATCCTCTGCCGTAGTAGGTGCCGATCAGCTCCAGATACTCCTGAGAAGAAAAAAACCTCTCCTGTAGGTCCGGCCCCGGACTTACACGTGGCAACTGCGCCAGAAGCGCGTCAAAATGAGAAAAATCCGCAAGTACGTGCTGGCACCTCAAGCAGCATTCGACATGAGAAGCAACGTACTGACGTTCTTCAAATGAGAGAGCATTGTCAAGGTATGCACTAAGATGTCCCTTGACCTGCTCGCAATTCATTTGACGCCTCCTCCTTGCTCTAAAGAGCGATAATGTTCACGAAACGATTGCCGTGCCCGTGAAAGATACATCTTGACACCACTCTCCGCGATATTGAGAGTATGGGCAATCTCACTGTAGGAAAAACCCTCCTGCGTATAGAGGAGTAATGCCGCTCGATATTGTTGAGGCATACGACGAAGCGCCGCACGAACCAGCTCTGTCGTGCCGTATATCTCCTGTGGATCTGCACCTTCTACATCGGCTGGCTCATGATCAAGGTCTTGCCACGGTAACCAGGCGATCAGCTTGCGACGACGTAACGCATCATATGCCGTATTGGTTGCAATCCGATACAACCACGCTGAAAGTTTTAGATTAGCATCCATTTTTGGTAAGGCGCGAAATGCTTTCAGAAATGTGTCCTGCGTAAGATCGTCAGCCTGTTCACGGTCTCCTACCAGGTGATATACATAGTTATAAATAGGCGTCTTATATTCATCGTAAATTTGTTCAAAGGACCAAGAGCTTTCCTTGGTTTCCACCCGGGTCATGCGCTACAATCCCTTCGATAGCTATAAATATCATCTTGTCCGTTCCATAGCAAGAGATACCCAAGCTTTTCTCCGGGCGACGCAGGCTCGACGTCTACTTGCTCAAGGCTCGTTTGCCAGACAAGTAGCCCCGCGTTGATCGGGAAGGCTTTATCCTTCTGTGTAGTGGAACGGACAACTAAGGCTATCAGTAACATGCGACAGTAGTATAATCTACTTGCAGTTGCGTGACGTATCGTCTATCATGGTAACATACTTGAGGGGGATTCTCGCGGGTATAGCCCTCTCACTTAGTACTATTTGGTGTATTTCGCTCCAAGAGCCCACTTTTCTCGTTAGATAGCAGGAAGATTATCTGTGTCGTGTCATAATGATCATTATGACAAACTCATTACGATGGAAAAGGGTCTTTGGAATGGATACAGAAGTCGTACAGGCCGTTTTACACTATGCGGAGGAGGTTTTGGGGGAAGAAGGCTTTCGTTACGTCAGCGCGGTTGTCGCTAACTGTAAAATGCTGGCCCTGCAACTGGAAGCGGAGGAGGAGCCTCCTTCTATTCAGATGGAAACTCTGGTGATTTCGGCTTATTTGCATGATATTTCGACGATCGCACATGGTTTTCATGATCACCAGCACAAATCAGCAGAAATGGCTGGCGAGTTTTTGCGCTCCCATCATGCATCTGATGAGCTACTTGCCGGTGTCGAGCAGATCCTGCTTGCCCATACGATGGCAATGCCGCCCGAACAACGCGAGTCAGCGCCAATTGAGGCCAAGATTCTGTTCGATGCCGATAAGCTGGGCCGTCTGAGTGGTCTGGCCGTGGTCACTTCGCTCATTGAGTTCGGAGCTCGCTATCCTAATCGAGAGGTCACTGGCGAGGTCCTGGCCGCAATTTTGCGCCATATCGAGGAGCGTTTTATTGAGCTATACCAATCGCTCAACACGCCACCTGCACGCGATCTGGCGCGTGAGAAGTTTCATAACACGCTCGCCTTTCTTGATGGGGTCATTGAGCATCTCAGCGATGCAACCCCTGTCTAAAACAATCTTTGTTCTTGTCATCTTGAAGACAGTTCGATACGTCTGTTTGATGTTTTTTTTGGAGGAATGTCGGTGTCCATTCTTGTTGTTGGTTCTGTAGCTCTGGATGCGGTTGAGACGCCCTTCTCTCATGTGGAAGAGGTACTCGGAGGCGCTGCTTCGTATTTCACAACCGCTGCTTCTCTCTATGATCAGGTGAATCTGGTCGCGGTTGTGGGCAGCGATTTTCCACAAAAGTACCTGGATTTCTGGCGCCGCCGCCCGGTCAATCTGGCTGGCTTGCAAATAAAAGAGGGGAAAACGTTCCGCTGGTCTGGTCGCTATCATATGGATATGAATATGCGCGATACACTGGATACCCAACTGGGCGTCTTTGGCGATTTTCATCCTATTATTCCCTCTGAGTACCGCGAAAGCGATTTGTTGTTCCTGGCCAATATTCAGCCTCAACTCCAGCGCGAGGTGCTGGAACAGATGCCCCACGCTCGCCTGACGGTGCTCGATACGATGGAGCTGTGGATCAAAACTGAGCGCGCTCAATTGACGGAAGTGATCAAACGCGTTGATGTGTTGCTGATGAGCGAGGAAGAGGTTCGTCAATATACCAATCAACCAAGCATAGTAACAGCGGTGCGTCAGCTCTTTACGCTGGGCCTGAAATATGTGGTGGTGAAGCTGGGAAGCTATGGCGCTTTGCTCTTTGGCGCCGATGGCACCTATTTTACGGCTCCTTCCTATCCGCTCGAAGAGGTCATTGATCCTACCGGGGCCGGTGATGCCTTCGCTGGCGGCTTACTAGGCTATCTCTCGACGGTGAAACCTGATGACGATGGACGCTACAACTCCGATGATCTGAAGCGCGCGGTGGTCCATGGCAATATTATCGGCTCCTTCGTCTGTGGCGATTTTAGCATTGGTCGCCTGCGTACGCTCACGCTCGATGCAATTGGCGCACGCTATCAGGAACTGGTCACGTATTCTCACTTTGACCCCAGGTGGAATCCTGGACAACGCTAATTTTTGCTATAATATAGGTATTGGGGAATGGCAGAGATATTGGTGGAGGCCGCTCTATTCAGCTACTAGCTACCCAACCCCCGGTATGCTATCTTTCGATACATCGTTTTCTATTCTTTTTGGAGGAAGGAACAGTTCATGACAGTTTCATCTCATGGAGATGTCAGGGATCTCTCGCTGGCCGCACGCGGCAAAGACCGCATTGAATGGGCCGCGAAAGATATGCCTGTGCTTCGCTTGATCCGTGAGCGCTTTGAGAAAGACCAGCCCCTAAAAGGCATTCGCATGTCTGGCTGCTTACATATTACGACTGAGACCGCCAATCTGGCGATTACGTTGAAAGCCGGTGGCGCCGATCTGGTCCTCTGCGCATCTAATCCTCTCTCGACACAGGATGATGTGGCCGCAGCTCTGGTCAGCGAATATGGCATTCCGACCTTTGCGATCAAAGGTGAGGACGAAGAGACCTATTATCGCCACCTGAATGCCGTTCTCGACCACAAACCACAAATGACGATGGATGATGGCTGCGATCTGGTCTCGACGCTACATACCAGCCGCACGGAGCTGATCTCGGATATTATCGGTGGCATGGAAGAGACCACAACGGGCGTTATTCGTCTGAATAGCATGGAAAAAGCGGGCGTGCTCAGATTTCCTGTGCTGGCGGTCAATGATTCCGATACCAAGCACATGTTCGACAATCGCTACGGGACAGGACAGAGCTCGCTCGACGCGATATTCCGTTCGACCAATATTCTGTTAGCCGGGCGCACGATGGTTGTGTTTGGCTACGGCTGGTGTGGACGTGGCGTCGCCTCTCGCGCGCATGGCATGGGCGCGAATGTGATTGTCACGGAAGTCGATCCGACACGCGCTCTTGAGGCTGTGATGGATGGGTATCGCGTGATGCCCGGCGTCGAGGCTGCTGCTGTTGGCGACGTCTTTATCACGGTTACTGGCAATATGCATGTCCTGGATCGTGCTCACCTGGAGCGCATGAAAGATGGCGCGATCATCGCCAACTCCGGCCACTTCAACGACGAGATTAACATTCCCGCTCTGGAGCAACTGGCCACGAAGAAGCGCCGTGTACGCGATTTCGTCGATGAGTATACCTATGCCGATGGTCGACGCATTCACCTCCTGGCAGAAGGTCGCCTGGTCAATCTCTCGGCCGCTGAGGGCCATCCTGCCAGTGTGATGGATATGAGCTTCGCCAATCAAGCTCTGGGCTCCGAGTTTATGCTACAAAAAGCCAAAGAGTTGCAGCCAAAGGTGTATACGTTACCGGCTGAATTGGACAAAGAGATTGCACGCCTGAAATTGCATGCAATGGGTATCAAAATCGATACGCTCACTTCTGCACAGGATGAGTACCTGCACTCCTGGCAGTCGGGTACCTAAATCTGCGTAGAGGTAACTACCTTCTACACACAAGGGATACTTAAAAAGGGTGATTTTTTCTGCGAATGAGAGAATCACCCTTTCTTACAATTGACAGGAGTCCTTTTTTTGCAGTAAAATTAGCATAGCAGTATGCTTCTTGTTGCGCTATGCACGAGGAGCTTGTACATACAAAACTCAACATGTGAGTGTAATACTCTCATCAAGAGAGGTGGAGGGAAACGGCCCTACGAAGCCCGGCAACCCACTTGCTTCCGTCAAGAAAGGGTGCCAATTCCGGCGGATTTGCTACGTCCGCAAGATGAGGGGGAATGTGCTGAACGCCAAACCCCTAATCGAGGGGTTTTTTTGTGCTTTGTTTACGAACATCGCCCCTCCTTCCCGCTTTTTTCAACACTGCATGTTGTTGTTCTGGCCTCCACTCTTGAACAGGTGTGGAGAAAAGACTTTTAGATATGATGAGGAAGGAGTCCGTTCCCCATGAGTACGTTCATGGATAGTTCCAAAACGTTTTTTACCAGTGAATCGGTGACCGAGGGCCATCCTGATAAGTTGTGCGACCAGATTTCTGATGCTATTCTCGATGGTATTCTGACTCAAGATCCCCTGGCTCGTGTTGCCTGTGAGACCGCCACGACGACCGGGCTGGTCCTGGTGGCAGGGGAAATTACGACGACGGCGTGGGTCGATATCCCAACGGTAGTGCGCAAGACGATCGAACAAGTTGGCTATATCAATGCCGATTATGGCTTCGATTACCGCACCTGTGGCGTCGTGACTTCTATTGGCAAGCAATCACCTGATATCGATATGGGCGTGAGCCGCTCTCTGGAGACCAAAGGCACACAAACATTACTCTCTGATGATGAATTGGAGATGATTGGGGCTGGCGACCAGGGCATGATGATTGGCTTTGCCTGTAATGAAACACCTGAGTTTATGCCGATGCCTATCAGCCTGGCTCATAAGTTGACGCGCCAACTCTCGCAGGTGCGGCGTCATTCCTGGAATGATGCAGGCCCCATGGCCTATTTACGTCCTGATGGCAAGAGCCAGGTCACGGTCCAATATGAGAATGGCCGACCAGCACGTGTTGATGCAGTCGTCATTTCCACACAGCATGCCGATTATGCTCATAATGAACAGATCCGCACTGATGTGATTGAACATATTATTAAACCGGTCATTCCCGCTCATCTGCTGGATAGCGAAACGAAATTTTTTGTGAATCCTACTGGCCGCTTCGTCACTGGTGGCCCGATGGGGGACGCAGGTCTGACCGGTCGTAAGATTATTGTGGATACCTATGGCGGCATGGCTCGCCATGGCGGCGGCGCTTTCAGCGGCAAAGATCCGACCAAGGTGGATCGCTCTGCGGCATACGCAGCACGCCATATCGCAAAAAATATTGTCGCCGCTGGTCTGGCTGATCGCGTAGAGTTGCAGATCTCCTATGCCATCGGGGTTGCACGCCCGCTCTCTCTCTTTGTTGAGACCTTCGGAACCGGCCACGTTTCTAACGAAGAGATTATTCGCCTGATCAATGAACATTTTGATCTGCGTCCCGCTGGTATTATCCAGTCGCTCAATCTGCGCCGTCCCATCTATCAGCCCACCGCAGCATTCGGCCACTTTGGCCGCACCGATGTCGATCTCCCCTGGGAAGCTCTCGATAAAGTGCCGATGCTGCGCAAAGGAGCTGGCGCTTTCCTGGCGAATAGCGAAGCTGTTTCACAATAACAAACAAAACACGCAAAAAAGAACCATGAGGAATTGGCTCATGGTTCTTTTTTACATGTCACACGCCCGACTTCTTTATGGGTGAGGACTGTTCAATCTGTCGCGGATGTCGCCAAAATGCTCGATCATGGCTCTGGTTGCAGCATCTCCATCCTTTGCGGCCAGGGCGTCAATAATTCTGCGATGCGCTTCTACCATCGCTGTCGGAGAGGCGGGCAATTGTAAGCGTACGGCGTGAAAGACATCCCAGAATGCCTGCAAGAGCTGGATGACAAGCTTATTGCCAAGAGGCTGATACAGTACTTCATGAAAAGAACGATCTTCTTCGGGAAAGGCCTCGCCCCGTGCAACACGCGCTTCCATGGCCGCTACCAGCACACGCAGATCTGCCAGATACGGTGGCGTCGTCACTTCTGGCAAGCGTGCAACCAGACTACATTCCAGAATCTGGCGCACGTCCAGCAGTTCACGCAACATCTGCAAATCATAGGGCGCTTCAAATAATACGCGGAATGAGAGCCCCGCTACCAACGCCTGCAATGAGAGATTCCCTACAAAGGTTCCTTTCTGCCAGTTTCAACCATCCCGCGTACTTTTTTCTGCACATATGCACAAAACAGATATCCTACGAGGGGAGGCACTCCACCAGTAGAGATCCACGAACCGAGCAGAATGAGCAAGAAGCCTACAACGGTGGCAACATCCAGCGGCTCATTGAGCAGGATCACGCCCAGTAGAACCGATACAACAGGATTAACATACGTGGAGACAGTTGCACGACTTGCCCCAACCTCCGCCACAAGCGCAAAAAAGGTCAGATAGGCCAGGGCGGTACAGATCAGACCCAGTACGAGCAAGCTTATGATCACGCCTGAAGAGGGCATCCTCTCAGGGAGCCGCGTCACAGCCAGTGGCGCAAGCAGCACAGTTGCAACGGCACACGCGATAGTGACAACGCCGAGGCTAGGCAACGATGCAATTATTGGTCGCTTGACGAGCAGGGCACTGATCGCATAGCACATTGTAGCAAGCAAGACGAAACCAGCCCCCAGCAACTTTTGTCCATCCCCGCCCGCATCGAGTCCCAGCAAGGCCACCACGCCCCCCATCCCAATGAACAGCCCGACCAGACGCATCCCGCTTACCCGCTCACTTGGATCAAGGCGTAGCGCGAAGAGTGCAACAAGCAATGGTTCAGAGGAGATGAGCAGGCTGGTGAGTGACGACGCGATATGCTGCTCGCCATAGCTGATGAAAAGAAACGGCACAATGATCTGTATGGTCGAGAGCCCGGCAATCACCAGCCAGCGCCGACGAAATCGTTTCAGCAGATGCAACCGGATCGCCACCGGGAGCAGGACAATCGTTGCGATGGCAACGCGCGCAAATACGACTACAATCGGATCGAGCTCCAATACGGCAATTTTAATGAAAAAATAGGGAATCCCCCAGAACACCGACATTGCGATAAATAGCAGCCACCCCTTGCGTGTCATAATTCCTCCTGTTTTCTCCATTGAGTAGGAGCATTTCTACATATTCATCTTTGAACGATACCTGCAAGCGATGGGCTTCGTCTTGTACATTCTTGCGCTGAAACTAAAAAGCACGACGCAGTGCTGCCTGAGCCGCAAAATAGCCGCACATCCCATGCACACCGCCTCCTGGTGGTGTTGCAGACGAGCAGATATAGATATCGCGCGCTGGCGTCGTATAAGGGTCCAGACGCGGCGTAGGACGCGTAAAGAGCTGCCAGATGTCCTGCATGCCAGTATTGATATCACCGCCAACGTAGTTCGCATTGTAGGCCGCAAATTGCAACGGACCCATCACCTGTTTATGCAGAATACGCTCACGAAAACCCGGAGCGAACCGCTCGATCTGCGCTTCAATGCGCTCGGTCATCGAAAAGCTGGAACCATTCGGCACATGGCAATACGCCCAGACCGTCTGTTTGCCAGCAGGGGCTCGTGAGGGATCAAACAGGCTCTGCTGAGCCAGAAGCACGTAGGGACGCTCAGGATGGATACCCTGCGCAACCTGACGCTCTGAGAGGGCAATTTCTGGCAGGGTTCCTCCCAGATGCACTGTGACCGCGCGTTTGCACTCCTCTGCCTGCCAGGGGATCGGACCATCCAGGGCAAAATCAACTTTAAAGGCTCCTGGACCATAGCGGAAACGCTCCAGGCTTCGACAATAAGCAGGTGGGAGACGTTTACCTGCAATACGCACAAGCTGGCGTGGGGAGACATCAAAAAGGATCGCTCGCGCCTGCGGTAGCTCTCCAACATCCTTCACCTCAACCCCTGTCACCAGTTCGCCGCCCAACGAACGTAGATATGCGGCCAGCGCCCTGATAATCTCCTGCGAGCCCCCTCGCGGAATCGGCCAGCCAACAATATGCGCAATCGTACTCAGCACCAGCCCTGCGGCAGCGCTGGTGACCTGTTCCAGTGGTAAGAGAGAATGCGCAGCGATGCCTGCAAACAAGGCTTTTGCCCGCGTCCCTCGGAAGTGTAAATCAGTAAACTGGCGAGCTGAGAGCAGTGCTTGCAGACCAAACTGACCGGTCGCTATCGGATGAGACAGAAGCGGGGAGAGCCGCAATGGCCCTAGAAATGCCTGCTCAATCTGCGGCCAGTGCGAAACCAGCGGATTCCAGATGCGCCGATATGCATCTGCATCCTCGTCCAGCGTCGCAGCCGTTGCCGCAAGCGAACGTTCCAGCAGCATTGCCGAACCATCGTCCAGCGGATGAGCAAGCGCCGCAGGAGATTCGATCCACTCCAGACCATACTGTTCCAACGACAAACGACGAAAAAAAGGCGAGCTGACGGCAAAGGGATGCACCGCCGAACAAACATCATGGAGAAAACCGGGCAACGTCAACTCCTTTGAGCGACACCCACCCCCAGGCGTTTCATCAGCCTCCAACACCAGCACAGAATGACCCGCCCGAGCCAGCGTTATCGCCGCCGCCAGCCCATTGGGTCCCGCCCCCACTATCACAGCATCATACGATGAGCGTATAGACATTGTCGCCTCAATCCATTCTCAAACCCGCCCATCATCCCCGTAGAAGCGACTCGTAAGCCAGTAGTGGCACGGTGGAGTGATAACGGAACTGTGCCTGCGAACTCGCACCACCAGACTTCGCTCCCCCGATCACGCCTGGCCACCACTGCCAGGAACGGAAAGGATGATAGACGATCATAGGCTATATGAAAACCCATAAAAAACGCTATTGCTGCTCTATTATATGCTACCACGGGGGAGAGAACACCGACACAGGCTCATCCTCGCATCAGAACCCACTTTGTAGGAGATACATATTCATGAGAATTCAGAGGTTGCGCCTAACGTTTCATGGGGACAACTGATAGCGGCCTCGGGGCTGATTGCAGTGATGTTCAAGCATCGAACAGACGAAGGTTTCACCAGCCTCAATGAGGCAGGCAGTGATGTCGATGATCTTGTGCGCTATGTGCGAAACAATGGCGCTTCACTCCACATTGATGCAGATAGGCTCTGCGTCTGGGTCTTCTCTCAGGGTGCTATTCATGGCTTACGTACAGTCTTGCGGGATACACCTGTCTATATTCGCTGTATTGTTTCCTACTACGGCGGCATGAGCATCATGAATCGTACCTATTTCCACTTTCGTGCCGACGAGGAAGAGCTGTTCAAAGAATTTTCACTGGTCTATCATCTTCGGAGCGTTGATCCAACAAAGGTTGCTCCGCTTTTCATTGCTAAAGCAGGGAAAGATCGCGTATTTCTCAATGAAGCCCTCGACGAATTTATCACGATCGCCAGTAAGCGCAACATTCCCTTTACCTTCATGAATCATCCAATGGGAGAGCATGGCTTTGACATTTTCAACAATGATGCTCGCTCACGCGAAATCATCAAGGCAACGCTCGCTTTCCTCACTGAACATTTGAAGCAATAGTGCCTCCGACAGCACTCAACCCCTATCGGTGATGTGTATCAGAACCACATCACCCTTGGCAAAAGGGTACATATGGTCCCCACTCTCGAAGAAAAGCAGAGGTAGGGATCGTGCTTCATGCCGATCCACGTCCCCCTCCGGCCATCTCGAATAGCTTATCCTTTCTTCGCTTGATGCATATTTGGCGCAAATAAGCCGCGCCTCTACAGGGATGATAGACGATCATAGGCTATATGAAAACCCATAAAAACCTCTATTGCTGCTCTATTATATGCTACCACGGAAAGATAAGATCAGCCCTCACGAAGATTCTTTCAGAACAAGAATGAGCAACAAGCATCTGTAACACTCCCATATGCTATACTCAAGGAAAAATAGCACAAGGAAGAGAACCAACTATGCAGATCAAGATTCGCTATTTTGCTTCGTTGCGGGAGATTACGGGGCGGGGAGAAGAGTTGCTGGATGT
>DATJHM010000262.1:0-34385 GCA_035493895.1 Ktedonobacteraceae bacterium
AGATGGAATCTGTCATCAGCACAGCCAGTGGTCAGGCCTCCTCACCTTACGCCCTGCTGCAAGGGCAAACGCCCCCCCTTCAATTCACAGGATCAACGTTCCTTGAACTATTGGCAACCCTCAGCCATGAGTTTCACACGCCTCTCACCGTCATCGAAGGATATACTTCGACGCTCTTAGCACAAAAAGAACGTCTTGCACCTGGAGAGCAAGACGAGTTTCTCGAGATGATCCAGCAAGCGGGAAAGCGCCTGAGGGAACTCACAAAGCAACTACTCGAGATCGCCCAACTCGAAGCCGGAAACATCCAGCTTGACCATGATCTGGTCGATCTCTCCATCGTTGCACGAGAGGCCATCAAAGAGGCTGAACAGCAGATCCCTGAACCACGCCGTCGTCACTTTACCTTCACCCTCCAGTGCCGAGATACGCCGGGTAACCCGCTCCAGGAACTGCCTCTCGTCAAAGGGGATATGCAACGCTTACGTCAGGTCCTCTCACATCTCTTAGAGAATGCCATCCGCTATTCGCCGACCGGCGGCAGGATTGACGTGATTGCCCAACCCGCGCCGCCGCCATTCGTGGAAATCTGTGTCCGTGACATTGGGATAGGTATTGCCAGTGAGCATCTCAAACCTATTTTCGACCCTTTTTACCGGGTGGATAGTCGTCTCACCCGTGAAAGCAATGGCCTGGGATTAGGATTGACGATGTGCAAACATCTGGTGACCTTACACCAGGGGTATATCTGGGCCGAAAGCTGTCCTGGCGGGGGCAGTGCATTCCATATCTGGCTTCCCTCCGAATAGAGTCTCGCCAGATTGCTCATACCCCATTACCGGTCCATCCGATAGCGCCTTCTGCTTGTGTTAGCGGGAGCGCCTGAATTTTCTCCTGGCAGTCTCGTACGAGCCCTCAGTATCTACAAAAGGAGATGATAGATGCTTCTTTGTCCTGCTGCGACCGACGAGCGCCTGTTGCCCTGCCCCTCGCTTGCCATTTCTCGATGGGCGTGGTGGCAGAGGTGAACCTTCTAGCTGCTCTCCGGGTGTACGAGCCGGTATCTGGCGAACCTCCTCCTTGTTGCGCAGGCCTTTTCTGCCGGGGGCTGGAGGGCGACCATGCGTTGGGCGGGCATATCGGCCTCGCTCCTGATCCGGCATCTGTCGGCTTCGCTCCTGATCCGGTGCATATCTACCTCGCTCCTGATAATCCGGTGCATAGCCCCGCTCCTGATCCGGTGCATATCTACCTCGCTCCTGATAATCCGGTGCATAGCCCCGCTCCTGATCCGGTGCATATCGGCTTCGCTCCTGATCCGGTGCGTATCTACCCCGTTCCTGATGGTTCGGTGCATAGCTTCGCTCCTGATCCGGCGCATATCTGCCCCGTTCCTGATGGTTCGGTGCATATCTACCCCGTTCCTGGTCCGGTGTTCGTCTGCCTCGCTCCTGATGGTCCGGTGTTCGTCTGCCTCGCTCCTGATCCGGTGCCTGTTTGCGACCAGTATATGGCTCTGGCCTGCTGATCTGCTCGGGCTTCTGCGTTTCTGAAACCTCTGGCGCTGCGAGTGGCTGTGGTGGAGTAGTGACAATATCGTCAAGAGAGAAGCGCTGCAATATGACAGCCTGCCCTAAACTGCGTGCCATGCGCCGCCATTTAGGTACCTCTGATGGCACCAGCAGAGTAATAGCCTTGCCCTGTCGACCCATTCTGCCAGTACGGCCAATGCGGTGTGTGAAGAGTTCGCTTGATTCTGGCAACTCGTAATTGATAACCTGAGAGATCCCTTCAATATCGAGTCCGCGAGCAGCGACATTTGTCGCAAGGAGCGTCTGCACATGACCGTGGCGAAATGCGCTCAGCACCTCTTCACGTGCCCGCTGGCTCTTGTTCCCATGAAGTGTGCCCACAGTAAAGCCAAGTCCACTGAGCTGCTTGCCTAATTTCTCGACGCCGTATTTTGTCTTGCCAAAGATGAGGCTACTTTCACCCTGTGTGGCATGTAAGAGGGTGCAGAGTGTGGCCATTTTTTGTTCCTGCGGCACCTGGTAAGCAATTTGTTCAATCGTGCTCTGGGCACCTGAGGCTGGTGTAATCGTCACTTTGACAGGATCGGTCAGAAATTTTTGCTGTAGTTTCGCAACCCAATCTGGCATCGTTGCAGAAAAGAGAGCCATTTGTCGTGTCTGTGGGGTCGTCGTCAGTATTTCTTCAATGATTGGCGCGAAGCCGGTATCCAGCATCTGGTCTGCCTCATCGAGCACGCACATGCGCAACTGACTCAGCACCAGACTGCCGCGCTGGAGATGATCTTTTACGCGTCCCGGAGTGCCGATGACGATTTGTGCGCCGTAGCGCAGTGCGGAAATTTGATTGCCGTAGGGTCGTCCTCCGACCAGGAGTGCGGTCGAGAGGCGCTTGCTCGTTGCCAGTTTGCTCAGTACGGAGTTGACCTGGACGGCCAGTTCGCGTGTTGGCACGAGCACGAGGGCCTGTACTTCGCGTGTATTTCTGGCAGCCCTTTCCACCAGAGGGATGCTATAGGCGAGCGTCTTGCCCGAACCGGTCGCTGACTGTCCTATCAGATCTTTTCCGGCCAGCAATGGCGGAATTGCCTCAGCCTGAATAGGGGTAGGCTCTGTAATCTCCAATTGTGCCAGCACTGCACGCGTTGAGGGTTGTAAAACGAAGTCATGAAAAGATGGCATAAAAAACCTTTCGGCCAAATGCGCCCTGCGTGGGCGCGGTACAGTTCTCTGCCGGGGCACAGCGCCCTGCCAGCAGGAGTACCAGGAGCAGGCCGTAGGGTAACGGGAGCAATGCTGCTAACTGATATCAGATACGAATATGTGTGCAAGAAGCGATTATTCTACAGAGGATTGCTCAGAACTCTTTAGTGTCTTTACCGGGGAACAGGATATCCAAGTTGCCTGCCCACGTCATGCAAACAATCATAATTGTTGAAGTATACCTGTTCAGAGGCTAATCGTCAAGTCGCAATCAAAAATGGGGAGAATATCTGTAAATGCGCGAAATACAGAGGAGATTGAAACGCTGCACACGTGAATTGAGGTATACTCAAGAGAAGAAATACTGGCACGTCTCGGGCGGCTTTTTCGTATGCACGATTGCCCCTGGCATTGGTGTCAGATATGAACGGAACAAACCTTAGTTGAATGGGGATAGAAAGTATGTATATTTACTATATTTTGCGCAGAACCCAGGAGGAAGAGGTGGTGGAGCAAGAAGGTGACCTTGATGAAAAACAGTTTCCAGAGATAGACCTCGACAATGGCCCGGCCATCATCAAACACCTCGTGCAGAAATTGAACCAGGAGACGGGCGAAACAGTCCTCTGGGAGGAATGCGACCTCACAGACTCATTCTTTCATCGCGAGGACACCTACATACTCTTCAACGGCAACTGGATGCGCCGCTCAGATGCACCGTGGCGCAAAGATCGAAATAACTAGGCTTTCTCCACTCCGGAAGATCGAAGCACATTATTTCAATTCCGCATGCGGAATTGAAATAATTGGATGCTATCCAGGCAAAAATCATCATGAGGATTGTTTTTTCTTCCTTAATTTGCTATGCTTGCAGATGAGCTTATCGTTGGTTCATAAGCTCAGAACGCCGCAAAAGACGGCCGCTTCCATAGATAGAAAGGAAGATCTATGTACTCCCCAACGCTTATTCTTCTCCTCGCGATCATCCTTGCGGTACTGATCGCAAGTTACATCCTCGGGCAACTTCTGCACAGGCGCCACAGACGTCGAGCAAGGTCATATGCTGGAGCAAAACGCTCGCCCAGAAGAAGTGGACTCCTCAAAGTACAAGATCATGGCGCACGTATCGCCCGCACGCATGGACGCGAACGGAGTCCCGAATGGCACCGGGTAGCAAAAGAGCATCTCCTGCGTGAACCAAGCTGTGCAGCCTGTGGCTATAAAGGAAAGAAGCTGCAAGTGCATCATATCAAACCGTTCCACCTCCACCCTCAGCTCGAACTTGATCCACAGAACCTGATCACGCTCTGTGCGGCAAGAGGCCGCGAACATCACCTGCTCCTCGGCCACCTCGACGAATGGGCCTCCTACAACGAGCATATTCGCGTCGATGTGAAGCGCTTTTACCGCAAAACTGCGGCCCAGATCCGCGCGGATCTGATCTGGCAGAAAAAACTCTTGCAGCGACCATAACCGGTCCCGCGCTGCATTTTACACCTGCAAAACGGTAATACTCATTTCGCGCAAACGCTGAATAGTTTCATCCGGCGTTTGCTCGTCTGTCACCACCTTATGCACGGCCGTGATAGGCGCAACAACCGCCGTTGAAACCTTGCCAAATTTGGTATGATCGGCAACCAGAATCACCTCGCGCGCAAGCTGAATGATCTTCCGGTCCGTCATCGTCTCCAATAAATTATCATTGGTCAGACCATCATCCACACTTATCGCGCGCATCGACACAATGGCTTTGTCAGCACGCAGCTCTTTCAGGGTCTGCTCCACAATATACCCGATCATAGAAAGTGCTGAATGGCGCAGAACGCCGCCGGTAATGATCACATTGATATCCGTATTGCTCGCCAGATAGTGCGCAATATTAATCGCATTGGTGATAACGGTCAGATCCTTTTTTCCATACAGATTACGAGCAACTTCCAGCGTCGTCGTCCCTGATCCCAGGAAGATGGTTTCGCCATCCTGGATCAAGCGGGCCGTTGCGTACCCGATGTGACGTTTTTCATCAATATATTCGGTACTACGCTGCCCGATGGGAGGTTCTGGCAAGGCCTGTTCCATCGCACTGGCACCACCATGCGCCCGCTGTATGCGGCCCATCGTCTCCAGTTTTTGCAGATCACGTCGAATCGTCGGTTCACTTACACCGAAGCGTTCGCTTAATTCCGTGACCCGAACATGTTGACGTTCTTGAATAAGATGTTCAATCTGTAGCAGTCGCTCGGTATTCAGTTGCATATACCCTCACCTCACACATAAGTAGCTAGACTTGAAAAACCTGACAATCAACCATCTACACAGTATGGATTTTGCACATCGCCCAAATACGCAGATTATCTGCTATACTTCTGAACAACTATACCGGCCAACCATCTGGTTTCATCATTGATATTTTCGAATAGATACGATACTGTCCATAATCAGTCAAAATTGATCGTTCCTTTGAACAAACCTTCGCGATTATAGATGAAACGTTTATTTCTTGTCAAGCAAACGGGCATGGAGAGGCATTGCACGCACTTCACACCTCAGTAGAGACCTTTTTTGCGCACAGGTGAGACGCCAAAAACGCTACATCTTTTCGACAGATTTACGCGTATTCCCCGACTTCGAGCAGGCATGAAGCGCCCAGTAGAAAACGCTGATCCACAAAACAAAGTGACAACCATTTGATCATTGTCTTATGATTTTGATCAATGCATATCGCACACAGAGGAAACGGCGGAACGTCTTGCGGCTATCACCGAGGATAGAGCCGCAAGACGTTCCGCCTGCCAGGATTCTTTTAGAGAGTTTCGTAATCTACCGACTGAAATTGCCCCGTTTGGGCCGACGTTCTGGCGGCAAGACATAAAAGAGCACTCTGCATCCCTTCGTCTAGAGTCGCAACCGACTGCGCTTTGCCCTGTATGACAGCAATGAAGTTCCGCACCAGCTCGGCATCGCCCCCGAAATGATCTTCGCCCCCGTCCAGTTCATAGGTGCGAACCTGGGCCGCATGGTGCATATAGACCTTCACAATGCCGCTATAAAAATCGAACTCGAGCGTGCCTTTGTAGCCAATGAAGCGCGCGCCACGGATGCCCGCTTTCCTACGCGCAACAAAGTTTTGCGAATACGAAAGATGCATGCCGGTATCGTAGCGGACCAGGGCGCTGCCCGAATCTTCGTTGCCGGTATCCACCGCAAACGCGCAATATTCTCCTCTGGAAGCGTTTTTCGTCGACGAAACCGTGCTCTCCTCGCAGGTCTGGTTTTCGTCGCAGTCGATACATTTCAATCCCGCGGGCTTCGTTCCCTTGAACACCTGCTTTGAGGTCATCGCGCACACAGTGACTGGCCTGTAGCCAAGCACATAGTTGAGATAATCGAAGTCATGCGTGGCTTTTTGCAAAAAGAGACCACCCGTTTCCATTTCGTCGCGGTACCAGCTATGAAAATAGACACCGCCATAAGGCACATTATTATATGCCTGTACGTGTTCCACTGTGCCAATGGTACCTGCATCTATAATTTCCTTGACCAGCTTCACCAGCGACGTCACGCGCAACGGGAACGAGACAACGACCGGGGAGGTGGATGCTTCAGAGCCACGTTTTAAGCGCACAAGATCATCCATGGTAATCGCAACCGGCTTCTCCAGAAATAGTGGGATCCCTCGCGGAAGCACCTTCAGCGCCATTGGCGTATGCAGCGTGCAGTGTGTGCCGATCAGGACACCATCCAGGTCAACACTCTCGAGCATCTGCTCCGGCGTTTCGTATACTACCGCCTGTTCCGCATGCTGGCCGCGTATGCCGCGTTTCACCGCTTCTTTGCGCACATCCACGATCGCCGCCACACTACTGTCCGGAGCCTGTTTGCGAATGAGCTCAACAATCCAGCTGATTCTCGCTCCGTATCCGATTACGCCTAATTTCATAGTTGCTCTTTCCCTCTCCTCTTGTAAATTTATGCAAATATATTTGCTGCTTTTGCATGAAACAGGTAATTTCAGGCCACGACGAATGACGGAAAGATGGTTAAGGGTCTGGCGATGATATGGAGAGTTCAGGATTCTATTGCCGACCCCATGCATCAATACTGAAGGATGCTCGGTATGTCCATATATCGCTCACGAATCAATCAAATAAATGATCGTTATTTTTCTAAATTATCATCTTTATTTTCTGTTGTCAAGCTATTTGATCAATATACGTCACAATTTTTATCAGCTTTGTGGCGATTTTGAAACGTAAAAAACGTTGAACGTACGTTTCACGCAGCACATCGAGTCGTCAAAACGCACCGAGAGGGAAGGACGATCGGAGGAATGTATGGACAAACTGCACAAATAGCGGGCATCATTTTGACGAACGTTACATTTTAAAAAATATCCCCCTGGCAAAAATACCAGAAAATAAACTATAATTGTGCATGTTGCACAAATTCAAAAGCGAAAATTATGGCAGATTGCTGCTAATATAAGGATGTATAGCACAGTATTAGTATTTCTGTATATCTTTTTCATAAAATAGAGGACATATGTTCTTTTTGTAAAAGTGTATTCTGTATCTTTTACTTGACATAAAGATTCTCCCCGGCTATAATCAAAAGTAAATGATCAAGGTTGATTGCATACATCTGATCGATGGAGATCGATCGATCTGCAACGATGAATATAGTTACCTTAATCATAAGGTATGTAGAAGGAGAGAGGATCGTAATGAAAAAACTCCTTTTCCTGTGCAGTTTTATCGTATTACTGCCCCTGGCACTCTCTGCTTGTGGAGCAGATGCATCATCAAGTCAGAATCAGCCGATCACCCTCAGATATGCAATCTGGAATCAGCTCCAGGTTCCGGCCATGAAACAGATGGCCGCGGCATTTGAAAAGACCCATCCGAACATTACTATCAACGTTGAGCTCACGCCCTTTGCCCAATATTTTACCAAGCTCCAGACGGCGGCGACTGGAGGAAGCGCCCCTGATGTCTTCTGGATGAACGGCCCTAATTTCGTCACCTATGCATCAAACGGCATTCTGATGCCATTTGACGACCAGATCACATCCAAAAACGTCAATTTAAGCGACTATCCCTCCTCACTCGTTTCGCTCTATACGTACAATGGCAAGCATTATGCTCTGCCAAAGGACTTCGACACCATCGGGCTCTGGTACAATAAAGCGCTCTTTGACGCAGCCGGGGTCAAATATCCCGATGCGACCTGGGATTGGAATACGTTGACGCAGACGGCGAAGAAATTAACGAATCCCGCCAAGGGCGTCTGGGGCATTGCCGCTCCAATGGTGGACCAGGAGGGATTTTATAACACTATTCCGCAAAATGGTGGTTACGTGCTTTCGCCCGACAAAAAGGCCTCCGGTTTTGCTGATCCCGCCTCGGTTGAGGGTCTCCAGTTCTGGACAAACCTGATTCAGGACAAATCATCGCCCACCCTCGCGCAAATGACCGATACGCCCGCCCTGAGCTTATTTGAGTCCGGCAAGGTTGCCATGATGTATGGTGGTTCCTGGGATGCGCTCGAGTTCCAGCAAAACGACTACACGAAGAACAAGGTCGATGTGGCCGTAATGCCGAAAGGCAAAACCCGTGCCACTGTGATTCATGGTCAGGGGATTGCGGTCTATGCGAACACAAAATATCCCACCCAGGCCATGGAATTTGCGGACTATCTGGGCTCGCAGGCGGCGGCTGACATCCTCGGGCAAACGGGTACTGTGATCCCCGCCTACAATGGGACACAAACGGCCTGGATCAAAGCCTATCCCCAGTTTCACTTGCAATATTTCCTGGATGAACTGGCCTATGCCGTCCCCTATCCCACCTCCAAGAACACGCCCGCATGGCAAGACGTGCAAAACAAAGTCCTGACCCAGGTCTGGCAGGGTCAGTTAACCCCGGCTGCTGGCGGCAAAGAAATCGCTACGCAAATGAATCAGATCCTGAGCAAAGAACAATAGCACACTGATTGTACGGGTGGTTCGCCAGTTCGGACGAGCCACCCCTAGTTACTTCATTGACTGAGGGAGGGCTCGTTGGAAACAGTACAAATGGACATTGCTGAAAAACGCAAGCTCACGGCCTCTTCGCAGAAGAAATCTGGCAAGCTGCGAGGTATCGCACGCAAAGACCTCTTCTGGGGCTACCTGATGATCGCTCCGCTTATGCTGGGATTACTGATCTTCTACATCTGGCCGGTCTTTCAGACGTTCTATTTTAGCTTTACCAGTTGGGGTCCCTTTGGCAACTACCAATGGACTGGCCTCGTCAACTATCAGCACTTGCTGAGTGATCCCACGCTGGGACAGGCGCTACGCAATACGTTCATCTTTACCGTCCTTTCCGTCGCAGGCAGCATGGTCGTCTCCCTGTTCGTGGCGACGCTCCTCAATCGCAAAATTCGCGGCCTGGTTGTCTATCGCACGATCTACTTCCTCCCCACCGTCACGATGCCCGCCGCCATCGCGATTGTCTGGCAGTGGCTCTACAACGGTGATTATGGACTCATTAATTACTTTCTGAGCCTGTTCTCTCTTCATGGTCCCCGCTGGCTCACTGATCCCAATATCGCACTTTACTCGATTACGCTGATTGCCATCTGGGGCTCTATTGGCAATAATATGATTCTATTTTTGGCTGGCCTGCAAAGCATTCCTTCTGTCTACTACGAGGCAGCCTCTCTCGATGGCGCTGGCCCGGCTCACAAATTCTTCCGGGTAACGCTTCCACTCCTGAGCCCGACCATCTTTTTTGTCACCGTCACTTCTCTCATCAGCGCCTTCCAGGTTTTCGATCTGATCTATCTCCTGTTTGGGACAAGCGATGTGGTGATTAATTCGACCCAGACGGTGGTCTATCTCTTCTATAAGAGTGCTTTTGTGGATAATGACAAGGGGTATGCCGCTGGCATTGCGATGTTCTTGTTTGTCATTATCTTGATTGTCACGATTATTCAGTTGCAATTACAGAAACGGTGGGTGCATTATGCCTAAAAGCCTTGAGATCACGGTGCAAGCAACCAGGCGTTCGAAACTACTGGGTTCTGTCCTGACACATGCGATCTTGATTATCGGCGGGATTGTCTTTATCGTCCCTTTTATGTGGATGATTCTGACCTCCTTCAAAAGTTTGAGCGAGTCGATGCTGGTGCCACCGGTTATTTTTCCGGCGATTCTGCACTGGAGCAATTACGCCTCTGCCCTGACCACGCTACCCTTTGTACAGTTTTATGAAAATACGGTGCTGATGACGATTGGGCGCACGGTTGGACAGCTCGTTTTTTGCTCGCTTGCGGCGTACGCATTTGCGCGCATTGAATTTCCCGGACGCAACTTGCTCTTTCTGCTGACGCTCTCTGTGCTGATGATTCCCAGTTATGTGTTTTTGTTGCCACAATATATGATCATGAAAAATCTGGGCTGGCTCAATTCAGTACAGGCCCTGATTGTGCCCGGCTTATTTAGCTCTTTCGGCACATTTCTCCTGCGCCAGTACTTTATGTCGTTGCCTCTGGAACTGGATGAAGCGGCCAAAATCGATGGGGCCAATCATTTGCAGATCTACTGGCATGTCATCTTGCCTCTGGTCAAGCCTGCCTTGATTGCATTGGCCATCTTTACGATCCTCTGGTCCTGGAACGATCTGATGTGGCCGCTGGTCGTGAATAGCTCATCGGATAAAATGACCTTGTCAGTAGGATTGGCAACGCTTCAGGGCGAGTACTTCACCAATTTTCCCGTCCTGATGGCTGGCGCGGTGTTAGCGACCTGGCCAATGCTGCTGATGTTCATATGCTTACAACGGTACTTTGTCGAGGGCATTGCCTTAACGGGCAGCAAGGGATAAGGATCTTTGCCTCTATTCTCTTGCGCTGTCCTCCATCAACATATGGATTCATGGTGGTGAATCTTTTTTGGAAAGGTTTTCGATACACATGGCAATCACACTCCTCATTATCGGCGCTGGCAGCCGGGGCAAAACGTATGCCTCCTATGCGGTTGAACATCCTGACTTAGCGATTGTCGTGGGAGTGGCAGAACCACGCGAGTTCTTTCGCACACGTATGGCCGAGAAACATGAGATTCCGCCTGAACAGGTGGCCACTGATTGGCGCGAACTGGCGGCGCGGCCAAAATTCGCGGATGCGGTCGTCATTGCCACACAGGACAAAATGCATCTGGAGCCCGCCATCGCATTTGCGGAGAAGGGCTACGATATTCTCTTAGAAAAGCCTCTGGCTCCCGATCCAGAGAGCTGTCAGCAGATTGTCACTGCGGCGGAGAAGAGCGGCGGCATTTTTGCGGTCGGACATGTCATGCGCTATACCAATTACACGCAACGCGTAAAAGAACTCGTCTCCTCCAACTTGATCGGTGACATTGTCAGCATTCAACATCTGGAGCCGGTGGGCTACTGGCACTATGCGCACTCGTTTATACGCGGGAACTGGCATAATGAAGCCGCATCGTCGTTTATGCTGCTGGCAAAATCGTGCCATGATCTGGACTGGCTCCGCTATATCATGGGGCGTCCCTGCGTCCAGGTCTCGTCATTTGGATCATTACAGCATTTTCGCAAGGAAAACAAACCGGTCGAGGCTGGCGAGGCGAAACGTTGCCTGGATTGCGCCTATGAGTCCCGGTGTGCTTATTCCGCCAAAAGGTTTTATATGAATCGGTTGAATGAGGAGAGACCAGGCTGGCCATTGGATGTGATCACGACAAACTTTACGCGCAAAGGGGTAGAAGAGGCTCTCCGCGACGGCCCGTATGGAGTCTGCGTCTACGAAAATGATAATGATGTTGTCGATCATCAGGTCGTGAATTTGCTCTATGATAATGGGGCGACCGCATCGTTTACGATGATTGGCACGAGCGAGATAAGAGATCGCGAAACGATCATATTTGGCACACGTGGCGAATTGCGCGGCAATGGTGAGAAGATTGTCCACTATGACTTCTTGACAGGCAAGACGGAGGAGATTATCGTTGAGAAACCAGCGAGCGGACATGGTGGCGGAGATTACGGTCTGATGTCTCACTTTGTGGAGGCGGTGGCAAAGCGTGATCCGAGCTTGATCCTCTCGGGGCCTGATGAGTCCCTGGAGACCCATCTCACCGTCTTTGCGGCTGAGCGTGCCCGGCGCGAAAATCGGGTCGTACAGGTACGGTAGCAAGAAAAATCGTAAGAGCAGGTGAATATGCAAACACAATCTTCCGCTATTACCCATGATCCTGGAGCACTGGTTGTCGGGGTTGACGTGGGAGGGACAAAAATTGCGGCGGGCGTGGTCGATTCTCAGGGGCAGGTCTACGGACGGGTACAACTTCCCACCGATGCCAGCCAGCCTGAGATGACCTTGCATGCCATTGAGAGCGCCGTGACTGGCGCGATTCAGGCTGCCGGGGTGAATGCCGCTCTCATTCGTGGAGTAGGTCTGGGCATTCCAGGCAAGGTCGATGTGGAACATGGTATTAGCCTGCTCGCAGTCAATCTGGGCTGGCAAAATATGCCCGTCAAAAGTCGGCTGGAAGAGGCTTTAGGCTTGCCTTGCAAGGTCGAGAATGACGTCAGTGCGGCTACGCTCGGCGAAAGTCTGTATGGAGTAGGCCAGGGAGCGACAAACCTGGTCTACCTGATTCTGGGGACCGGGATCGCCGCCCGGGTAATCGTCGCCGGGCAGCTCCATCGCGGAACGCATGGGCTGGCCGGAGAGATCGGGCATACAATTTTTGTGCCGGACGGACCACTATGTCGCTGTGGGGCGCGCGGCTGCTTAGAAGCGTTAGCGGCGGGCCCGGCGCTGGCCCGACGTGCCCAGGAGGCGATACGCTCTGGATCTCCGTCTCAGCTACAGGACGTGCTCGCCCAGCAAACGCGTCTTACCACGGAACAGGTGTGCAAAGCAGCTGACCAGGGCGATCGTCTGGCAGTACAGGTGCTAACTGAGGCGGCGAACCATATCACGCAGGCCATTTATCTGCTCTCCATGGCCTTTGATCCGCAACTATTTGTATTAGGGGGAGGATTGGTGCAGGCAGAGACACTGGTCAATGCGATTCAGACGAGCGTCGCGCGCAAAGCTGAGCAGTCGCCGCTGTTCCGGGAAATCTATAGCGCGCAATTCGTCCGCCTGACGGGTTTGAAGCAGGATGCCGGGATTCTGGGCGCGGCGGCCCTGGTTGCCGCACCTGACATGCAGCAAGACAGGTTTGAACGATGAAGACACTTGCAATAAAAAACGCTCGCGTCGTTATCCCTCATCAGATAATGGAGGAAGCAAGCATTATCGTGAGGGGAGAACGTATCGCGGAAATCCGCACAGATAACACCAGTCCGGCAGAGGCTGAGACGCTTGATGCCAGCGGATGTACGGTCGTGCCGGGCTTTATTGACATTCATGTCCATGGGAGCGCCGGTTACGATACGATGGATGCAACCCCTCAGGCGTTGCGTGGCATGGCGGAGTTTCTTGCCGCGCATGGCGTCACCAGTTTCCTCCCAACTACAGTCACCGCCGCGAAAACGGCGCTGCTGGCAGCGATTGCGAACGCCGCACAATACCAGCACAACGGCCAGGGGGGAGCGCGCATTCTTGGCGTCCATCTGGAAGGACCGTATTTGAGCACGGTTCATCCCGGTGCGCAGCCGGTGCAACATATTCGGCCTGCCAGTCTGGACGAATATACGCAGCTTTTCGCTTCAGGCAACGTGCGCTTGATCAGCCTGGCCCCTGAAATCCCTGAGAGCCTGCCTTTGATCGAATACGCTCGTGCGCGGGGTGCCGTGGTGGCGGTTGGACACTCGGCAGCTTCTTATGAAGAGGTGATGGAGGCGGTCAAACGAGGTCTGACGCAGGCCTGTCACACGTTTAACGGCATGACCGGCCTGCATCATCGTACGCCAGGAACGGTGGGAGCCGTGCTGAGTTGTGACGAGATTTACGCGCAGGTGATCGTTGATCTGATCCATCTCCATCCCGCCGTGGTCAAACTGCTCGTCAGGGCGAAGGGGGTCGAGCGTACGATCCTGATTACCGATGCGATACGAGCAACCGGGCTGCCAGAGGGGATCTATGATCTGGGAGGTCAGAGCGTCACGGTCAAGCAAGGTATGGTCTATCTGACGCATGGCAATAGCCTCGCTGGCAGTACGCTGACGATGGATCAGGCCCTGCGCAATGTGATGGGCGCGACGAACCTGCCCCTGCTTGAGGCTCTGCCGATGGCGACCAGTGTTCCAGCGCGATCATTGGGCCTGGATGCGGAGCTCGGTGCGATCTTGCCTGGCTATTGCGCCGACCTTGTCCTCCTGGATCAGAATTTGCACGTGTGCGCAACGATCGTCCAGGGCAACGTCGTTTACCAGACGACAGAACTCTTGACACGATAAACAGAAGATACCACCTCCAGTTGAGACTGGAGCAGACATATGGATCTTCATTGATACAAAGAATTTTTACAAGGAATTTTTACATGGCAAATCGCAACTTTTCATTACAGGAGTATTTTCTCCAGCGTGGCTACCAGACAACGCCCGAACTGGCCTTTCGCGGCGGGAATGTTGAAAACTGGCAAGGCGAACTGAAGGAGAAAGTTCTTCAACTGCTGGGAGATTTCCCGGCCCCGGTGGACCCGAACCCGGAAATCATCTGGCGGATAGAAGAAGATGGTCTGATCAAAGAAAAAGTTGTATTTGACACGGAACAACATATGTCCGTCCCGGCTATCGTCGTACGAAGAGCAGATCTGGACCCCACGCAAAAACACAAAGGGCTCCTGTGTATTCACGGACATGGACCATTTGGCAAGCTTTCCGTAGCAGGTGTAGGCATCTCGAGCGAACACCAGAAGGTTATCGAGCAATTCAATTATGACTACGGGGCACAGTTTGCGCGAGAGGGATATATCACGATCAGTCCCGATCTCAGGAACTTTGGCGAACGCGGCGTCCATGCAGAGTACCCCGGAAGAGATAGCTGTAACGTGCATTTCATACGCGGTCTTTTACTGGGGATCAACCTCATGACCTTAAATATCTGGGACATGATGAGAACGATCGACTATCTTATCAGTCGGGACGATGTCGATCCTGAACGCATCGGGTGCATTGGCCTGTCGCTTGGAGGAACAACTACGTTACATGTCGCCGCATTGGATACGCGCATTAAGGCCGCTGGCATCTTCAGCGCTTTAACCACCTATGAGGAATACGCGATCAAAATGGCAAACTTCTGCGGCTCTCAGTTTATTCCAGGGATGTATCAGGTCGCCGATCTGGCCGATATCGCTGGCTTAATTGCACCACGTCCTCTCTTTATCTCAAACGGTGTCTTCGACGATGGCTTCCCGATTGAGGCTTCTCTCACCGCCCACGAGCATCTCACAGAAATCTATACAAGTGCTGGTGTTCCCGACAGACTGACCATCGACGTATTCAATGGAGGACACGTTTTTGGTGGCGGAAAAGCATTTTCTTTCCTCGAATCGTGGTTATAGATCTTCCTCATCTCCCAGGCAGGAATAATTCCGTTTCCCTGGAGATAAACACGTCGCTGGATCGATTTATTTGCATGAAGGAGCAAAAAAGCATGAAGAGATATGCAATTGTTGGCGCAAGCAGCAGAGGAACCTCGATGTTTGCGATCCCCATATCCACACAATTTACGGATGTTGCGAAATTAGTTGGCGTCTATGATCCCAACTATAAACGGGCCCAATTGCTGCAACAAAATTGCGGCGGAGACTTTCCCGTTTACGCCAGCTTTGAAGAAATGGTCCGCGACTCCAAACCGGATATCGTCATTGTCACAACAACGGACCGCTATCATCACGAGTACATCATTAAAGCTCTGGAGATGGACTGTGATGTCATTACGGAAAAGCCAATGACGATTGATGAGGAGAAATGCAACGCCATTCTTGAGGCGGAGAAGCGCACGAAGCGAAATGTGACGGTGACGTTTAACATGCGTTTCATGCCGCTGATCATGCGCATCAAGGAAATTCTCAAGCAGGATACGATCGGGCAAATTTTGAGTGTGCATTTCGAATGGTTTCTGGACACGAGCCACGGCGCGGACTACTTCCGCCGATGGCACCGCAGAAAAGAGAACTCCGGTGGACTGCTCATCCATAAATCGACGCATCATTTCGATGTCGTGAACTGGTTTCTGGAAGAAGAGCCGGTGGAAGTTGCCGCCTTTGGCACCTTACGCTTTTACGGACCGACCCGGGAGGAGCGCGGTGAGCGCTGCCTGACCTGCAATTATAAAGATACCTGCGAATTTTATTTTGATATTTCCAAAGATAAGACTCGCGAAATGTATCTGGAAAGCGAAGATGTCGACGGCTATTACCGCGACAAATGCGTATTTTCCGATGAGATCGATATCGAGGACTCTGTCAGCCTGAGCGTGCGCTATTCAGGTGGGGCGGTGATGAGCTATTCTCTGACCGCACACTCTCCCTATGAAGGCTTCCGCATGTCGATTAATGGTAGCAAAGGCAGATTGGAAGCCGAAAATTTTCACGGCTCGGTCGGTCCTTTTGCGGGCGAACAAATCTACAAATTAAGAATCTACAATCGCAAACAGGAAGAGATTACGCTGAAAGTGCCGGTTTTCACCGGAGGACACGGTGGTAGCGACGAGCGGCTACAGAAGATGCTCTTCCAGGGCAATATCCCCGATCCGCTGCATCAGCAGGCAAGTTCCTGGGATGGGGCAATGTCCAACGCGATCGGCTTTGCGGCGAATAAGTCAATGAAAGAAGGGAAATCCATCTTAATCGGGGATCTGGTCAAGAAGCCTTAGCATTTCTCGTGCGAAGTTATGGGCAAACCAGCAATGATGGATGCTATAACGGGATAAAGTGTATCATTAAGATGATGAACACGGACCAGATATGCATTATAAGGAAGGATTCCCAATGACCGTACACCAATTCGTCCCACGAGACTATTACAATACGCTTGGTTCACATGCACCGGCGCTCCATATCCAGGACGGCGATAGCGTCATCACGACCACCATCGATGCCCGGGCTATGGATCAGAATGGCGATGTGGTAGCCAGACCCAGTAATCCCATGACAGGCCCTTTTTACGTGGAAGGGGCCGAGCCCGGCGACGTCCTGGCTGTCCATCTGGATGCGATGTATCCGAATCGCAACTGGGGCTGGACAGCGAATATCATCGCCCCGAATGTGCTGGACCCGGATTTCGTGGCGCAATTGCCCGAGAGGGACACGCTACGCTGGGATGTCGATCTTGAGAAGGGTAGCACCCGGCTCGCCAATCCTACACCCCGCCTCGCAAATCTGACGCTGCCGCTCGCTCCGTTTATGGGCTGTTTCGGGGTTGCCCCTGCACTCGGTCAGGCTATTTCCACGGCAACATCAGGGGAACACGGCGGGAATATGGATTACAATGGCTTTGTCGCCGGGGTGACCGCATATTTCCCGGTATTCGCTGAAGGCGCTCTCCTGCATGTGGGTGATGGCCACGCTCGTCAGGGAGATGGGGAAATTGCGGGTACAGGGGTCGAAATTTCACTGGACATTCGCTTTACGGTCAAACTGATCAAAGGGAAAAGCATTTATTGGCCCCGTGGCGAGTCCGATCAGTATATCTTCACCGTGGGCAATGCGCGTCCGCTTGATCAGGCGGTCCAGCATGCTACGACAGAAATGGTTCGCTGGCTACAGGCGGACTATCACATGGACGTCGTTGAGGCCAGTACCTTGCTGGGCCAATGTGTTGAGTATGATCTGGGGAACATTTACGACCCGGCTTACACCATGGTGTGCAAACTCAACAAGAAGTTTTTGCAATAAGCGCGCCCATGCACTGGCGATAATCCTATTCATCGCCAGTGCATGGGCGATTTGTTACCAGGGTCGGATTATCTTCTGAAAGAGCAGGAATCTGTTTGGCAGGCTCATCCATCTGACAATGGCGACGCCCAGACAGCACAGGAAACAGATCCAGAACAAAATCTGCAACGGAACCCCAACCGTCGCCCCTGCCTTCCCCATCGAGCCCACGAGGAGTGTCGCCAATCCGATTCCGGCAATCTGACCGAGATAACGGATCATGGCAAGCAGACTGCCAGTCAGGCTTATTTTCGCTTCGGGCGAGGCGCTCATGATTTCGGCGTTATTGGTGGCATGGAAGAGTCCCATACCGATCCCGAACAGGACAAGCTGTAAACTGACACTTATCGCCGTCACCTGTTGGGAACAGGCTATAAGCAACATCGAAGCGGCGCAAAACAATGCGCCCACGGTCACCGGCACAAATCCGCCATGTCTATCCCGAAACCAGCCCGCAAAGGGTGCCACAATGCCCATCAGTAGCGGCTGTAAGATCAGGAGCATCCCGGTTACACCCGCCGAAAAGCCCAGTTGTTCCTGAAGATAGAACGTGATCGGGATCATGGTCGCGGTCTGTGCCATATTGATAAAGAAGGCGCTCGTGTTGCCAAGCGCTATTTTCGGCTGGCTGAACAATTCACGATCCAGGATACCGTACGAGATACGCCGCTCATAGAACCATAAAATCACCAGCAACGCCAGACCCGCACCGCCCTCGAACACGATTGACGACGTAAATCCGCCACCCTGTTCGCTCGCTTCGGATGCAAGCATAAGCATACATGTACCAGCAGCAAGCAGAAACGAACCGGCGATATCAAACGCGGTTCTGGTCCCCCGGCTCTTCGCCTGCGGAAACCAGCGCCAGCCGAGCAGAAAGGCCGCCAGACCGATCGGCACGTTGATCATGAACAGCCACGTCCAGTGCACGAAAGTCAGCAGAAGTCCGCCAACAGCAGGACCGGCCAGCGTTCCAGCAGCAATAACGATGGCATTCACACCCAGTGCGCGCCCGATTTCGTGATCGGGAAACACCTGACGAAGCATTGCCTGGCTGTTGGCCATAATCATGGTCGCGCCAATTCCTTGCAGGCCGCGCGCAAGCAGGATACTGACAATGCCGTGTGACAGAGCAACACAGAGAGAGCCAATGCTAAACACAAGAAATCCATAGCTATAGATCTTTTTCCGATCCCAGATATCCGAGAGTTTCCCTAAAAATGGGAGCAGGGCAACCATCGTCAACAGGTAAGCGGTCGCCACCCATTGAATTTGAGCCAGAGGGACGGAAAATTCTTTTGCCATCGTAGGCAGGGATACATTGACGATCCCTACGTCCAGCGTCGACATAAGCGTGCCGATGTTAATAATTTGCAGGATACCCCATTTTTTGGGGTCGCTTGTGCCTGTCATTGATTCTCTTCTCTCATGCTTGAACTCAACGTCGCCCGCCCGGTCAGCGGAAACAAATAGAGAGTGGTTCGCCACGCTGGTCGAACCACTCATAACATCCGGTCTGGTATTATCCTTTACTCAGGATCTGATTCATCTGCGTGGCAATTTCCTTCCCGCCAGCAGCCGGGGTTAACTGGCCCTGCCAGACCTGCGTCAGCACCTTGTTTTGCACATCTTGCCATGTCGTCGTGTTATTGGAGGTGGGATAGGAAACGGCATAGGGCAGTTCGTCGAGGAACGACTGCACGTGGTACTGGGGATAGGCTTTGACCCAGGCCGTTTGGGTCCCATTGTAGGCGGGAATGATGGTTCCGGTATTGGCTTCAATATCTGCGGCGGCCTGCGAACCCATGAAGTCCGCAAATTCCATGGCCTGGGTGGGATATTTAGTATGTGCATAGACCGAAACGCCCACGCCATGAATCACGGTCGCGCGAGTTTTGCCTTTCGGCATCACGGTCACATCCACCTTGTCCTTCGTATACGCGTTTTGTGCAAATTCGATCGCATTCCAGGAACCAGTGTACATCATCGCGACCTTGCCAGATTCAAACATGCTCAGGGGAGGCGTATCGGTCATTTGCGCAAGCGTAGGCGATGACTTGTCCTGAATCAGATTTGACCAGAACTGGAGGCCGCCAATCGAGGCAGGAGTATCGAAGCCAGAGGTCTTTTTATCGGGCGAAATTACATAGCCACCATTTTGCGGAATGGTGTTATAAAACCCTTCCTGATCGGCAAGTTGAGCAGCAATGCCCCAGACGCCCTTGGCAGGATTCGTCAATTTCTTTGCCGCCGCGGTCAGAGTACTCCAATCCCAGGTATCGTCGGGATACTTCATCCCCGCAGCATCAAAGAGCGCTTTATTGTACCAGAGGCCAATGGTATCAAAATCTTTGGGCAGGGCATACTGCTTGCCATTATAGGAATAGAGCGAAACGAGCGCAGAAGGATAATTGCTTAAACTCACCTTTTTGGCTGCGATCTGGTCGTCAAATGGCATCAAAATACCGTTCGCGGCATAGGTGACGAAATTGGGACCGTTCATCCAGAAGACATCCGGCGCGCTTCCTCCGGTGGCGGCTGTCTGGAGCTTGGTAAAATATTGAAGATAAGGGGTGAGCTCGATGGTGACGTTAATGTTGGGGTGGGTCTTTTTAAAGGCAGTGATGATCTGTTGCATGGCCGGGGCCTGATTTGAATCCCAGATGGCAAAGCGGAGGGTGACAGGTTGGTTCGGACTCGATTGCGCATCGGCTCCACAGGCAGATAAGACGAAAGGAATTAACGCAATAAGGCTACACAGGAAAAGGAGTTTTTTCATCGCTATTCTCTCTCCCCTTTTAACATGGAAGTAGCTAGCCACCCATATGGAAGAAGTCAGGCAAAAAGTGATTGTCTGGTGAAGGGATAAAGCACCTTGCACATAGAGTCCCGTTCACCGCAACCAGTTACGGCAATGCCAGAGTTTCGTCTAGTCCGGGTGATACTTGAAAAAGATCAAAAATAATCAAATTATTGATCATTATTTTTCGATAGTAACATTGTTGTTTTCTATTGTCAAGAGCTTTGATCGATATCCCTCGCACCTTTCTGGGAAGAACACCTTCTGTGTATAGCACTTCTTCTACGTGTCGACGTTGTGCTATTTGATCAAGTCAACGCATGGCCTCTCTCGCAAGCATTGCCCCCCCCTTCTCAGCAAGTATTAAGAGGAAGTATTTTATGATTCACGTGTCTTTTGCAATCACATACATATTCACGCTCTTATTGACACCTGGCGATTATAAATCTATAATCAAAAAAATCGGGCACTGATATGATCATATGTGTTTCTTTTTCGATCATCAGGGATTGAATTGAGCAGGCTCTATGCGATCATGATCATAGAGCAGACGTTATTTCCTGTGTCCTAGTCGAAAGAAAGGTTGCATACCAATGTGGTTTGAAGGACGCTTGATAGAGAGTAACTATCCAGTGCGGCTGGAGGTCACGGATAAGAGTATTGGTCGCATTGAGTCTCAGCCCACGGCTCCAGATGTGTGGATTGCGCCGGGTTTGCTGGATATCCAGGTCAACGGGTACGCAGGCCATGATGTCAATGCGCTGCATGTAACGCCTGAGATTATTATTAATCTGGTGCATGCGCTATGGAAGCGTGGCGTCACTGCTTTTTGTCCGACAGTGATCACGCAATCGGAGGCGCATATCTGTCACGCCTTGCAAGCGATTGTTGCTGCCTGCAAGGCTGATCCCTTCATAGCGCATTCCATGCCATGTATTCACGTCGAGGGACCATACATCTCAGTTGAAGATGGACCACGTGGCGCGCACCCTCTGGAACATGTGCGCCCCCCCAGCCTGGATGAGTACCATCGCTGGCAGGAAGCCGCCGAAGGACGAATTGGTATCATTACGCTTTCCCCTGAGTATCCGATCACGCCCGAGTATGTCCGTACGGTGGCCGCGGATGGAGTCGTCATCGCGCTTGGGCATACCGGAGCGGATGAAGAGCATATTCGCGCTGCGGTTGATGCGGGCACGCGCCTCTCGACGCATCTGGGCAATGGGTCTCATGCGCAGATCAGACGTCATCCCAACTATATCTGGGAGCAACTGGCCGAGGATCGGCTGAAGGCGAGCTTCATTTGTGACGGGCATCATCTCCCACCATCTGTGATGAAGGCTATGCTGCGTGCAAAAGGCGTTGAACGCTCTATTTTAGTCAGTGATGCGGTCGCGATTGCCGGGCTGGCACCAGGGATCTACACGACGGCGGTAGGCGGGCAGGTGGAGCTATTGCCGGGGGGACGTCTCAACCTCTATGGCACGCCCTATCTCGCGGGGTCGAGCAGTTCTTTGCCAGAGTGCATTGCGAATGTCGTGCGCTATGCGGGCATGACGCTGCCGGATGCCGTAAGAATGGCGAGTACGAATCCGGCACAACTTCTCGGCCTGGATGCGCAGCAGAAGCGCGGCTCAGTGCGCAGTGGAGCAGCCGCAGATCTCACCCTCTTTCGCATTGATCCAACTTCCGGCGAGTTACTTATCGAGGCGACTATCGTTCGCGGTGAGATTGTCTATCAACGCAAAGCACAACAAGAAACCCAGTAGTGGCACGGTGCAGTGATAACGGAACTGTGCCCGGCTAGCCAACGATGGACCTCGCCCCCCAGACGAGAGCGCCAACTATAGGGATCACGCTCTCGTCTCCGCCCACGGAACCTCGAGGGCGACCAATCACACCCAACCAACAATGTCACGTAAATAAGACGAATCGCCCATCATTTCCGCCGTGGCAGCTTTTCTCAGTAAGGACGCCATGTCGAATGGCGTCCGCCCCCACCGGCCATCTCGCCCTCCTACGTGCTTCTCAAGCGCGTTTTCCTGGCGGGAGAAAAGAGGCCATGAAGCTTATCAGACCAGCAGGACGCAATCAAACGTCATGGTACACATTTCTGTGGCACGCGAACCCGTGGAAGGGCTGCACGCCACGTCTGCGGAGCCAGCGGGATCGCGCGAGTTCCCGGACGCCATTGCGTGCCTCCATGGCGTCCCTACTGGCCTGGGGAGCGGTGCCAACGGGCGCGACGTTTGACCGGATGCGACGAAATTGATCGGAGATTCCCCTTATTTACGTGACATTGCCCCCAACCAATCACACCCAGTAGTGGCACGGTGCAGTGATAACGGAACTGTGCCCGGCTAGCCAACGACGGACCTCGCCCCCCAGACGAGAGCGCCAACTATAGGGATCACGCTCTCGTCTCCGCCCACGGAACCTCGAGGGCGAGAGGAGTTGATCGAGTTCCCAGGCACAGTTCCGTTGCACTGCACCGTGCCACTACTGGGTCTCTTCCGGGGTTTTCTGTAGCGATACGCGATACACTAGACATTGTTTTTTTTGGAGATCTTGACATACAGCCGATCTATTGACTATAATGTTACCGGTCACATTATTCATCATTGATTTCGTTTTGTTCTTTCCTGTTTAAGAGTCCCATGTTCTTTCCAGAAATGTTTGCTCTCCATGCAAACATTGGCAGTTGTAGTATTTTTCAGCTGTTTCCCGATGAAGGGATCATTGCAGTGCTTATGCAAAGGTTGGAGGAACGTTCCTATGCGTATGAACGCTTACAGTCGACGACGCTTCTGTCAAATTGGCCTCGCCAGCCTGGGAAGTCTGGCCGCTCTGGATCTGGCAGGATGTGGTAGTAGTAGCAGTACTGGATCTGGTAAGCAGACCACATTACAATTATTTTTTTGGGGCCCCGCTTCCCGCAATCAATTAACGAAAAAGGCCATTCAATCCTTCCAGGCAACCAACCCCAACATCAATATCCATTCGACGTTTTCAGACTGGAGCAGCTATTGGAATAAACTGAATACGCAGATCGCTGGCGGCACCGTCCCGGACTTGATTCAGATGGATCTCGCCTATGTTGCCCAGTATGTCAAACAGAACATCATTATGGATCTGACTCCTTTCATCAGTGACAAAACCATTGATACGACCAATCTCGAGCCAACACTGCTCGAAAACAGCAAGTACAATGGAAAGCTCTACGGTGTCCCTCTCGGCGGCAACTATGCTGGTCTGGTCTATGACACTTCCCTGCTTCAACAGTCAGGCGTTGGTGCGCCGCCAGATCTGATGACGTATCAAGATTTTGCGAACTACACCAAAGAGCTCTCAAGCGCGCTGAAAAGCAAAGGCATCTATGGAACAGTTGATGGCAGTAGTCAGATCATGAACTTCGAGGCCTGGATTCGCCAGATGGGCAAAAATCTCTACACGCCTGATGGAAAACTTGGCTTCGCTGAGACAGATGTTGCTGAGTGGTTCAACTACTGGAATGGCCTGCGCAAATCGGGGGCATGTGTCCCCGCGCAAATGCAGGCATCGGTCGCGGGATCAAGTGGCCCTGACTCGTCCCTGATTATTCAAGGCAAAGTCGTCTTTGATGTCAGCTGGTCCAATCAGTTCCCCAGCTACCAGGGTCTCACCCAACATCCCCTCGCACTTCATATGCTACCAACGGGCCAACAACCCAGCCTCTACAACAAGCCATCACAATTGATGAGTATTGCGACAAAATCCACATCCCCTCAGGATGCGGCCACCTTTGCCAATTTCCTTGTCAATAATCCAAAGGGCATTCAGGCACTTGGTCTGGATCGTGGTATTCCTGGCAACAAGAATGGCATGTCGATCCTCAGTTCTACCATCGATGCGGCCCAAAAGGCGACGCTTACGTATGCAGCGCTGGTTGAAACAAACAAGCAGGTTCGTGCTTTGACGATCCTTCCTCCGGCCGGGAGTGGCGATGTTGAAAATGCACTCACAAAGGTTTCCCAGTCGGTGAGCTTTGGTCAGCTCTCAGCAAGCGCTGGCGCCCAGAGCTTTTACAGTCAGGCCACCAAAGCTATCTCTTAGCCCGGTCTCCTTCATAGATTTATTTAAACTCATCATAATAAAAGGCCCCCTCCGCAAGGTTGGGGGCCTTTTATTATGATGCACACGGCCTGCTCGTCCGTTCAGGTCCGACGTGTTGCTTCGCTCAACCTCTTCACTGCGTTGGGGTCACGGTGATCGAAGAAGCTACTGGTTTTGGTGTCCAGTGTCCTCATCGCTGCCATATCTTCCGGGCTCAGATCGAAATCGAAGATGGTGAAGTTTTCCACGATTCGTTCCTGACGGACTGATTTGGGAATTGCCACGACCCCTCTTTGGGTCAGCCAGCGCAGAATGACTTGTCCCACGGTTTTCTGATACTTGCCTGCGATGGAACGCAGCAACTCGTGCTCAAAAATGTGGTGTTTGCCTTCTGCAAACGGTCCCCAGGATTCGATCTGCACATGGTTTTCCTGCAAGAATTGCTGGGTTTCGATTTGCTGATTGAACGGATGGGTTTCAACCTGATTGACGGCAGGGATGACCTGATGATGCACCATCAGGTCCATCAACCGATCGGGGTGGAAGTTGCTAACGCCGATGGCGCGTATCTGGCCTTCCTGATACAATTTCTCCATCACACGCCACGCGCCATATACATCCCCAAAGGGCTGGTGAATCAGGTAGAGATCCAGATACTCCAGTTGTAACCGCTGCAATGATCGTTCAAACGCTGACCTGGTGCGTTCGTCCCCGGCATCCTGAAGCCAGAGCTTGGTGGTGACGAACAGTTCTTCCCTTGGCACACCACTCCGCTTGATGGCTTTGCCGACGGCCTCTTCATTACTTTTCCCGAAACACATCCGTGCTTTTTCGTATGATGAGGTTGGGTGACAGGACGCGACGATGCAGGTTCATCTCGGGATCGTGCAAGAGTTCGATGAGGTATTTTACGGCGGTTGCGTCTTGCTGGTCAAATTTGAATTCGATGGTCGTGAGGGGTGGGTCGGTGAATGCTGACAGTTCGGTATTGTTAAAGCCCACGATAGAGACGTCTTCGGGGACGCGTAAACCCTGTTCGCGTAACGCTCCCATCACCCCTACCGCCATGATGTCGGTACCTACGACGAGGGCGGAAAATGGGGCAGCGGTGGCTAAAATAGTCCGCATCGCCTCATAGGCACCACGGATAGAGTATTCGGAGGCACACATGGGGCCAGGCTTCAAACCATGTTTTTGCAGGGTCTGTTGCCACGAAGTATATCGCCAGTAGCCATTGATGAGTTCCAGTGAAGGCGGAATGGCGGCAATTTGACGATGGCCAAGCGCAATCAGGTGCTCCGTTGCCAGACGGGTAGCATATTCTTGATCGAAGCCCACCCATGCAAGTTTGGAGTCAGGGACATAATCACGGCGGACCAGGGGAAGCCCATCGCACAACTCCAGTAGGGTATCATCGGTAATGTGCAGGCGAGGCGCATGCATAATAACCCCATCGACCAGACGAGACGCTGCATTTTCCAGTGCCTTCCCCAGTTCACTCTCGGTGGTAGAAGTAACCAGGAGATCATAGCCCGCTTCTCTGGCAGTCTGGACCATACGTTGCATTGACTCGGCAAGTCGCCCACCCTGTTTCACATCCACGAACAGCAGTTCCAGGGTCAGCGATTTATTGGTCGTGAGCATTTGCGCGACTTTATTGGGCACGTAATCCAATTTGCGCATCGTTTGTAGCACCCGTTTGCGCGTCGCTTCTGCCACGCTCTGGCTGTTGTTTAAGACACGAGAGACGGTCTGATGGGAGACCTCTGCCATTTGTGCGACATCATGAATGGTAATTTTCTTTTTTTTCAGTGTCATAGATAGCTCCATTTTCCTGAGAATAGACATTACCACCCTTTTTGCGTAAGACTACTCTTTCGGGATATGCATGAGAAGTTGCACCTGATTGAAAATAGGTTGAGAGATGAATGATATCGCACCAGATTGTTGCTGAATATAGGTGAGCGATACCATTATACTAAATAGCGTATTGACGCGTCAATTGATACCGATCATAAGCACAAAAACAACTATCGCAGGAAACTTACCTGTATACAGCAATAAGCGGCGATGAAACGCCCCAGCATACTCATACGTGTTACAACTAACTTGAGCGAGAGGGTGCTTTCTTTTCTTTCCTCTATTTTTCACACGTACATATAAACAGCGAAATATCTGGCAGACGTACAATCAGCGGTGTGACGCAAACAGGATCATGAAGGTTCTTAAAGGTGTAAGCCCCTCCAGGAGAAAGATGGCAGCATGGCAATTACAAAAAACAATATGCGAGTAGATCTCGAAAGCGCAGAGACATCTGCGCAGCAATCTCAGTTGCTGACTGAAAATAATGCAGAGATCACGCTACTAATGAATGCAGAGGGCGTGATCACCTATGCAAGTCCGACCATCACACCGCTTACAGGCTATACCCCTGCGGAAATCGTGGGGAGCTCTCTCGGTACACTTGTGCACCCGGCTGACTTCATGAACGTGCAACAGGCATTGCGTGAGATCAGACAATCGCCGGAACGAAACTTGCGGGCTGAATATCGTCTCTGTAGTAAAAATACTCCATGGCGCTGGTTCGAAGGCAGCACAACAAACCTGCTCCAGGTGCCAGGAATACATGCGATTATTGCGACCTTTCGCGACATCACCCCACAAAATTCCGCCTCGCTCTGGAACCGACGCGAAGTGGATGAGGTCGGCCATTTCGTCCGCTTTTATGAGACTGATGAATTTCTTATAAACTCAATCTATCAATATGTCAATGCGAGTTTCAGCAAGGGCAAGGCCTGCGTCATTATCGCCACAAAGGCACATCTGAAAGATCTTGAAGAACGTTTGCGGGCAAGTGGATTGGATCTGGCCGCGCTTAACGCCCGGGATAAATATTTTGCACTGGATGCGGCTGAGGTGCTATCTACGTTTATGGTCAATGAATCACCAGATCCAGAGCGTTTTGCTGAGGTCATCGGGGGCATTCTTGCGCGAGCCACGAAGGGCCAGGAACACATCTGTCTCTTTGGGGAAATGGTGGCCCTGCTCTGGAAAGATGGGAAGCAAGCAGCCGCGATCCGCCTGGAAGAACTCTGGAATGATCTCTATGACAAAACGCACGCGTTTTCCCTTTTCTGCGCCTATGCCATACATGACTTTGATGGGGAGAGTTACAGAACGCAGTTTGCCAGGATTTGCCAGCACCATGAACAGGTGATTCCTGATGAGAGCTACACCTCTTTAGCCAGTTCGGAAGAGCGTTTGCGGGCAACGGCACTGTTGCAACAAAAAGCCAATTCGCTTCAAGCCGAGATACAGGAGCATAAATGCGCTGAGGAGATTCTTTTGTACCTGGCTGCGATGGTCGAGTCATCAAACGATGCGATCTTGAGCAAGGACTTGAATGGTATCATCACCAGTTGGAATGCAGCAGCTGAGCGCATGTATGGATATAGTGCGCTAGAGATCATAGGTCGACCAGTCACGCAGCTCTTTGCACCTGATCGGCAAGATGAGTTTACGCAGATTATGACGCGCATTCGGCGCGGGGATCGTATCGACCACTACGAAACGACGCGTGTGCGCAAAGACGGCACTCCCCTGCTCGTCTCTGTTACCATTTCCCCCATCATCAATAGTAGTGGCACTATTATTGGGGCATCCGCTATTGCACGCGATATCACTGAGCAGAAGCACCTGGAAGCGAAATTTCGCCAGCTCTTCGACTCCAATCTCATTGGGGTGTTTATCTCAAATTTTTCCGGTACCTTTGTAGAAGCCAACAATGCCTTCCTCAATTTACTCGGCTATACACGAGAAGAATTGCGCGCGGGAGCTATCCAGCGTGAGACTCTTACGCCCCCTGAATTTCACGGTTTGAGCCAACAAGCAGTGAAGACGTTGCAAGCGGGAAACTCACCAGGTCCCTATGAAAAAGAGTACCTGCACAAAAGTGGCAGACGGATACCGGTCCTGATTGCGGTAACGCCTATAGAACAAACCGAGACCTGCATCGGTCTTGTCTTAGACATCAGCGAGCGAAAAGAATTGGATAGGCGCAAAGATGAGTTTATCAGCATGGCAAGCCACGAACTCAAAACGCCGTTGACCAGTCTCAAAGGCTTTCTCAGCCTCTTGCAGAGACGGTTGAGCGTACGCGCCGATGATACCGAGCTGCATTACCTGGCCCGTATGGATGCACAGGTCACGAAATTGACCAAGCTTATCAACGATTTACTTGATCTTTCTAAAATCCAGAAAGGCCTGCTTGCCTACCGCGTGGAACGCTTTACTATGCATGCTCTGGTGCAGGAAATCGTGGAAAATATGCAGGGAACGACGCAGACGCATGCCCTGTGCATTGAGGGGCATGTCGAGACGGAGGTATATGGAGATCGAGATCGCATCGGGCAGGTGCTGATTAATTTCCTGAACAACGCGATCAAGTATTCTCCCCGGGCAGACAAAGTGCTGATCCAGATCACAAAAGATCAGGATAACGTACGTGTGAGCGTGCAAGATTTTGGGATAGGCATTGACAGTGAACATCAACAAAGGATTTTTGAACGCTTCTATCAGGTTGCCGACGCGAAAGCAAGGACCTATCCCGGACTGGGCATCGGGCTCTATATTTGCACACAGATTGTCGAGAGACACCATGGGCACATAGGGGTGGAGAGTAAAAAAGGTGAGGGTTCGACGTTCTACTTTACTCTGCCAGTTGCGCCTGAGGAGAAAGGATAGGTCCTCTTGTAACGGCTCTGGCAAAACGAAAGCACAACCATGCGGAACGAGCAAAAGACCATCTTCGTGCTGGATGACGATCTCGATATTCTAGAATTTCTTCAAGCGTTATTGCAGCAGGAAGGCTATAGGGTAGTTATTACCAGCAAGGCTGAGTCCCTGGAAAAGCTCATTTCTGGCGATACCTTGCCTGATCTCATCCTCATGGATGTCTTCCTCTCCGGGAGCGATGGATGTGAGATCGTCAAACAGCTCAAAAGCCAGGAAAAAAGCCGATCGATACCAGTAGTCATGTTTTCCGCTCATCCTGGCGTAGAAGGGACTGCACGTCATGCTGGAGCTGATGCATTTGTGTCAAAGCCATTTGAGATGGATGAGTTGCTCGCAAAGATAGAACACTACCTCTAATCGATTCCGCATATTTTTGTAGCCGCTCTGATACAAATATATCGTGTGGAGAATCACCGGCAATTTACCTGTAATTCTCCACACAATATATTTTGAGAGTTTACTCTATAGACAAGCCAGTGATCTTACACTACCACCACTCGAGCACCGCTTCCATGATCTCCAGGTGAATCCAGTGGGCGGCGTAAGCGCGAAATGGCACGTGCGTTTTCATGCCGAACTTGTGGATAGCGTACGTGAGTCCCCTGTTACCTGAATCGAGCAGTCTTCTCACGTTTTTTCCGGCTGTGAAGTACTCCTTTGCAATGGAGAGCACGAGATGCTGGCTCGCCATAAACAACTGGAAGTAGGCTATTTTGCCCTCCTCAAGAATGCTCCCATTCGGGCTTTCCTGCAAGTACTCCGCACGTCTCTTTTCCTTCTCTCCGCGCATTACGAGGTGCGCGAGTCGCACCTCTTCCTCCGGACTACATGGAGGAGACAGGGCAATCAGACTCTCCTGCAAGCTCAAAGCGCTTTCGTTCTCGTCCTCATCAACCGGCCGCTTTTGTCCCGGCCCTCGTTCGACGCCCAGGGATTGGAGCATCCCATATGTTATCCCATACTCGCCTTCAGCACTCTGCAAAGCATGCAGTATATGCTGCGGAGCGATCGCTGTCTCTCCGCTCTCCTGTGCTTCCTGCCCTGCCCACTCAAGGACCAGTTGTGATTGCGGCGTAAGAGATACTCCTGATTCTGGATCGCCCTGATCTTTGCCTATAAGAAAGACCAATCCTGATCTCACATGCTCAAGGGTTGTTCCCTGCTCGCTCAAAGGAGTCGCAGCACTGCCCTCAGCCAAAATTCCCAACAAGAGATGCTCGGTTCCTACATAATAGTGCCGTAAAGAGAGCGCTTCTTCTTTTGCCAGCGCAAGCACACGTTGGCTCTGTTCGGTATAGATAAGATCATTCTCGCTCATCTGCGAAAGTTTCCTTCCGTTCGTTTCACAAAGGGCTATCTGCCGTAAAGCGCGCAGTTGTAATACCCGCACATGACTGGCACTCAAGCCCAGTTCCTGGCCAGCCTCTGCCGCCGTATAGCCTTGCAAGTACCGTAGGAACAGTACCCTGCGCTCACGTATCGGCAACAAAGAAAGCAGGCGTTGCACCCGTTCCCGGTTCTGCTCATTCTCCGACTGCTCAAAAGGGACAATGGCACTATCCTCTACAGTCTCCAGAGGAAGAGAGATGCGCTTCAGTTGCTCTTGCCAGTGATCAGCAAGAGTGGTACGAGCGGCAGCGTAGAGCCAGCTCCGCACCTGTCGCATGCCCCGATCTTCGAGCAACCAGCGAAACGCCTTGAGAAAAACCATACTGGTCAGATCGTCAGCGACATCGGGCTGTCTCACTTTGTTGGAGATAAAGACGTGAACCTCTGTGTAGTGCTCGCGAAAAATGGTCTCCATGAGCACGCGCCGCTGTTCATCTTTTCCCGAAAAGGACATTTCCATCGCTGCTTTGTATTTCCCTCCCGTTTTGACTTATTCACCATATAGAACGAGGCTGCGTTACAAACACATTTCTCTCGCAGATGAAAACTCAGGAACTTGAAGAGAGGAGAAGCAATTTTTGCATAGGCCCTTCAGAGATCTCACTATCTGCCGAATATACATAATTAGGAGGAACAAACACTCCCTTCCTCCTGGCTCTCGCGACAACGATGTCGCCTGAGAGAGGGATCGCGCTACATCGACATGGGGACACGTGGCGTGCTGGTGTCAGGGGAAGACCTCGCTGAAATCGGCAGGTGTGCAGGCTGTACATAAGCATTCCGTTCCGCGACATAGACCCAGTAGTGGCACGGTGCAGTGCAACGGAACTGTGCCTGCGAACTCGCTCGATCCCTCTCGCCCTTGAGAGGAGAGGTGCTTCACTTCATGTCTATAGGCATGTATGTAGTCTGTGTAGCATATGTCGCTTTTTATCAAACCCTTGGTAGCGCGTCAGTGTAGTCTGTGTAGCATATGTCGCTTTTTATCAAACCCTTGGTAGCGCATCAGTGTAGTCTGTGTAGCATATGTCGCTTTTTTGTAGCGCGTCACCAAAAAGATCCACACTTCCTGCTTCACACTACGATGTAGTGTGATATAGGGGTCAGTGTAGGATCAAGATCCCGATCACATCGGCATTTGTGTAGGATATGTAGCATTTTCATAACAATTCTTATACAGTGTAGTAAAAAGAGATTGGGCAGAATTGCGGCGACACCATTTTCGCAAAACGCTATCTCCGCGGCGTCCGCAATCAATGCGATATAATACTGTGTCGTGCAGCGTTGCACAAGGTTTATCAAGATTACAGTCTGGCCGACTATGGCCTATGAAGGAGATGATCATGTCAATTCCCGCAAAGGCAGCGACTGAGACCCAACTGGTTGCTGTAACAATGCGTGTTAATGGAACAGATCATGCGTTGCTGCTCGATACTCGCGTTACCCTGCTTGATGCTCTGCGCGAACATCTCGAATTGACCGGGACCAAGAAGGGCTGCGATCATGGCGCTTGCGGTGCCTGTACCGTCCTCGCCAATGGACAGCGCATCCTCTCCTGCCTGACGCTTGCCGTCGCGTCTGAGGGACAGGAGATTACCACGATTGAAGGTCTTGCCAGTGGGGACCAGCTTCACCCCATGCAAGCAGCGTTCATTGCTCACGATGGCTTTCAATGCGGCTATTGTACGCCCGGGCAGATTATGTCCGCTGTGGCGCTCCTGAAAGAGGGACATACAACTTCCCAGGAGGAGATTCGCGAGTTCATGAGTGGCAATATTTGTCGCTGTGGAGCCTACCCGAACATTGTCGCCGCGATCCAGAGCGTCGTAGAGGGGAGTACAGATGGAGCCATTTAGCTATCGACGGGCGGAAGATACCGAAACAGCGCTCGCGCTTGTGGCAGCGCATCCTGAAGCCGCCTATCTGGCTGGAGGGACCACGCTTCTTGACCTGATGAAAGATAACGTCCTTGCGCCCGATCTGCTGGTCGATATCAAACAACTTCCGCTGCGTGGTATTGAGGTGACGGAAAACAGTGTGCGTATTGGCGCATTAACCACCATGAACGAAGTTGCGCATGAACCGATCATTCGCGAACGGTATCCGCTCATCGCTGAGGCTTTGCTGGCCAGCGCCTCGCCACAACTGCGCAACATGGCAACTATCGCGGGCAACCTGCTTCAGCGCACACGTTGTAGCTACTTCCGTGATCCGGTCTTCGCCTGTAACAAACGCACACCGGGCAGCGGGTGTTCTGCGCTCGCGGGCGAAAACCGTATGCATGCCATTTTCGGCACCAGTGACCACTGTATCGCTACACATGGATCGGATGTTGCCGTAGCCTTTATGGCGCTGGATGCGATTGTGCACGTGCGCGGGACCTCGGGCGAGCGCCGCATTCCGCTCAACGACTTCTATCTCCTGCCTGGGACGACGCCAGAGCGCGAAAATGTCCTTGCGCCGGGCGAGCTGATTGTTGCAGTCGAGATACCAACAACGTTCAATGCCAGTCGCTCCTCCTATCTCAAGGTTCGGGATCGCACGTCCTACGAATTTGCCCTGACCTCGGCTGCCGTCGCATTGGAACTTGATGGCAACACTATTCGAGCTGCGCGGCTCGCACTGGGCGGAGTGGGAACCATCCCGTGGCGTGTACGAGCCGCTGAAACGCTTCTCCAGGGGGCTCCGCTCGACAAAAACGTGTTCGCCGACGTAGCCGAGGCCGCGCTGGTGGGAGCGATCCCTCAGCGAGAGAATGCATTCAAAATTGAGCTTGTCAGGCGAACGCTGCTACGAGCCCTGACAACAGTAGGAGGGCTGGTATGAAAAGCATCCAGGAATTACAGCAAAAGAGCATCGTGGGGCAACCACTGGATCGCGTGGATGGGCGACTGAAAGTGACGGGCATGGCTCGCTATCCCGCAGAATTTCCCCTGGAGCATCCAACGCATGCAGTGATCGTGCAAAGCACTATCGCTAGCGGCACAATCAGAAAGATCGACACAAGAGCAGCCGAGGAGGCACCGGGCGTCCTCGCGGTCCTCACGCACGACAACGCGCCACCACTGCATGCCACTCCGCCGAGCTTTACAGTGGGAGCAGCGACTCCGCCTCCTTTGCAAGACAACAACATTTACTATCATGGCCAGCATATTGCGGTGGTTGTGGCCGAGACGTTCGAGCAGGCTACTTTTGCGGCTACGCTGGTCTCCGTCGACTATGAGGAGCAGACACCTCTTCTGGAGCTCGACGATCAGCGCACGCAGCTCATTGATACAGCCTTTCCTGATGTGACACGTGGCGAGCCGGATGCTGCCCTGGCCACGGCAGCGGTACGTGTCGAGGGCGTATATACAACACCGACGCAGCATCACAACCCAATGGCGCTTTTCGCGACTACGGCCCAATGGGATGGAGATCGGCTGACCCTGCACGATACGACGCAATGGGTCTCGAACACACGCACGACGGTCGCCACGATGCTGGGGCTGGACGTTTCGCAGGTGCGTGTCCTGGCACCGTTTATTGGCGGAGCGTTTGGCAGTGGTCTGCGCACATGGCAACATGTGGTCCTGGCCGCACTTGCGGCACGGCGGGTGGGTCGCCCGGTCAAACTCGTCCTGACGCGCGAGCAGATGTACACGGGCATTGGCTATCGCCCAGAGAGTGTGCAAAAAGTCGC
>DATJHM010000263.1:0-9364 GCA_035493895.1 Ktedonobacteraceae bacterium
GGGCGAAGATGCATCGGCGAAGACGCATCGGGCGAAGATGCATCGGGCGAAGATGCATCGGGCGAAGATGCATCGGCGAAGACGCATCGGCGAAGATGCATCGGCGAAGACGCATCGGGCGAAGATGCATCGGGCGAAGATGCATCGGCGAAGACGCATCGGCGAAGACGCATCGGGCGAAGATGCATCGGGCGAAGATGCATCGGGCGAAGATGCATCGGCGAAGACGCATCGGCGAAGATGCATCGGCGAAGAGCCGAGATGGCCGGTGGGGGACGCGGACCGGCATAAAGCCCGGTCCCTACCTCAGCTATTCTTCGAGGGATGGGACCATCGGTGTCCCCTTATCAAACACGATACGATCCGCAAAACACCACAGGTAGGGATCGGGCTTTATGCCGATCCGCGTCCCCCACCGGCCCTCTTGAATTGCGCAACCCTCTTGAATTGCGCAACCCTCTTGAATTGCTCAGCTATTCTTAGGTTGATGCGTATTGGCCGCAGATAAGCAGCGACGCTACGGCAAGATAGCCGCAAAATCTTGCAACCAACGGCACCATTGGTCAAGGCCTGTTCCGTTGCGGCAACTGAATTCGAAGAGGCGCAAGTGAGGGTTGATGGCGAGGGCCTGACGCTTCACTTTTGCCAGATCGTAGTCAACGTATGGGAGCAGATCGAGTTTGTTGATGCCCATGATTTGCGCGCTGGCAAACATCTGGGGATATTTGGCCGGTTTGTCGTCGCCTTCGGTGACGCTGACCAGAACCATGCGCGCATCTTCTCCCAGATCCCAGTCGGATGGGCAGACCAGATTGCCAATATTTTCGATGACGAGCAGGTTCATTTGCGCAAGGTCAATCTCCTTGAGCGCATCACGGATCATGTGCGCCTCCAGATGACAGGCACCGCGCGTATTGATCTGTACGGTTTCTGCGCCTGCCGCTTCCATGCGTTCGGCGTCGGCGACCGTTTCGATATCTCCCTCGATCACGCCAATGTTCAGGTGACCGCGTAGCCGCTTTACGGTCTGCTCGAGCAGGGTCGTTTTCCCCGCGCCCGGCGAACTCATAATGTTGAGCGTACGCAGCTTATATGCTCGTAGCGTCTGCCGGATTTCTTCGGCAACGGCATCGTTGGCGGCGAGAATATTGCGTGCGATGGTAACTTTGGGCACGATCAGGCCTCCTGTGCTTGTGAGATCTCGTCGTTTGCTTCGAACTCCATTTCTAGAAGTTGAAGTTCGGTCCCCGAAAGAATGTTTCCGCTCCACTCTGTACACGTTGGACATTGTGGGATGCCATACAAGATGGGGAACTCTTGCGCACAGATGGCACACCAGGCACGGTGCGGTATCCTATCAATCAAGAGTTGCGCGTCTTCCAGCACGGGATCAAGGCTGATGAGCATCTCGAAGCAAAATAATAATGAGTCGGTCACGACACCACTGGCCTCACCAACACGCAGCCGCACACTGTTCACGCGCGACGCTTTGTGCTCGTGGGCCTGTATTTGTACTGCTTCAAAGAGGCTCTGAGCTATCGAAAGCTCATGCATAACCGACCTCATTTCTGAGCATGTTATCGTTATTGATCCTTTATTTATAAGGAACGGTTACATGGCTCGTATACGCATGTAGCGCTGAATGTCGGGCATCGTCTGACGAACGACGAGCGCGATCGCTATCACGACCAGGAGCCAGAAAAGTTCTTTGGACATGGAAATTCTCCTCTCTTATGTAGCTTGATTGCTTTTTTGCTGGTTACTTGAGCAGAGATCGGCAACCAGCTCATCGATCATATTCACGGCTTTCTCTATTGCGGCTTCTACGGGCTGGCTCAATCCTATCTGCATTTCGGCGTAGCCATCGTTTACGGGTACGGCAGGTTCGCAGCCGACAAGCAGCGTAGAGATTGGCTTCGCGCCCAGCGTCCGGGCGAATGCCAGCACTTTCAACGGGTCCATATTATGAGCATCGAGGGCTATTCTCTCCGTTTCTGCTCCTTTCTGCATATCAAGAGCGGTCAGATCTGGCTCGATCAAATAGAGTGTGCCGGGAGTACCGCCGCGTGGAACGGCGTCGACCAGCACAAGCACGTCGCGCTCATCGAGCAGAGCATAGGCCAGTTCTATACCGCGAATACCAAAATCCACAACCTGCACACCTTTTGGATAGTATGCGCTTCCGCGTTGCAGCAGACGTCGCGCCACCTCAACGCCAAAGCCGTCATCACCCAGAAAGATATTGCCGATACATGCGATCAAAATGCGTTTGTGGGCACCCTGTACATGCGCGAGGTCAGGATGAACGTTCATGGCAGATCCTCAAGCAATTCTACTTCTTCTGGATAAAAGAAAAAGCGATGGCCGGGCAGGACGCGTTCATCCCATTGCTCGCGGCCGGGATCATCATCGAGCGTGACAACCAGAAAGAAGCGGTTCTCAAAATCTTGCTGGATGGCTTCCACGCGTCCGGTTTTGCCTTTGAGCAGGATATCGAAGGCGTCCGCCCGGGCAGATGGTTGCAGGCGGACACGTTGACCGGCGCGGACCTGTTTGTTTGCAATGTAGAGAGAGATAGGTATCTGATCATCCTGCGGCTCACGGGGCCTGTCCTTCTCAGTAATCGTGGGTTGGAGATGACGAAGCGTGCCGTGCAGCTTGAGCAACTGTTCGTGAGAGAGCGACTCCGTGCGTTTCAGAATTTCGTGGGCGCGTTCGTCCCCGGACTGCTCGATCTCCCGCTTTTCCTCGTCCGAAAGCGCCATAATGCGCAAGGTGAGGATCTCGTCAATTTCCGTGCCATCGAAGAGCGAGCCAGCACTTTCCGGCGCGATCTGCGGATAGTCGTACAGAATGATGGGAGAGGAGAGCATAATGTCGTGCGCGCCCTCTTTCCCAGCCAGCACGGGCCAGGTATGGCTGTTGTGACATTTCTGAACCTGCGCTTGCAACGTTTCAGGCGGGTCCATGAGCGAGATGAACGTTCCCTGATGGACCTGTAAAATAGTGTGCGTAGAGACAAACGATTGCAGAATGATCAGATCGTGTCGCTCGATTTCGCGTCCGGATTCCGAGGTGGCATTTTCAATCTGGACGTTCAATTTGTAAAGATCACACTCCAGTTGCTCGGCGCTCAACTTTATGATGCCCGATATCGGATATTGCTCGCGCACGATGACGGAAGCGGTGGTATCGGAGAACGGCTCAGTCATATGCCTGCCCGGAAACGCGATTCTGACGAGTTGCGGATGGACAATCAGATCTTGCAGAGAGAGATCGAGAGCAGGTACTTCGCGCTCGACCCCCTCTTCCCAGGTTTCAACGGGCCCGCGATCCTGACCCCCGATGTACGGTTGCAAGCCATTGCCGGAAGGAAGAGCTGGCAGTGCGCCGTGAGCAGACTCAACCCTGCGCAGAAGCAGATGCAGGAAGCGTACGTATACATCGACAGTCGTGTGCGCGTCGCCCTGGATGAGGCATTCTGTGCGCATGATCCAGGTATCCTGGCTGGTTTTGGTCTGACAGGATGTGCATGGAGAGAGAACGCCGAACGTCCAGCGTTGCCTGTTCTTCAGGGCTGAGTGGCGGTATGGATAGAGGAGGTAACCCTCGTAGAGGACAGCATTCGCTATCTCTTTCACCTGCTCGATACTCATGGGTGCACCTCCTCGTTTGGTGTGCGGCGCAAGAGCTGTGCAAACGCTGTTTCCCAGGTTGGAAAACCGTACGTAGTTTTATAGCGATACAGCTGGTCAAACGTATCTTTGTCCATACGTATCCAGGCGCTATTGGGATAGAAGTGTTCCATCATCTCTTTCCAGACGGCGACCGGGAGCTGATACGTGGCTTCTTTTGACCAGGGTATCTGCTCGACACACAGATTACTGTGCTCATCGTCATAAAAAGTCGTGCCGCTGAACAAGAAGTTGAGCGGGATAATGCCCTCATCCAGCGCCGTAAAATATTTTGTGCTGGCCACCTCGAAGTCGTAGGTACAGGGCACCGGGACATCGACAACGACGCTCTCCGTGAAGCCGGGCACGGTGACATTGATATGCGTCCATAACAGGCTGCGCAATGTTTTCTGCCAGCGAGGAGGCTCCCCAAAAACGTCTAACAACTTTGCCTGCGAACTGGCGTTATAGCGTCGTCGTGTTGCCGCGATCTGAAGCTGGCAGTGCAGGATCACGTTATGAATAGTATGGTGTAGAACCGCCGTTGGCGTGGCGGAGGGCATATTGACGATCCGCATTTTGAAGACGAGCATTGGTGCTGCGACAAAAGCCGGAGCCTCAACGCCGACCACCTCAAAGTTCAGATCCGGCATCGCTCTCTCCTCCTTTCAGCGTGGCACTTCTGGCAACTTGAGTGCTTGCCTTTGTACGCAGCTCCGCAAAAAATTGTGCGATCGTGGTCCAGACCGCTTCTCCCCCGCTCAGTCCGCGCCACGAAATGCGGATCAGCCCGACCAATTGGTAGCAGGCGTCGATCGGCACGAGAAAATATTCGTGCGCCTCCCGTACGCGATTGATCAGCAGTGCTTCGACATCCGGCTCCAATGCTTGCAAAACAGGATTATCGTGTACAAGCTCCTGCCAGTTTTCCAGGCTGAGCAGCGATGCCGTGGCTCCGGCGGGACCGGGATAGAAAGCCTGAGGCTGGCCCGTCTGCTGATCCCAGAAAATATAGACCATGTTCACCGGGATCAGCAGATCATTCCACTGCTCATCGGTCATCCTGAAATCTTGTAGAGATAAGAAGCGGTCAGGCACCGTGCGGTACTTTCCGCCGCCAGAGCCCTCATGTTGAAAGAGGATCGCGCACCCATTGCAGGCGCAGACCACTTCGTGATTATCGAGATGTAAGAGGTGATGATGGCGTTCCGCCGCCAGCGCGACGCCGCATAGCTCGCAGTGTCCCAGTTGTGCAGGCGTCGGTTTTTGTGTGCGCGTGAAGCGACGGAGCGCGCCGAACTGAATGGCGTAATCAGGAGGAGACTCGGGCATGGCCATGCTCCTTTTCTTTATTGCGCCTCTGGGGAGCAACAAACGTGACCGGTACGCCCTGCGTTTGCTTGCTGGCGTCTTCTATCTGAATATTTTCCAGATCTGGCACGGCCTTATACAGCGTCTTCTCAAGCAGCGTTTTCAGCTCGTTGCTTGAAGAAGAGCAGCCATGGCAGTTGCCCGCGAAGCGCAAGGAGGCGTTATTGTTCTCGAGACTGACAAGCTCAACGCTGCCCCCATGCGACGTGAGATATGGTTGCATCTCTTGCAAGACCCGGCTGACCCGCGCCTTGAGATCCAGAGGATGCAAGCCATGCAATACCAGGAGAGAGCTTATCACCTCATCATGCGTAAGGGACTCGAGCAAGACGTTGCTTGAAGCAGTCGGCGAGGCGTCCGGCGCGTATGCCATGATCAATTCCAGCATACGTGCCAGACCATCGCCGTACAGATCCAGCAGCAATTGCACAAGTTCCTCTGTGACGGAGCGCATCTGCCCGTCCGGGAAAGAAGCAACATCCTGGAGCAGCGTCTCGATACGTTCTGCTCGACGTTGATGTTCTTGCAAATCTTGTTGCATGTTGCATCTGCTCTCTCTACGCTATTGAGTGACACCAAAGGTTGGCGAATGCACCGTCTGAAGCTCTTTGCCTTCGCCAAGATACATATGCACGCCACAGGGCAGGCAGGGATCGAAACTGCGCACGGTGCGCATAATATCGATGCCCTTGAAGTTGCCCGGTGCATTCTCTTCGAAAATCGGCGTATCCTGCACTGCATCCTCGTACGGACCGGGCGTCCCATAGATGTCGCGTGGGCTGGCATTCCAGGGAGTCGGCGGGTATGGATGATAGTTGGCAATTTTGCCGTCCTCGATGACCATATGGTGGGACAGCACGCCACGCACAGCCTCATGGAAGCCACAACTGATAGCATTTTGCGGGACCGTGAAATCGTTCCATGTTTTCGTATGACCGGCATGGAGTTCGCTGAGCGCCATGTCCAGACAATAGAGGGCGACGGCAGCCGAGTACGCCTGGAAGTAGGTGCGCGCGCGATCGCGCTCAATCGCATTGCTCCACTGCGGTATCTTCCATTCGAACTCCACCTCCGGCTTCAGCGCAGTCTTAGGCAGGCGAATCTTGACACTATGCCCGGTCGCTTTGATATAGCCACCCATATCAACCAGCCCGGCCAGAGCAGTCGTCCAGAGACGAGCGATAGGACCGCCACCGGTATCCAGCGCCAGATGCTCGCCCGTGCGTTGATCAAACCAGCGTGGGGACATCACCCAGCTATAATTCTCGTTAAAATTACGCTTCTGCGGTCTGGGGATCGTCGTCTGGTTCCAGGGATGGTGCTTATCGACCGGATTGCCGAGGGGATCGCGATCGACAAAAATGCGTTGCTCCTGCCAATCATCATAGAAAGAGTGGCCCAGCAGGATGCGGATATTCAGATTAATATCGACCAGACTCGTCGTCACCAGTTTGCCATCGACAACCACGCCCGGCGTCACAAACATCGCCCGCCCCCAGCGGTCCATATTCCTATAGTCGTAATCGCAGACATTCGGGTCCTGAAACGAGCCCCAGCAGCCAAGGAGAATGCGCCGTTGACCGACGCGTTCATAGCCGGGCAGAGCCTGATAGAAGAAATCGAAGAGATCGTCGTGCATCGGGACAACCTTCTTCATGAACTCGACATATTTCATCAGGCGTACCAGATAGTCCGTGAAAACCTGAACCGTCGCGACCGTGCCCACGCCGCCGGGATAGAGTGTCGAAGGGTGGACATGACGACCTTCCATGAGGCAGAACTTTTCGCGGGTCAACCTGCTCATCTGGAGCGCCTCGCGATAAAATTCGCCCGTAAAAGGATTAAGGGAGCGCATGATATCGGCAATCGTGCGGTACCCGTGGTCGCGAGCGTGGGGAGCTTCCGTCTTCTCCGCGAGCGAAAGGACGCCGGGATTCGTCTCACGAACCATTTGTTCACAGAAATCGACACCCACCAGATTTTCCTGATAGATGTTATGGTCAAACATATATTCTGCGGCCTCTCCCAGATTGAGAATCCATTCGCCCAGAGGAGGAGTTTTCACGCCATAGGCCATATTCTGCGCATACACAGAGCAGGTCGCATGATTATCGCCACAGATGCCACAGATGCGGCTCGTAATAAAATGGGCATCGCGAGGATCTTTGCCCTGCATAAACAAACTGTAGCCACGGAAGATTGAAGAAGTGCTGTGGCACTCCACCACCTGACGTTTGTCAAAGTCGATCTTCGTATAAATACCCAGGCTGCCAACGATACGTGTGATCGGGTCCCACGCCATCTCCACAAGGGACGAGGGTGGCGTTGGCTGCTCTCCACGTTTTTCTTGTATAGCCATGCAACTATCTCCTTTGGTAGAGCCACAACAAAGCAATTTATTAAGAACGAAGTTCAGGGCCAGTTTGGCTGGTAGCCAGTCGTCAGCTCATTGCCAGTATGTCGCCAGGAGGGCTCTTTATTCAGCGTATCATTGGTGAGCTTGCGCAGACCACGAACGGCTGTGCCATAGACTCCGGCGATCGTCGAAGACAATTTTGCGCCCGGCGGCTCATCCATAAAGGGCATGAACTTATCCGGAAAGCCGGGCATCGTGCAGCCGATGCAGATACCGCCTACATTGGGGCAGCCGCCGATGCCAGCCATCCAGCCGCGTTTGGGAACATTGCACTGCACAACGGGGCCCCAGCAGCCCAGCTTTACCAGACATTTTGGCGAGCCATACTCTTCGGCAAATACGCCCTGCTCATAATAGCTTCCGCGATCGCAACCATCATGGACAGTTGCGCCGAAGAGCCATTTTGGCCTCAACGCCTCATCCAGAGGAATCATCGGAGCCATGCCGTTGGCCTGATAAAGAAGATAGAGAAGCGTCTCCATAAAATTATCTGGCTGAACAGGACAACCGGGCACACAGACAATGGGCAGGCCAGCCTGTGAGTGCCAGTTCCAGCCCAGATAATCGGGCAGGCCCATTGCGCCGGTTGGATTCCCCTGCATAGCGTGGATGCCACCATAAGTTGCGCAGGTGCCCGCAGCGACAACCGCCCAGGCTTTAGGAGCCAGACGATCAATCCACTCACACGTCGTAATAGGCTGATTGGTCACCGAATCGGTGCCAAGAGCGGCCCAGTAGCCCTCGCTCTTGATTTTCTCGTTGGGGATCGAGCCCTCAACGACAAGCACAAAAGGATCAATTTCGCCCCGTTCCGCTTTATACCACCAGGATAGAAAGCTGTTGCCTACCTCATAGGCAAGCACCGGGTTATGTAGATGGACCTTTGGAAGTCCGGGTATTGCACCCATGATCACATCTTCAATGCTTGGTTGCATGGCAGCCGTAATGGAGACCGAGTCGCCATCACAGCTCAGACCAGCCGTCATCCACACAATATGGACTTCCTCTACACGCGCTCCAGTTGGCATAGAACCTCCTCGAACGTCTCGCAGTTCGCGGTGTTTTTAAAACTGTACAAACGTGATTGTAATAATCGAGTAGCTGGGATTCTGTAATTGAATGTATAGCACATATTTGGGGGATTGGCAAGCGTTACAAAATTGTAGCATTTCTATATAGAGATGAAAAAGCAACCGGTGGGAAATCTGGCGTTATCGGTGAGAAGGTGAGTGCGCGATAGTTGCTTTTTCATCGTCCTAAGCTGAAGGGCAGCGTGTTCATTGCCGATCTTTTAAAAGTATATTCATGATTTTATATGTATCTATAATGTAAGCGAATTACAGTAATAATACACATACTTTACAAAATTTTGATAACCATCCTATATACTAAAGATGTCACACGAAAACCCCTCCCTTGCTAGCAGAAAAAAATCCCCTTTTTCCGCTAGCAGATCAGAGAGAAGGTTGTGTGAACGCGAACGGCGTCTCAGAGTTGTTCGCCTCAGTCATACATCAGAGAACATGAAAAACGCAGGTCTCTTTCCATTATACCAATGGGAGTGAGAAAACTATGTAGAAAGGAAACGATCGGATGAAACTATTGACGACTTCTCCTGCTTCCTGGGAACAGGAATTAGGAGTGCAGGATCTGAGCGAAAAAGAGCTCGTTCTTGTCACAGGTACGCATGGTGCTCCTGAATGGAGAAAAAAGAAGAAAGAAGACTGGGAGTGGAAAAAGAAACATCACAAGCATAAGAAGAAGCATGATCACGAGAAGAAGCACGATGATCACGATGCCCCGGCTTAAGTGGTGAAGATACAAGATTGATAGCGCTATGACTGAGGAATATAACGCGCTGTAGTAGATAGGCTCCCCTTCTATTTCTTTGGGAGGGGAGCTG
>DATJHM010000264.1:0-8995 GCA_035493895.1 Ktedonobacteraceae bacterium
TGTGATCGACTTTTTCCACTGGACCCTGCAAGGCGATTGGCGCTTCGATCCCGTCGCCTGGCCTGATCCCGCTGCTATGGTGCAGGAGCTGGAGAGCATGGGGGTCAAAGCGCTGGTCTCGGTCTGGCCCACGGTCAATCCATTGAGCGAAAACTATGACAAAATGCTCGAGCGTGGCCTGCTGCTCCGTACAGAGCGTGGCATGCCTCATCTGATGAGCTTCCGCGATAACCGACCAGAGGGACCAGTCGCTGTGGCCTACTATGACTCCACAAATCCAGAGGCACGCGATTTCATCTGGGAGCAGGTCTACGAGAACTATTTCAAGTACGGGATCAAATCCTGGTGGCTGGACGCCTGTGAGCCTGAAATGTTCCCCATGGATGCGGATAATCTGCGCTTTCATATAGGCACGGGTGCGGCAGTCGCGAATGCCTATCCGCTCCTGCACGAGCGCGGTTTCTACGAGCACCAGATCCAGGCGGGTGAGAGTGAAGTGCTAAATCTGTGCCGGTCCGGTTGGGCCGGGAGCCAGCGCTACGGATCTTTAATCTGGTCGGGAGATATTAATAGTACGTTTGAAACGTTGCAGATGCAGGTGCGTGCTGGCCTGAATATGGCAATGAGCGGCATTCCCTGGTGGACGACGGACATTGGTGGCTTCTATGGGGCAAACATCGATTCGCCTTATTTCCGCGAACTGGTTGTACGCTGGTTCCAGTATGCCGTCTTCTGCCCGGTGTTCCGTCTGCATGGCTATCGTCTGGAATCGGAGAGCGCGGAGCAGATGCTGGTCTCGGGCGCGTCAAACGAGGCGTGGTCGTTCGGCGATGAGGCGTACGAGATCATCAAAGATCTCCTCTTCTTGCGCGAGCGCCTGCGTCCCTATGTAGAAGCGCAGATGCATATAGCGCACGAAAAAGGACTGCCACCCATGCGCCCGCTCTTCTTCGACTTCCCAGAGGACAAGAAAAGCGCTGAAATCGATGATCAGTTCTTATTCGGACCGGATATCCTGGTTGCGCCAATCCTGGAAGAGGGTGCCCGTAGCCGTACCGTCTATCTCCCCTCTGGAACGACCTGGACCGATGCGTGGAGCGGCGAGAAGCTCGAAGGCGGACGCTCATTCGCAGTCGAAGCACCTCTAAACCGCATCCCCGTCTATCTGCGAGGAGACGCTAATCTGCCCATCAGAACCGCCTGATTGTCTCGTCTCTCCGCGATTAGTGCGTCCCAAACCGTCGCAATAACAACCTGTCTGAGCAGCGTACACGTTCTGTACGCTGCTCTTTCTAGCATTTTTGGAGTTGAAGCCCATAAGTATTCAGTTTAAGCTCCGTAGACCAAGTAGAGGCACGGTGAAGTGAAACGGAACTGTGCCAGCGAACTCGCTCGACCCAGTAGACCAAGTAGAGGCACGGTGAAGTGAAACGGAACTGTGCCAGCGAACTCGCTCGACCCCTCTCGCCCTTGAGAGGAGAGCAAGAAATTTTGCTTCTCATCCTCCCCCTTTTTTCGATATTGGTTGATAATCATCATTTTCCCTCTGCAACCCTTCCGCTTTTTGTCACAACTACCGTATTTTAATAATGAGGGGAACTATTGAACGCTTCAGAAATCTCTGATCCGGTCGATAACGAAAGTAAGGACATAAATCTGAGCGATATTGTTTCCTGAACGTTCGCCATCTCATTGTCAGATAGGATATTGCTTCTCGTTTGGTGAGTCAGATGGGCTGTCATAAGTGTAGGATGTGTAGGATATGTAGCATTTTTTGTGAGCTATCTAAATAGTTATTGAAATGAAAAATAGGTGGAAAGGGAATCCTGGGATGGATGCACGTTATCTCGCAGCAAAACTCTCTAAAGAACAATGCCTGACTTTTCTGGACTCAGGCCTCGCGAAAAATATCGCCCCGAAAAAGGCTCAACTGATAGAATCGCTCCTGGAGCGTATCACGCAGGACAGTTCAGAGATGGATCGTTTGCTTGCTATGTTCCCCTATGAACTGGCTGTAGATCCAGTGGAACTGGCTACATTACTCTCTTGCTCCCGTAGCGAACGTCAACGCTGGGTCAAAGAGGAGCGTATTCCTGTACTGGAATATCGTTCGTTTCGTGTTGCTGGTCGTGATCAGTTGTTCCCTGTCTTTGATCGCAGGCTGGTTCTGGCTATCCCGCTGGAGGAGGTAGCGCTCTGGCGCAAAACGCACCTTGCTGAGATGAAAGAACGGAGACTGGTAGGCGCTCAGAGGGCTGCTGTGAACAGGAAGAGCCATACGCAGGCCCGTCAGCATTTTATGCAATCCTGGCTGGCAACTGTCCAGGCATGGCAGCAGATCGCTCCCCCTGAACTGGTGGCTCTGCTTCAGCTCTGTTACTGGACAGTTCTGGCATCTCGTTGGGCGAAGGAGAATCAGTTAAAAGCGCTTCGGAGCAGGAAGTTGAGCTCTGTCTACCAGGCTCGCAAAGAGAGTTGGTATGCGCGAAAAAATGAAGCGATGCGTTTACTGGCGGGAACGTCCTACGCTCATCTCTCATTTTATCGTCCGCCTGATCCCGATAAGCGCCATCTCTGGTTGTGCGATGAGCATTATGAAGAGAAGTGCGAGTTTTATCATGAAAGCGTCTGGGATTTTTTCGCGTTGCACGCTGCCGAGGTGAGAAGTTGTCCTCGCTGTTCTCTGGATGAGGAGCAAGATTACTATTCCCTCTATTATTTAGAGGTGAAGCCGGAGCTGTTCCCTGATCTGCACTTCTCTTTTCATATGCCATTTCCTGTGGGCAAAGCGTTCTTTCCTGCGCCAGAGACGTTGCCAAATGTACAGCATGTTGAGCAAGATGGCCTTTTCCGCTTTGGTCGTTCGCTTGTAGATGAGGAGAGGACTCTGCATCGCGAAAATGATGTACTGGCCTGTTTTGAGCAAGCACTCCAATCTGCAAAAAATTGCTATCAGGTCTTTGTGCACGCGGAAGTAGCAGGCCGATGATCATCTGTTCCTTTGATATCGTTTGTCGTACCTGCGCAGCCTCTCTTCTCAGCATCGTAGCTGGCGAGAGGGTCTGAAGCGACTGCCATAGACAGAGATGGATGTAGTTGTCTCTGTCTATGACTGGTAGCCGCTTAGTGAAGTGGTTCTCCTGCTTGTTGAGGAACCAGTGTGGCAGGAGGGGTGTTCTGAGGCGCTTGATTGTTATTGTGAGAGACATTGTCTGCCTCAGTAACACTACGTGTACTGCCCTTTCCGCGAAATCGCTCCGCAAGTTGCATGAACGGTTTCTCGATAGCAATGAAGAGTAGGAACATACATGGCAGGATAAAAACAAAAAGCCATATCCAGTAAAAGCTGTACAGCAGTTTATGTGTCCAACCGGCGTAGTAGAGATGCTGAATCAAAATGTGGGAGAGTGTGACGAGCAGTAAAAGGTGCCACATATAGAGCCCAAAGGAGAGCTGACCAATCCAGCGTAACTGTCGCCATTCAAAGACTCTCTTTAGCATGGCTGGACCGAGCAGGATACCAAAAACGCAGAGCCCAAAACCAATCGAGAAGCCAAGTTCACTGAAGGAGTTATAGTATTGCAACACATGATCCAGGATCAGCCAGGTATGTGGAACGCGTTGATCGTACTTCCAGAGATACAGGATATAGAGCCAGACCAACCCTCCCAAAAAGATCCAGGGGCTGAGCTTTTTTATCCGCACATCCAGACTGCTCCCTGCTGGATAGGAGCGTATGAGCAGATAGGCACTACTGACGAGCATACCGATAGCGAAATCTTCCAGGAACTTTCCATGCAGGCCACTGGTTGGAATGCCATAGAAAAAAAACAGAAAGACTTTGAGCACTACCGGGGGCAGATGGAAAGTGGTTTGCGGATGAGCAGTGACATAGAGGCCGATGTAGCGTGTGAGCAGACCCCAGGCAATGATGGCTAACAAACAAATTGCTAATGAGGAGACGCGCCATGCCTGTCCCCCACGACGTACGATCAGGCGCATCCCATATGCCATAAGTGGCAATAGGAGATAGAATTGCCATTCGACGGCTAATGTCCAGAACGGCCCATTAACTTGCTTAAATGTTGACGCTGAAGAGTCCATAAAAAGTGTCAGAAAGAGAAAGAGTTGTTTCAGATGGTCAGGGTGCAGATATTCGGGATGAGAGAAGATGATCATCAAAAAGAGTGTTACATAATATGCTGGCAAAATGCGTAGCGCCCGCCGCAGATAGAACTGGCGGAGGGAAGGCCAGGGAGCATCAAAGAGAAAAGCTTTTGCATATGGGAGGAAGAGCAAGAAACCGGAAAGTACAAAAAAGAGCGTGACACCTGTATCGCCTGCAAATGCGAGCGCGTCAAGAAAGGCCGGTACATGTTTGGGATACCACAATGGAATATCATTTGTTGTAATGAGAGAAAGATGGTATGCAGCAACAATCAGACAGGCGATAGCACGTACGCCATCAAGAGAAGCAATAGTACTCTTCTGCTTCTTTCCTTCAAACGTGAGGGTGAGCCACTGAGTGATAGCAGACCAAAAGCGCGTTGCCCTTCCGTTGTGAGCAGATTGGATCAAAATCATTCCTTTCGTTCTATCGTGCTTGGTATTGTTTGCACAAACGGTATTGTTATTTATAACGGATTAGACCAGCTGTAGGGATCACATTCCTTGTCTTGCCCATAGTTTTACCTATTTCATTGGTACATGCAGGGTAGAAGAAGGGCAGGAACGAAGAGCGTAAACTTATCGCTGTAGTTGTATCAACTAATACCCCTTGTGATATGATGGTGTGGTACACGCTGATCCCGACTCTCTTGAGCTTCCTGGTCTTTTTTGAACTCAAGCAGTCCCGATTTCATTGATACGAGCAGGAATAATTTGGTATTGTATCATCGTAATTTATTTTTATCTCTTCATATTGAACACGTGTCACAATTTCATAATGATGACTATTGGAGAGAAAGCTATGTATTGTCCTGCGAAAGATATTTGAGTATTTTTTTTTATGCGAGATGCGCAGAAATAGATAGGAAAGGGAGAGTTTATAGCGCATCGGCGAGATATTGAAGTTGCTGCGCTCTATCTCTTCTTGAGGAGGATGTCATGGAAATTTCGTTGCGGCTAGATACTCTAGGTATGGTGGAGCTGCGGTATCTGCGTGGTCGAGACCGCTACCGGGAGTGGCCTCAATTTCAGTTACTGGCTGCATCGAGGCAGGCCCGTGTGATGGCCTATTTGAACCATGAAGTTGCGGAGCAGTTGCATCAGCAGATTTTGATGGTAGAGGCGGCTGTAGGCCTGGATGCAGAAGATGAAGAGGAGGAGGATGGTGCGCTAGAGAAAGCACTGAACGGCGATGAATTGGAGAATGAAGCGGGCGAGAAAACGACGGAACGCGAGAGTAGTTCCTTTTCTCCCGCCTTTGCTCAGGCTTTGAAGCAGTTGAACGAACTCGCTCGTCAACGCTTGCCAGATGCAAATGCTCCGAGCAATCAAAATACCGGCGATCTCAATGCGGAGGACGATGTTGAGGGGGAAGATGATGCTCTGGAACAATTGCAGGACGCATTTGTCCAGATGATGGAAGTGGTGCGCGAACTTGCTGAGGAAATGTCTACTGATGCACTCAAATTAACATCGCGGTTCAAATGTGCTCGCACCAATATTGAATTTATTCCCCGCGCTGAAGCGGTCGAGGAAGATGACGAGGATGAAGAGGAAACGCAGGTGCTAGAAATGGCGACTGAAGATGGCATTTTAGATATTGAGGTTGAACTCGTCATGGTTCTCCAGCTTTTCGAAGAGGGGCGTGCCAGGGCCGATGATCTGCCCGCTGTTGAATTACAACTGGATGTTGATGATTTTGAACGCTTGCATGAAACGCTCGATCTGGCTCTTGAGCGCGAACGTCGCAGTCGTCGCAGGCGCTAATCTGTATCCTTGCCGTTTTTTATGAGAGGGATATTGTTGATGACACGATCAATTACTATTGAAGATCTTTATCAACTGAAATTTTTGAATCAGCCCTGTATTGCTCCTGATGGTCAGCAGGTCGCTTTTGTGGTGACTCGTATCGAGGAGAGCAAGCATGAGTATCGCTCGGCTATCTGGTTGGCTGCTACAAATGGGCAGTCTGTGAAACAGTTTACCAGTGAGAGTACGGTGTTGAGTTCGCTTGCCTGGTCACCTGACGGGCGCTGGCTGGCTTTTGTTTCCAATCGTAACAATGACCTGCCCGCAGGGAAAGATCAGCAGGAGCAAAAAAAGCGTGGTAAGGGCAAGCCGCAAATCTGGTTGCTTCCAGCAGATGGTGGAGAGGCTCATCAGCTGACGTTTATGGAGCATGGCGCTTCGGCCCCTGTCTGGTCGCCGGATAGCCGAAAGTTGCTCTTTAGCGCAGCCGTAGGTCCAGCAGATCCTGAGAACGAAGAGGGAGAATCTCTGCCGAAAGTGCGCGTCATTGATCGTCTCTGGTATCGCCTCGATGGGGTTGGCTTTATTTATGAGCGCCGTTCCCATCTCTTCTGTGTTGATGCGGCCGGTGGCACTCCAGTGCAGCTCACTGATGGCGATTGGGATGATCGCGATGCTGCCTGGTCGTCGGATGGGTCACAAATAGCCTTTGTCTCTAATCGTGAGGATGACCGCTGGCGTATTCCTGGGGCTGATGTGTATACGCTTCCTTTTGTGGATGGCAAAGCTGGTGACCTTCGTCGTCTTACTGATGGCACGCTAGATTGTGGCTCCCCCTCGTGGTCGCCTGATGGTCAGACGATTGCATTTATGGCCTCAGCGAAGGTGCATTCATCGGGTCAGGTCTATCTTTATACTATTGCTGCCAGTGCTGAGAATGCTGCGCCTACGTGCCTCTCGAAGGACTTTGAGGGCTCATTTATGGATTGGCTCAACTCGGATCTGGGCGATGAGCATCTGATGCCAGCCCCGGTCTGGTCGGCGGATGAGCGCAGTCTGTATGTGATCGCTTCACAACGTGGGGCATCGCGCGTCTATTCTGTTCCTGTGCAAGGAAGCGGCACGGAGCCTCCTGTGGTCACGCCGGGTAATATTCACCTGCGTGATTTCAGTGCGGATGCTGCACGTAAGACGTTTGCTCTATTGCTTACCGATGCGACCCATCCGGCGGAAATTTTTGTCTGCTCCCCCGAAGAACAGGGGTCTCTTCGCCGCATTACCGGGTTGAACGAAACATTCTTGCAAACAGTCTATCTGGCAGAGCCGGAATATATGCCTTATGTCGGGCACGATGAGTGGCCAATAGATGGCTGGATCCTCAAGCCACAGAATTTCGATCCAGCGCATAAATATCCCCTGGTTGTGGAGATTCATGGTGGCCCGCATACGCAATATGGGTATGGGTTTTTCCATGAGATGCAAATGCTGGTTGCTGAGGGATATGTGGTTCTCTATACGAACCCGCGCGGAAGTTGTGGCTACGGGTATGAGTTTGCGGATGCGGTGCGTGGTGCCTGGGGTGAAAAAGACTCATTCGACATTTTGCATGGCGTGGATACGTTGCTCAAACGTGGCTATATCGATGAGCAGCGTCTGGCCGTGACTGGTGGCAGTTACGGCGGCTTCATGACGAACTGGCTGATTGGTCACGATAATCGTTTTAAGGTGGCTATCACCGACCGTTGCGTGAGCAATATTGCCTCTATGTTTGGGGCAAGCGACGTTGGCTGGGATCTGGGCTATGAGAATTTTGATGCTATGCCCTGGGAAAACCTTGAGGCATATATGCATATGTCCCCTATCAGCTATGTGCAGAATATGCGCACTCCTTTGCTGATTATCCATAGTGAACAGGATCTCCGTTGTGGAATTGAGCAGGCAGAACAATTGTTTACTGCGCTCAAATGGATGGGGCGCGAAGTACAATTTGTGCGCTTCGAGGGTCAGAGCCATGGCCTTTCACGAGGAGGGCATCCGCACTCCCGACTGGAGCGCCTTCGCCATATCAAGTCCTGGTTTGCTAAGTATCTACAGTAAAGATATTCGGCAAGATAAAGAATAGCAGGGATGCCGGTAACACGGGTAATGCTGCTATTCTTCCTTGTTTTGCTTGCTCAGCTTCTGCCTTTTCCTCGGAATAGAGAAGCAGGCGTCTGTGTTGTTGACTAGGGGAGAGTGGGGGGAACTCGGCAGGGAAATAAGAAAATATGAGTATCTGTCTATAAGGAGATGAAGCAATGGCAAAACAGCCTTTAAAGTTTGGCTATAAAGCCTCGGCAGAGCAATTTGGCCCGCGCGAGCTACTCGAGTTCGCTGTTGAAGCTGAGGAAAGCGGCTTTGATAGTGTCTGGATTAGTGATCACTTTCAGCCCTGGCGGCATACGAACGGGCATGCACCGTTTGCGCCCGCCTGGATGGGGGCCGTTGGCGCACGAACGAGTCGGATCGTGATGGGGACGAGTGTCCTGACTCCAACATTTCGTTATCCGCCAGCCGTAGTTGCTCAGGCTTTTGGCACTCTGGGTGTACTCTTTCCAGAGCGTGTTATTCTGGGTGTTGGTTCTGGCGAGTCGCTGAACGAGGTCGCGGTAACTGGCATAGAATGGCCCGCTGCTAAAGAGCGTCTGGCACGTTTGCGTGAGTCCGTTGATCTCATCAAGAAGCTCTGGACTGACGAGATGGTGACGTATGATGGAACGTATTATCATACACGCAATGCGACCATTTATGATCGTCCGGAGCGTCCCGTGCCCATTTATATCAGCGCAGGTGGTCCTGTTGCGGCGAAATTTGCAGGCCGCGTTGGCGATGGTTTTATTTGTACCTCCGGCAAGGGCGAGACGCTCTATTCAGAGCAATTGCTGCCTGCGGTCGCCGAAGGCGCAAAAGCGGCTGGACGTGATCCCGAGAGCGTTGAGCGCATGATCGAGGTCAAGGTTTCGTTTGATACGGATCGCGAAAAAGCGCTCGCTGATACCCGCATCTGGGCAGCCCTGGCTTTATCTGCGGAAGATAAAGT
>DATJHM010000265.1:0-51930 GCA_035493895.1 Ktedonobacteraceae bacterium
CGACGAATACCAGCCGGGTTTGTCCGTCCGGTTTATGGGTATCAACGAGAAGGCACTCATCTCCTATCTCGTGAGCGCCTACTATTCTGTCGCGATCCTTGTGCCCGACGCGCTTGGCGTACTTGAGAATGTGGAAATCGGTCGCTGAGGAAACCAATCTAAAGGATGCTGGCTCTCCGGACCATCTTGTACATTACAAAATTGTATGGCTCATGGCCACATTTGATACTGGTGGCGAAGTCGACTTCCATAAGGACATTCTCTCTTTTCTAAGCCCGAAGGATGGTCAACATTCCCCCCTGAAAGTGGGAAATAGCCTGTTTTCATGACCTATTTTCCCACTTTTTGACTTCGCTAAATGCCCCCACTTCCACTTGAAATTGGGCAGTAAAACTAGCATTCTCAGACAAGCTTCGAGTACACTTTCTAACAGATAGAGAACCTTTTTGAGTAAAACAGTTTTCCAGGAGAAGAGATGGTTAAAAAATACTGTCGGGCCTATTATTTATAAGGATCTCCTTCCTTCACTATTTGAGGGCCTGCTCTCCGTTCCTTTACCCTATCTGGATAGAACGTATGCTCTTTGGGACCATACGATGAGCGATCGCGTGCGCGTTGAACTGACACGTACTCTCTCGCCACAGCCATGCTCTGCAACCAACCCATCTCTTGCGGCCCGGGCGTAGTACACCTCAATGACCTGATACCAATCCTCCAGCCTCCTAATTACCAGAACAGGTTCTTTCCTTTAGCATATTGGAATATATTTCTGGCCTAGTACGAGGGGATCAATTGTATGAATGAAATAGATACGCTAACACAGACTATGGATTTAAATAGATACCCTCTCTCTATGCAGCAAGCTCGCTTATGGGCACTACAAGGAACAAGTCAGGCATACTATACACAATGTACAATCTGCCTGGAGGGCGCTCTCAATATAGCAGCATTGCTGTACGCATTTCAACATATGGTCGAACGGCATGAGATTCTCAGGACAACGCTACAGCGCCAGCCAGATAGGGAGCTTCCTGTGCAGGTGGTTTCCAGCCCTGTTGAGGTCTCCAGCCCACTTATTGATCTTATCCATGTTCCTGCATCCAGTCAGGCAATACTTCTGAATATGTGCCTTGCCAGTTCGCAGCAAACGGCGAAAAATACAGATGCCCCTTCTCCTTTATTAGCTTATGTCATAAGAATTTCTTCCGAAAAACATCTCATCCTGCTTTGCCTGCCAGCCTTTTTCGCCGATGGATATGCACTCATTGAGATGACTGCCGAACTGAGCCGGATCTACGCCTCCCGCATGAAAGGGATAGACCCGGCTAACGAGCCCATGCAATATGCAGATGTCTCCGACTGGCAAAATGAAGCGCTGACTTCAGAAGAGGGAATGACCCTACGCCAGTACTGGCGTCACATTGATCTTTCTCAACTTCCGGCTATACACCTGCTTTTTGAGCAGGAAGGCGCGGAAAAAGCCTCCTGTACAGAAGTTGAACGTAAGAATATCTTTGCGCCATCTCTTATCGTACAGTCTGTTGAGGAACAGAGTGCGAATCAGGTCACGCTTCTGGCACAACACTATGCAGTCTCGCTCGATGCCCTGCTGCTCTCCTGCTGGGAAGTGTTACTCTGGCAGCTAAGTGGACAACGTAATTTGATCATTGGCCTTGCTTGTAACGGCCGCAATAAGGATGAATTCATGGATGCCCTGGGCCTCTATACACGTTTCGTTCCCGTTGAAACACACCTGCAAGAAAACCAGTCCTTTGAACAAGTTCTGGCGACAGTCCATAAAACGCTCCTGGAAACAACAAGGCGGCAAACATATTTCACCTGGGACTCTCCTCCCACCAATACCCCAACCACTCCTCTCGCCCCTCCACCCTTTTTCCCTTTCTGTTTTGAGTATGAACGCTGGCCCGCTCCATTTATAGCCGAAAATATCCTTTTTTCCCTCGATCAAAGAGCATGCTGTATAGAACCATTTTCTCTCAAATTAAATATTTTACTGGTGGCAACACACTTGCGTCTGGAACTCCACTATGATCCACAAAACATTTGCATGGCTTTTGCCCAGCGTGTAGTAACGCTCCTGAATACCCTTCTTGCGCAGGTGCTTGCACAACCACAAACGTTGCTGGGCCAACTTCCTCCACTTACTTTCTAGCTGGGCGGCTTGCCGAAAATAAATTCTACAGCAAGAACGACACAACATATCTTCTCCAAATATATCTTTCGCCGGGAGACGCGCTGCGGATCTCGTTTACCAGCTGCCCTCTCTTCCTCAATAGGACAGCGGCAGAATTCAGTTTACTCGCTGAGTGAACTGAGTTTTATAACTTAGCCAGGCATAAATGAGTATCGGGCAATACAACAATAGATTGTACTATATGCGAGAATGATAGGATACATTGAAATATAAGTATATACTGAACAATACTACATTTAGTTAAATACAAAAAATTGCGAATGATCATTATTATAAATAATGAAGAAAGGCAAAATCACCATCAATAAGGTGAAACATATATCTTTAGGGGCTAATCGTTAAGCTAATCGTTTTTCCGGCTTGACAAAAGGAAAGAGATCATGTTATAGTTAACCTAAGCGGTGTTGCCTCCTTTATTTCTGTATACGCTATGTTAAGTATATTTAATATGCCTGACAAAAACTTAAGGCGTTACAGGCATATTAATGAAGGATTTGCAATGAGAATCACTGCACAAACTCGTATGATGTTCTCCCATCTTCAGCCAATCCTTGCAGGTTTGTTTGCGTTTTCCCTTACAAACCCATCATCTCCACGCGACACGGCCATTTTTGTCATGGAAGACCTCTCACTATTTTTAAGCGCATTCTTTAGAGGGAAAAACTACTTTGTGCTATCTTGCAAACTATTTGCGGGATTGCACCAATGGCTGAACAGGATTGCTGCGGAAGAACGACCAATGCAAGCAAAGGGGAGTAGTTCGCAAGTCCTAAACCCGAACCAGTAAAATACACAACGAAAATATTTCAGCAACGGCCTTCGCTTTGAACGCCGTCATCGAATGTTCTTTTCAACTAGTCGCCTTCAGTTTGATGTTTAAGATAAATTGAAAAAAGAAAACACTCAGGTCGAGAGATGGTCACGGGACAATTTGACACACAAGATGAACGTTTGTCCCTGGATTCTTTCCATTTTTCGGCTCAGATCAACAGGTAGCTTTTGGTTGTCAAAGGCTACCTTTTTCTAGTTATCTCAACATCAATTTTGTGAGTTGAGAACAGGAATACGGAAGGCGAAGCTTATTCTTTTTCTATCGGTCGAGCCGGATGGAGAAGATGCACTTTCGCCTTCCTGTCCATGGCAACAAGTCTACCAACTTGCTGAGGGCCTGGTTTTAGTTTAACGTATAAGGAGAAGTGGGATTATGAAAAAAGCAGCCCAGGCTACTCCTAATAAACAGTTAGTAATTGAGCGACAAAAACGTCAATGGTCTCAGAAAGAAGTAGCAGCTCTCCTTGGCACTACACGTATCAACGTGAGTCGCTGGGAGTGTGGGATCACTACTCCAAGCCCTTATTTTCGTCAAAAGCTCAGCCAGCTTTTTGGCAAGAACAACGAAGAGTTAGGCTTAACGCCCTGGAAGCCCATAGATGGAGATGATCTCACGCTTGAGCGCGAAGAAGGTATTCGGGAGAAGCCACCGAGATACGTTGCGGTCACGGAAAATATCTCCCCTGGCAATGATCTCACACTTGAGCGCGAGGAAGATACTCAGGAGAAGCCACAGGGATATGTTGCAGTTGCAGAAGATACCTCCTCGCAAGGAATAGATCCGTCACCACCTCCTGGGGAGAGTCTCTTAGATACGATGCCCCCCATAACGTCTTCTCGGTCTCGATTTGCTCCACTATTTCGTAACCCCCCTACTTTGCATGTCAGGATTTTCCCATTGATCAGCATCCTTGCTCTGAGTGTGTCTCTTTTTTCTCTAATCTATGTCTCTTCAACACAGATGATACAGCATGGATTGAGGAACGTTACAGCAACCGCCCAGGCGCAAACGTTTGAGAAAGAGAAGGAGAAAGAGCAATACTATTTTCAAACGCTCGGCATAGGTATCAGTGATGGCAATGTTATTTTTGACACCTATGCGGGGCGTACCGATGTCACGTTAAAAAAACAAGCAGCATTGCAATTGCAAAGTGGTAACCTGAGTAGTGCAGTGAATCTCATGACACAAGCCGTGAGTACAGATGTGTTGGATGGGGAAATGCAAATTTATAATGAGAATCTGCATGTTTTACAAAGTGGAAGCCCTTATATCACTATTGTGCTTGGCTTAGCTATCGATAATAATGAGACGGATCTGATTCGTGCTCGTTCTATTATGCAAGCTGCATTCCTGGCTCAGCGCGAGGTGAACTCGAAGGGATTGCTCTTACAAGGATTGCGGCTGCGCATCCTTATTGATAATTCAGGGGCAAATAATGCGAATGTCGCAACTGCTGCTCAGTTTATTGCAAATCGGGTGAATGGTGGCAACCCTGACCACATCGTGGCGGTCGTCGGATGGCCATTTAGTTCACAAACAACGAATGCTCTCAGTATTATCGCAGGTGCACACCTTCCTATGGTTTCTCAGACGGCATCAAGTGTAGCCTTAAGTGGCATTGATCCCTATTTTTTTCGGGTCAATCCTACTGATAGTCAGCAAGGAAGGGCATTAGGCATAGAAGCAGTGAAGCAATTGCGCGCAAAGAACATTCTGATCTTGTCCGATCCGACCGATCCTTACAGTGTTTCGCTCACCAATGCTTTTTATAATAGCGTTACGACGTCCAATGTTCAGGTGATTGACGATGCGCTTGCAAGTACCTTTGGTGAGAGCAAAACGACAGTGGAGGATTATCAACGCAATGTTATTCCCACCATCCTCAAAGATCATGTCGATCTTATTTTTATGGCTGGTTTTGATGCTGATGCCATTCGCCTGGCTCATGCTATCGGCCTTACGCTTTCTCTTCATCCAACATGGAATAAATCGCTCGCAAATATCAAGATTTTGTCGGGAGATGCGGTTGCCACAAGCCTGGTGTTAGGTGTAGGAACGGGACCTGATGCCGCCCTCGCCAGAGCATTTCCACAAGAAATGCGACGTCTCATTTTTTCTTCTTTCTCTTCGCCGAGCGAGTGGACATTTGCACATGTTCCGATCAAGCAACAACCAGTATTTTTCTCTGATTGGTTAAGCATGTATTACCATGTTGCTCATAGAGCGACAAGTGAGCTTTCAATGGATGATCATGCCATACTGACGTATGATGCATTACAGGCAATTGTCAATGCTACCACGCTGGTACATGGCTCGTTAACGGGTGAGACGGTTCGCAAAGCGTTGGCTTCTTTTGGGCAAGGCTCCATTCCAGCGTTTCAAGGGGTGAGTGGGTGTATCTCTTTTGACCATCTAGGAGATGCTATCAATAAGCCTATTGCCCTTTTAGACATTGAAGATATCAATGGCGGTAACAAAATTGTGCTCAAACAAGTTATTGGTACGTTGGAATGCATTTGATAAAGGCTCCTCTGTAATGGTAGGGATCACGACAGTGGCACTTTTAAACTAATCCATATCAGCAAAGAAAAAAGACTGCATGCATTTCTCGATCTCGATGTGACACGCTAAAAGAACAATACAATCTTTCAAGAGCTATCCATCAGAAACGAGAAGCGCATGCAACCTTCTCACCATAGCGCACCTGAGGATGCAGAACCCTCTCTACAGGGGATAGGAAGATGACCACCTGGGCTTTGAAAAGTGAACAAAGCAGCCTTGATACACCATCTTCAATTTGATACATCTATTTGATACCTTCTCCACTTCCATTGCCAAACACCACTCAGGCATAATAAAGATGATCCTTTCATCTATTGATCTTCCAGAAATTGCAATGGAAAGATTCTGCAAAAATGAAATCAAGGCATTATCTATTGACATGCCGGGTATGTAACAATTCGTTTGAAGATGATGGCTTCCTTCTGGAGTGCCCACATCATCAAGATGTGCCAGCACTCCTCGTCACCAAATATGAATGTAAATACATTGAGCCTTTAGAACATCATCAAGGTCTTTTTCGTTACCAGAAATGGCTACCAACTACTCATATTCTGTCCTATGCGGGAGGGACAGTTACCTATCAAAGCTTACAGCTCAACCAGACTACAGGACTTCCACACCTCTGGATTGCATTTAATGGCTACTGGCCAGAAAGAAATGCACAACTTGAAACAACAACCTTTAAAGAACTCGAAGCATACACGGTGATTTCACGTCTTCTTGAGCATAAGCACCAGCAACAACCCATTCTTGTTGTTTCCTCAGCGGGGAACACGGCTGCCGCCTTTGCCTCTGTCTGCTCGAAGGTGCAAATGCCATGCCTCATCATTCTTCCAGAAAGCGGACTGGCTGCCATGCATTTTCCTCGCCCACTCGCTTCCTGTGTCAAATTGATTTCGCTCAGCAATGCCAGCTATACCGACGCCATTGTCCTGGCCCAGCAGATTGCACAACACGAAGGGTTCTTTCCCGAGGGAGGCGTTAAAAACGTCGCGAGACGCGATGGGTTAGGCTCCGTGCTCCTTAATGCCGTTGAAACGATCGGTCGACTACCTGACTACTACTTTCAGGCTATTGGAAGTGGAGCCGGGGCGATTGCGGTTCATGATATGGCCGCCAGGTTGATTGAGGATGGAAGATTTGGGCAGGTCTTTCCGCGTTTGATGCTGAGCCAGAATACACCATTCGCACCAATCTATCATGCATGGAAATCTCACCAACGTACACTGATTCCTGCCGAGAGAAATGAAGGGAAGGGACAAATTCAGCAGATGATCACCCCGGTGCTCTCGAATCAGCACCCTCCCTATGCACTCAGAGGGGGCGTTTTCGATGTCCTTACCGAGAGTCAGGGAGAAATGCTCGTCGCAGACAATCAGGAAACGCAAGAAGCCATGTCCCTCTTTGAGGAAACAGAAGGGATTGACATCCATCCGGCAGCGGGTGTTGCACTGGCAACACTGCTCAAAACAGCCCAAAGTGGTCGCATCGATCCACGAGCAACCATTCTCCTCAACGTTACTGGGGGAGGGTGGAAGAGAAAGCATGCCGATCAACAACTCGTTCCGGCACAACCAACTCTGTGCTTACAAGATGCTGAAATCCTTTTAGAGGATATATCAACAAAGGTAATCGCAAGAATTTATTAGGATGGTGATCTATACACAGCTTTGATGTCGCTTTTGTAACACGTTGCTCTCATTACTCTGCTATGTATATTTTTTCATGAAAGAGAAATAACAATGGAAAAGAGTAGCCAGGCCTCGTTTGGTGAGACGCTAAAGGTTTATCGAAAACGGCAGGGGTTGACGCAGCAACAATTAGCCAGAAAGCTTGCAGTACATCATAATACTGTTGGGGCGTGGGAACGGGGAGATTATCTTCCTGCCACCAGAGGGATGATCCTGGAGCTAGCCAGATGCCTGCGTTTGAATGAGGTAGAAACGCACTACCTGCTGGATGCCAGTTTAACCACTGTTGCCTCTCGTTGGAATGTACCCTATCAACGCAATCCCTTTTTTACAGGTCGTCAAGGCGTATTACAGCAGATTCACGCAATTCTGACAAAAGAACAGAGCGTCACGTCTATGAGATCGTGCGCATTGAGTGGCCTGGCAGGAATAGGCAAAACCCAGACAGTCATCGAGTATGCCTATCAACACGCCCTGAACTATTCGGCCATATTCTGGATTAGCGCGGAGACGGAAGAGAGCATGCTCAGCAGCTTTGTCGCGATGGCAACAACTCTCAAACTGCCTGCATATCATTTTCAAGCACAGGAACAGGTAATCGCCATAATCCATGGCTGGTTGATGAGCCACCACAACTGGCTACTGATCTTTGATAATATTGAACACATCGAATTAGCCAAGCATTTCTTACCCATAGCACGAGAAGGCTCGCTGCTCTTCACTACCCGTCGGCCTACCCTGGGGTCTCTGGCACCCTGCCTCGAATTGTCTCCGCTCTCATTGCAAGAAAGTGTGCAGTTACTCTTATGGAGAACAGGCTCACAATTCTTACCTATACCGGAGATGACGATACATGCGGATGAAGAAAGTAGCGTTCGCAGTCTTGCCGTGGCCCTGGATGGCTTGCCCTTAGCCCTCGATCAAGCAGCAGCCTGTATTGAAGAATTGCACTGTAGTTTCTCGCGTTTTCTGCATCTCTTTCAACAAGATACGATGCAGATGTTGCAGGAACGTCCGTCTTCGGTATTCTCTCCCTATTCAGTTGCAAAGACCTTTATCCTGGCATTTGAGCGGCTTCAACGAGACAATCCGGTAGGCGCAGACTTGTTAACGTTGTGTTGTTTTCTCGCTCCCAATGAGATTCCTGAGGAATTACTCATCCAGGGTAAATCGCATCTAGGGCCAGAACTACAGGCTGTTCTTTCCAATCCCATCCGGCTTAATGCCACCTTCAAGGACATTCTGGCCTACGCGCTACTTCGCCGGAATACCAGGATGGAGACACTTTCCGTCCATCCTCTTGTCCAGATCGTCCTCAAAGAGAGGCTCTCAGAAAAGGCCCAACGAGTATGGATTGTACGACTCATCCACATGATGAATCAGCTCTTTCTGTTTGAGCAGGACCAATTGGACGTGGAGCATTGGAGCTGGTATGAGCAAATATTGCCACATGCTCAAGTTATCTTACAGTTAGCAGAACAACGGCAGCTTCTTTCTCCCGAACTTGCTTCTTTGCTGAACAAAATAGCGATGTATCTCTTCTACCGAGCACGCTATAAGCAGGCAGAGGTGTTCTACCTACGCGCAATATCGGTGCAAGAGCAAGTTCTAAGGCGAGATCGGGATGATCTCGCCCTGGCACCGACAGGGTTAGCAAGTATGCATAAAGACCAGGAAGGAGAGCTTTTCTACCCGCGTGCTATCTCTCTTGTAGAAGGACGTTTGGGACCAGAACAGCTTCAATATCTTGCCTGGCTGGCTTATAAGCAGGCAAGATATGCGGACGCGGACGCATTTATCTCATACGTGTTGTCTCTTCGTGAGCGATTCTCTTTGCCAGATCAAATTGCGCTGGCATCGGCCTTGCATCTGAAGGCGAACATACACCGGATACAGGGCAGATACGAAAACGCCAGACTTCTGTATTTGCATGCCTTGAGTATTTACCAGTATGCTTTGGAACCGGAGCACATAAATATTGTACTCCTCACCAGCGATTTTGCGAAGCTCTATTTGTGCCAGGCCCAGTGGGAAAAAGCCAGACAACTCTATCGAGAAGCGTTACACCTCTGGGAACGCTTCCAGGAACTGAACCACCCCGACTATGCCGATTGCTTAGAGTCTTACGCAGAACTATTAAAGCGACGGCAGGAAGGGCGAGGAGCTAATTTGTGTATCCAACGTGCCAGGGAAATCCGAACCAGGTACCAGGCTACACGTCTAGCTCCTTTACAGCAAGTTCATCTGTCAGTAGGCTCCGAGGATGGAATAAACGCGATGCACCTTGCTGGATATGAAGAGGAGGATCTTTTTGAAACCTTTTTGCAACAGCATTGCATACTCTCTGCTCAATCCACCTGTTGGGCAGCAGATCTGTGGCAAGCTTACCAGAAATGGGTACAGACCCAGGAGAAAGTGATGCCCCTATCTCGTCAGGCTTTTAGTTTTAGATTGAAAACGAAAGGTTGTAGCCCGGCACGCACAAATGCGCACAGGATCTGGTGCGGAATTGAGCTTAAAGTTGGACCGAAATCTGATAAGTATCAATTGCTGGCTCATGTTGGATCTCACACTCCTTAATATTCCCGCCAGAATCCAGCAGATCTTCTACAGAAAGTAGAATTCGCTTGTTGCAACTCCAGGTGGATGCTTTCTGTCGATGAGAGAACTACTTCCGCTTATCACATTTATGCTTGCTTGAAAGAAAGTAGAATGATCATGACCAATACATCTCCTCTCTGGTTTGCGTATCGCCGCCCACGGCCTTATGCGCGGTTACGACTTTTTTGCTTGCCATATGCAGGTGGTTCTGCTTCGATTTATCGGCAATGGCCCGAACTTTTGCCTCCCCAGATCGATGTCTGGCCTCTACAACTTCCCGGACGCGAAAATCGCCTGCAGGAACCTGCTATACACCAGATGTCCGAGATGATAGCAATGCTTGTATCGGTGATGCGTCCCTATCTGGATGTACCATATGCTTTCTTCGGGCATAGTATGGGAGCAGGCATTGCCTTCGAATTGGTACATGCACTTGTGCAAGAGCAGTGTATACCTCCGCTCCACCTTTTTGTTTCTGGCAGGCGCGCTCCTCAAATGCCACAGAGAGAAGAAATGATACATGCCTTACCAGAACCAGCGTTCGTCGAAAAGCTCAGGGACATGGAAGGCACCCCAGAAGAGGTTCTTCAGAATACTGAGCTGCTGCAATTAGTATTGCCTGCCTTGCGGGCGGATTTTACGCTGAGCGAAACCTACTCGCGTATCGCTTCCGATCCACTCACCATTCCTATTTCTGCCTATGGAGGTTTGCAAGATAAGGATGTAACACGAGCTGACCTGCTGGGCTGGCAGCAGCAGACACGTGCAGCCTTCAAACTCCGTTTCTTCCCTGGCAACCATTTCTTTCTTCACTCAGCCAGGAAAGCGCTCGTAGAGGCCCTCACCCGTGAGTTATCGGCCTATCTTTAAGGGATTATGAGCAGCTTACTGATTGATGACTTCGGCCATTGCCACCAGTATTTTGCGTGAACCTTCAAATGGGTCACGCGAATGAGCAACCATCATATTGTCAAGGAGAATTACGTCTCCGGCTTGCCACTGGAAACGCACCGCCTGCTGCTCATACAGTTCGCCAATTTCCGCTACGACCGAATCTTCAATCAGAGTGCCATCGCCGTAATAAACATTACGAGGCAGGTCTTCCTCACGGAACATGGAGAGCATAGAAGAGCGTATCTCTGGATCAAGACAGTATACGTGATGCAATTGAATTTGATTAAAAAAGAGCATCTCACCGGTGAAAGGATGCTTAGCAACGGCCTGGCATATCTGCCGTGTTGTGAGGTGGTCTTCACTTTTCCACTCAAAGTCGATGCCAGCTTTACGACAGTAATCCTCAACACGCTCTTTCTCTGTCGTCTGAAAGAACTGCTGCCAGCTTACATCCAGCCCTTTGATAAAGTTGCGTACATACATTAATTTCTTATCCGCCATACGCTGAATAATTGCAGGATCAAGCAGCTGGTATGTTTTGCGGCAATCGATAATCGGCGTTGCACCACCTTTGCCTGCCACAGCCACACAGTAGAAGAAAATCTTCATTGGCCAACGATGGGTATGAGAGCTTTCATTGTGGAATAAAATTGATTTATCCGCAGGGTAGGGAGTCGAATGATACACTTTGGCACCAGGCATGTCACGAGGAAGATCGCCATATTCATCGAACAACTCACCATCGGCACTGACTGCGCGAGCAAATCCCTCAAACTTACTGGCTGAGTCTACCGTAAAATTTCGGAACAAGATTGCGCCGTGCTTAGCTAATTCCTTACGGATATACTCTTGATTGTTTGCTGCCCAACTCACGAGATTCACACCAGCGATAGATGGTTGTACAACGAGTGGGAAAGTCTGCCCGGGAGCAAGATAACTGGCTTCGGTTAAACTGAAGTCTGCCAGATTAATCTCTTCGCGCTTCTTCTGAATGCTTCGTCTGATGCTAGACATAGCGCTTCCTTTATTTTCCATCACAGCTTCCTTTACTTTCCATTGCTGCTTTTACTCTGAGTTGTTCGTCCGCTCCAGAGAATAGTATCTCTCTCTTGTTAGGGAGTATAATCAATGTGGATGGAAAAATACTATCGTTACTGCCCGATTTATTCCGATAGTAATGCCTCTTTGTCGTGTCGACAAGCAGATCACGAACCGCACTCATGTTGATCGATTGACGATCGATGATGGTAGCACCTGGTTCAACCTCTCACCCTTCTTTCTAGCGACCCTCTGTACACACAGGATTTTCAAGACATAATCCCATGCAAAGACATTGGAAACAAATACTATCTCAGAAGCAGCTAGAGCCACACAAGATTGAAGTAATGAGGAACGTGACATAAAACACACAGTGAAGTTGTGTATCGTAGATATTATTATTATAACAGTGAGGAGCAAAGAAGCAGAGTTGGTTCATCTGCATCACGAGTGAAGATGCCTGACGCAAGTGGCTTCCCACCAAATTTCCGTCGTCGTAGCAATTGCTCTGATTGATCCAAACTCTGAAGAAGGTCTGGGAGACGCACAAGCGACTATTATTTGGAATAGCAACCGGTTCACGTTCCCAATAGCGTTTACAAATGACGAACTTCTCAACCCGGATAAAAAGGGGGAGCTAGACAGCATGAGAATTTTGAGCGAAAATCCCACATTGGTTATTGGCCAAAGAAACGAAGAGTCTACGAAAATCCCTTTTTGTGACCTCTTCCCACCAGATCTTCAATTAGAATGGAACACAGAGAGTCGAATTTTGAGCCTTCTGAATATCCGGGAACCGCATATTCTGGCGCAGCAGCAGTTCACGAGAAACGAATGGTTGCTTCTCATGAGTCTTATAAAGTGTTATCCACATTACACGCCTCACGAGATGCTCCTTGCTGAGCTTACGCTGCTTTCCTACGACGATTGGTGTCAACGGCTACAGAAAATTCGACAGGTACAACCAGAGTCCATCATACAGGAACTCAAACCTGTGTATCGTGCCTTATCTGGCGTGCGTACAAAGCTGAAAAAGTTCTATCCTCAACTGAAGATCTTGCTGGTTCGAAATATGGGATATGCCATCTCCCTGGCGCCAGCGAGAAAAAGTGATCATTGACATGATCTGTAATTTCCCCGCTCTATATGTGACAACGTGATACGTAGCCGTACACATATTCCTTGATCACATTGCACACAGAGATAACCAGAGAGACCAGGCACTATTGGGAAAAGGCGAACATTATGAACATTATAGCTCAAGAGAGCCAACCCCCGGGGGCGACCTTTGTTGAATTGCTTCGCCAAAGAGCTTTCCATCACCCTGACCAGAATGCATATACGTTTCTGCTGGACGGTGAAACGCAAGAAACGCGTTTTTCCTATGCCGAACTGGATGATCAAGCTCGCCGTATCGCTGTGTTGCTCCAGGATAGCGTCGCACCAGGAGCACGAGCGTTACTTCTGTATCAACCTGGCCTGGAGTATATTGCCGCAGTCTTTGGCTGCTGGTATGCTGGTGTGGTGGCCGTTCCCGCTTACCCTCCCCGCCTGAACAACAATATGACACGCATTGAATCAATCATACATGATGCCGAAGCTACGGTGGCCCTGACCACTTCGACCATCCTTACTTCGTTACACCGGAAGTTTTCAGATGATCCCTTACTGCAAAACCTGTCCTGGATTGAGACAAATACGGCCACAGCGGAGGTCGCACAATCCTGGCGAGAATGGCATGGTGAGAAAGAGCATCTGGCCTTGCTGCAATATACCTCTGGTTCAACGGGTATGCCTAAAGGGGTAATGCTGACACATGGCAATCTGCTGCACAATGCCAGATTTATTCAGGAGAGCGTTGAGCTCAATGCAGAGACGCGTATTGGGTGCTGGCTACCGCCATACCATGATATGGGATTAATGGGAGGAATTCTCGAAGCAGTCTATGTTGGTACCCCGGCCTTTCTGATGGCTCCGGCCGCTTTTTTGCAGCAACCTCTGCGCTGGTTACGCATGATTTCGCGTTATGGAATAGGAGGAAGTTGCGCGCCAAATTTCGCCTATGATTTATGTGTCAGTAAAGCCACGCCCGAGCAACTGGCCGGTCTTGATTTGAGCCGTTGGCGGGTAGTCATGACTGGTGCAGAGCCAGTGCGAGCAGAGACGTTAGCACGTTTTGTGGAAACGTTCGCACCCTATGGCTTCAACAAGGAGGCATTCTACCCGTGTTACGGCCTGGCTGAAGCCACACTTTTCGTCTCGGGTGGCCTGTTGGGAACGGCACCACAGGTGCAAACCTTCGACGCATCGGCGCTTGAAGCGGGCAATATAGTAGAAATGACTGCCAGTCATGAGCAGGCCCGATCATTTGTTGGTTGCGGATACGCACGAGAAGGACAACAGATTATCATCGTCGATCCTGAACGACAAATGCTATGTGTTCCTGATCAGGTCGGCGAGATCTGGGTTGCTGCGCCCAACGTTGCTCAGGGGTACTGGGGGAAAGCGGAGGAAACGCAACAGACGTTTCAAGCCTATCTTCAAGGAAGCGGTGAAGGTCCCTTTTTGCGCACAGGAGATCTCGGTTTTTTCTGGCAAGGAGAACTCTTTGTCACGGGAAGACTGAAAGATGTGATTATTATTCGCGGTCGCAATCTCTATCCTCAGGATATCGAGCAAGTGGTGGAGAAAAGCCATCCAGCACTCCGACAGAGTTGTTGTGCGGCATTTGCCGTGTCAGGCGATGACACAGAGCGGCTCGTAATCGTGCAAGAGGTAGAACGTCATTATAACAAATGGGACGTACGGGATATTGTATCGTCGATATGTCAGGCAGTAGGGATGGCGTTCGATGTAGATGTGGCGGCGGTGGAGTTGCTGCGCGCGGGGACAATCTACAAAACCTCCAGTGGTAAGCTTCAACACCATGCCTGTCGACAAGGTTTTCGCGATGGGAAGTTGCAAGCAGTGTATCGTTGGCATCAGGAGAGGCACGATGATGTACAGATGCAGGGTGAGACGTTAGTTTCAGGTGCACCTGCTTCACAGGCTGAACGACAAGAGACAAACGGAAAGATACGGGATATCAGCTCCTGGCTGGTTACCCATATCGCAGAGCGTGCTCATCTTGATCCCCGCACAGTAGATCTGCACGCCCCGTTTGTGCAGTATGGCTTCAACTCGTTGGAGGCAGTGGGACTTTCTGGTGAATTGGAGCATTGGCTAGGACGTTCTCTTTCTCCTACGCTGGTGTATGATTATCCCTCTATTTCGCTGCTCGCTCATTATCTTGCACAGGGAGAACAGCCTGTTAAGACAGCGATACAGGCGGCGGATGCGGCATCTCAGCATCCCCAACCATCTGGAGCTATCGCCGTTATCGGCATGGCATGTCGCTTTCCTGGTGCCAGCACACCTGAGGAGTTCTGGCAATTTTTATCTGCTCATGGGAACGGAATATCCGAGGTAACACATGAGCGTTGGGATACGCAAGCCTGGTATGATCCTCAGGCAGGTACACCTGGCAAGATGTCTACGCGCTGGGGTGGGTTTCTCAGCGATATTGACCAGTTTGATGCTGGCTTCTTCAAGATTTCAGCACGCGAGGCCAGCTATATCGATCCGCAACAGCGCCTCCTGTTGGAAGTTGCCTGGGAAGCTTTTGAGCAGGCAAATATCGTGCCTGCGCAATTTGCGGGGAGCCAGACGGGCGTTTTTGTGGGCGTGAGCAGCAGTGATTATTATGTGTTACATCATGCCCATCCTGATTACCATCAGGCGTATGCAGGCACAGGTAATGCCCACAGCATTGCTGCCAATCGCCTCTCCTATTACTTCGATTTTCACGGACCGAGTGTCGCCGTTGATACCGCCTGCTCCTCCTCACTCTTTGCGGTCCACCAGGCCTGTCAGAGCCTGCGCAGTGGCGAATGTTCGCTTGCACTTGCTGGCGGCGTGAATGTCATGCTGACGCCAGAGCTGACCGTGACGTTTTCACAGGCTCACATGATGGCGGCAGATGGTCGCTGTAAAACGTTCGATGCATCTTCCGATGGATATGTACGCAGCGAAGGGTGCGGGATTATCCTGCTCAAACGATTGGAGGATGCGCAACACGATGGTGATCAGGTTCTCGCAGTAATCCGTGGTTCCGCAGTTAATCAAGACGGAGCAAGTAATGGGCTGACCGCCCCAAATGGACGAGCACAAGAGGCCGTGATTCGCCAGGCGCTCAGCAATGCAGACGTGAGACCGGACCAGATCGGTTATGTAGAGACACACGGTACCGGGACACCCCTTGGCGATCCGATTGAAGTACAGGCGCTAAAGGCTGTTTTGATGCCGCGCTCGATACCTGCACAAACCTGTGTGCTGGGGGCAGTCAAAACCAACATCGGTCATCTTGAGGCGGCAGCTGGTATCGCCAGCATAATCAAGGCTGTGCTGAGCCTGCAACATGGAGTAATTCCGCCGAATCTCCACTTCTCTTCTCTCAATCCTCACATTGAATTGGACGGAACAACGTTCGTCTTGCCAACAAGAGAGCAGCAGTGGCCTGCTCTTTATCAACGTCGCATTGCCGGGGTAAGCGCATTTGGTTTTGGCGGAACAAATGTGCACGTTGTGCTAGAAGCTCCACCTGCCCACCAGCAACCCACCAGACCTTTTGATCACATCGCACGCCCACTGCATATACTCACGCTTTCAGCGAGAAGTGATATTGCCCTGCAACAACTCGCACAGCGTTACCAGCGCTGGTTAGCGCTGCACCCTGAAGTTTCTATCGCTGATCTCTGCTTGACGGCAAATACTGGCCGCACGCATTTTTCGCAGCGGCTGGCGTTGCTAGCCGATTCAACGCAGCAACTACAAACACGTTTGAGCGATTTCACCAGAAGTCACGATACGATGGGAAGTCAGGGGGATGCGGCAATGCAGGGCAAAATTGTCTTTCTCTTTACAGGCCAGGGTGCGCAATATGTGGGAATGGCGCGTCAGTTGTACGAGACACAACCTGTTTTCCGTCGCGAACTTGAGCATTGCGCACAATTCTTGAGTCCATACCTGGAGCAACCACTCTTATCCCTCCTGTATCCCGTGGGTGAGCACATATCGCCCCTGAATGAAACCGCTTTTGCACAGCCAGCACTCTTTGCGCTGGAATACGCACTTGCAGCACTCTGGCGTTCCTGGGGAGTGGAACCTGACATCGTGATTGGTCATAGCGTCGGCGAATATGTTGCCGCCTGCATCGCTGATATGATGAGTTTGGAAGAGGGTCTGAAATTGATTGCGTTACGGGGAAGATTGATGCAGAGTTTGCCCGTACGTGGAGCGATGGTCACCGTCTTTTCTTCTTATGCACAGGTTGCACAATTGCTGGAGCCATGGCGGACACAGCTGTCTGTGGCAGCGGTCAATGGTCCTGAACATGTTGTGGTTGCAGGTGCGGAGGATGTGCTCCAGGTATTCGTGCGGCAATTGGAAGAGCGCACTATAGATTCTCGCCCACTCAAAGTATCGCATGCCTTCCACTCGCCCCTGTTGGAGCCAATGCTCGATAGCTTTGAGCGCGCTGCTCAGCAAGTGCAATGGCAACCTGCCAGCGTGCCGCTCATCTGCAACCTGAACGGCCAATTCTGTCCAACCGGGACCACGCTAGATGCTGCTTACTGGCGGCGGCAAACACGCGAGTCCGTCCAATATGCGGGTAGCATCCAGACGGCCTATGAACAGGGAGGTCAGATATTTATCGAGATCGGTCCCCATGACACCTTATTACGCCTGGGACAGCAATGCATCTCAGATCAGACGTTGTACTGGCTACCCTCGTTACAGCGAAGATCAGAAGATACACAGACCATATTTTCCAGTCTCATGACGCTGTATACCCACGGAGGTAAGATTGACTGGTACGGTTTTGAGCAGCAATCCGTCTGCTCTCATCTTTCACTGCCAGCATTACCAACCTATCCTTTTGAACAGAAGCGCTACTGGTTTACTTCAGCGATACCTGCTATAGCCGCCCCCTATGGCTATAAGAATGTCACTCCATCACGCCTAGCGCAGGCAATGCCTCCGGCTGAACAGGTCACAATGTTCCCTGAGTTGCAGCAATCAGTATCGACCGATGCTGCGATTGATCTTGAGCGGGTTTTTGCACAGCAATTGGACATTCTGCACCAGCAATTAGATATCCTGCACACGTATGTTGCCGGAGCATCAGACCCTGACCCGCTTCTGTAGTTTAGACGTAGCATGTGAAGGTTGCATTCAGGCTCGTGCAGCGATTAAAATGCGATGCATTGGCGTGTCCAGAACACAAAGGCGTTGAAGTTTAGCAGCTTCAAGCCAGCGATCATAATCGCTAAGCGTATAGGTATCCCCTCCTCCGGTTGCAAGCATAGAAGCGGCAAAGAGCAAGGCAAAGCGGCTTTGCGGCGATTGAACATTGCAATCATCATCCACAATATGATCAATAATACATACCAGCCCACCAGGAGAGAGGGACTGGCTGGCAAGCGTGATTAAACGCTGAGCAGACGCATAAGTTTGCAGATGAAAAATGTTTGCAAAGAGCAGGAGGTCAATATTATCTTCCCAGCGATCCTGCCAGAAATCACACACCCGACAGGTGAAGCGTGCATCCACGCCAAGGCGAATACTTTGAGCTTGAGCTTGAGGCGCGATACGCTCACAATCGAGCCCTAGAGCGGTCCAGTGTGTGAAATGTTGTAAGAGAAGTTGACTGTACAGACCTGTTCCGCAGCCAACGTCCAGGATAGAAACAGCCGCATCCGTATCCCACTCTAGCTGCCGCAAGCCTCGACACAGTGCAACAACGGCAGGTGGAGCCCAAAAGTTAATGCCACTCACAAGAAATTCATAGTCATGATCAGCTATTTGATTCTGGCGATACACACTTCCTGATTGGTCCGTTGAACCGGTTCGCACACTATTTGCCAGATTGCGCCATGCATCCCAGGCAAGTCGCTGATCATAGACCATTTTTCCGGCCAGACTGTACAATTCGCCAGGCAAGAGACAGTGTTGAAATTCTCGTGGTAGTGTGTAAAGTGATACGCCACTGGCATCCTGGATACGCTCGACAACTCCATAAGCGTACAAAGCGTTGAGAAGGATACGCATGCTGCGTGCGTCAGTTTGCAGGATGTTGGATAACGAGATACTATCAGCGGATTTTTCTGCCAGGGCTCTAAAAACTCCCAGCTCCTGAGAAGCTTCTATAATTGCAGGAGCCCACAACGCAATTAAATGCTCATAAATTCTATGAGCAGCTTTTATTACCTTTTCCCCCGGATTGCTATCGGCTAATAATGACAGGTCTACAAGGGAAGGAATACTGCTACCTGTAGTATTTAGCGAGTGATTTAGATGATTATATGCCTCCATTTCTTCATCTGAGGTGGCTGAAATTGCGTCGGAGTTTTGTAAGGTCATAGGACCAGGCTTCCTTTCCATAAGATAGTGAAATACGGCAACATCACATCAGTTGAAGACAAAAGCAAAAGCCTCCTCACCCGCTCAAAAGAGTTCGTGCGCGCTCAGCATGCGCAGATTAATGTCGGCGATACAGCAAATTTTTCCATTATTTTCAGGTGCAAGTCCTTTCAGTCCACAAGATATGCCTGCATTTCCCGTTCATGTTGCTTTAGATATTTCATAAAGGGAGTACCACCTGTGCCAACTTCTATTGGATTAGACTTTTCACGCTGGCTTTGTGCGTGAATATATGTACCAGCATATTCGAGATGTTTTGAGCGAAAACGCGAAATCAAGGTGAGGCACTCGTTGTAAGCATCAGCTAAGCCAGGTACAGTTGCACTGTGGCGCAAGACAAACACTCTAATCGATGGACGTGCCTCCATAAACAGGATAAAATCACGATGTTTCGGTGGCATATACTCTCTGAGCGCGATCAGGTGCTCAAGTAGCGGATTGTTTTCATACACGATACCCAGAGCATTATCGAGCAATGGGATGATCGAGCTTTGCGCGCCAGTCTCACCTCTAAAGGCTTGCGGCTTGCCTTGATACGCCTCTACGCCTTCGTAATACACCCCTTCGGGAAAGGCAGGATTATCTTTCCACCCAAAGATATAAGGGCGGACACGATGGTAATAAATATAGGGATCACATTTCTCCGGCATGCGTGTTAACGTTGCGAGCATTGATTTCAGAGATGCAGCGACCTCGTATAGTTTCGCGATGACCGTTTCTGCGTCTTTGTCAGTAACAGCATCTTGCGCCTCTACAATAGCTTTAATACCTTTGCCCGCTCTCGCTTCAATCGCAACGTGGACGAGAACGAACCAGTCTTCATCAACTCCCCCTAAAAAGTTCTCCAGGCGAGCGATATTTCCTAACTCGATAGGAGCATTCAGATCAAAGCGGCGCCAGTTATAGAGCGCATGCGATGCATACGACAAGACGGGTGGACGCCCTAACGACTGTGCAACATAAAACCAGGGAATAGCAACATTGGCTGGGATCACGTTCACGACCGGCTTTTCACCATAGATGTAAGATGCTCCCAGATACGATAGCAATAACATCGCTCTATTGATCTGATCTTCCCCTTCTAGCAGGGTATGATCGAGCAGTGGTAAGTCTTTGATCTCCTGGCGGATTCTGCCAGCAGCCAACAACTTTGGCATTTCACGGACCAGATTTTCCCATGCCGCAAAAGCTCTGGGCAAACACACTAATGGCTCTACAGGAGGTAAAAAACCCCGCTCAGGGTCAATATCATACTGCTGTAACAGCGCATCAGTGCGACTCGAAGTGGTAGACATACTTTATTCTCCAGACTTGTACAATCTCTCATCTTGATTAGACCTGTGCCCTGGCAAGTCAGACCCTCTCCACAGGCCTATACAAGCTGATCACAGGCTTCATCGATGCATAGTCTCAGGGCCTTAGCCAGCACTTGCACATTGGGTTCGTCCATTATCTCGACATGCGTGCCCGGAACGTGATGGATCACCAAACCGCCTTTTGCCAACGTACGCCAGCGTTGTATACGCATGGGCTCGACAGCATTTTCTGCCCTATCTTCTGCTTCGCCGGGAGTTTCTATATATTCAGTGGGACTACCAGATAAAAAGTAGTCAATTTTTCCCTCATAATCATTTCCTGCATAGATATGCACAATATGTTTGGTCAGTATCCTGATACGCGTAAAAATGCGCACAAGATGAACATTTGCATCCTCTGGAATGAAGTGCTTTTCTTTTGCCTGTTCAACGACATACAGGAGCCGCTCATCCAGCGCCAGTTGCTCGAAGTCATCAGGCACATCGATTCCTGCGGCGCGGATAAAATCTTCCACTATCCCGGCATCGCTCAGGTCAATCACCTCATCTATAGCGCGCTCCCTCCTCTGAGAATCAGAGATCGTACTATCAATGATCGCCAGCACTTTCACCTCATGCCCCTGTCTGTGCAACTGCTGAGCCATCTCAAAGGCAATAGGGCCTCCTAGAGACCATCCACCCAAAAGATATGGCCCCTGAGGTTGCACCGTTTGTATGGCGGCAATATAATGAGCGGCTATCTCTTCTATCGTTTCACCTATTGTTTGCTCTTGTCCTTCCACACTCACACCAAATGGCGCATGAATCCCATAAAAAGGCTGATCGGGTCCTAAACGGCGCGCCAGATTAACGTAACGAAAAGCAGTGCCACCAGCCGGATGAACACAAAAAAATGGCGGTCTGGAGCCTTGCGTTTGAATGGCAGCTAAGAGAGGTTCCTGCTCAGAAACATGCTGCTGGCGTAAGACGACAGCCAGCGCCGCAATTGTCGGATGCTGAAAAAGCATGGTCAGATCGAGATTGCGCCCAAAGCGTTCTGCGATCTGGGACATGAGTTGTACAGCTAAGAGGGAATGGCCGCCAATATCAAAAAAGCTATCAAAAATGCTCACAGGTTGAATTTGTAAGATAGCTTCCCATAGCTGCAACAATTGCATCTCAAGCGCATCACGCGGCTGTACTATCTTTCTTACCGCAGTATTACGAACATCAACGAGGCGAGCTAAATTACTCCGTCCTTCTTTCGTATCTGCACGCAACTGATGGCGGTCTACTTTGCCATTCGCAGTCAATGGTAAAAACTTCAAGTACACAAAAAGAGCAGGCAGCATATAGTCAGGTAGATGTTCCTGCATAAAGTCACGTATATTCATATCAGCTGGCAAGGGCAGTTTTTTCGGCACAATATAGCCAACAAGATGTGGCCTGCCAGGCGTATCTTCTCGTAACACGACCGCACAATCTCGTACCTGGGGATGTCGTCGTAGGACCGCTTCAATCTCCCCTATTTCGATGCGGTATCCCCGCAGATTTATCTGCCCATCTTGCCTGCCCACAAACTCGATCTGTCCACCCGGTCCATAACGTGCCAGATCTCCTGTCCAATAGAGCCTCTCGCCTCCCTGCATAGCATAAGGATGCGGCACAAATCGCTCTGCCGTCTGCCTCGCCTGCCGTAGATAGCCTCTTGCTACCCCTGCCCCTCCTATATAGAGTTCACCGATTACACCTTCTGGCAGCAGTTGTAGATGCCGATCCAGCACATACACCTGCACATTGGAGATTGGATGGCCCAATGCTACTGGTGCATCAACTGACTTCTCCTCGTGATTTCCCACGTCTGGCTTTCCTAGCGGATTGACCAGCACACCGATCGTCGTTTCTGTTGGTCCATAGTGGTTGTATACCTGGCACACCCCTCCCTTCTGCCGCACCCGTTCTACCAGTTGTGCGGACAGAGCCTCTCCTCCCAGCACTAACGCCCGGCGCGGCAACAGTTCATGCCCACGTTCGCTTTCCAGCAAGGCCGAAAGGTGCGAAGGCACGATCTTGAGCACGTCGATGGGGTGTTGCGCTGCCCAGTTCGCCAGCGCAACGGCAGAAGTGACCGTCTCGTAATCGAGCACCTGCACACAGCCTCCCGATGCCAGCGCGCAGAAAATTGCCGTATTACCCAGGTCCGCAGCCAACGTTGAAACCGTGGCATACTGCCAGCCCGGCTCCACTTCCAGTTGCTTACAGAGCGCCAGCGTGTAGTTCACGACGCTGCTCTGCTGTATCATGACGCCTTTAGGCAATCCTGTTGAGCCAGAGGTATAGATCACATATGCCAGATCCTCTCCGGTGCTGGAAGCGGGCAGGTCGTGCGGCGAGGCCTGAGCCAGTTCCTGGGCCAGCTCTTCCCAACAGAGTGTTGGGCCTTCCCAGCGAGGCAATCGAGCAGACAGATCCTCTTGTGTCAGCAACAGGGCCGCCTGGCTCTCTTGCAGTTGATAGCGCAAGCGCTCCGCGGGACTCTCCACATCCAGGGGTAGATAGGCCCCACCGGCTTTCAGGATGCCCAGTATCCCTACCAGCATGTGCGCCTGACGTGGCAGACACAATCCCACCACCACGTCTGGTCCAATGCCTCGTCGGCGTAGCACCCACGCCAATTGATTGGCTTGCGCGTTCAATTGCTGATACGTCAATTGCTTCTGCCCACTCACCACCGCAAGGTGAGTCGGATAACGCTGTACCTGCGCCTCAAAAAGCTGGTGTAATCCCTGCGCAGGCCACGGACATTGTGCCCCACTGAATGCGGCCAGCAGATGAGTGCGCTGCGCATTGCTGAGCAGAGGGTAAGCACCAATCTGCGCCTGAGGTTGCTCTACGACACTATGCAGGAGCGTTTGCAACATGCTCGCCAAATAGTTTACACGCTCTTTGGAAACCTTGCACGCGTCATAGTGTAACTGCAAAAGCAGGTGTTTCCCTACCTGTAAGGTTCCTAATTTGAGTACAAAAGGTTCAGTACAACAAGAACGTCGCTCAAACTGGAGATTGAGATTTATGGTCGTAAACGAGTCCGGCCAAGATTCTTGTTCAAAAAGGACAGGGAAAAAGCCCGAATCGGCAAAGCCCTGCGCTCCAGGCAAAGCCATAGGCCAGGAAAAATAGGTCTGGTAATTGTTCGTTACCTGTAGCAAGGATTTGATAAAGCTCAATGCGCGCTCAAAAGACCAGCTATCCTCTAAATAGGTACTAAAAGGAACGAAACGTGTATAGAGCCCTGGCGCTTCTGCGAGCTCATCGTAGTTTCGTCCATCACATGCTATTCCGATCACTGGTTGACTCTCACCAGTGATCCTGTGGAGGAGTATCTGCCAGCAGGTCAACACGATAGTTGGCACTGAAACAGTATAGTGCGACGCTAATGCGCTTATACGCACAGCCAGAGCATCATCCACGGGCAACGGAAAAGTGCGCGGCGCGAAGTCTGCATCGCCTCTTGTTTGCAGATTGTCACTTTTTACGATGCCACATTTTTCGAGGTTGCGCAGCATCTGCATCGCCTGATGGAGATCAATTTTTCCCCAGAAATCGTGTGCAAGCTTTGCCTCCTCGCTCTCCGCTGTCATTTGCTGATCCTGCCAGGCGGAGAAAGCGGTATATTGCAATGGCTCATCAGGCAAATTTTGCGCTAAAAGATGAGCAGTATAGCTTTTCGTAAGCTCAGTAACAAGCAGGGGCAATGTTGCAGCATCAGCGTACAGAGGGGATAAACTGACAAGGAACAACGCAGTCTCAGAGGAAAGACGAAACAATACTGGACACAAAAGCGGTCCGTGTTCCAGATCAAAGATCTCCTCCTGAAAGCTCTGCAACAGTGTTTCAAGCAAGGCACCCTGATCTGAAACAGCAATTGCTGCCAGGTCAATGAGAGGGAAGTCAAGATGAACATCATGGCCAAGTACCTGAATAGGAATATCCATGCCTGGAAGGGTATAAAATACCGTTTGAAATATGGTATGCTGCTCCACTAGCTGTTCCAACGCCAGCCTGAATGTCTGGAAATCCAGTTTCCCATTCATGGCAACAGTACACTGTGAACGATACACATTGCTTCCTTGCAGAAAAGACCACAAGCGTTCCTGCTGGGAAGAAAGGCGAGCCCCTTTCAAAGCAACTCCTGGCATTGGTTTACATGCTCCTTAATGCAAAAATGCAAAAACACTTGACCTGCTCGTTTTTCGTGTGTATACTTTCCCTCTATGCAAAACCATTCCACGAAAAGTATACTCAAAGCAGATCTGGTAAAGCGATAGTTAATGCCCGACTTAAAACGGAAGTATTTTCCTTTTTTCGAGTGAAGTCGCGAAACAAAAGAGTTCCCGGGCGCAGACAAGCAGCGCCTCTACGTTCTATTACGTCTGCGGCGGGTACCCCAAATCGACCACATTGCGCTTCGTCGTTCTTAACTTATGGCGATAAGCTTCATAGGAAACGGTTTTATCTTTTGTAAGCTCTTTTCGCTCTGTCTCGCTATACATTTCCAGTGAGTCTACGAGGCAATCTGGTTGAGCGACGACACTCTGTAAGAGTGTATCAAAGTGCTTGATCAGGCGTTCGATCGTACTGCGCTCGAAAAGCGAGCTACGGTAGTTCACGGTACCAGATAATCCCTGGGCTCCTTCCTTGAGAAATACCGCCAGATCGAAGCGGGTGGCATTGCTATCGGGATAGAGAGGTGAGAGTTCCAGGTCATGAAATGCGAACGAGGTGGCCCGGCTCTCCTGCAAAACAAATAGAACGCGAATTAAGGGATTCTGCTGCGTGGTTTGCTCCTGGTGGAGGAGTTCGACCAGTTTCTCAAAAGGGAGCTCCTGGTGAGCATAAGCAGCGAGAACGACACGCCGAACAATGCTTAACACCTCACGAAATGTAGGATGACCACTCAGATCGGTACGTAGAGCCAGGAGATTGGCAAAACGACCGATGATCCCTGCGGTCTCTCCTTGTGTTCGGTTGGCAACTTCAGTCCCGACAAGAAGATCTGCTCGTCCTGTGTAGCGGTAAAGTAATACCAGGAAAGTTGTCAGCAAGGTCATAAACAGTGTCACATCTTCCTGACGACTTAGAACTCTCAGGTTCTCAGATAACTGAACAGACAGATCGAAGGCAGCAAAGGCTCCCAAAGTAGCAGCAGGCTCCGTCCGAGGACGATCTGTTGGCAGATCCAGGGGGATAGCTCCTTGCAATTGCTTTCGCCAATAATTGACGTGCTGATCCCATAGCCCACCTTGCCACAAATTGCGCTGCCGATACGCAACATCAGCATACTGAAGAGGAAGTGGGATCAGAGGTGAGAGTTGCCCCACAAAAAACGCAGTATAGAGTTCAGATAATTCACGAGAAAATATGCCCAGTGACCAGCGATCAAAGATAATGTCGTGGGCTGTCAGTAACAGTACATGCTCGCTTCCAGTCAGGCGTAATAGAGTGACACGAAGCAAGGGACCATGAGTAAGATCGAAAGGCGCTTGAGCTTCCTGCTGCATTAATAGACGTAGAGCTCGCTCTCGATGTGTGGAGACAAGTCCCCTTAGATCCATCAGGAATAGATGTTCATTGCCGGATCTTTCAACGACCTGTACAGGCTTATCATCCTGGAGTTGGAATACAGTACGCAAACTTTCATGGCGCTTGATCAACTCATCCAGGCTTCTTTGTAAGTATCCTAAATGCAACTTCCCATGTAGCTGTACCGCATAGGTCGTGTTATGAGCGATATTTCCCGGTTCTAACTGATCAAGGAGCCATAATCGCTGTTGAGCAAATGAGAGGGGAAAGACGCCAGTCAGCAGAGATTGCCGCCAGATAGAGAGGTCAGGGCGAACGCAGATACTCTCTAACAATGTACGCAGGTAATGAGTCAGGCCCTGCATCGTCTCAGCTTCAAAAACATCGCAATTATAGTGCACATCAATATTGATCTGATTTGTACTGGTAGTGACGAATACACAAATATCAAATTTGACGTATTGGACAGGTGCAGTCACCGTTGTCACGGTGAGGTCACCAAGGTCGTCAAAAGCAATGGTCGGGTCCAGATTAAACGTAGTATAGAGTGTGTACAAGCGGCCTTGTGGATCTAATTTCTTTTGCAACGTCGATAGAGGATAATCTTGATGCTCATACAGTTCGAGCAAATGCTGTTTGACCAGATGCAAGTATGCCAAAAATGTGGGGGAACCTACCAGCGTACTTCGCAGAGGGAATAAGTTCATAGCATGGCCAACAAGCGTCTCACTACCCGGGCAAATACGCCCTGCCGTAGGTACGCCAACGACCACGTCATGCTGACCACTCACGTGATGCAACCAGAGCAGATACGTAGCCAGCAGTACCATATATAAAGTACAGTTGTGCCGACTGGCCAACTGACGCAAGGCTTGCTGCAAATCAGCTTCTAACCCTAGATGCACACGCGCACCGGCAAAGGTCTTATAGGGTGTGCGCGGATGATCGAGCGGCAACGCTAATGCGGGAAAGGGTTCAGAAAGCCGCGCCGTCCAGAAACGTTCATCTGCAAGCAGCATCCCTTGTCGCTCCTGCTGCTCTTGCCAATAGACATACTCGCGCAACTGTAAAGGAGGCTTCAGCTGATAGGGTCGCTGTTGGACCTGCGCGGTATAGACGTGCGCGATCTCTTGCAGCGCCAGTGTTATTGACCAGCCATCAACGATAATATGGTGTCCCGCGAAGAGCAAGAGATGTTGCTGCGGCTCCAGTTTGAGGATACTCAGGCTCACCAACGGACCCTGTGTCAGATCAAGACCTTGATACCGCTGCGCTTCTAACCAGTGCGAAACAAGCTGTGGCCTGGCATCAGTGCTCACGTCAGAGAGATCCAGGTAGGACACATCGACCGGCATCTCTGGTAGGACATATTGCAAGTCTCCCTGTGCGCTGATCACTGTGCGCAACGCCTCATGACGGTCAACGATGATACGAAATGCGTTTTGCATAGCAGGGAGTGAGAATTCGCCATCCAGTTGCAGGACAGCTGTCTCGATATAGGAATTAAAGCCTCCCCTGGTATCCACCTGAGAGGCCGCCCAGAAATTATGCTGTGCGGCCGTTAAGGGAAAACTCCGTTCAACTTTTCCCGAGCTAGCTTCCCGTTCCCTCAGTGCCCGTACCTCAGGAGGAAATGCAGTTGCTGAAGAGGAATTACCCGACGCATCCTGCAATCCCGCTGCCTCATGTTCGCTGGACGCCTTAGCGCTCCCACCTGAAGGGGAAGTGGGCAAGAAACCACCGTCACGCAACTCCCAGATTGCCTCTTTGATCGCCTGAATCAGCAGAGCAATGTCTTCATCGGTATGAGCCGTCGATAAGAAACAGTTGCGTCCCTCCCAGATGTAAATCCCCTTCTCCAACAGATGATAGAAGAACAGATCCATATTCTGTGTGAAAGAGAAGCGGAACAGTGAGCCGAAATGGATACAAACAATAGGCACCTGCTCATCCTGGAAGAATGCATTCACCGTTGCGACCAGATGCGCTGTCTTCGCGTTCAGTTGCTCTTGTAATGCCGGTCCTTGACTTTTAAGGTAGCTCAGAACGGCATAGGCCCCACTCATTGCTAATGGATGTTTGCAAAACGTGCCAGCGAAAAAGGTTGTTTCGGCTTGTGGGTAGGAGAGATCACCATAGTGCCACATGCCACCGTCGATGCCGTCCAGATAGTGCGCTTTTCCTGCCACGATGCCAATCGGCATACCTCCACCAACAATTTTGCCATAGGTAGCCAGATCTGCCTGCACACCGAACCAGGCCTGTGCCCCGCCGGGATGGATGCGGAAACCCGTAATCGTTTCATCAAAGATCAGCGCAACGCCCGCATTGTTGGTCAGCGCTCGTAGCTGTTGCAGAAATTCGCGCGGCTGTACGTCCGGGTGTCGGCTCTGCACAGGCTCAACCAGGACGGCGGCCAACTCGTGGGCATGAGCCTGGATGATATCGAGTGTATGCTCATTTCCGTATGGAAGCACAAGCACGTCATCAATCATCTTCTCTGGAATACCTGGAGCGAGCGGCTGTGCGGCGTGCTCGTTCTGTGGCAGCGGACGCGCCAGGATGCCATCGAACGTCCCGTGGTAGGAGCCGCTGAAGAGGACAATTTTACTTTTTCCTGTCGCCGTTCGAGCCAGGCGCACAGCAGTCATAACCGCCTCAGTACCCGAATTGCAAAAGGTAACTCGCTCCATGCCAGTCAATTCGTGAATCAGGGTAGCAACCTCACCAGCCAGATCGGATTGAGGTCCTAGCTGAATACCTGTTTCCAGTTGTCGGGTCAGCGCCTCCTGAATAAAAGGCGCACGATGACCGAAGAGATTGACGCCAAATCCCATGGTGACATCAAGATAGCGATTACCATCGAGGTCCCAGAAATATGCGCCCTGTGACTTATTGGCAACGATGGGATACAGCATCTCTTTGATCGAGAAACGAAAACCGGCGGAGGCCCGATTGTCAGCTAACGTTGGGCGATATCGCTGCGCATACTCCCGGGACAGCCGGGTACGTCGGGTCAGGCGTGCACGCAGGTCCTCCAGATGGCGTTGCTGGAGCATATTCAGGGTCTCTGTCCCCTTTGGCCTGATCGGTTGATAGGGAACATACGGAGCCTGAGCCAATGGAGATGATACATCCGCTGGCACACCCTGATCAGCATTGCCTGAAGCAGGGCTCATCTTTTCATTCCCGAGCAAGGGAGAGAGTCCCGCACTCTGTTCAGAGGGTGGTTTCGCGGTGTAAGCACGTAGCAGCTCTAGCTGCCGGTGCAGAATATCCAATTGCTGTGTAAAAACACGCTCAAGATTGATTGCAGCAGGTGTTGATAGAGGTTGTTGCGGCTTAGAAAAAATCGTGGCACGTCCGTTAGCAGGAGGAGCATATTCTACACGTGAAGGAGTGGCCTGAGCTTGTTGCTCGTGAGCGGGTAAGACGACGGCTGCGGGTAGGGCTTTTGCTGGATAGATGTCCGCTGGCAGGGCCTTGTCAAGGTGCGTCGCCAGAGCGTCGAGGGTACTGAGTTCGCTAAACAACAGACGAATGGGCAGCTTGAGAGCAAAAGTTTGCTCGATCTGCTTGACTGCGTCAAGCAATACCAGAGAATCGGCCCCCATCTCTAAAAAGGAAGTCTGTCCCGCAATGTCTGTAGGCTCACAATGAAGTAGAACTCCCAGCAGGGCACGTAACTGTGCCATGATACGCTCTCTTCTGGGCGTATCCTGCTCGACATGAACAGGTGAAGCACTTGTGATACGCTCATATTCTGTTTGCATTACTTTGTCCTGTCCGTTCTGGAGCGTTGCGCGGTTAGTACTATTATTCCTTTTTCCTTTCATCAAAGATCATGGCATAACGCAGTCCGCACAACGGCATGTATCCTATTTGGTACAGATTCCAAATCACTCACTAAAGTGGTTTGTTGCCTGGATGCCAAACAACCTATCCTTGCCATAAAAAAATGCTACATATCCTACATATCCTACACAAAATCTTGATGACAAAGGGTGAATATGAGAGTCGGAATATGACAGATTCTGGCAACGGCCAGAGCGCCTTTTTAGAGATTCGTCTTGCCCACATAAGAGTATCCTTCTATTCAAACTATCGACCAGAGTAGAAATTTCTGTAGGCTAAAAAGCACTTTCTCAATTTCCCTATTACTATACCAGTAAAGTGTCATAGCAGACTATGATTAATATCCGATTTATAAAGGCAATACATTCGCTTTTCCAGACGCATGAAGTTAGCCACATCCTGGAGAAGGGGCGAGAGGGGTCGAGCGAGTTCGCAGGCACAGTTCCGTTCGCACTTCACCGTGCCTCTACTGGGTCTACGTCGTGGAGATCACTTCGCCTCAAAAAAAAGGGAAGTAGTTCCGTGAGAGATCGGGCACTAACGCTGGCATTGGCCGACCCGCCTCCCGTATACTTGACAACAAGAGGGCGGGAAGCCCCTGGCAGAGGTCGCGTGCAGGGCTTATACAGTCGGGGTGAGCGTGACTGGCTACATCGGGGCAGCGTGCCGTTCCCTCGGGCGAGCACCGAACAGAGGGTCGGGCCGGGCCGAGGGAACCATACACAGAAGGAGGCGAACGATGTCTCAGAACAATGAGGAAGAGGATAAAACCATCTACAAGGTCGTGGTCAACCACGAAGAGCAGTATTCCATCTGGGCCGCCCATCGGGAAAATCCGCTGGGTTGGCAGGATGTCGGCAAAAGTGGGCTCAAGACCGAGTGTCTGGCCTATATTCAAGAGGTCTGGACCGATATGCGACCGTTGAGCCTGCGCAAACGCATGGACGCATTGGCCAATTCCTCAGAGCATGCATAAGAGGCACCGCTCATGACGCTGAACCTGGCCATTGATCGTTTTTGAAACCGACACACAAGAGGACAGCATGAGAAAGTATTGCAAAGCCTACTACGTCAAAGATCTCAGAGCCTTCGCTGACTGGACAGAGCAGCGTGAGGAGACAGAGTCCGAGCTTCTCGACGAAGATGTGGTCTATCTGTGGGATGATTTCACTGTTGTGAGGAGTCCGGTGCTCCCTGATACCGGACTGGTCTTTGCGACAGTAACCCCACACTGGCAGCAGTTCTGTCGGGAGACCTTGCACTTTGCGATCCCGGAAGACTTGCGCTATGCGTACGAACAGGAGCAGGCCCCCGAGGCCGCAGATACGCACAGCACCGCCTCGGTGTAAGGGCGAGAGGATCGGCACCGCCACCGGGCAGCCACCGGGCAGGGATGAACCGCTGCCCCTACCTGTTATCAAGGGCGACAATGGTCACGGCCGAACAGAGGCCACATGGCAGTCATGGCCGAACAGAGGCCACATGGCAGTCATGGCCGAACAGAGGCCACATGGCAGTCACGGCCGAACAGAGGCCACATGGCGGTCATGGCCGAACAGAGGCCGCATGGCAGGAAAAAGGAGAGTGGCTTCGTCTCTCGCACCAACGAAGAGGTGGGGGCAGCGGTTCATCCCTGTCGCGGGGCCGATCAATACAATAAGGATGAGCCCTACCTCTAAAGGGGGCGTGATCATCGGAGGTGGGGGAGACATCGTACACACATTTGCAGTCTCTGTGGACGCGCGCAGAGGCAGCAGAGGATAGAAGTCTGGGGGAAGCAAACCGCATGATGCAGGCAAAACAGGGATCTCCTCTTTCTCTCCAACAACGGCATCTCTGGTTCGTGCAAGGCCACGAGCAGAACGCTCGCAGTGTGTGGGCGGTACAGCTCGAAGGACAATGGGAGCAGCCGCGCTTCATCGAGGCCTGCCAGCAGGTGCTCAGACGCCACGAGATCCTGCGGACCGTGCTGTATCGAGTGCCCGGCATGGATCTGCCGATGCAGGTGATTGCCGAGGAGCCGCTGTGGTCCTATCAGGAATGGCAGTTGGACCCGCATTCCCCGGCGGGACTCTCCCAGGTCATTGCCGAACGCGTTACCGCCCTGCGCACCGAGAGGCAGGATTTGCAGCAGGGGCCCCTGGTCCTGGTACGCTGGCTCAGCGTGGAAGGCCAACCGATCGTCTTCCTCAGCCTGCCAGCCCTGTGCGCAGATACGACCAGCGCACGGCTTATGCTGGCCGAGGTGCTTGACACCTATTGCCAGTTGCCCCCGACCGAAGAGGTCCTCCAATATGCCGATGTCTCCGCCTGGCAAGAAGACTACCTCCTCACCCCCGAATTACAAGAGCAACGTGCGTCCTGGAGCCGTGTCATCCACTCCCTGAGCCCCACAATCACCCTGCCCTTTCAGCAATCACGGTCAGCGACGAGCCCAGGAGCATGCGAGCCCCACAGCGTCGAGTTGGCGCTCTCCGCGTCCCTCGTCCAGCAAATGCGCCGTCAGGCCCAGCAGCATGCGAGCCCCTTTTCTGCCTGGCTGCTGACTTGTTGGAAGGTGCTGCTGTGGCGTCTGAACGACGAAACGCCCGTGACCGTGGGGGTGGCCTGTGATGGACGCCTGCATGAAGAACTGGCCACAGCCCTGGGGCCCTATACGCGCTTCGTGCCCGTGGAGGCGCTATGTGCGCCCAATCGCTCTTTTGCCCTGATGCTGGCCTCGGTCAAGGCCGCGATGGAGGAAGCCACGCACCGCTCCCTGGCGTTTCCTGCCGAAGAGCTGCGCGCTGCGTGGCACCAGGAGGCGGAGGCACCTCTGTTTGCCGCCCTGTTTGAGTATGAGAGCTGGCCAGCCACCCTGGAGCGGGATGCGTGGCGGATGGTGCCACTCAAGCGCTGGAGTTGTGCGGAACCCTTTCTCCTCAAGCTGAGCGCCTGGCAGTGTGGCGAACAGCTACACCTGGAGATCTCCTACGATGCCCGGCAGGTCACCCCCGCGCAGGGACAGGCGCTGGCTACCCTGCTACAGACGATGCTGGAGCACGTCAGCACGCAACCACAAGAGCTTATTGGCGCGATCCCTTTGCTCGGCACCCAGGACGAGGCGGCCGTGCGAGCCCGCTTCCGTGGGTCCCGGCGCAACTGGGGCGAGCAGGGGTTCTCCCGACTGGTGGAAGCCCAGGCACGTCTGCGGCCAGGCGATCTGGCGATACGCAGTCGGCAGGAGCAGATGACATATCAGCAACTCAATGCGCGCGCCAATCAATTGGCGCAGGTCTTGCAGCGGCGCGGGGTAGGACCTAACGTGCTGGTGGGGATCTTACTGGAGCGGCAGGCTGTAATGCTCGTGGGAGTTCTGGCCATCCTGAAGGCTGGAGGTGCCTATCTGCCGCTGGATGGAGCCAGTCCGGCTGAGCGCTTGCACTATCAACTGCAAGAGAGCCAGACCGCCCTGACGCTGACGCAGGCGAGCCTGTCTGCTCAAGTGGCGGGCTGGGAAGGCCCAACGCTCTGTTGGGAAGAGCTGGCGCAGGAGCTGGCGCAGGCCTCGCCGCACGACCTGCCCGCTTCCAGCAGCGGAGAGGATCTGGCGTATGTGATCTATACCTCCGGGTCGACGGGCACCCCCAAAGGAGTGATGGTGGCCCAGCGCAATGTGGTCAATTACACGCAGGCCCTCTGTGAGCAGCTGGGAGCCGAGCCGGGGTGGCAGTATGCCACGGTCTCGACATTGGCAGCCGACCTGGGCAACACGGCGATCTTTTGCGCGCTGGCCTCCGGCGGCTGCGTGCAGGTACTCGATTACGAGACAGTGACCTCGGGGGAGGCTATGGCGCACTGGGCTCAGCAGCATCCTATCGATGTGCTCAAGATCGTCCCCTCCCATCTCTCAGCTCTGCTGGAGGGTGAGCAGGGACAATCGGTGCTGCTACCCAGACGCGCGCTGATTCTGGGAGGGGAGGCCGTGCCCAAGCACTTGTTAGAGCGCCTGGATGCGCTGGGGGCGGACTGCGTCATCTATAACCATTATGGACCCACCGAGACGACCGTGGGGGTATTAATGCGGGAGTTGACGTACGAGACCGTCGCTGGCCAGCAACGACGCTCCCGAGCGCTGGGAGGGCCGCTGGCCAATTGCCAGGTCGCGATCATGGATCAACGGATGCAGTGGGTGCCACCGGGGATCAAGGGGGAACTCTATCTGGGGGGAACAGGAATAGCATGGGGATATGTCGAGCAGGCAGCGCTGACGGCAGAACGTTTTGTGCCCGATCCCTTCAGTGCGCAGGCCGGAGCACGGCTTTACCGGACAGGGGACCTGGTCCGCTACGACCAGGCCGGACAGCTCGAGTTTCTGGGCCGGGCAGATCAGCAGATCAAGATCCGCGGCTATCGTGTCGAGCTGGGAGAGATCGAAGCCGTCTTGCGCCAGCATCCGCAGGTGCGAGAGAGTGTGGTGATCACGCGTAGCGATGGCCGAGCCGAGCCACGGCTGGTGGGCTATCTGCTGAGTCATCAACAGCTGCCCCTGGCCTGGGGACAGCTCGAGGCATATCTGCGCGAACGATTGCCCGAGTATATGGTGCCCAGAGAGTACGTGCAGGTTGAGCACTGGCCGCTGAGCGCCAACGGGAAAGTGGATCGCCAGCGCTTGCCAGCCCCCAGGCCTCGGGAAGAGCAAGCACGCGTGCTGGTGACGAGCAGCCCGGTCGAGGATATAGTTGCGCAGATCTGGTGGGAGGTGCTGGGAACCGAGATCGGTCGCAACGAGGAGTTCTTTGCGGTGGGAGGCCATTCGTTACTGGCGACGCGCATTATGGCACGCATCCGCACGGTCCTACCAGTGGAGCTGCCAGTGCGCACCATCTTTGAAGCCCCGACAATCGAGAGCAGCGCGCGGCTGGTCGAAGCAGCCTTGCGGCAGAAAGACGCGCTGGTGCTCCCGCCGCTGCAAGTCGGGCCGCGCCCGGCAGAGCTCCCGCTCTCTTCCGGGCAGCAGCGGCTCTGGTTTCTGGCGCAATTGGAACCCGAGAGTACGGCATATCTGGCCTCCCGGGCCTTACAGCTCGACGGGACACTGCTGGTGCGCGTGCTGGAGCACAGCTGGCAGGAGTTGCTGGACAGACATGAGAGCTTGCGCACACGCTTTGACGAGGTGGAAGGACAACCGGTGCAGGTGATTGCGCCCACCACGCGCCTCTGGCTACCGGTGATCGATTTGCAAGGGCTGGAGCCAACCAGCCGGGCCACAGAGGCAACACGACTCACGCGTCAGGAGGGGCAGCGGCTCTGTGACCTGCAAGCAGGCCCTTTGCTGCGGACGGCGCTACTCCGGTTCGGGCCGCACACCCATACGTTGCTGCTGACATTGCATCATATTATCATCGATGGCTGGTCCATGGATATCTTAGTGCGGGAATTTGCCGTGCTCTATCAGGCGGGAGTGCAGGGGAGGCCCGCCCTGCTGGCCCCGGCCGCAGTGCAGTATGCCGACTATGCGCTCTGGCAACGGACCTGGGTACAGAATGAGCAGTTGGAAGCGCAACTGGCGTATTGGCGCACACAGCTGGCCTCGCTCCCAGCCCTGGAAGTGCCTACCGATGCACCGCGCCACCGCGAGCAGCCCTATCGGGGAGAGGCGCTGTCCATGCAGCTTTCTGAAGCGGTCTCGCAGGGGGTGCGTGCGCTGAGCCGACAGGAGCACGTGACGCTGTTTATGCTGCTGCTGGCGGCGTTCCAGGTGCTATTGCTGCGGTGGAGTGGGCAGCAGGATATCAGTGTGAGCACGCCGATTGCCAATCGGACGCGTGCAGAGCTTGAAGGAGTGGTGGGGTTTTTCGTCAATACCCTGGTACTCCGCAGCGATCTTTCGGGGAACCCAAGCTTTGTGCAACTGCTGCGGCAGGTACGAGAGCGTTGCCTGGAAGCCTATGGGCATCAGGATGTCCCCTTCGAGAAAGTGGTCGAAGCCCTGCATCCGCAGCGAGATGGGCGGCGTACCTCGCTCTTCCAGGTCTCCTTTCAAGTTGCGTATGAGAGCGAGATCGAGCAGCTTCTGCCGGGGCTGCAACTGCACTCGGTGGGCAATGATGGGGCCTCAGCCGACTATGAGATCAGAGTGATGGTAACGGAGAGCCAGCGAGGCCTCAGTTGTACGGTGTTTTACGACGCGACACTTTTTACGGCACCGACGATGCAACGCTTACTGGAGCATTACCAGCGGTTGCTGCACGGGATCGTGCTCGCCCCGGAGCAGGCAGTGGGGACATTGCCCCTGCTTTCGGAGCAGGAACAGCAGCTGCAACTGGAGAGCTGGAATGCGACGCAGCACGCCTATCCCTCCGAGCAGTGTGTACATCAGATGTTTGAGCAGCAAGTGCAACAGACGCCGGAGGCGGTAGCGCTTGTCTTTGGGGAACACGCCTTGAGTTACGCGGCCCTCAACCAGCGCGCCAATCAGCTGGCCCATGCGTTGCAGCAGAGGGGAGTGGGTCCCGAGGTGCTGGTCGGCATCTGCATGGAACGCTCTCTGGAGATGGTGATCGGCCTGTTAGCGATCTTAAAGGCCGGTGGGGCCTATCTTCCGCTGGACCCATCCTTGCCACAAGCACGCCTGGAATATATGCTCAGCGATGCTCAAGTTGGGCTGGTCGTAATCCAGGCCCATCAGCAACAGCGCTTAGCCTCGGCCCTGGATGGCGTTACGATCATCCCCCTTGAAGCTGCTCGTCTGGCACAAGACGCAGCCCTCCTGACCAACCCGATCAATCATCTGCAAGCAGATCAGATCGTCTATATGATCTATACCTCAGGATCGACAGGCAGGCCAAAGGGCGTCATGAACACACATGCCGGTCTTGTCAACCGTCTGACCTGGATGCAGCGGCAATATCCGTTATGTGAGGACGACCGGGTTCTGCAAAAAACCCCTTTTAGCTTTGATGTCTCGGTCTGGGAGTTCTTCTGGCCGCTGATTACAGGCACACGGCTTGTTATGGCACAACCGGGCGGCCATCAAGATCCTACCTACCTCAAAGAGCTGATTCAGCAGGAGCAGATCACAACACTCCATTTCGTGCCCTCGATGCTCCAGGCATTTCTCTTAGAGCCAGCAAACATACAAGCGTGTACCAGTTTGAGACAAGTGATGTGTAGCGGTGAGGCACTTTCAGCCAGCCTTCAGGCACATATCTTCGAGCTCGCTGCTCCCCGGCTTAGCCTGCACAACCTTTATGGTCCTACTGAGGCATCGATTGATGTCACATACTGGGATTGTTTCCCTGAGGAGCAGCAACCGGATGTGCCAATTGGACGCCCGATTGCCAATACGCAGATCTATCTCCTTGATCGTGAACTGCAACCTGCACCCATTGGTGTGGCCAGTGAGCTGTACATTGGCGGTGTTGGGCTGGCGCGAGGATACTTCAAGCGTCCCGATCTGACGGCGGAGCGTTTTCTCCCCAATCCATTCAGCAAAAATGGGGGAGAGCGGCTGTATTGGACAGGGGACATCGCGCGCTATCGCCCTGACGGCGCGATCGAGTTTCTGGGTCGTATAGATGAGCAGGTCAAGCTGCGGGGCCAGCGGATTGAACCGGGCGAAATCGAGGCAGCGCTACGAGAACATCCTGTCGTGCAAGCAGCGATAGTAGTCCTTCGAGAGGATCGGCCCGGGGACGCCCGCCTCGCCGCCTATATTGTTCCAGAGAGGCAGCACGCAGCAGAGGCAACCGGTCAGGCTGAGCAGGCCTTCCTGCTCAGCCAGCGACTCAACAGCTGGCAAGCACTCTATGATGCAACCTACCAGCAGCCACCATCACCCGATATGCCTCACGCCAATTTTGTGGGATGGAATAGTAGTTATACGGACCAACCCATTGCGCTCGAAGAGATGCTAGCCTGGCAAGAAGATACGCTGGCGCTCGTCCGGTCCTATCAGCCTGAACGCATCTGGGAAATTGGCTGTGGGACGGGATTGTTGCTGTTGCCTCTGGCTCCGGCCTGTACGCACTACTACGGCACGGACTTTTCGGCCGTCGCGCTCCAGGGCCTCGAACAGCAGCTCAAAAACGTCCAGGGACTATCCCCTACCGTCACCCTGTTGCAGCAAACGGCCGACGATTTCAGCGCATTCCCCGAGGAACCGATCGACACCATCTTAATCAACTCCGTGATTCAATATTTTCCCTCCATCGAGTATCTCCTGCATGTCCTGAACGAGGCCGTACGCCGCGTGGCTTCCGGAGGACGTATCATCGTGGGCGATGTGCGCAGCCTCCCTTTGCTAGAGGCGTTTGCTGCGCTGGTCGAGCTGTCTCGGGCTCCCGAGACCCTGACGCGCCAGCAACTCTGGCAGCAGGTACAGCAGCATCTGTCGTTGGAGAAGGAGCTGGTGCTGGACCCAGCCTTCTTCTGGCACTGGGCCCATACAACAGGGCGGGTGCGCCGGGTAGAGGTCCGCCTGAAGCGAGGACGAGCGCACAATGAGCTGACGCAGTTCCGCTATCAGGTTGTACTGCATGTTGGGGATGCCAGAGGAGAGCGAAGCGCTCAGCGCCAGATGGCATGGGGAGAAGAGCTCGACTGGTCGGCAGGCGGGCTGACCTGGCAGCAGGTATGCCAGCAATTGCGCCAGCTGCGGCCGCCCTACTTGCGCGTACGCCATGTGCCGAATGCGCGCGTCGACCAGGCGGTCCGTACGGTGCGCTGGCTCAAGGCGGAGACGGGACCCGAAACGGTAGGAGATTGGCACAAAGCGTTACAGCAACGCATCGAGCGAGGGGTCGAGCCAGAAGTCGTGTGGGAGGAGGCCGAACAGCTGGGTTATAAGGCCACGATCAGTTGGCGAGACCTGCAAGCTGATGGCAGCTATAGTGTGTGGTTCCAGCGGAGCGGGGATGGGTCTCTGGATACTGATCCCGAGGAAATGATGCAGGACTCCCCCTGGGCACCGACGCCGCACCCCTCCTGGCAGCACTATGCCAACCAGCCCTTATGGGGGGAACAGAAGCGCCTGCTGGTTCCCTTGCTGCGGCAGTATCTGCAAGAGCGGCTTCCGGCGGCAATGGTGCCAGCGAGCCTGCTGGTGCTCGATGCGCTACCAGTGACGGCCCATGGCAAACTGGACCGCCGAGGCTTGCCGGACCCGGAGAGAGAGTTGCGGCAGGTGGATGCCGGGCAAGAGATGCCGGGCACGCCGATCGAACACCTGATCGGGGGGATATGGAGTGAGCTCCTGGGACACCCGCAGCTCGGCGTGCGCGAGAACTTCTTTGCCTTAGGGGGGCACTCCTTGCTGGTCACCCAGATGGTCGCCAGGATACGCACCCTCCTACAGGTAGAAATGCCCGTCCGGACCGTCTTTGACGAGCCAACCATCGCGGGACTGGCACGCTGGATCGAGCAGGCGCTCCGCATCAACGAAGCGAGGGAGCAGCCCCTGCGGAGAGCAGAAGCCTACCCAGAAGAGATCCCGCTTTCCTTTGCGCAGCAGCGGCTCTGGTTTCTCGATCAGTTGCATCCCGACAGCACACAGTATCTGAGTACCGGCTTGCTCCGTTTGCGTGGCAAGCTCAGCAGCCGGGCAGTAGAGCAAAGCATCCAGCAGATCGTGGCGCGTCATGAGATCCTGCGTACCACCTTCACGGTCCGCGACGAGCACCCTGCCCAGGTGATTCATCCAGTCAGCCCCTTCGTGTTGCCCATTATCGACCTGAGCTATCTCCAGCCGGAACAGCGACAGGAGCAGACGCGAGCCCTGGCCGCTCAGGATGGGCAGCGCCCGTACCATCTGGCGATAGGGCCGTTATTCCGTCTTTACCTGCTCTTGCTAGCCCCGCAGGAACAGATGCTGGTGCTCTCGATGCATCATATTATCACCGACGGCTGGTCCAATGAGCTCTTCCTGCGCGAACTGAGTGTGCTCTATCGATCGTATGCAGCCCATGAGCCTTCACCGCTGACTCCATTGCCGGTGCAATACGCCGATTATGCGCTCTGGCAGCGGCAGCGCTTACAAGGTGAACGGCTGCATCAGCACCTGGCGTACTGGCAAAAGCAACTGCAAGGGGCCTCATCCCTGGACTTGCCCACCGATGCCCCTCGAATGGCCCTCCAGAGCCAGATCGGTGCCAGATACACCTTTGTGTTGGAGGCAGATCTGGCCGCCAAACTGGTATCCTTCGGCCATCGTGAAGGGGTCACGCTCTTTATGACCCTGCTGACCGCGTTTCAGGTCTTGCTCTATCGCATCAGTGGTCAGACAGATATAGTAGTCGGCACAGACGTAGCGAACCGCACCCATGCTGAGACGGAAGGATTAATTGGTTTTTTTGTCAACTTGCTGGCGTTACGCAGCAAAATACAGGGGACAGCAGATTTTCTCAGCATAGTACAGCAGGTACGCACGATAGTCCTGGGAGCCTATGCCCATCAGGAACTTCCGTTTGAGCTAATCGTAGAGCATATCCAGGTTGAGCGCAAAGAGCAACAGACGCCGCTAGTGCAGGTATTGTGTGTGATGCAAAACGTACCAAGAAGTACCCCCGATCTGCCAGGGAGTGAACTGGAAATGCTCGAAGGAGAGAATACGGCAGCCAGATTTGACCTGGCCCTTTTTTTACAAGAACAAAAAGAGGCAAGTGGCATCAGAGGATCTGTGGTCTATCGTGCAGAGCTATTTCAGGAGCAGACAATTGCAACCTGGATGCAGCAATTTGACGTATTGTTGCGCAACATTGTGACAAAACCGGATACCATCATAGATATGTTAGAGATCCGTACTGATGAAGAAAAAGCCGAGCAGGCAAAAGAGGCCCTGATGAAAAGCCAGACGAAGGGGAAGCGTATCAGGGCAACAAAAGGTCAAGGCTTTGAAATACAGGAACGAACGAACTGAGGAGAAGAACAAGCGATGACGATAACAGGTTTGAAGGGATTTTATCTCTCACTGCAACAGGCGCGTGTCTGGTCGCTCCAGGGCAGCGATGAGCAAGCCTATACGGTTGGCTGTGCGCTCCATCTCTCAGGAGTGCTTGATGCGACCGTCTTCCTGCAAGCGGCGCAATGGGTGATGGATCGCCAGAGTATCTTGCGCACCTCTTTCGTTCGCCTGCCGGGGATGGATCGTCCAGTCCAGGTGATCCATGAACAGGTGGCTGCTAGCTGGGATATTATTGATCTGGCCCAACTCTCTACAGAGACGCAGGACGCCCACATGCAACGAGCGTTGGCCCTGCTACAGAACGAGCGCCTGGACCTGGAACAAGCTTCCCTCTTCCATCTCAGCCTCTTTCGTCTTGCAGAGGAACGCCATGTCCTCGCCCTCCGATGCCCCGCCCTCTGTGCTGATGAGCGCACGCTGTGCCTCTTTGTTACCGAACTCTGCCAGACCTATGCGCGCCTTGTCGACGGGGTATCGTCACCCGAAGAGGCCGAAGAGCCGTTACAGTATGTAGACGTTGCCGCATGGCAGCACGAGTTCCTGCTTGAGGAAGAAGCCGAGCAGCAGCGCCACTACTGGCACCAGATGGACCTGGCAGACCTCACGCCCATGATGGACTGGCCGTTCTTCGGAGAGCCTGAACATGAGGATCTGGAGATCTCGGGTGGGACACATAACACAGCCTTCATGCCCCTGGAGCTGGAGATCCCCATTGATGCCAGGGTCCTGACCCGGATCAAGCGCCATCTTGAGCGCTTCCAGGTGTCACTCGACGTGTATCTACTGGCGTGCTGGTATGTGAGCTGGTTAAAACTCCAGACGACCAGCAAAGTGCTGCTTGGTCTCGCATGTGATGGCCGCTGGGATGAAGAGTTGCACGCTGCTCCAGGACTCTATCAACGGTTTGTCCCGCTGGCGCTCGATATCCCTGACCATATTCTCTTTGAGCAGGTGCTGCAACTAATGCAGTCGTATGTTGCGCGGGCAAATGAAAAACAGCTGGCCTTCTCCTGGGAACAGGTTCTCTCCCCCGATCCTGCCCCCATCTTCCCCCTGAGCTTTGCCTTTGAACGCTGGCCTGCCAGCCTGCAAGCAGGGGCCTTGACCTGCTCGCTGCTGACGTCCTGGGGCTGGACGGAACCATTTGTGCTGCAACTGCGTGCGCGTCAAAGCGGGGAGCGCGTACATCTGGCGCTCCACTATGATGATCGGCGGATCACCCATAGGCAGGTGACGTTTCTCGCATCCTGCTTTCGCACGCTCCTGACGCAGGTGACGGAGCAGCCAAAGATCCGGGTGGGAGCGTTGTCCCTGCTGAGCAGCGCTGAGCGTGCCCGCTTGTTGACAGATGGGAGTGGCGAGACACGCACCTGGCCGACACAGGGATTACATCAGCTCTTTGAGCAACAGGTCCGGCGGCACCCGGATCAACTGGCAGTGCTCAGCCAGCACGAGCAGTTGACCTATGCCGAGCTCAATGAGCGCGCCAATCGGCTGGCGCAGGTGTTGCGGCAGCGGGGCGTGGGCCCGGAGGTAGTGGTAGGGCTGCATCTGCCACGTCAGGGCTCGATGCTGGTGGGGCTGCTCGGCATCCTCAAAGCTGGCGGGGCCTATCTCCCCCTGGACCCAGGCAGCCCTCCTGCCCGCCTGAATCAGCAACTTCGTGAGAGTCATAGTCCCCTCTTGCTCACCCAGGCCACGCAGCCAGTTCATCTACCTGATTGGCCAGGGCAGATACTGATCCTGGAAGAGCTGGCTCAGGAGCTGGCTCAGGCTTCCCCTCTCAATCGGCAGGCCAGCACGAACAGAGACCAGCTGGCGTATGTGATGTACACCTCGGGCTCCACAGGCGTACCCAAAGGAGTCATGGTGCGGCAAGGCAGCGTGGTCAATTACACATTGGCCCTCTGTGAGCAGCTGGGCACCGAGCCGGGGTGGCAGTATGCCACAGTCTCGACGCTGGCAGCCGATCTGGGCAATACAGCGATCTTCTGTGCGCTGGCTTCCGGCGGCTGTGTGCAGGTGCTCGATTATGAGACAGTGACCTCGGGAGAAGCCATGGCGCGCTGGGCTCAGCAGCATCCCATTGATGTGCTCAAGATCGTCCCCTCCCATCTCTCAGCCCTGCTGGAAAGCGAACGCGCGCAGGTCTTCTTGCCCCGGCGCATCCTGGTGCTGGGAGGAGAGGCTTTGTCGGGGCAACTGGTAGAGCGGGTGCGGCAGGTGGGAGGGCGCTGTCAGGTGTATAACCACTATGGGCCCACCGAGACGACGGTCGGCGTACTGGTCAACGCGCTCGATGGGGAGGAGTGGACGCCGGAGCGTGTGGGGATAGGGCATCCGATCGCCAATACGCAGGCCTATGTGCTCGATCCCTCCTTACAGCTAGTGCCGCCGGGGGTGCGCGGGGAGCTCTATCTGGGCGGGGAAGGACTGGCCCGAGGCTATATCGGGCAGGGCGCGCAGACCGCCGAGCGCTTTGTGCCCCATCCCTATAGTCAGAGAAGCGGCGAGCGGCTCTATCGCACAGGCGACCTCGTGCGAGCGCGATCGGATGGCACGATCGAATATCTGGGCCGAGGTGACCAGCAGGTCAAGATTCGTGGGTATCGCGTCGAACTGGGAGAGATCGAGGCTGCTCTGGAACGGCATCCGCAGGTACAGAGCAGTGTGGTGCTGTTACAAACAGAGAGAGGCGAGCCTCAGCTGGTCAGCTATGTGACGAGCCGACAGCGACAACCGATCGAGCCGGACACACTGCGTCGATTCCTGGAGAGCCAGCTGCCAGCCTATATGATCCCAGCACACTGCATCTGGCTGGAGGTCTTGCCATTAACGCCCAATGGCAAAGTGGATCGGGGCGCGTTGCCCTCGCCGGAGCAAGCTATAGAGCGAGAGCAGGTTCCAGCGCGGCCCGGTGGGGCCCTCGAAGAACTGTTGCTGGGCATGTGGAAAGATCTCCTGGCCGTGCAAGTGCTGGGCGTGCATGACAACTTCTTTGCCGTGGGAGGACATTCTTTACTGGCCACACGTTTGATTGCGCAGACGCGCGCCCTCCTGCGGGTCGAGCTGCAAGTACAGGCAGTCTTTGAAGCCCCAACCGTGGCTGAGTTCGCCCAACGGGTGGAGCAAGCACTGAATCGCGACGAAGGAATCGCCTTGCCTCTCCTGGTGGCTGATGCTCGTCCTGAGAAGCTACCGCTCTCGTATGCGCAGCAACGGCTCTGGTTCCTGGAGCAATTGGAGCCCGAGAGTACCGCCTACCTGCTCCCCTCAGCATTACATATCAAGGGAACGTCGGCAGTGCAAGCGTTGGAGCGCAGTGTGAGCAGCCTGATCGCGCGTCATGAAAGCTTGCGCACCACCTTTGCTGAACAGGACACAGGAGAGCCGGTGCAGGTGATTCAGCCCGCTGGACACGTTCACCTCCCGCTGATTGATCTACAGGGACTCCTTCAGGAACAGCGAGAGGAAGAGGCGCGTCGTCTGGCCAACCAGGAGGCCCAACACCCCTGCGATCTCGTACGAGGACCATTGCTACGGCTGGCAGTGGTGCGCTTGCAACGCGACGAGCATATCCTGCTGATCACGCTGCATCATATCATCACCGATGGCTGGTCCAATAGTGTGTTCATACGCGAACTGACGAGTCTCTATCGAGCATATCAAGCAGCAGCGCCTTCCCCGCTGACCCCGCTGCCGCTACAGTATGCCGACTATGCGCTCTGGCAGCGGCAATGGTTGCAGGGAGCGGTGTTAGAGGCGCAACTGGACTACTGGCGTCGGCAGTTGGCTCATAGTACGCCATTGGAGCTGCCCACCGATCATCCCCGGCCCACCATCCAGACCTCTCGGGGAGCACGCCAGGGATGGCTGGTACCGGCCACCGTCACCGAGGCGTTGCGCGTCTTGAGCCAGCAGCAGCATGTCACGCTCTTTATGACCCTGCTCGCCAGTTTCCAGGCCCTTTTGCAGCGCTACAGTGGACAACACGATATCAGCGTGGGTACGCCCATTGCCAACCGCCGACACGCCGAGATCGAAGGCGTGATCGGCTTCTTTGTCAACACGCTCGTGCTACGCAGCGATCTTTCTGGAGACCCCAGCTTTGCCGAACTGCTCCAGCGGGTACGCGAGGTCAGCCTGGGAGCCTATGCTCACCAGGATGTGCCCTTCGAGCAGGTCGTGGAGGCGTTAGAACCTGAGCGTGACCTGAGCCGTTCGCCCCTCTTCCAGGTACTATTTGCATTGCAAAACGTGCCTCAGGAGCAGAGTGAGGTGGCCGGGGTACAGATAAGCACATTGAGCGTGGAGCAGACGGGTAGCAAGTTTGATTTGTCCCTGACTGTCACTGAGACAGAGCAGGGGTTGCAGTGTGCTCTACAGTATAGTACGGCTCTCTTTGAGAGCCAGACGATTATCCGTCTGCTGGGACACTGGCAAACCCTGCTCAATGGAATCATCGGCAACCCACAGGCACGCCTCTCTCAGTTGCCTCTACTCAGTGCGCAGGAGTATACCCAGGTGGTCGAGACCTGGAGCACCAGCCACACCGAGGCCCCCCAGGAATGCTGTCTGCATCAGATCTTTGAGCAGCAGGTGTTGCGCGCTCCCGACGCCATTGCACTCGTGTTCCAGGAGCAGCAGCTCAGCTATGACATCCTCAATCGCCGTGCCAATCAGCTGGCCCATCGCCTCCAGAAACTGGGAGTGGGCCCCGAGAGACTGGTTGGCATCTCACTGGAGAGGTCGCCAGAGCTAGTGATCGCCGTTCTGGGAGTGCTCAAGGCCGGAGGGGTCTATGTGCCCCTTGACCCGAACATGCCGTCTGAGCGGCTCGCCTTCCTCCTCACCGATACCCAGGTGGAGGTAGTCATCACACAGGAGCGTTGGCGAGAGCGATGGTCGACGACAGACAAGCGCCTTCTTCTGCTCGACAGCAAAAAAACGTCTCTGACCTTTGAAGAGGAGGACAACCTCCCGAGCAATTCCCTGCCTGAGAATGGGGCCTATGTGATCTACACTTCCGGCTCAACAGGCCAACCCAAAGGCGTGCTGATCGAACACCGGGCCCTTGCGAATTACGTTCTCGGGATGATCGAGCTGCTCGGCCTGGACGCGACCAGCAGCGCGGCAATGGTTCAGCCCCTCGACGTGGATTCCTCGGTCACCGTTTTGTACTCAACGCTTTGTAGCGGAGGCCGTTTGCATCTCATCAGCAGAGAACAGGCCATTGATCCCTTTGAACTGAGCCACTCCTTTTTATGCAATCCCGTTGATCTGCTCAAGATTGCGCCATCACACCTTGCCGCACTCTTGAATGCTAGAGCTACACATCACATACTCCCGCAACGATGGCTGGTGATCGGAGGCGAAGCCTCACAGCGAGAGTGGGTACAGAATCTTCAGACACTTGCGCCTCACTGTAAGATCTTCAACCACTATGGGCCGACAGAAGCTACAGTAGGCATGCTCGTCTATCCTGTCCGAGATGACGACGGTTTGCAGGTGTTGCCACTGGGACGGCCCTTGCCAGGGACAGCCGCCTATATCTTAGATGAGGACCTGCATCCCGTCCCGGTGAATGTTCCAGGAGAACTGTATATAGGAGGAACATGTCTGGCACGAGGATACCTGTCCCGTCCAGACATCACCGCCGACCGATTTGTGCCCCATCCCTTTGCCACTGTGCCAGGAGAACGCCTGTATAAAACGGGCGACCGGGTACGTTTCCTGGCCGATGGAAACATCGAATATCTGGGACGACTGGATGAACAGATCAAAGTCCGGGGGTATCGCATTGAACCGGGTGAGATCCAGGCGGCGCTGACGACGCATCCGGGTGTTCTGGAGAGTCTTGTGCTGGCACGCGAGGAGGCCTCCGGGGAGAAGCGCCTGGTGGCCTATATCGTGAGGCGGCCTGGAGAAGCGCTCAGCGGTCGAGAGTTGCGCGTTCGCTTGCAGGAGCGCCTGCCGGTCCATATGCACCCCGATGCCTATGTGTTTCTAGAGGCGTTGCCTCTGACTCCCCATGGCAAAGTGGACCGCCGCGCCCTGCCCATCCCCGAAGCAGGTGAAGAGGGGCAAAATGACCCACAGGCCGAGGAGAGTTGGAGCCCAATAGAGGAATTGCTGGCCGGAGTGTGGAACCAGGTGCTCAGGCACAAACAGGTGGGACAACACGACAATTTCTTTGCGCTGGGAGGACACTCCTTGCTGGCGACCCAACTGATTGGGCAGGTGAGGAAGCTCCTGGGAGTGGAGGTGCCGCTACGAGCCATCTTTGAAGTGCCCACACTTGCCGGGTTTGCCCAACGGGTCGAGGAAGTGTTGCGCCAGGAGGGGAGGAGCGCGATGCCGCCCCTGGTAGTAGGAGAGCGCCCTGAGGTGCTTCCGCTCTCGCATGCGCAACAACGGCTCTGGTTCCTGGAACAATTGGAGCCCGAGAGTACCACCTACCTGCTCCCCTCAGCACTGCATATCCAGGGAACGCTGGCAGTGCAGGTCTTGGAGCACAGTGTGAGCAGCCTGATTGCGCGCCATGAAAGCTTGCGCACCACCTTTGCTGAACTGGACACGGGAGAACCAGTGCAGGTGATTCAACCATCGGGACACGTTCACCTGCCAGTGATTGATCTGCAAGGACTCCCTCAGGAACGGCGAGAGGAAGAGGCGCGTCGTCTGGCCAGCCAGGAAGCCCAACGCCCCTGCGATCTCGTACGAGGACCATTGCTACGGCTGGCAGTGGTGCGGCTGCAACGCGACGAGCATATCCTGCTGATCACGCTGCATCATATCATCACCGATGGCTGGTCCACCGGGATCTTCGTGCGCGAACTGACGAGTCTCTATCGGGCCTATCAAGCAGGAGAGCCTTCCCCGCTAACCCCGCTGCCACTACAATATGCTGACTATGCGCTCTGGCAGCGACAGGGGTTGCAAGGAGCGGTGTTAGAGGCCCAACAGGACTACTGGCGTCAGCAACTGGCAGGCTGCGCGCCGTTGGAGCTGCCCACTGACCATCCGCGTCCAGCCGTGCAGACCTATCGGGGCGCGCGTCAGGGATGGCAGGTACCAGCCACCGTCACCGAGGCGTTGCACGCATTGAGCCAGCAGCAGCATGTCACGCTCTTTATGACCCTGCTCGCCAGTTTCCAGGTGCTTTTGATGCGCTACAGTGGACAACACGATATTAGCGTCGGCACTCCCATTGCCAACCGACAGCAGGCTGAGATCGAAGGTGTGATTGGCTTCTTTGTCAATACGCTCGTGCTGCGCAGCAATCTCTCTGGCGATCCTGGCTTTGTCGAACTGCTCCAGCGGGTACGCGAGGTGTGTCTGGGAGCTTATGCCCATCAGGATGTGCCTTTCGAGCAGGTCGTGGAGGCGTTGGAACCCGAACGTGACCTGAGCCGCTCCCCGCTGTTTCAGGTGATGTTTGTCCTGCAAAACATGCCGTACGAGCAACCGACAGAAGTGGCGGGAGTGCAGCTCCGTTCTCTCGCTGGTGAAAGCACCAGCAGTAAGTTTGATCTGACCTTCACGATCGCAGAAACGCCGCACGGATTGTCTGCCACCCTGGAATATGCGACGGACATCTTCGAACAGGAGACCGTGGCTGGCCTCTTGAGCCACTGGCACACCTTGCTGCTGGCCCTCATCCAGCAACCGCAGACCCCCATCTCACAGCTCCCGCTGCTCTCCGCAGACGAACGCGAACAATTGCTGACGCACTGGAATGCGACGCAGCGAGCCTACCCACAGCATCTCGGTATCCATGAGCTCTTTGAGCAACAGGCGGCACAGACCCCTGACGCGATCGCGCTGGTCTTTGAAGAGGAGCAATTGACGTATGCAGAGTTCAATGCACGTGCCAACCAGCTCGCCCATACGTTGCGGCACCTGGGCGTCAGCCTGGAGGTGCCCGTCGGACTCTACCTGGAGCGTTCTCCCTGGCTCCTGCTCAGCATCCTCGCAATTCTCAAGGCGGGGGGCGTCTATGTCCCACTGGATGCCGCCTCTCCCCAGAAGCGGCTGGCGTTGCTGCTGACCGATACCCGGGTCGCGTTGGTACTGACCCAGCCATCGCTACGTCCACAGCTGCCTGATCAGGGCGTCCGTCTGCTGGATATAGAGGACGTCTGGCAGCGTCTGGGAGTGGGGGAGCAGCCTCGCGAGAATCTGGGACGACCGATGCTTCCGGGGCAACTGGCCTATGTGATGTCTACCTCCGGATCTACCGGGCAACCGCAGGGTGTCGAAGTGCCTCATCAGGCCGTGGTGCGTCTCGTCAAAGAGAGCACGGTGGCTCGCATGCGGCCGGAAGAGATCTTCCTCCAATTGGCACCCGTCTCCTTTGATGCCTCAACCTTCGAAATCTGGGGAGCCCTGCTCAACGGCGCGCGTCTGGTGCTCTGTCCGAGCGGGCAGCCCTCGCTGGAAGCTCTGAGCCAGATCATTCGCACCTATCAGATTCGTGTGCTCTGGCTGACAGCGGCCCTGTTCCATCAGATGGTCGAGTACGAATTGTCCACGCTGGCCACCGTTCCCCAGATCCTGGCTGGCGGCGATGTCCTTTCACGGTCCCACGTGCAACGGGTGCTGGAGAGGTGTCCGGGCACGACCTTGATCAACGGCTATGGGCCGACCGAGAATACAACCTTTACCTGTTGCTATCCGATGACCAGCCAGACGCGACTGGGCAGCAGCGTACCAATCGGGACGCCGATCGCCAATACCACAGTCTATCTGCTCGATGCCCGGCTCCAACCGGTACCGGTGGGGGTAGTGGGAGAGCTTTATATTGGCGGTGATGGCTTAGCCCGAGGCTATCTCCGGCGGCCCGCCCTGACGGCCGAGCGCTTCGTGCCCGATCCGGTGAGCGGTCAGGTGGGAGCGTGCCTCTATAAAACTGGAGATATGGCGCGTTACCGGTCTGATGGCACGATCGAGTTTCTGGGTCGGGGCGACCAGCAGGTCAAGATCCGGGGATATCGCGTCGAGATGGGAGAGATCGAAGCCGTGCTGGGCGAGCTCCCCGGTATCGAGAGCTGTGTCGTGCTGGCGCGAGAGGACCAACCTGAAGAGAAACGGTTAGTCGCCTATCTGGTCGCGCGCGCGGAAGGATCACTGAGTAGTCAGGCGGTGCAGAGCTACTTGCAGGAGCGCCTGCCAGCCTATATGCAACCTTCGGCGTTCGTTGTGCTCGATGAATTGCCGCTGACGCCCAATGGGAAAGTGGACCGGCGAGCACTGCCCGCTCCCGAGATCATGCCAGAGGCCGAGATCGGTCGGTTCGAGGAAGCCAGAACGCCGCTGGAGGAGCTGCTGCGGGAGCTGTGGTGTCAGCTCCTGGGCCGCCAGCAAATTGGGCTTTCCGAGAACTTCTTTGAACTGGGAGGCCACTCCTTACTGGCCACGCAACTGACGGCGCAGGTGCGCAGCATGTGTGACGTGGATGTCCCTCTGCGTGCGGTTTTTGAAGCGCCCACCGTGGCTGAGTTCGCCCAACGAGTAGAGCAAGCCCTACGTCGAGACGAAGCACTGGCCATGCCTCCCCTGGTCGTGAGCCCCCGTCCTGAGGTGCTTCCGCTCTCGTATGCGCAGCAGCGGCTCTGGTTCCTGGAGCAATTGGAGCCCGAAAGTACCGCCTACCTGCTCCCATCAGCACTGCATATCCAGGGAACGTCGGCGATGCAGGTCCTGGAGCGCAGTGTGAGCAGTCTGATCGCGCGTCATGAAAGCTTGCGCACCACCTTTGCTGAACTGGACACAGGAGAGCCGGTACAGGTAATTCAGCCCGTCGGACACGTTCACCTACCGGTGATTGATTTGCAGGGACTCTCTCAGGAACGGCGAGAGGAAGAGGCGCGTCGTCTGGCCAGCCAGGAGGCCCAACGCCCCTGCGATCTGGTGCGAGGACCATTGCTACGGCTGGCAGTGATACGGCTGCAACGCGACGAGCATATCCTGCTGATCACGCTGCATCATATCATCACTGATGGCTGGTCCACCGGGATCTTCGTGCGCGAACTGACGAGTCTCTATCGAAGCATACAAGCAGGAGAGCCCTCCCCACTGATCCCGCTGCCACTACAGTATGCCGATTATGCGCTCTGGCAGCGGCAGTGGTTGCAAGGGCAGGTGTTAGACGCCCAACTGGACTACTGGCGTCGACATCTGGCAGGTAGTTCGCCGCTGGCCTTGCCCACCGACCATCCCCGGCCCGCCGTCCAGACCTATCGGGGAGCGCGTCAGGGGTGGCTGGTACCGGCCACCGTCACCGAGGCGTTGCGCGCGTTGAGTCGGCAGCAGCATGTCACGCTCTTCATGACCCTGCTCGCCAGCTTCCAGGTGCTCTTACAACGCTACAGTGGACAACACGATATCAGCGTGGGCACGCCCATTGCCAACCGCCGACACGTCGAGATCGAAGGCGTGATTGGCTTCTTCGTCAACACGTTAGCCTTACGCAGCAATCTTTCCGGAGACCCCAGCTTTGTCGAACTGCTCCAGCGGGTGCGCGAGGTGTGTCTGGGAGCCTATGCTCACCAGGATGTCCCCTTCGAGCAGGTCGTGGAGGCGTTGGAACCTGAGCGTGACCTGAGCCGCTCGCCCCTCTTCCAGGTGGTATTCAGGCTGCAACCGCAGGCATCACAGGAGGAACCAGGCGAGGTGGCCGGGGTGCAGATGCGCACACTGAGCATCGAGAATCATACAAGCCAGCTTGATCTGGCCTTCACGATCACAGAAACAGAGCAAGGATTGCGCGGCGCGATGCAGTACAACACAGACCTCTTTGCAGCCGAGACGATCCAGCGCATGTTGAGCCACTGGCAAACCTTGCTCGAAGGCGTACTCCAGGACCCCTCCAGGCCCATTGGGAGCTTCCCCTTGCTTTC
>DATJHM010000266.1:0-14905 GCA_035493895.1 Ktedonobacteraceae bacterium
AGTCTTGTTCGGATGGACCAGATGGGCGATACGTTGTATCCCCTTTGGATCGAGGAGAGGTACCAGCAGATGGAAGAGCTCCTGATCCGTCTGTACGAGAGCTGGAATGCCGTTAGGCGTACCGCCGTCCACATGAACAGGTATTGGGTCATGATCACCAGTACCGGGATTGTACTCGAACGTCACCAGGCTATTTGCGGGCTCGGTCAGAGCCAGTGCATTCAGGTGCTCCAGGGCAGTGAAGCTCTGGATATGGGAAATGGCGGATTCGGGTATCTGCTGTCCAGCAGGGAGCACCAGTCTGTCTACACGCGTCCAACCGCCGCTTGCCCCCCGCCGTGTGTAATGACCAATGAACGTGCCCTCAAACACCAGCAGATCAAAGAGCTTTTGGTTGCTGAGAGTGGCTGCCGCCAGAGACTGAAGCTGTGGATCGCTAGAGCCATCAGCAGGAATGCGCTCTTTCATGACAGAATTATGCGAAGCTCCTGCTGTTGTCGTGGTAAATTTGTCATCACTAACTCGATTAGTACTGTTCCAGCTGTTGAGGTAAACATCGTAATACGTTTTCTGACTCAAATGATCAACAGCTCCTTTTATATCTTTCATAGCGATCTGACTACCGTTTGTTGTAGCTCCTCCATGATTTGCAACCACAGCAATAGCGAGATTTGGATCATCCCCATGAAGAGTCCAGGTAACTGTGATACTATACGCACCAGGTTGGAGCTTATCCAGTGCCGCCGTCATAATGGTTTCTCCTTTGTGTAAAGTTCAGGTAATACATCAAGTGCCAGGAGGAAAATCTGGACATATTCGGGTGGGTCGCTGCTCACCTCTCACAAATTGCTTCCATTCATCTAGTGCTAAATTGCGATGTGCGAGATCACAGCCTCGTGCCTGCCAATTCGAAGGCACAAGATCCCAGAGTAGTAGGATGTTTGTCTCGTTGCGTGTGAAAATCGAGACCATATGCTGACTATCAGGGCTGAAGGCAAGGCTACCTTGCTGAATAGTATCCAACGGATTCTGGCTAAAGCCTTCTGCGAAAGGTTGTATGAAAGGCTCTGGTGGACGCACATTCCATAGCGCAAACGCAAACGTAAGATTGCCAAATTCGCTAGATGAGAGTAGCTGCTTTCCATCAGGACTAAAACGAATGGTTTGATAATATAGATCCGGTGTATTCTTAGCGTTAGTAACAGTAAGGGTTGTGAGAGACCGTTGTTGCTTCATATCCCACAAACTAATCCCGCTACGACTACTGGCCGCTAATGTACTCCCATCTGTATTGAAGGCCATATCCAGATAGGGGTCCTGATTTTTTGTAAGGATGTGGGTGGGAGGCCGACCTGTTCCAGGATGCCAGAGTAACACTTCTGACTCTGAGCAGCCTGTTTGTAGTGATATACAACTGCTCGTAGCCAATAACTTACCATCATTACTCAAAGCTATTGCAGCACCAATACCAGATGGAGCATTGACAGGGAAAGTGGAGGCGTGTATTGGTTTGTCGATAGCCCAGACCATAACAGCCTTGCCATCTCCTCCAACTGCCAGAAGACGTCCATCCGTACTCAACATAATTTTGTTAGGATATCCAGCATATTTCAGTGGAGGTGTGGTCAGAACCTTGCGGGTGTTTAGATCCCAGAGGAGAATAGTCCCATCAGCCCTGCCTGCAGCCAGTCTCTTACCATTGCCACTCACCGCAATCGAGATAATCCCGGTGAGTGGCGGGTCGGATTGTGGCACCGAGTAGGCAGTCATATCACTAAGCGTGGTTTGAACCTGTCCGGTACTGCTATTCAGTAATAAGATTTTGCCCCCACCAGTTCCGACAAAGAGCATTCGACCATCAGGGCTGAAGAGAACGCTATGCGCTCCCGAAACATCAGCGAGCCGTCGATTGATCGGACCTTCGGCATTGATATCCCATAGTAAGAGAGAACCGTCATGGCCACCAGAGGCCAACAGTTTATCATCAGAGCTAAAAGCGATGCTAAATACCATATCCTTGTGACCAGTAAGAGGGCTTCCAAGTTCATTGCCTGTATCAACGGTCCACAGGCGAATAGTCCCATCCTCACTAGCCGAAGCAAGTAGCTTACCATTGTGACTGAAGGCAAGGCTACGTACAATTCCTTCGTGACCTGAAAATGGCTGAAGAGTTTCCCAGGTAGCCGTGTCCCAGAGGTGAATGGTCTTATCATCGCTGGCTACCACGAGTTTTGTCCCATCGGGGCTGAAAGCAAGGCTGGATCTCGTTATATTATTTACTGCGATGTCTTTAATTACCTCACTTGTTGTGGTGTCTACTACCAGGATGTTGCTAAAAGTAGCAATGGCAAGTTTTGTTGTATCAGGACTAAAGGCAAGATTGAGAATATCAGCCTTGTTGATCGTAAACGCAAAAGAGAGAGGTTGAGCATTTTGGGTCGTCCAGATTGAGACACTGCTTTCAGCACATGGAGGGACAGGCTGATCAGGACGAAGAGGTGGATAACTATGACAACGACTGGCAGCGACCAGCATTCCATTCTGGCTGAAGGCAATCGCCGAACTAGGCGTAATGGTAGAGGGTATTCCCGGGGTTGGCGGTGCTAGAGAAGGACGTGCAGTATTGGTCTGGAGATCAATCAACCATATGCCATTCCTATTCACGATTCCTACGGTTCGATGATCTGGACTAAATGCAATTGTGCCAGAAGGATTGGTTACTGGAAGATCTTTTTCCTGATAGGTCTGCCTTTGTATATTCCAATGAGCAATTCGAGAACCACCGTTATAGGCGTAAAGCATCTGCCCCTTTTCATCGAAAGCCAGTGAGGAGACAGCACCAAGTGGGAATGGATCAGGATAATTGTAGCCGTTGCTGAGTATCCCGGCAAGATGTGGGCTTTGCATAAGCGCACGAAACAACGCATTACGTGCCTCAAAGGTTTCTTGCGTCTGGAGCGCTTTGATACTGAGTAATAAAGCGAGGTCCGTCTCATGGTTTGCTAATGCGATATTGGCATTAGCAGCCAGCGCACGTGAAGCGTTTTTATTTGCTTCAATGTTGACTCTTACCGTTTGCTGTTGAGCATTGGCATAACTGAGTGTTGCCAGCGACCCCAAAATGATGACGATAGTGGTAAAAACGGACAGGATAGTGAGCAGGCGGCGCTGATGGTTCGTGATGTTATCCCGCAAGCGGATCTGCTCTTGCTGCATCGCGAGCTGTGCTTGCTGCATCCTGATCTGTTCTTGTTGACGGATACGCTCTTCGTTTTCTCTACGCTCCTGCTCCGCGGTACTCGCATGCAGAAATTCGGCCTCGTCCTGATTCGGGTAATTGCGCTTCGCCCAGGCTTGCGCCTCGATGAGCTCGCTGCCACTGTACAGACGATCTACTGGCCTGTCACGTCGTAGCCAGGTGTGGGTATCACCGTTGATTGTGCGCTGGAGAATGATATCGGATCGCGCCTCACGCAGCCAGGTGAAGAGGCGTGGCCAGCGTTCGATCAGCGCTTCATGGCTCACTTCGATCGTACGCTCCCTATCTTGCTCATTGACGACCAGCAGGCGAGCCGCGACAAACGCATCAGCAATGGCTGCGCTGATCGTGCTTTGTTTCTCGTCGGGTAGCGCCAACTCGCTTAGCGTTGCACGGCGGCGCGTGGCATCCTGTGGCGTGGGACCTGGATCAATGAGGCGCAAGAAGAGCGCACGCGTCAAGGCGCGATATTCCTCATTGGGCAATTGCGCATAGACGGCCTCAGCGTATTTGACCAGCGCTCCCTTGACGCCACCAATCTGCTTGTAGGCTGGCAGCGTGAGCATATTGCCCTGGCGCATCTCGAAGAGCTGGTCCAGCGTAAACTCTAGCAGCGGTAAGGCTCCCGCCTGCCCCTGTGCTTCGAAGAGTAGATCGCCAGCAAGATTGCCCTCAAACGACACCTGGACATCGGGAAGGGCGGCAGGACCCTCAATCACGGCCCGCAAATCGTCCAGATTCATTGGAGTCACTGGCATATGATTTGCCTCGATCAGGCTGTGCAATGCTGGATAGTGCATGCTATGGCCGTAGAAGTCTGCTCTGAGGGTGAGCAGAACAAGCAGCGGTCCCCCTGGCTCCGTCGCGGCAGTGGTAAGGAGATCAAAGAAATGCTGGCGTTCTCGCTCACTCACAACCGGACTGAAGATCTCCTCGAACTGGTCGATGACCAGCACGACGCATGATCTTGCGCGTGGATCTGCTTGGCGAACTTTCCGGGCCATGATCTCTGCAAAAAAATGGAGACCACGAGCCGACTCCTCTCCCAGGTCCGCATAGATGGATTGTGGCGTCAGGTTCGGGAACTGTTGGGTGAGCAGGACCGTCAATGCGTCACCCGGACGCTGCTCCGGCCTCATTGGTCCCAGATAGACCCACTGCTTGCTGCCAGGAATCATGTCTAGTTGGAGGCGTGGCAGCAGACCCGCCATCATTGTGCTCGACTTGCCGGACCCGCTGGGACCAATGAGCGCTAAGAGCCGATTGCCCACTCTGTGAGGCTGCTCGGTTACAAGCGATTGTACTTTTCTCGCCAGGTCGTCGATGAGCCTGCCTCGACCGAAGAAATCACTGGCTTCATCCATGGTAAATGAGCGCAATCCTTTGTAGGGGTTGCGCGGCTCCCGATTTTCTTGCAGTTTGACAGAAGGGACGGCTGCAGTAACGGAGTCTTCATTGAGATACTCGATAATGTCATACAACGCTTGTCGATAGCGATTCTGGCGAGCATCAATCACCTCCAGCCGAGAACCATGACTATGCAGCGATAGGGCCGCAATACCCGGTCCAGATACCCAGACATATGCCAGTCGCTTCTGATAGGAAGCAACAACGCGCAGATGTTCCTTGACCGTGCGCGACGAGCGGGTCGCCTCAGAGTCTACAACCAGCACAACATGGGCTGCACGAATGGCCTGTTGCATCATCTGCTCTGAATCGTGCTGGTCGGCTGGGCCGAAGAGGTAATCGTTAGTGAAAGACACACCCTGTTTGCCCAGATCGGCTTTGATGCGTCTGGCAAAATCATCATCGGCGGGTGCATAGGAAAGGAACACGCGCGCAAATGCACCTCTCTGGAGCGCTTCAGGAGGCTGCATAGGGGATGTTGCTGGCAGGGGCGGCCTGCGTGGACTGGTAATCTCTATGTCTTCTTCGAGCGGAGACAGACAAGTATGTTCCAATGCCTGCGCGAAGCTTTGCACATCTGGATAGCGCTCCTGCGGATCTTTCGCCAGTGCCCTGAGTACAACAGCTTCGACGGCTTGCGGAAGATCGGGGCGGATCTCGCGCAATGGAGGTGGCGGGCTAAAGATATGCTGGTTTGCGATCTGGATGGGGCCTCCTTCCTCGAATGGACGGACCCCACAGAGCCACTCATAGGTCACAATGCCGAGCGAGTATTGATCACTCGCAAAGAGAGGTTTGCCACGCAATTGTTCCGGTGCCGAATAGGGGATAGTGCCCTCCAGCCCTGGCTGCGTACTGAGCTGATTGGGAGCGAACAGCGCCAGCCCGAAATCGCTGAGAAGTATCTGTTGTTCGGTCGCGAGCAACATATTATCTGGCTTGACATCGCGGTGGATGATGTTGCGGTTGTGCGCGAATTGCAGGGCCGAGGCAATTTGCTTGACATAGGTGACAACTGTGGAAAGAGGAAGGCGTGTACCACGTGGGATATGATTACGCAGCGTTCCACCGGGCACATATTCCATGATGATAAAAGGCGTACCCTGCTGGATATCATAATCGAGCACGCGCACAATATTTGGATGCACCAATCGAGCCAGGGTTTGTGCCTCTAACAGGAAGGCATCTACCATGTCTCTCGTTAGTGTGACATGCAACACCTTCAGAGCCGCATAGCTTTTGAGGTGTTGATGCTCACCCAGATACACTTCAGCAAAGCCCCCCTTTCCCAGGTAATCCGTGAGGCGATATTTGCCGAGTAGTTGATGAACGCGATTTGTAGTCATAGCAATTCATACCAGGATGGCGAAAATCGTAAACATTCAAACGGCGTCGGTGTTTTTCTAGATGGAACCAGAATCCCGTTGACTCAGGGGCAATGAGTCGCACGTGTAGGTCACTATAACAGCTACAGATAGGCATTACATGAAGTATATATAGGAGAAATGTAAACTACAGATATGCTTGTTGATGAGTAAACGTGTCAGGGCTTTTTTTTAGTCGATGTATTTTAGCTGGTATTTGTCAGTGAAGATTGGGTACATACGCGTCGCCAGGCGGGAATAATATGAGGCTCTCCACATCGATGTTATGGCGGGAAATGATGCAGGAGAAGCGCGAGATCTTGTGAGAGAAGCTCCTTTTCTAACAGGATGACGATGCGCAGCGATCCAGGCAAGGCAGCGAGGACGTGCTGCATGCGCTCTGTCGCTTTGTGGGATGAGGTCACCACGAGCAGAGGAAGCGCTCTGCCTGTTGCCTGTTGATAATCCAGGTAGGCGCTAAATTTGCGGGAATACGGCGTTACGCCGCCTTGTTCCTCACTTTGAGCACAAACGCTTTCTCTCGGCTACTCCGCATAATGGCTATTCTGAAAGCTTTACGGCCTTGCTGGAACTATTGGATAATCAGCGTTTCGCCAGGGGGATTAGTCTGGAACGCCGGGGGATGCGCGAGCAACTCAATCTGGTGATGATTCGCCGTCTGAAGTCTGATATGCAAGGCTGGGATGAGGCTCCCCGTTTCCCCGTCCGTGTGCTCAATGCGCTCCCGGTGTCGTATAGCGAGCAGGAGCAGACGGTGCATCGCCTGTTGCGTGACTATACCGAGTCGCGCTTACAGCATTCGCTGGATGAGGAGGAACGTTTTGCCAGTGAGTTTGTGCTTAAGCTTTTAAAGAAGCGCCTCTTCTCTTCTCCCCAGGCTTTTGCGACGACGCTACGTCAGCATGAAGAAACCTTGCTCAATGCGCGTAAGCGCGACCGCTCTTCGACCGGACCTGCTATCGGTATTCTTCGCCGTCAGGTTGAGCAATTGGATGAGGAGAGCGACAACGATACGACGCTGGAGGAGGCGATGGGTACGGCGGTCGAGATCGCGGCTCCTCTCTTTCGTCCGCCAACGCCGCAAGAACAGCAATGGTTGCATGCCATGCGTGCCTGGGCTGATGAGGCCGGTAACCGCTCGGATAGCAAGGCGCAGGAGCTGATTCGCTGGTTACACGCGCAGATCAAGCCCGCTGGCACATGGTCGGATCAGCGTGTCATTATTTTTACGGAATACCGCGCAACGCTCTCCTCACTGCAAGAGTTGTTGAGTAGCGAGGGGTTTGCGAGTCATGGACGCTTGTTGACTCTGTATGGTGGCATGAATAGTGAGGAGCGCGAGCAGATCAAAGCCGCTTTCCAGGCCGATCCCGCTGTCTCTGCGGTGCGTATTTTGCTGGCGACCGATGCGGCCTCTGAAGGTATCGATCTCCAGAATTATTGCTCTCGTCTGATTCACTATGAAATTCCCTGGAATCCTAATCGCCTTGAGCAGCGCAATGGCCGTATTGATCGCCATGGGCAGCTGGCAGATGAGGTGAAGATTTATCACTTTGTGGGCAGCAAATATCATCTCTCTCCAGCCGATGCGCATCTTCCTACTGGTGAGCTGGACGGTGATCTTGAGTTTTTATGGCGGGCCCTGCTCAAGGTCGATCAGATTCGTCAGGATCTCGGTAAGGTGGGCTCGGTGATTGCGGCGCAGGTTGAGGAAGCGATGTTCACTCGTCGCACGCGCCTGGATACGCGCTTCGTTGAAGAGAAGGCTGATCCGCTACGTCGCTGGCTGAAGTTTGAGCGCAGGCTGCGTGATCAGATTGCCGATCTTCATCAGCGTTTGCTGGAGAGTAAGCGTACGCTGGGCCTGACTCCCGCACATATTCAAGCGGTGGTGGAGACGGCCCTGGCGATTGCGGGCAAGCCTCCTTTGCGCAAAGTGCTCTTTCCCGCTCACAATGGTCGTGCGCCCCTGACGGTCTTTTATCTCCCTGAGCTTACGGATAGCTGGAGTATCTGTAAAGAGGGCCTTTTACATCCCTTCTCTCGTGAGGAGCGCCCCATTGTTTTTGATCATGAACTGGCTGCCGGACGCGATGATGTCGTGCTGGCGCATCTCAATCATCGCCTTGTCGCGATGTCTCTTCGCTTGCTGCGTGCTGCCATCTGGGACCAGAATGTGCAGCGCCATCTGCATCGCGTGACGGCTCGCACCGTTCCTAACAGCGAATTAGCCACGCCTGCGGTGATCGCGCATGCCCGCCTGGTGGTATTGGGTACCGATAGCCAGCGCCTGCATGAGGAGCTGATCTTTGCCGGTGGCTATCTCCGCGAGGGACGCTTTACGCGCATGAATCTGACCGATGCACAACGTTTGTTGCAGGCTGCGCACACCAGGCCGGTCTCGGCGCAAACGCAGCAACATTTGCGCGTGCTCTGGCCCAATCATTTCCGTTCCCTTCAACAAGCTCTGGAGGGACGCATGCGCGATCGTGTGGGCAGCTTGCAACGCTTTCTCGACGAAAGCAAGCAAAAAGAGATTGCGGATATCACCATGATCTTGCAGGAGTTACGCACGAGCATTATGCAGGAGCTCGATCAGCCGGAGGTGTTGCAGTTGGAACTCTTTACCTCCGATGAACGCAGGCAACTTGACTCTAATAAGAAGGCGCTAGTAGAACGTGCCTCGCAAATTCAAGAGGAAATTGCTGAGGAAACGGCCCGCATTGAGCAGCGTTTTGCCGACCCGCAGTCCCGCCTCTTTCCTGTGGCGGTGACGTATCTTGTCCCGGAACGCCTGGCTCAATAATCGCTTTGTTGCTCTCTGCGCTTTCACGCTTTATTTGTTCTTCTTCATAAGGAAGGATGGACCCTTTCATTATGTCTATTGCCAGCCATCATACGGAGTGGCTCTCGTTAATCGAGATCTCCGGCCCTTTTTTGAGTATGCCGGTGCTTTTGCGCGTCTTTCCCCAGGGCCTGGATACCGTCGATGCCAATCTGCATCGCCTGCTGCGTCCCGCCTACGAAGAATGGCTCGATAATCAGGCTAGCCTCCACCGCGATGAGGCCATTCATACGCAGTGGTTACGTTTTGTGCTCGCAAATGCCCTGGATATGGAGATGGTCTCTCCTACCAGTCAGCCTGGCCTGCTCACCGGGGCCGCTCTTCCTCCTTTCCTGCGTGTTGAGGTGAAAGAATACGGCGAGCTTCTCTCTCCTGATTATGCGCTGATGGCTCCCGCTGTCCCCAGACCCTATCTCCTCATTCAGCAATACCCCTACGGACAGGATCTCAACAAGCCCATCCCCGGCCATCGCTGGACGGATTCCCCCGCTATGCGCATGATGCAGCTGTTGCGTGCTACCGAGGTTCGCCTGGGTCTGCTGACAAATGGCGATCAGTGGATGCTGATCGATGCACCCCGCAACGAGACCACTGCTTTTGTCACCTGGGAAGCCAATTTGTGGACGGAGGAGCCACTGACGCTGCGTGCTTTTTGCAGTCTCTTACATCTGCGCCGTTTCTCCGGTGTTGCCGCGCAGGATACGCTGTCTGCGCTGCTGGCTGAGAGCGCGAATAATCAGCAGGATGTGACGAATCAGCTCGGCTATCAGGTACGACGTGCCGTTGAGGTGCTGCTGCAATCCCTGGATCGTGTCGATAAAGAATCCGGGCGCTCCCTGCTCGCTTCGTACTCCGAGGCGGAACTCTACGAAGCCGCGCTGACGGTGATGATGCGTCTCGTCTTTCTCCTCTCGGCTGAAGAGCGCAAACTGCTTCCCTTTGGCGAGTCGCTCTACGATCAATATTATGCCGCTTCGACGCTTCAGGGCCTGCTGCGTGAACAGGCTGACCAGCATGGCGAGGAGGTGCTGGAGCGCCGCTATGATGCCTGGAGCCGCCTGCTCGCGCTCTTCCGTGTCGTGCATGATGGCGTGGAGCATCCCGATCTTCGCCTGCGTGCTTACGATGGGCGTCTCTTCGATCCCGATCGTTTCCCCTTTCTTGAGGGACGCGCTCCCAGTACGACCTGGCGCGAGGAGGCTGCTGCTCCTCTCTTCATCGACAATCGGACCGTTTTGCATCTGCTGGAAGCCTTGCAACTCCTCCAGGTAAAAGTGCCGGGTGGTGGGCAGATGGAGACGCGCCGCCTCTCGTTTCGTGCCCTCGATGTGGAGCAGATCGGCCATGTCTATGAAGGTTTGCTCGATCACACTGCTCGCCGGGCTACGGAGCCGATCCTCAGTTTGAACAGTACGGGTCAGGAGGGAATCGAACTCTCTCTTCTACTTCTTGAGGATCTGCGTGCAAAGGGCGAACAGCCCCTGCTCGACCTGCTCAAAGAAAAAACCGGACGCTCGCCCGTCGCATTGCAAAAGGCCCTGACCTATCAGCCCGATCTCGTGCAATTTGGCAAGCTCAAGCGTGCCTGTGCCGACAATGATCCCTTGCTGAGGCGCGTTCTGCCCTTCGCCGAGCTACTGCGTAGCGATAGCTTCGGCAATCCGCTTGTCGTGAATACTGGCTCGATCTACATGACGGCTGGCTCGGATCGTCGTACCACCGGCACGCACTATACGCCGCGCAGCCTGACCGAGCCGCTGGTGCAGCATACCCTTGACCCTCTCGTCTACATTGGACCTGCCGATGGTCTGCCTCGTGAACAATGGCGTCTGCGTTCTGTGCAGGAGATTTTTGCGCTCAAGGTCTGTGACTTTGCGATGGGCTCGGGGGCTTTTCTGGTCCAGGTCTGTCGTTATCTCGCGCAACGTCTCGTCGAGGCCTGGGAAGATGCCGAGGGCTGGCGGCATGCTGGCGATCCTCCCTTTACCACCGAAGGTCGTCCCTCGCAGGGGATCGCCGGAGAAGTGCTGCTACCTCAGGATAAGGAAGAGCGCCTCGCCTATGCCCGTCGCCTCATCGCCGAACGCTGCCTCTACGGCGTCGACAAAAATCCGATGGCCGTCGAAATGGCGAAGCTCTCGCTCTGGCTCATCACCCTCCACAAAGATCGCCCTTTCACCTTCCTCAACCATGCCCTCTGCTGTGGCGATGCTCTCCTCGGCGTCAATATTCAGCAACTCACCAACTGGTCCATGGACCCCAATCCATCCGACGATGCCATACGCCAGCTTGTCTGGTTCCAGCGTGCCATCAAAGATACCATCACTGCAACCCTCAACCTGCGTTATCGCCTGCGCCAGATTCCCAACGACGACATCAAGCAAGTCGAAGAGAAGGCCCGTCTGCTCAAAGAGGCTAACGAAACCCTGGAAGTCATCCGTCTCGGCGCTGATCTCCTCATCGCCGAAACCCTCAACACCTACCATAAACCATCCCGCGCCGATCTGCCAAACATGTCCGACTACACCCTCCTCGTACAGGGATACGAAGATCATCGTTTGGGCAAACTCACCGATAACGACCTGCACGCCACCCGCGAGCAAGTCACAAAAATGCGCGCCCACGTCAACGAACTGCTCGGGGACCGCAATCCCTTCCACTGGCCCCTCATGTACCCCGAAGCCTTCCTTGAAGAGCAGAATGAGCAGCCGGGCTTTGCCGCTGTGGTGAGCAATCCGCCATTTCAAGGCGGGAAAAGGATTACCGGCGCGCTCGATACTGATTATCGAGAATACTTGGTAGAAGATCTAGCTAATGCGAAGCGTGGTCATGCTGACCTTTGTACTTATTTTTTCTTACGAGCCTCAAACCTTGTGAGATATGAGGGCTCTTGTGGGTTACTTGCAACCAATACTATTGCTCAAGGTGATACGCGTGAAGTAGGGCTGGACCAAATCATATCTCATGGTTGGACAATCCCTCGTGCTATTCCTAGCCGTAAGTGGCCCGGAGAAGCGGGTTTAGAGGTTGCTCATGTATGGCTACGACATGGTGAATGGGGTGGTGATTATCTACTTGATGAAAAAGCAGTAGAGGGTATTACTCCATTTCTTTCAAATGTAGGATCAGTGCAAGGAGAACCTCATACCCTGGCTGCCAATCAGAATAAATCTTTTATTGGTTCTTACGTGCTAGGTATGGGATTTGTTCTTCAACCCGAGGAAGCTAAAATCCTCATCGAGAAAGATCCGCGTAATAAGGATGTACTATTTCCTTTTATGAATGGAGAGGACCTTAATTCCCGCATTGATCAGTCACCTAGTACATTGAGGCGTTGAAATACCCATGATAGAATAGGAGGAGAACAGCGAGGAGGCAACACGTTCATGCCGAAGTGTCAACGTCAGCTTAATTTTGCGCCCAGATAATTTTGACCACCTGTTCTCATTTCATCCATACGTTGTCAACTCTTCTTTTCCCTTTCCCCTCCCAGCGTCATGCCATCTCCACCTGGACCTCCTGTGGGAGACGGCTGGCGCCGAGACGAGCGAACGACGGATATACTGCAGAGCACAGCGTCCCGCTCGTCTCGTCTGCCAAGCCTACCACAGGGGTCCAGGTCGTCTGGCCTGCCGCCCCCTGCCTCAACTCGCTCACTCCGAATGCCTGCAGAGCTGACGCTCTTTCCCCTCCCTCCCTGAGGGCTTGCATGCCAACGCCAGCTTTCCTGCGCCAGGGTGACTTCTCCCAAACGCCAATCATGCTGCGCCAGTTTGTTTGTGACCTCCTTCCGTTTTGGCTGGTCCCAGACCATCCCGACGACGGTCTTTCATGCGATAACTGTTGCCATTGATGGCAATTACCTCCGCATGATGAAGGAGCCTGTCGAGCAGGGCGGTGGCTAATACCTCATCTCCGAGCAATTTGCCCCAGTCTGAGAACATGGTGTTGGAGGTCAGCAGGATCGAGCCGTGCTCATAGCGGGCGGTGACCAACTCAAAGAAATGGTGGGCCTGGGCTGCTGACAGGTTGGTGTAGCCGACCTCATCAATGACCAACACGCTTGGCGTGGTATAGCGGCGGAGCCGTTGGCGAACCAGGCCCGGATAGGAGGCCGTCTCCAGGGCCTCTGCCAGATGCGTCAAGGTCGTAAACAACGCCGAATACCCTGCTGCTAGAGCCTTGACTGCAAGCGCAACCGAGAGATGGGTTTTTCCTGTGCCCGGCGGTCCCAAAAAAATGATATTCGTGGCACTCTGGACAAAGGACAGATCCGCCAGTTCCCACAGCAGTCGTTCAGACAGGCTGGGCTGGAAGGAAAAGTCGAACGCTTCCAACGTTTTGACGACGGGCAGATGCGCTGCGGAGAGCCGACGCTCCGCCGCCCGACGATCTCGTCCTTCAATCTCTGCGGCAATGGCTCGCTTGAGAAGCTGTTCATAGGTCCATTGCTCCTGCCTGGCCGTCTCAAAGAGGGTGGGCAGCGCTTGCTCCAACTGGGTTAAACCTAACTGCTTCAACTGAGATTGCATGAGGACACCTCCAGTCCGCACAACTGATCATACTCCGAGAGCGCGCGGGTGAGCACCACAGGAACCGTGCGCTGATGTCCCAATGGCGCCATTCGTTCGCGTAACGAGGCAGCAGGAGCCACCGTGCGAAATTGGTCAGGATGGGTCACCGTCTCCTGCGAGAGCGGGCGTTTGGCCAGTTCTGCCAGGAGCTGCCCCTGCGACCAGACGGAGAGTATCCCGTGCCGCTCGCGGACCTGCACGACAGCACCCGCGACGTGTGCCTCGGAAGGCAAACCGTACAAGACGCCGTCGTAGGACAAGTAGCCATCCCAACCCACCTTCCGCTCTTCGGAGGCAAAGCGTTCCCAAGCGAAGGCGACAGGAAAAGGCGCAAGCGGCTCCCGCTCGCGGCGCTCTTTGGGGCGTTCATGGGTAGTGCGATGGACACGGGTATTGATGCGCTCACACCAGACATGGGCTTGACGGTTGAGGTCGTCGATATCCGTAAAGTGGACTCCCGCCCAGAAGCTCTGCTTGACGAAACCCACCGAGCGCTCGACTTTCCCCTTCGTTTGTGGTGTGTATGGCTTACAAACCCGTGGGGCGACCCCAATGGAAGCCATGAAATCGGCAAAGTGTGCGTTCCAACGGGGTGTTTTGTCCTCCATTTCCACTAACACGCTCTTCATGCGGTCGGTCAATGCGGCTTTGGGCAAACCTCCAAAGTATTCAAATGCCTCCATCAAGCAACGGATCATGGTAGGACAATCGCAGCGCTTGACGAAGGTCACAAAGCGCATACGGGAGTAACAGAGGATCGCCGTGAATCCATAGACCTTGCGGGCAACTCCTTGCTGTTCATACTTGAACTCGCCCCAATCAAACTGGACTTGTTCTCCCGGCTGGGTTTCAAAGCGTTGGACGGGTGCATGCCCTGGTCCTGGAGGACGCAAGGGATGGACAAAGGCTTTGAGCACGCTCAAGCTTCCCGTGTAGCCCAGAGCCTGTAAACGAGGCAACATCGCCTCGCAGTTGTAACAGTGATCCTCCGTGATCCACTGCTTGACCTGTTCTTTGAACGGATCAAGCTTGGAGCGACGATTGGGCCGAGGGTGCGGCATCGTGCACAACTCTGGATGACGCAGATATTTGCGCACCGTATTCCTGGCGATCCCCAGCGTGATCGCTATCTCTTGAACTGACTTCCCTTGTGTGACTAATTCGTGTATTGTATTCACTGTCCGACTCCTGATCATGGCTGCCTCCTGTGTGCATGTTTCACTCATGCTTCACAGCTTACAGCCTGTTCATGGGGCGGTCAATTTTATCCTGGCGCAATTATACATCGGCGTTTATAGAAGCGAGCGACAATGATTCATTTGAGTGAGCAAGAACAGGAAGCATTGACCCGACTGACCAGGCGTCATCGAAGTGAACAACAGGTGGCACTGAGAGCGCGCATCATCTTAGCCTCGGCGCAAGGTGTTTCCAATGC
>DATJHM010000267.1:0-3981 GCA_035493895.1 Ktedonobacteraceae bacterium
TTGTCTGCGCCAGGGAGTGCCGTTGTGGGCTTCCCTGGCGCAGACAAGCAGCGCCTCTACAATGCTTCACTGCCCCTATTTGCAGGGATTGAAACTCTCTAAGCAGCAGCCTCTTCCGGCCCGGAGATGAGGATGCGCAGAAAACGACGCACTGCCCAGAAGATGAGGTAATAGATTGCCATGCCGATCAGCGTAGAGAGCTCGAAAGCCTGATTCTGATGCAGCGATGGGTCATGGACGATGGAGACAAATGGAAACAGGATAATCTCTGTCAGGGCATAACAGAAGCCCGCGAACATATTATTTGGGTCAGCACCGATCAGCCTTAGCAGAAAACGGATGACAAGGGTCACTTCAAGAACTGCCATAAACCATTGTAAGAAATCATTGAGCTTACCAATGGCATATTTGACCGTACGAGCCTCCTCCAGCCGTGTGTCTGCGCTCTCTTCTGGCACACTATCCAGTATGGGGGCTGGCGGTGCAGGAACCGGGGCAGGTTTACGCGGTTGGAGATCTTCCATCTCCATTTGTTGTGGAAGTACATTTGCAGCCTGGGCTTTTGCGCGCTCGTCTGGATAAGGATTTCGTTCCATCCCTCTCTTTTCCTCCGTACAACTGTGCTCGCCCGTAGAGAAGCATCAGGTGAGTAACAGGCATTCCTGTTGCGATTATAACATGCCTTATGCATTCTACGCTATGGGCCGCATCTTTTTAGTAATATCACTCCGTCTGCTTGCTTAAGATTACAAAACTGGCCAGATTGCACTAAACGCGTGAGCATGACTGCGGTCGTGTTGCGATATTCGGGAAAGACAGCTTGCAGGTCGACGATGACATAATCTACCATGATATAGGTTTTCTGCATCGTGGCAACCTCGATGGCTGGAAAGACGGTGACGTAGCGTCTTTCCGTGACGTGCGGATTAATATTCGTGCCAGCCGAGACGGCCGCATCTGGTGGGATCTCTTTGAGAAGTTGTTCGATATTGCGATCTCGGTCCGTCATGCCCTGCTGAGGCCACAGATAGTTCAGTTCTGGAATCATGATGATCCAGTTGAGTGTGATCATGACGATGAACCAGATCCCCGCATAGAACTGTAACTTCCGCACCGGCACGATCCGCGCCAGCGATATCATCTGTTCGCCAAAGCTCCACCAGCGCTCTTTGCCAACCTGGATAATTGCCGCTATGCGGGGACGTAGCCAGGCCACAGGCCGATTATTGAAGGTGTTGCGTATAGCCTCATTGCCCCTCTTCAGAAGGTAGAGCGCGCGCTGCGGCAACCATAACTGTTGTGAGGCTATTGCATGTGGAGGCTCGGGATCAAGCGAACCCACAGCGGGCAAACTGATTTCGTCACCCTGCCAGCGTTGCCAGCATATCAGGACACGCTGCATGCCGTGAATGGCGGCGAATATGATAAATGGGATGATCGTCGCATTATACTGATAGATACCACCATAGAGACTGGCATCTGAGCTCAGCAGATTCACGGCCAGACTAAAAAGGATGGGCAGGAGCCACTCTGGTGCGAGCAATGCCAGAAAGCTTGTGCTGCGAAACAGGCTAAAGAGATAGTAAATGCGGTTCAAGGTGACGAAATAGCTGAAGAGTATCCATGGATGCAAGAGAATATTCTTGACCGCAGCAAGCGGCGTAGGACCGAGATCGGCATAGCGGTACCAGAAGTTGTTGTTTTTTGCCCCCAGAAAATGAGGCATGATCACGAAGAATGCCAGAGAGAACCAGAGAAGTCCGATCACAATCAACAATGAGCCCAGTTTCGGCAATTTATATTTCCAGATGAGGAGCAGGCCAAAGAGGGCCATCGTAAAGGGAACATCTTCTTTCGTGGCCATTGCCAGCAAACAGGCGGCGAGAAACCAGCCGTAGCGGCGATGGACCAGCGCGAGAAATGCATAGAGAATCACGGGCGTGGCCAGACTAACCGGATGGAAGTCGTAGAGATTTTCGCCGAGCAGGGCGGGCGAGAAGAGATATGCGGCAACCATAACGGGCGCAAAAAGTGGCCAGATAGGCAGATAGCGCCGTGTGAGCAGAAAGATCGGGAGGGTACCGCTGGCCAGCACGAGCGTCTGAAATATCAAAAGTGTCCGTGGATCTGGATAGATCAGGTAGAGCAGTGAGAGTGGTAGAATAATGGGCTCGACGTGTTGGGCCAGGCGGATAGGCGGCCCAAAATAGTTATCGCTCTGGTTTGTCCATTGAAACAGGTGTCCATGGAGCGTGTTCCACATCACCTGATCCATATTGCCCAGATCAAAAGCCGTTGCGATAAAAGAAGTATAACGGAGCACCACCAGAGAGCTCATCCAGAGGATGTAGCCAAGTGTGAGCGCAATGAGCAGTGCCCAGGCCAGACGTAGTTGTGTCGATTGTGTCATGCGTACCCGTCGCAAAAGTTGTTTATAACTCCTCAAATCACAATAATATCTTTCCAGATACCAACGCCCACGACTATTATAAATGTATAGACAATGACAAATTCGGGCCATGAGCCGGTACGAAATCGCCAATGTGGATTAAGTGGGAAACCGTAGCGTTTGCGGTAAGGCCAGAATAACGGCACTCCTCCCAGCGTGAGCGCATCTGCGACGATATGCATAATGCAGCCAAAGAGTACGGCGAAAAAGACCAGATGCGTCGTATCGATCAGATGTGCCGATGGGATCAGGCCTTGCTGGTCGAGAAAATAGATCACAAGCCGCTCCAGGCCTATTGCTATGAGTGAGCCGATCACTACACCAAGGATACTATGAAAGACAGTGCGATGTCCAGCCAGATGCTGGATTTCTCGGCTGACGGGCCCAAGTTTCTGTCCCAATGTACTACGAGCGTTGTCTATGTCAGGTAACAAAGCGCCGAAACCGACCGCGAAATAGAAGATCGCCTTTCTTGCAATCAGGAGGAGGGGAACTGTTTTCACCATAGTCAACGGATCACCTGTGAGATGGACCATACTGTCAAGTACGACTCCCGCCGTTAAACCTATCAGGAGATGTGACCTTCCTTGCATATTCCGACCACCTTTTCCTCATGAAAATGAACTGTTGTCCTCGCCCCTCTTACTGGATGTAGACGCCTTCGACACTGTGTTTTTGTTGCAGGGCAAATCGTGTGTACTCATTGTAGATGTGCTCGGAATATCTGTCAACATGTATCTCTCGGGGCAGCAGGGCTTTGCAAATGTTGCGTTCTTATTTCAAGCTGAAGCATGAATATACTTCCGGTTTTTGTGGGTATGTGTGTGGTTATGACAAAAATAGAGACCTGTACATGCGGGCTTGTCGTTGTGCAGAATGGAGAAGATACATTAGTATCGCTTTATGGTTTTATGGATACCTCCTATGTTACAATTTTTTCATCATATAGAACCATATTGATTGCCGTATCACGTAGGAGGATTGCTATGTCTGATATTGGGGACTTCATTGGCAATTATAAAATACTTGCACAGCTTTCTCTTTATCCTGATTGTTTACTCTATGCCGTTGAATATACTTTAAGTGCGCACGCTCCCATGTTCCTTATTTCTTGCCCAACGCTGATTTTGATTTCTTATGAAGAACAGAGCAGATTTTTGCAGAAAGCAAGAAATAGCAGTATTGAAAAGAATGGGCAGACAATCTCAATTCAGGATGCTGGCGTGATAGATCGGCATCCATATTTTGTGCTTGCCCGCAATAATGAGACGCAACATTTCGTATTGGAATATACGCGCCTGGTGGCACAGATTCTTGCTTCGACCAGAAGCTTGCATCCTAACGATCAGAGGACGCTCTTTGAGGCATTTCTACAGGTATTTGTGAGCTCGACGAAGACTGAGAACAAGCCTATGATAACGCCTCTTCCTGTGAGTCAAAGTGGATTGGGGAAGAGCATTGCTCAAGATGAAGAAGATGAAGAAGAAGAGACGGAAAAGACACGCGTGGTACGTCCTTCCATGAGTCGGAGC
>DATJHM010000268.1:0-3566 GCA_035493895.1 Ktedonobacteraceae bacterium
GTATTCTCCTTTTTGCTGAAAATGGCGGATAAAAAAAACAATTTCCAGGAGGGCAAAACATGCCTGGGAAGGACGAGATCATGAGGGCTACTACGAGATATACCCACTATGCGGCAGGGAGGGAATGCTACGTGTCAGCGAGCAAACGCCTGACCTGCAAATGGGCACAATACTCCCATGGGCCGAGGTGTGAGTGGATTATGATGATGAGAAGAAATAGAGAACACGATCAGATAAGGGCTCTGTGCAGTATGAGGTGATAGCTGCATGTTTCCGCTCCCTTTCTTGATCGTGTGTTGATATACCCATACAACGCGCCGCCGTAGACATTTCACGCTTATTTTACCAGATGAGATGTAGTATATGTCAATACTTTTCATTCTATCTCATATAAATCCAGCGTGCAAAAAATGTGATGTCTCTGTGAGCAGAAGAGCTATCATTTTACTCACAAACCCTTTATGCTATAAGAAATCCTATTCTCTTGAGAAGGTTCGCTATGCATGATAGAAGCAATGTACACAAAGCAACCAGACAGCGACTCCATATTGTGGTGCAGGGCATTGTACAGGGGGTCGGCTTCCGCCCTTTCGTTTATACCCGGGCACACCTCCTGGGTTTAAGCGGCTTCGTTCTGAATAACAGCGTTGGCGTGGTTATCGAGGTCGAGGGAGAAGATCAGGCGCTGGCAGACTTCCAGCGCGCACTACATGCAGAGATCCCGCCACTTGCTCATATTATTACTATGACATGCGAACACGTTCCCTTGCGCCATGAGCGCGGTTTCACGATCATTCATAGCGACGCCGGAACAGAACGCCGCGCCCTGATCTCGCCTGATACCGCCACATGCGCGGATTGCCTGCATGAAATCTTTGATCAGGCAGATCGACGCTTCCACTACCCTTTCACAAATTGCACCAACTGTGGTCCGCGCTTCACGATTATTCAGGATGTTCCCTACGATCGCGATAAAACCACGATGCGCGTCTTTCCCATGTGCCCTATCTGCGAGCAGGAATATGCCGATCCTCTTGATCGCCGCTTCCACGCGCAGCCCAATGCCTGTCCTGCCTGCGGTCCACAACTTTCGCTGCTCAGCAAAGATGAGCAGGGACAACTCTGTCCCGTTGAAAGTAGCGATCCTCTCAGCGAGGCGGCGCGACTCCTCGCACAGGGCGCAGTTCTGGCAATTAAAGGGCTGGGAGGCTATCACCTGTCCTGCGATGCCTTGCATGTGGAGGCGGTACAGCGCTTGCGTCAATCCAAACGGCGCGAGGATAAGCCCTTTGCGCTCATGGTACCTGATGTCGAGACGGCCCGACATCTCTGCTTTGTGAGCGAAAGCGAAGCCACACTCCTCCAATCGCATCAACGCCCCATCGTGCTTTTACGCCAGCGCGAGAAGAGTCCCATCGCGCCTGCGGTCGCGCCAGACTATCAGACGCTTGGCATCATGTTGCCTTATACGCCGTTGCACCATTTGCTCCTGAGCGCCTTCCGCGCATTGCGTAAAACTGACGAACTGACAGCCCTGGTCATGACGAGCGGCAATCTGAGCGACGAACCTATCGCTTATGAAGACGATGATGCACGCTCCCGTCTCTCTCCCCTCGTTGCAGCCATGCTCACGCACAACCGCGCGATCCATATGCGCTGTGACGACTCGGTGCTACGTATCGCGTCCGGGGGGGAACAATTCTTCCGCCGCTCACGTGGCTATGCGCCGGAGCCGATTATCCTCGCCTCTGCTCTACCGGTATCACTGCTGGCTTGCGGAGCACATCTCAAAAATACGTTCTGTCTGGGGAAGGATCGGCACGCGTTTCTCAGTCATCATATCGGCGATTTAGAGAACCTGGAGACGTTGATCTCGTTCCGCGAAGGCATTGAACATTTCCAACGCCTGTTCGATATCACGCCAGCAGCAGTTGCCTATGATCTGCACCCGGACTATCTGGCGACACAGTATGCCCTCGGTTCGGCCATTCCCCAAAAGATCGGCGTGCAGCATCACTACGCGCATATCGCCAGTGTGATCGCTGAACATGGCCTGACCGGACCAGTAATCGGCGTGGCAGGCGATGGCACGGGCTATGGGACGGACGGCGCGCTCTGGGGCTGCGAGGTTATGGTGGCCGATCTGCTGAACTTTGAGCGCGTGGCTCATCTCACCTACGTCCCGCTACCCGGCGGCGAACAGGCTATCCGTCAGCCGTGGCGTATGGCAGCCACCTATCTTGCTCATACCTACCGTGACGCCTTTCTCGATCTGGATATTCCCTTCGTGCGCCAGCTCGATCGCTCGAAATGGCACGTCCTATCACAGATGATTACAAAGGGTATCAATTGCCCGCCAACCTCCAGTCTGGGACGACTCTTCGATGCCGTTGCCGCGCTCACCCTGGGACTGCACACCGATGTGAGCTACGAGGGACAGGCGGCGATCGCCCTGGAGACGCTGGCAACAACCTGCACCGATCGTGTCACGGCCTACCCTTTCCTGTTACGCCCGGGCCAACCCATGCAGCTCGACGTAACACCGCTCATTGACGCAATCGTCCAGGATCTCCTACACACCGTTCCCGCCGCATCCATCGCCGGACGATTTCACATGACGATAGCCGAGATGTTAGCCGCCGCGTGTGATGAGGTACGCAAACAGACGGGATTGAATAGTGTGGCGCTCAGCGGCGGGGTCTTTCAAAACCGGCTCCTCCTGGAACTGCTCATAGCCCGCCTGGAAACGCTGAAGTTCCAGGTCTCTATCAATCGGCGTGTCCCACCCAACGATGGGGGACTCAGTCTGGGACAGCTTGCTGTTGCCGCTGCGCGCTTGCGCAACGACTTCAATCCCTCTCGCGTAGAAACAAACCCGAAAGGAGCATAGTTATGTGTCTTGGCATTCCAGGTCAGATCGTAGAAATTGTGGACGACACGTTGCAGATCGCAAAAGTTGACGTCTCTGGCGTGAAGCGTGCAGTGAGCATCGCATTACTTGCCGCTGAAGGCATTCAGCCAGGAGATTGGATTTTGATTCACGTCGGCTTTGCGATGAGCAAAATCGATGAACGCGAGGCCCAGGAAACGCTACGGCTCTTACAGGAGATGGGCAATGCCTATACCGATGAGCTGGCAATGTTGCACCAGAGCCACATTGAGTGACGAGGAATAGTAATGAAACAAACAAAGGCGATTGCCATGTACGATAACGCGGGGAAAATAGCATCTCCTTTTTGCCGTCTCGACGTTGAACATCATTGCCTGACCTGTGCTGACGAAGCGATAGCGGTCAAAGTCGTGCACATTGATCGGGAAACGGGATTAGCGCTCGTCGCAGCAAACGATCAAACAGAGGAATGCTTGAGCATCTGGGAAGAGATCGATATCACGCTGGTTGAGCATGTAGTCGTGGGAGACATCTTGCTCGCGCACGGCGGTGTGGCAATCGCGCGCCCATAAGCCCCAATGTCACAGGATCTCGCATCAATCCCGTAGAGTCGCCGCTTGTCTGCGACCGGGTTGCTCTCCGATTGGAGATTCTCGTCATCGACCCGGTCGCAGAC
>DATJHM010000269.1:0-12455 GCA_035493895.1 Ktedonobacteraceae bacterium
CCGAACAGATTGTTTCTTTACTGGACGGCTGAGGAACGCAAAGAAAATGCCCTGATGGAGATACCATATCAATCTGAACATCGACATGCGCTCAGTAACCACCTGGAACTTGTTGTTTCGCACATTGAAGAGGGGAATTTCCGCGTACGCAAACCGCCAGCACCAGAAATTTGTCACGCCTGCGATATCCGCCATTTATGTAAACAAGAAGGCGTGATATAGCTAGCCCTCAGTTGTCCTTCATGGCTCCTGTACACGTACAAAGAAGCGCTCAACCGTCCCAAACAGCAATTCTGGCCCAGTTGCCTTCAGCCCGATGATCCCCCTGTGGATATCTTCTTCAAAGGCAATCTGGAACGGCAGTGATACAACAGCAAAGCTATGGTGTGATAGCGGAAGCAGTCTGGTCCTCGGCCAGACCTCTGGCATACCCTCTACCATGAGATGACCATCTTCGAGCAGGATCTGACAAACATGTTGTCCCTGCTCATCCTCACAGCAGTACGTGCCGGCGAAAGGCTCCAGCAGCGCAGGCGCAATAGATCTCTTTTCTGATGCAGGCACGCCGATGAACGCCAGAACGCTCTGTTCGTAGCGCTGCCAGTCTCCAGCCGAATTCTCTATAGCCAGTTTCGCGGCGTCGAACTGCGCAAACACCGGCTCAACGAAATCACGAAAATCTTGCCAGTAGGTGACCATTCCTGCAAACCCCTGAAATCCTCGTCGTATTCCATAGGCTGACCGGGTCGCCTGAGTCATGAGCCATGCCCGCGTTTCATTCCCCCTCCGTTCGCAAATCCTTTCCAGGCTATAAGCAATATCCTGTTGATATAAATAGATGAGACAGGGCTGGAGAGGCTGGATAATTTGCTCGACCTGAGAGAGATACGCCTGAATCTCGTCTCTTGAGATATCCAGTGGGAACAGGCTCCAGGTAAGATAACCAAAAAGGCATCCATCGAGGATCACAACCTTCTCTGAGGAACTACATGTTTGTACGAATACTTTCCACTGCTCCAACGCAGCTTCGATCACCTGACGATAACGATCATCAGACAGGGCATCGACAGTGTCTTGTAAAGAAGCAGAATCGTGGAAGACGTAGAGCGGGTGCTCCTTTTCTTCCTCATACCACCATCGACAGGCAATCCCCTGACGTGTCAGCGTATGTGCGATAAATTGTGCCAGGCTAGACTTACCAGAACCGGATATCCCCTCAAGCAAGATCAGTTTCGTGTTCCGCATGAAGTGCATCTTTCTATGAGTAGCTCCGATGAGCATATTCAGAGGATATTCTCATCTTTTTGCTTTTATGATAACAGAAAAATATATGCGATGTGTGGCATTTCTCCTCAAGCACAACAAGCAAATCAATATGCTTGAGTCTACAAAACCAGAAAGGAAGCCTTGACAAGCTTCTCTATTCTTGTGTACTCTTTAGGGGTGGTCGTGTATTTGTGTACAGTAAATGCTATCTTCGGCCCAACACAGCAGTATAAATGGAAAGGAGCACTACACCCTTTTTTCTGTCCTTTGCCAGAAGCCACAACGATTGTGTAGCAAGACAAAGCCAACAACGAGATTTTTGGTTGTGACCGCAACACCGCTTGTTCGGATAGAATGCCCTAAATTTTAGCTTGTTCCTCTGATTCACAGGCTTGTATGTAACGATGAGGTTGCAGGATGGATAGAATAGTAAGACGGCGTGACTTCCTCAAGTTCGGGGGAGGCGCGCTTATGAGCATTGGCGCATTGAATCTGGCCGCATGCAGTGGAGATACTGCCACCATCCCTACGAATGGCACGGTTCCACTCCAATTCACGTACTGGGGCTCAACTGTACGTGCCCAACTGACTAACAATGTTGTTCAGCTATACCAAAAAGGTCGCCCTCATACGCAAATCTCCGCTCAACTGATCGATTTCGCCTCGTACTGGCCCAAACTGGCAACTCAGGTCTCCGGAGGTGGCGCACCTGATTTGCTTCAGATGGATATGCGTTATGTCGATCTTTACGTCAAGAAGGGACTCCTACTCAACCTGTCCCGCTTTACTCCCCAATCAATCGATCTGCACGATTTCAACCCGGTCCTTCTCAGTCAGGGAAAGGTCAAGAATACTATCTATGGCATACCCCTGGGTGCCAACTTCTCCGGTATCTTTTACGATCAGACAATGCTCGAAAAGGCGAACGTCCCACTGCCCGCACAGGTGCATGACTGGACGTGGGATCAATATGTGGAGTATTCGCTCGCTATTGCTCGGGCGCTGGGTCCGGGCGTGTATGGCTCGGACGATGCCAGTGGCAATATCCTTTTTCTGGAGATCTTTGTTCGCCAGCGGGGAAAAGAACTCTATACCAGCGACGGACGGCGCGGTTTTGCGAAGCAGGACATCCAGGACTGGCTGACCTATTGGATCAATATGCGCAAGATCGGAGCCTGTATTCCCCCCAATATTTCTGGAGACCTGAACAATAGCACCAATCCGCTTATAGCGGGAAAAGTTGCCATTACGTTTCAGCCATCCAATACTATCAAATCGTATCAAAGCTCAACCCCGCACACGATTGGCATGTACATCGCTCCCACGACGGCGGGACTCAAAGATCCTGGCACCTACCTGAAAGCATCACAACTCGTGAGTGCTTCTGCTACCACGAAATACTACTCAGAAGCGGTCAGCTTTATCAACTTTTTACTGAATGATACCAGTGCGATCAAGGTCTTAGGCATAGAACGAGGTATTCCTGGTTCGGCCAGAGCGCAAAATCTGCTGAAGCCTGCGCTATCAGCCTCCGATCTTACACAGTTGAATCTGGTGGACCAGATATCCGCGATGTCTCGACCGAAAGTGGTCCTCGATCCTCCTGGAGCCGGTGAGGTGGAGAGTTTATTGGCATTTGTCAATCAAGGTCTCCTCTACGGCAAATTAACGATTGCTGAGGCGGCGGAGAACTTTGTGACTCAGACGGATAAAATTCTAGAAAGGGTGATTGCTTGAGTATGAGCATTGTACAAGCGCAGTCAGACCAGGCACCGGTCAGGGCCGAGAAATCGCTCCCCAAAAAACGCAAAAGCGCCGCTCGCCAGAATGTGAAAGAGTATCTCGTTGGCTATCTCTTTCTCCTTCCCTGGTTTATTGGCCTGTTTGCTCTGACCCTTGGACCAATCGTGGGTTCGCTGTACCTGTCTTTCACAAGCTACGATATCCTTTCAGCACCACAATGGATCGGCATACGAAACTTTATCGACATGTTTTTCGATATGCACTTCCTGAACGCGATCTACGTCACCATACTCTATGTGGTACTCTCCGTCCCGCTCAAGCTCGCGGTGGCCTTGCTCATTGCGGTGGCCCTCAATAGGGGACTGCGCGGATTGGCGCTTTACCGCTCAATCTACTATATTCCTTCTCTGGTCGGTGGCAGTGTGGCTATTGCGATCCTGTGGCAACAGATTTTTGGCGGCGATGGCATTGTGAATCAGGGGCTGTCTCTCATAGGTATTCATGGCATGGGCAGTTGGATCGCAAATCCTGATACGGCGATCTATACGCTTGTTATTCTCTCTGCCTGGCAGTTTGGCTCGCCGATGTTGATCTTCCTGGCCGGTCTCAGGCAGATCTCGCAGGAGATGTACGAGGCGGCGAGTATTGATGGGGCGGGACGCGCCAGTAAATTTTTCAGGATCACGCTACCCTTGCTCTCCCCCGTGATCTTTTTTAACCTGATTATGCAGGTGATTGCGGCCTTTCAGGCCTTTACGCCTGCCTTTATTGTGAGTAGTGGCAATGGTGGCCCGTACGACTCCACGCTCTTCTATACCCTCTACATCTATCAACAAGGATTTGGTTACTATCATATGGGCTATGCCTCCGCTATGGCATGGGCTTTGTTGATGGTCATTGCCCTCTTTACGGCGATATCCTTCCTGTCGTCGCGGTACTGGGTATTCTACCAGGATGAAAGGTAAATCATGAAACTCTATCGGGTGGAGCCTACGCCGATTCGCTGGCAAAATCTCCTCTTACATCTTTGCCTGGTGGCGGGTGCCTTGCTCATGCTCTATCCACTGATCTGGATGCTCGCGGCTTCATTTAAGCCTGAAGATCTCATTTTGAGCGACCCCGGTCTCTGGCCGAAGCAATTCACGCTGCAAAATTACATCGAGGGTTGGACGGCTCTTGGCGTAACATTTGGCACTTTCTTCTGGAATTCGTTTCTGGTCAGTACCGGGTCTGTCATTGGCAATGTGCTCACCTGTTCGATGGCAGCATATGCCTTTGCGCGTTTGAAAGTTCAATTGAGAACGTTCTGGTTTGCGGTGATGTTATGCAGCATTATGCTGCCCTATCACGCCATCGTCGTTCCTCAGTTTCTTTTGTTCAAGCAACTGGGATGGGTCAATACCTATCTGCCCTTAATTGTGCCAAAATTTCTGGCCACGGATGCCTTTTTCATCTTCTTGATCGTTCAGTTCATTCGTACTCTTCCGCGTGAACTGGATGAGGCGGCCAAGATCGATGGTTGCGGCTCTATCCAGTTTTTCTGGCGCATCATTATTCCTCTGATTCTGCCAGCGCTTGCCGCGACGGCAATTTTCACGTTTATCTGGGCGTGGAGCGATTTCTTTGGGCAGTTGATTTTCTTGAACGATCCGAAGATCTACACGCTCCCAATCGCGCTACGCACGTTCCTGGATGGGACTGGGACATCCCATTATGGGCAACTCTTTGCAATGTCGATTTTCTCGCTCGTGCCCATTTTCATCCTTTTCCTGGTGTGCCAGCGCCTGCTGATCCAGGGAATTAGCACTTCGGGCTTAAAAGGGTAATCAACGTACCAAAGTAGCCGACAAAAGGCATCTGGGAACCACCAAAGGAATACTGCGACCTGTGTCATTACCCCCGTTCCTGTTGGCGGCTCCCGGCTCTCTCAGAGCAATACAAGCAGATGGAACACTACCCCATCAACGCACAGAACTCAGTGCTTCTCAGAGACTACCTGGGGTTCGCGGACCGGTCCATCACTGATCAGGCTCCCATCAAGAAATTCGATGATGCGTTTGGCATATCCGGCCACATTGCGGTCGTGTGTCACCAGCACAATCGTCAGTCCCTGCTCATTTAATGCGCGTAAAAGTTTCATGATTTCGGTTCCGGTCTGGCTATCGAGATTGCCTGTCGGCTCGTCTGCCAGGAGTAACGAGGGACCATTGATCAACGCGCGGGCGATAGCAACACGTTGCTGCTGACCCCCTGAAAGCTCGGCTGGCTTATGCAGAAGATGATGACTCAGACCCACCAGCGCCAGCACTCTCCGTGCTCTCCTTTCCCGTTCCGCTTTGGAATATCCCGCATACACCAGCGGAAGCTCCACATTCTTGCGTGTGTTTGCGCGACCGAGTAGATTGAAGTTCTGGAATACAAAGCCGATCAGACGATTCCGCACGTCTGCCAGTTCATCACTCGATAACTTGCTGACCCGATACCCGCTGAGCCAATATTCACCGGAGGTTGGTTTATCCAGACAGCCGATGATATTCATGAAGGTGGATTTTCCTGAACCTGATGGTCCCATCACCGCCACAAATTCGTGGGCGTTGATGGTCAGTGACACCTTCTGGAGGGCGGTAACCTCGATCTGCTTTCCCATCTGATAGGTTTTTGTGAGGTTGCGTACGACAATCACAGGGCTGACTTTCCTGCTGGCCTGCCCGCCCGGCGTCGCTGGCTGAGCAAGCGTTTTTGGTGGATTCTGTTCTCCAGCTGATAACGCTGTTTGCTTTTCCTTGCTCAATGGTATGGTGGAAGGGACATCAGTAATTCCCTCTGTCAGGGGTGATTGCTTTTCCGTTGGCGGCTTTGAAACGTCATGTGACATGTTTGCCTCCGCATTCTGGTGGATGAAGCAGTCCTGGCTTACCAATAGAACTGTTGATATGACACACGTTGATCGCCAGTATGTAAATAGTGCTTAGAAGAAATGGTACTGCTTTTGCCTTACAAAATAGTTACGCGGAAAGGAAGGAAGGTCACAAAGGAGTCTCAGGACGATGGCTTTCCCTGGAAGCCGTTACCTGTCGGGGATCATCCGTTTCTGAAAGCTCCCCAACATGAATGCACGAAGGGCTCAGAACGATGGCGTGACGGTTTTCTGTCTTATGAGAAGTATAGCTTTTCTGCCAGATGAAAACAAGCATAAAATGTGCAAATACCTGCTACAAACTAATATGATCGCTCTGTCCGGCAATACCAGAACTGCGAAGAGAACAGTATTTCCTTATTCTCTTCAACTTTTTTCTCTTGACATAGACACACAAAGTCATTTATACTTCTATTATCACTAATAACTTTTATTGTTTACTTAAATAAGCAAAATACGTTACAACATGACAAACCGCTATGGCAGACACGGAAACAAGGCATGGTTGCGGTGGAGGAGGCGGCATTTCCGCACAACTGCTCCTGCCATCGTTCCGCAAATTGTAGTGCTCAATCTCCCTCCAGGTTTTCTTGCGAGAATCAGAAAGGTAATCATTGTGATGGATGATGGTACCTCCATCAGCACAGAAACAAGTACAGGGCAACTCCCTTCCCCTCCTCATGTTATTGACGTTATTACTAACGAAGTCCCTGCTCTCTCTACAAATCACGCGTCCTGTCCTGAAGATCTCTTTCTGCTGGCCGCCGTATTACATGCCAGGCGCGATGCGAAAAACGATTTCCAGCAAAAAATCAATCCTTACGCAGGTGAACCCAACGTAAAAGCTGCGGAAGCACACGCGATCATGGCCTATACGCTGCATCTGGGGGCTATAGGGTTGGGCGAGAAAGAATATGAGCAGTTTCAGGACGCCTTTCTCGATCTATTTACCTGCGAATACAAAAAGCACATCTCTCAGCTCAGCATCGACTGTGGCGCGGATACCAGGGAACTGCAAGAACTGCTCGTCTTTGCCAGAACAGATAAAGCCGGTGATCAGGGAACGCCTTCAACGTATGCTGACGAGAGAGCCCTATTACGCGCCTACCTCAGCCTCCTGCCTGACGCCCCCACACATCAGAGCGCTGTCGAGGAATTCCTTCCGCATCTCCATAACAGACATGTAGAAGCTTACCAGAAGTTCTATGCTGCGTTTGAACCAGAGAACGCCCCCTGATTACACTTTCTCCTGAGCGCCTATCCCAACAGATTGGCTTTATTGGGATAGGCGCTCAGGAGAAAGTGACATATTCATCGCTCTCTCATCCTTGCATGCTAAAACTAACTACAATAACACTACTCGCTTCATTTGAGACGGAAAAGAGATAAATAAACACAACAACAAGGCACCTATGCTCATCTCGCTCAGGCGACCATGGAATTTCAAAATATATACTATCAGGAGAAATAATAAGCTATGCATAAACCCGTACTACAACCACCTGACACGGCTTCTGATGCTCACAATGGTATTGCTCAATCTCTGCTGCTCGGGAGACAAACCCTGAAAAAGGTTCCGGAAATTACGGCCTATTTCTGGATCATTAAATTGCTCACTACTGCGCTGGGGGAATCAACCTCGGACTATCTGGTCCACCAGCTCGATCCCATACTCGCGGTCGCTCTCGGGGGCATCGGTCTGGTGGTCGCGTTGATCTTACAATTCGCGGTACGGCGCTATATCGCAGGGGTCTACTGGTTTACCGCCATTATGGTTGCCATATTCGGCACGATGGCCGCCGATGTGCTACACGTCGGGCTGGGTATCCCGTATCTCGTCTCAACCATGTTCTTTGCCGCTGCTCTCGCCGTCATCTTCATCCTCTGGTATGTAAGCGAGAAAACGCTGTCCATCCACAGTATCTTCACCCGACGCCGCGAGCTATTCTATTGGGCCACGATTATCGCGACGTTCGCGCTCGGTACTGCCGCAGGCGACATGACTGCATCAACCCTTGGCCTGGGATACTTCTCTTCAGGGATACTATTTGTCATCATCATCGCTATCCCGGTTCTCGGCTACTTTCTGTTTCATTTGAACGAGATTCTTGCCTTCTGGTTCGCCTACATCGTGACCCGACCACTCGGCGCATCGTTTGCCGACTGGGCCGGGAAATCGCATAGTGAGGGCGGCATTGGTATCGGTGATGGACAGATCAGTCTGCTTCTTGCCCTTGTGATCATCGGCTTCGTCGCCTACCTGACCATCACCCACAGGGATAGCAAGAACGGGTAAAGCACGCGATCGACAAGAAGGGAGTATCCGCGATACCGCCTCTCATGCGGATCGCCCTACTCTCCCTCTTTCAGGAAGTCTTCATACTTCTCTGCACTCATAAGATTCTTGAGCGACGAAGAGTCGGAGAAGCGCATACGCAAGAGCCAACCCTCCCCATACGGATCATTATTTACGACCTCCGGGTCCTCTTGCACGGCCTCGTTCCTCTCGAGAATCTCACCACTGACCGGGACATAGATTTCTGCCACCGCTTTGACGGACTCAATCGTGCCACACGCATCACCTTCGCTGAAGGTTTGCCTGACTTCGGGCAACTCAACATAGACAATCTCACCTAACTCGCGCTGAGCATACTCGGTAATACCGACGGTGGCGACATCCCCCTTGACCAATACCCACTCGTGCTCCTTTGTATATAAACGATCGGTTGGAGTCATCTCTTGTGTTTCTCTCCTCTTTATAGAATGGCTCTGTCAGACAAAGGTCTCACGCGCTTGTCTGTCTGCTCACAGCAGAATTCCTCTCTATGAATAGTATAGAGATCTACAAAAAAGAAGCCTCTCACCCCACCAGTTCACAATCCCCCACTTAAACCTCCCCCAACAAACGCAGCCCCTCCTCCACCAGCATCTCCCCCGCCTCCGGCGCAAATGCCGCCGGATAATTATAAAAACGATACGCCTCCATCACTTCATATCCCGCCGCCTCATACGCCGAACGATGCGGAATATACCCCGGATTCCCATTGGCATACCCTATCACCATCAGCGCCTCCCGTCCCGCACGCCTCTTGATCTCCAAACCCAGCTCCACAAATGGCTCGCCCGGCAACAAGAGAATCGAGATCTCGCCAATCACAAGAAGCATGATCTCGGACAAAATACAGCGTGCAGGCTGCTCCTCCGCGCTCGTCCTCTCCGCCCACTCGGCCCACGCCTGCAACATGAGCCCCTCACCTGTGAGCATCCCGTTCCGCTGCAAACGCGTTGCCTCTTTGCGATACTGTTCCGCATCGTGGCGCAGCGTTCCGGACGACTCTACCGGGAGCAGCGGCAACTCAACAGCTTTGCGCAAAACTTTGACCCGTGCATTCCCTGCCTGATCCGGCACTTTCGCCAGCGGGACCCCGCTGGGCGCGGCTCCACGCTCGGACGCCTGCAAAGCCGCACCGGCAATCAGGTGCCCCAGACGCTGACACTCCGCATACGTGCGACGATCCAGACCGCGCCCCTTCACACTATCCTGCGCAGAGTGACCGGTATTAATCTGCCCACAACAGCCCGTGACGAACTGCAAGTGCGCCCCCGGATACACGGCCTCAAGCGCTCGCACGGTATAGCCAGGATAGTCCGCTGTGATCAAATAGTTATCCGCGCCCAATGTCACTGGATGGCAGGCGTAACCCAGGAGGATCGCATGCACACGCCCATCGAGCGCGTCGAAGCGTACAACTGGCACGGACGGATCTATCACACCATCCGAAATACGCCGGTTCTTCCCCACGGTTGACTCCGCGCCAATCGTAAATCGCGCGCTGACCGGTACCAGTTTGTTCGCGGCTTCCTCTACGGCGTCCGCCGCCGTTTGCTCAATAAAATCCAGATAAGACGGGCTGACATGCCCTCCCAGACGACCCTCCATGACCGAGGGCCCACCATGCGTATGCGTGGTGGTCACGGCAATCTGTTCTTGCGCAATACCTGTACGCAGCACAATACGCTGTCGAATGGCTTCAACGGTCGAAATATCGAGACCAATCAGGTCCAGGGTGAGCAGGACCGCTCGCGTGGCCTTGTTTCCGTTCGACCAGACCATTGCACGCGCATACAAATGATCGTGAACGCCAATCATGCCGGAATGGCGCGCGATGAAGCCCGACATCTCACTTCCCATTGGCGGCGTGATCACTGCACGCGCCACCCCCATGAGCAACTCACGTCCGGCGGCAAACCCCTCTGTAAACATTTTCTCTTTCTCCTTATAATGCTACCGCTCGCTTCCTGCAAAACGGTCAGCTACGTGCGCGGCCCGCTGATAGACGTACTCCCCACGCACAATGGTGGCGTCAATCACGATCTCTTCTGTGGCAGGGTCAATGTGAAATAGCGTGAGATCGGCTGCATATCCGCTCCGCACTGTCCCTCGTCCCTCTCGCCCATCACGTCCAAGCAGCCGCGCCGGATTGCTGCTCGCCATGCGTATCGCTTCCGCCAGGGAAATCTGTGCATAACGCAACACGTTCGTGACACACTCACGCAATGAACTGGCCGAACCAGCCAGATAAGGCGTCCCGAGAAGGTTGAGCCGACCACTTTGCAGCAACTCTACTTTACCACCTACGGGCGTATCATAAATACCCGGAACCAGCCCTGCAAGCGCCACGGCGTCACTGATCAGGACCGCTCGTTCCGTCCCTTTCGCCCGTAGCATTGCTTTCATGACCGCAGGGGGAAGATGATGTCCGTCACAAATAAAGCTCGCCATCAAGCGATCCTCGGCAAGCTGCTCCCAGATATAGTTCGGATGGCGCGTGATTACGGCATGCGCTCCATTGCCCAGATGGGTCGAGAGACGGGCCCCGGCACTGACTGCCGCGCGAATCTGCTCCTCACTCGCCGCCGTATGCCCGATCGATACGATCACGTTCTCCTGACTGACGGCCCGGATGTAATCGCACGCCTGTGGATACTCTGGCGACAGGGTGATCAGTCCGACGCGCCCGCCCGCCGCCTCCTGCCATTGCCGATATTCTGTGAACGAGGGCGGTCGGACATGCTCACGAGGATGGGCACCACGCGGACCATCTTCCAGGGAAATATATGGCCCTTCGACATGGATACAAGGGATAGCATGTGCCACCAGCGCATCCGCTTCACAGGCGGCCGCAATCGCACGCAAACTACGACAAATATGTTCCTGCGACTCGGTAATTACGGTGGGACAAAAGGCCGTGACGCCACAACGCCAGAGCGCACGCGCCAACGCGACAATACTCTCCGGCGTGACCTCTGCCGCGTTCACATCATGACCACCATATCCATTGACCTGAATATCTATCCACCCGGGCGCAATCCAGAGCGAAGATGCTACTTCTATCTCTTCTATTGTGCCAATCGTGCCATTCGCGACCTGTAAACGTACTGGCTGCCCACTCTCGACCAACCGTCCTTCGATCCACATTGCAATCCAACCTTTCGAGGCGAAAAATACGCAAACTGGAGCAAACTATCCCATAACGACGCTGTGTATCTGCGCCAGAACTTACAATTTCTTGATTCTTCCTTTAAAACGATCAATAAATCGGGCATTCACTTCATCGCCATCGGGCGCATTCCCACTTCGCCAGATCGGCGGCTGCACGCCCTCTTGCGCCAGCAAATTCACGGCCTCAGCAACCATCGAGTTGAGAAGATAGGCAGTGGCGAAGGTGGACAACGGGCCAACCGGCTGATCGATCCCCTCAATGGTGATCACGGCATCTCCCACCTCGATATTGCTGTCGAGGACCACGTCAACAATCTCGTACAAGTTCTTTTTCGAAGGATGGCGCGCGGGATGCTCTGCCGCTGTGGCCTGCGCGTGCTGTACCGATGTCACGCCGATAATCTTCACGCCACGCCGTCTGGCTTCCTGGGCCGCATCAATTACGGCTGCGTTTATCCCATATGCGTTAATCAGGATCAGCAGATCCCCCTGGCTCAGATTGTAGTCGTCGATGACGATCTTCCCATACCCGGGCGTTCTCTCGATCGCCATTGAACGCAACGCTCCACCGCTCAGCAGCGTCCCTTCGTCCAGCATCGCGCTCACGTGCATCAGACCACCTGAGCGAAAGAAAAGCTCCTGGGAACCAATATTGGAATGCCCTCCAGGCCCATAGGCATAGACGATCTTGTCGCTCTTCACCTGGTCCGCAACCAGACGGGCGGCAAGCTGAATGGCCTCGGCATTTTTCTCGTGCAGTCCCTCCAGGTGCGCTACAATGCGCTGAAGATATTGTGTCATCACACGTGCACTCATCTCTCTTCTCCCTTAATTTTCATCTAACTAACTTTATATACAACACTTTGTAAAAGCGCTGCTTGTCTACAATCTCACGGAAAGAAGAAGGAGAATCTCGCATCCTTATTGACCACCATCGTGCCCAGTAGGGACGCCATGTCGAATGGCGTCATAGGCGTCAAGTTAAGCATTGCTGAGCTTATCTGAAATGCATCTGAGCGAGAGAGC
>DATJHM010000270.1:0-3126 GCA_035493895.1 Ktedonobacteraceae bacterium
TCAATATCGGCCAGCGTCAGCAGGCGGAGCGAGCTGGCAGCCAGTGTCTGTCCATTATCACCCTCTACATAGACAACGTCGTTTTCGCGGCGTACCGCGTGACCGAGATGTTCTTCAAGGGCTATGACCGCTCGTTCGGGAGAGGAAGTAGTGAGTGCAACCTGATCCTGACCGACCATCCGTTTGAGCACCTCAGGAGTATCGATGGCGACAATCTGCCCATGATCAATGATTGCAATGCGATCGCAATATTCGGCTTCTTCCATATAGTGAGTTGTCATAAAGATGGTCAGGCCCGTACTCTCGCGCAGTTTCAGCACATGCTCCCAGACGCTTCGCCGCGTTTGCGGATCAAGACCAACCGTTGGCTCATCGAGAAAGAGCGTTTGCGGCTCATGTAGCAGGCCACGAGCCACCTCAAGGCGACGTTTCATGCCGCCGGAAAAGGTTTTGACGATATCTTTGCTGCGATCTTCGAGGCCAACAAGTTGCAGGACGGAGCGTATGCGTGCCTCACGTGTCTTGCTCGGCGTATGGTAGATCATACAGTGGTAATAGAGATTTTGTTCAGCGGTAAGATATTCATCAAGCGTGGGATCTTGAAAGACAATGCCAATGCTCCGGCGTACCTGTGATGCTTCGCGTGCGATATCAAAACCATTAATCGATGCTTGCCCGCTGGTGGGACGAAGCAAGGTGCAGAGCATTTTGATCGTCGTGCTTTTTCCCGCGCCGTTGGGGCCCAGGAAGCCAAAGGTTTCGCCGCGTTCGACGTGCAGATCAATCCCTTTGACAGCCTGGATCTCTCCAAAAGAGCGAGAAAGTTTTTCCACGGTAATCGTCATCAAAAATCCTTTCTGGATACCCACCAGCCTTCAGGTGGTGGGAGGAAAGAAAGGCGTCCGCCGACGCTCCCCCTTTCCGCTAGTACATTTTTCTCTGCTGTCTCGGCAAAAGAAGCCAAAGCTGCACGCCTTGCGAGGTATGCAGAATTGCGGTGGATGCCAGTGGCAAGCTCATCCCCTTCCAAGGGATTGAGTATTTGACGATTCTACCTCAATAAGGTGACGAAGGACCGGCAGAGCCGCGCGCAGAGACGCCAGCTCGTCCGGACTGAGATGGGCTAAGCGACGTTGTAAGTTTGCACGACGGAGCTGGAGATAGAGCGTCACGGCCCGTCGTCCCCGTTCAGTAGGGGAGACGCGGACCAGTCGCCAGTCCTGCTCATCGTGTAAACGCTCGACAAACCCCTGGGAGAGCAGCCGTTTGATCATCGCCGTCGCCGATGGTTGCGTTACGTCCAGAAAATCAGCTAATTCCTGCATCGTACAGCGTTGATGTTCCACCAGGATGCGCATCAAGCGAATCTGTCGTCCTGTGGTGCCACGCAGTTCGGCGATATCCTGCCATTCTTGCGAATCCTGTTCTGGATTGGCTTCGCGTGGAATACCAGCCCGAAGTCTCTGTAACAGATTGTAAATAAGATCGAGCAAGTCGTCGCTGATATCCGCGTCCGGAAGAGAAAAATGCTCTACCATTGGTTTTTCCTTGTGTTGTTTCGCATAGCGAATACTTAGACTGTCTAAATATATGATACGCGAATGGATGGGCCGGCGTCAAGCCATTTGGGGGAGTAGTCCACCTCTCCTTTTTTTCGTACCTGTGTTATACTCTTCTTGTTTATTTTTATGTAAAATTATGCAATAACGTTTGGGGAGAGAGTATGGCACTTGAAGGTCGTCTCTTAGGGCATTATCAACTACAACGTCTCATTGGTAGTGGAGGCATGGGTGAGATTTACGTGGCGGACGATGTACATATGCCACGCAAGGTAGCGGTGAAAATAATACGAGGCGAAAAAGATCCGTATGCCGATACCACCATCAAACAGGAAGCAGAGCGGCTTTTTCAACGAGAGATGCAGGCTATTGCGCTGCTCGATCATCCTCATATCTTGCCCGTATTTGACTATGGCACGGAGCAGGTGGACGGCGCTGAACTGACGTATCTGGTCATGCCGTATCGCCCGGAAGGCTCGTTACTTGATCAACTGGTCAAACGAGGCCGCAACACGCTGCTTGCACCCCATGAGGTCATACATTTTCTGTTACAGGCAGCCGATGCATTACAACATGCACATGAGCGACATATTGTGCATCAGGATATTAAACCGTCAAATTTTCTGATACGTATAAGGAATAGCGAAGCGTATTTACCGGATCTATTGCTGGCAGATTTTGGCATCGCGAAAGTGATCAATGCGAACTCCAGCAGCCAGAGTGTGCGTGGCACCCCTTCTTATATGTCTCCGGAGCAGTGGGAGGGACGGCCAGTACCGGCAAGTGATCAGTATTCTCTGGCCGTGATGGCCTTTCAATTATTGACCGGTCAGCTTCCCTTTCGCGGTGGGCCGGGACAGGTCATGCATCAACATTTTAACGCGCAGCCTCCCGTACCCAGCACGCTCAATCCCCATCTCTCACCGGCAATCGACGCGGTGTTGTTGCGTGCCCTGGCAAAGCGACCAGAGGAGCGTTTCCCCTCGATATTTCAATTTGCGCAGGCCTTCCAGCGGGCGCTTTCTCCGGAGCATATGAGCCAGCCAGGATTGATCTCGCAGGGCCAGTTTCTTCAGGCTGATGCTCGCCCTGTTGCTGTAACCAGTGAGCAAGCGATGACCACTTTCCGGGATGCCACGCGTAGCAATGGAAATTCATATAGTCGTCAGCAAGAGCCTGGTACCTCATTGCCAGCACAGCAGCAGATTCCCCTTTCCCCTCTACGGTTACCGACCAAAGAATATGCCATGGTCGGTAGTGTGCAGGCGATGCCAGTAGAGAATAAAGTGCAGCCTTCATCCAGGCTTTCTCGCGTCCAGAAGATCCTCTTGAGTGTCGTAATCGCGCTCGTGATTCTGGGAGGGAGCGGCGTATTTCTTGTCTACAGAGCCAATTCCCCTGCATCGACAGTGAAAACCTCTACGAAGAAGAATACCTCCTCTCTCGCCACACATCAGGTCACGGCGACAGCTCAGGTAGAAAAAACGGTGACTGCCCAGGTAAAGGCGACCGCGGATGCGCAGGATATCGCCAATGATCCCTATCTTTCCGGCAAAGGCACGTTGCT
>DATJHM010000271.1:0-12158 GCA_035493895.1 Ktedonobacteraceae bacterium
GAGATTCTGGCTCTTGTGCTCATTATTGTTGCATCTGGAGGGGTGTCTTTTGCGCAGAAAAAGGTGTAGACGGGTGACTTCTCACATTTCGCTGTAAGGAGAGGCCACAATAGGTTCGGCAAAAAGACCAGATTGCCTTACATGTGCAAGAGCATGTGTACAGGCAATCGCTGCTCCAATGTACATATAGTAGTCCCTCCCAAAGTGAACAAACAGGGAACTTCCTGCCTTCAGCTTACACCACACATATTCCCTCAAAATAAGCCGACAGAGGGGAGCAAGATCTGTTCGCTGGATGAACTGACCATCCTCAAGAGCGAGAAAGCGCGAAAGCATCTCTTCTCTATGAAGCATTGGATACATTTCGCGCTCTTGCTTCATCCGTTGTATCTCACGCTCTCTCTGTGCGTTTTCCAGATGGCTGACTTGCAGCGATGGCAGATCCAGCTCCTCCAGAAACGCCTGAATAGCTCCAACATAGGCATCTTCAACAGCGAGATACTCCTCGACAGTGATGGGTTGCCCATGGTTACTTTGCGAGCTCTTCCCGATATCCGCAACAGAGGTCCAGTCATCGCGCAGAAATACACCTTTTTCATTCCGAAACAGAGGATTGTACTTGGTAATGCGCCAGATTTCCATACATAAATCCCTGCTTGTTGAACATCCTTGCACAAGTGTGACGAAAAGAAAAGTGCTTTTTGATAGTTTATCATAGTTTTGAAGAATAAGGATGGATATGAACCCTGAATTGGCTCGAATCGCAGAATCGATCGATGGGCGTATCCCTCTCACTAGTGTATGATGGTGTTGATAATGTCTCCTGTGGGTAATACGCTGGCAAATCTGGTCATGATAGCCAGTGTGGTTTCATGTACCACGTGATGGGGAATAACTTTGTCGTTTAGCTTCAGATCCCGCGTAGCGGTTGCATCCGTGGCGAAAAACATCTGGAAGCCGCGTTCGCTGGCCTGGCGCGCTGTGGTATCACAGCCCATGTGTGTCATATAGCCACAGATAACCAGTGTATCGGCCAGTATGGCTCGCAAATCTTCCTCCAGAGAAGTCTGGTAAAATGCTCCTGGAACGTGCTTCACGATCTGGTTTTCTCCAGGCCGCATGCTTATCTCAGGGTGAACTTCTCGTCCGATGCTCCCTTTGCGAAAAACAGGAATATTGGGTGCGGTGTTTTCTTGTTGTATATGGAATATGGGTAGCTTGTACTGACGAAAGGTTGAGAGTAGCTCTTGAATATGCGTCAGAGCTGCCAGACCATCTGGAAGAATCCATTGGCCGTGGGGGGTAAAGTATTCGTTCTGGACATCGATGATGATCAGTGCAGGTTTCATGGAAATCCTCCCTTATGATAAATATTCGAGCTTGAACACAAGACTTGTGTAAATTTGTATAATCCTGTTTATATGCGTTCCATGCTGTCATTGTCAGATTTTACTGTTAGATTTGAGTGGGGAGAATGGGCCATTAATTATCCTTTGCCCCAAATCTGGCTATGAGCCACGAAATCAAATGATTTACACTTTGCTTTCTTCAACTGCCATCCGACTCACACTACTTTCGCGTTCCACAACATACTCCATTTCTGATGATAACTGATGAGCTGATAACCGTGGCAGTACAAGTGCGAGAACCAGACAGATCAGTAAAAATGCACTGATCAGACCAACGACTCCCGTCCAACCGCTTGCACTCCAGAAGAACCCCCCGGACGTATTTCCCACGCTAGAACCAATGTAATAAAAACAGAGATATAATGCAGATGCATACGCCTTTCCTCCTGCCGCCTGCTGACTTACCCAACTGCTCGCAATCGCATGACTCCCGAAAAAGCTAAAGGTCACAAATGCGATACCCAGTAATTTGAGGATTAAGCTTGCATTTAATGTCATCAATACACCGATCAACATCAACCCGATACCAAACACCAGCACCTGTTGTCTCGGCCAACGATTAGCAAGGCCACTCATACAAGACGAACCAAGCATACCAAGGAGATAGATAGAAAAAAGCCAGCCGATCATTTCCTGACTGAGATCATAAGGCGGCGCGATCAGTTGATACCCGCTATAACTATATAAGGTGACAAAGCTACCCATGAGCAAAAAACCGATACCGTAAAGACAGAGCAGATACGGTTTCTTTAATTGCTGCCCCAACCCGCGTATATGCTGTTTTGCAGAAAAAGGCTGCCTCACAAAATGTTTCGAAGGTGGGAGATTCTGTAAAAAGTACCAGGAAGAGATGATGCCAATCAAACCAATCCCTAGCATAGCAATGCGCCAGGAAAAAAGATCAGTCAGGATGCCTGTTATGAAACGCCCGAGCATTCCCCCGAAGGCGCAGCCGCCGATATATAAGCCCATTGCGGTTCCCAGATGTTTCGGCGAGATCTCTTCACCCAGATACACCATCGCAATAGCTGGAATACCAGCCAGCACACATCCCTCGACACTACGACAAATCAACAAAATCGTAAAATTCGGACTCCATGCACTCACAATCGTTATGGCGGCAGTACAAAAAAGAGAGGCTCCCATGATACTTTTACGTCCCCACGCATTTGAGAAAGAAGATGCGAACGTAATCATGACCGCAAGTATGCCTGTCGTTACTGAAAGAACCAGGCTTGCCACTGATGGCGTGACACGAAAATCATGCGCAAAAATTGGCAGCAGTGGCTGCACACAATACATAGAAGCGAATGTTACCAGACCACCAAGAAAAAGACTGATATTGACTTTCCGAAAATCAGCAGAATGTCTTACTATAAATTCCATATCCATTTGTTCCTTCCTGCATTCATCTTACCTGTGATATATTAATAATGTCCAATACATAATTTGGTATCATTCTTATGCATGTAGACTATGAATAGAGAAGTGGGTACACGGTATGGAACTTCAGCAATTGAAATATTTTCAAACGGTTGCGCATCTAGAGCACATGACGCAGGCGGCAAAGGAATTGTATGTCGCACAGCCTTCACTCAGCAGATCTATAGCGCGTCTGGAAGAAGAAGTTGGGGTTTCTTTGTTTGACCGGCAGGGAAGAAACATCCGCCTGACACCGGGAGGACGTGTCTTCTTACACCATGTCGAACGTGCATTCGCTGAAATCGAACAGGGGATACAGGAAGCTGCGGATCTGGCCGGGATCGAAAAAGGATTGGTCAGGCTGGCGGTTCTCTACACCGTTGGTGCGCAGATGGTCCCTGAACTTCTCAGCGTATTTCGTCGGGAACATCCTTCCATCCAATTCCACCTGTCACAAAGCACAACACACATTCTCCTTGATCAGCTTGAACAGGGTGAGATTGATTTCTGTATTTCTGCTCCGCGACCTGAGCAACCAGGCATCGAATGGACGCCACTCATGAGCGAGGAGATCTTTCTTGTTGTACCATCCATTCACCATCTGGCGACCCAGGACGCTATCGCGCTCAGTGAACTCAAAGAGGAACCGTTCATCAGCTTGAAATTCGGCACTCATCTGCGCGAGGTGAGTGATCGCTTCTGTCTACAGGCAGGTTTCACGCTGCAACCAACCTTCGAAGTAGATGAGCTATCGATGGTACGCGGTCTGGTAGCAGCAGGGCTTGGTATGGCATTTATCCCCGCGCTCGCTCTGCGCAATATTACCGGATTAGGGATCGTGCCACTCCATGTAACAGATATTCCCTGTCAGCGTACGATTGGCCTCACGCAGATCAAAGAACGCTCTCTCACAGGAGCGGCACGCGTATTTCGTGATTTTGTCATCGCATATTTTGCTCAGCATGAAGCAGGCGCATGAATACACAAAATCCGCATCTCTTCCTGTCATCGAAACGCAAACATCTCTATGCATCTCACTTGTAGATACTATGCCATGCAATTTGCCTGAAAGGAGCCTGTTCCAGCTCCCAGAGCATCCCTTTGAGCTTTACTCCTGTTCCAGCTCCCAGAGCATCCCTTTGAGCTTTACTCCTGGTTGCAAGGTAATTGTCATCACGATCACCCAGGGCACCTGACGAAAATCCGTTTCGCTCAGATCGGCACCAGTAAAGAGAGTCTCTTCCAGATTCGCCTGAGAGAACCTGGCGTGGGCAAACATTCCTTCACCGAGATCAGCCCTTTGAAGGTTGGCTCCGCTGAGATTAGCCCTTTGAAGGTTAACCCTTCTGAGATCGGCTCCGCGGAAGTCGGCTCTACTGAGGTCGGCTTCACTCAGGTCGGTTCCGCTGAGCCTGGCCCCGCTGAGGTCGGCTCCGCGGAAGTTAGCTCCGTGGAAGTTAGCACTGTTGAGCCTGGCTTTGCTTTTGGATCGGCTAAGCCTGGCTCCGCTGAGTCTGGCCCCGCTGAGGTCGGCTCCGCGGAAGTTAGCAGCACTGAACCTGGCATAACTGAGGTCGGATCTGATGAGTTTGGCATAGCTGAGGTCGACATTGTAGAATCCAGCATGGTTGAGGTTGGCTCCGCTGAGGTTAGCTCCGCTGAGGTTAGCTCCACTGAGATTGGTACTGCTGAGGTTGGCTCCGCTGAGGTTAGCTCCGCTAAGATCGGCTTTGATGAGCTCAGCATGGCTGAAATAAGCTTTGCTGAGGTTAGCATTGTTAAGGTTGGTATAACTTAGGTTGGCATAACCGAGGTCGACTCCGCTGAGGTTAGCATAACTGAGATCGGCCCCGCTGCGGTCAGCATGGCTGAAGTTAGCTCCTCTGAGGTCAGCTTCGCTGAGATTAGTATGGCTGAGGTCAGTATGGTTAAGATTAGTATGACTGAAATTAGCTTCACTGAGGTTAGCATGGCTGAAGTTAGCTCCTCTGAGATCGGCTCCGCTAAGATCAATGCCTTTTAGTTCTAGTATCCTGCTCCGATGTTGCTGTTTCCATTGATTCCATTCATCGACATTGATTACTGACACCTGTGCTGTAGCAAAAAGCGCAAGAAGCTTTGGATCGGTCATAGGACTTTTCTTTCTCTCCATCAGGTTTATCCCTTGATTTATTTGATCATGAACGCTTGCATGGCCTTGTGTCTATTTGATTGTTTCCTCTCTTCTTGCTGTGTATTCAACTGGGAGAATACAGCCGACCCTCGCGAGCGAAAGTCGGTCTTAGCATAACATCGAAGAAAGTCTATCATATTTGCTCTATGCTAGATTGGCTCTACAGGCCGGTCTAGCGGAATCGTTACTAGGGGTGTTTCAGGCAGTAGCGCAAGATGCAGCGAATATTTTCGGCATGCGTCATCTCATAATAACCATCATCGATCCTGCTCTGAACGTGCGCTCTTGCCTCGGCGTAGGGATAGCCAATCAGGCGAGCAGGATCGCTCAAATCCTCCTCTGTGATCTGCTGTCGGGCGAGCAATGCCCTGCTCCTTTGCTCAATCTGGCGCAGGTAGCTCAGGTTTTGCGTAATCAGTGCAGGCGAACTGCTATTCTCCCGATGCGAGCAGAGAACGTGCGCAGGCTGAAGCTCTTGAAAGCGCTCGATGCTGCGGAACATCGCCGGTACAAGTTCGGGCGAGCCGATGCCGGGCAGCGGATATTCCAGGGCGTCGAAGGCCAGGAGGAGCCTGATTTCGGGAATCCAGAGCGCAATCTGATCAGGTTGATGACCGGGTGCCGGAAAGAGTTCGAGGGTGAGATCGCCTCCATAAATGGTAAGTGTATCGCGAAACGTGACTTTTGGGGGGACCAGGATTACCGAATGAAACACGCTGAATTTTTCCTGATATTCCCGTAACAGGTGCTTTTCCTCGTCAGACAGCAGACGCGTGCGGCAGTACTCATGGGCAATAATCGTCGGGGCATAATGTTCGACCAGATAGTGTGTACCCCAGACATGGTCCCAGTCTGCATGGCTGTTGATGACCAGTAACTGCTTCTCCGTTCTGTCCACGCCAGACGCGCTACAGACGCGCTGCATATCGTCCGGACAGAGCAAGGTGTCGCAGAGGACGAGGGCGCGCTCCGTGTGTATGGCGTAGGCATCAACCGCCATCGCCTCGAACTCTCCCGGGGCACTAAAATGCGCGCGGAATATCTGTACGCGTGCATCCGGGCTCACGCCAGAGACCGTCGAAAAATCTTTTGTGAAAAGCATGACCTTATGCTCCTTATGTAATATACCTGCCCTTTATTTTGTCTGATTGCTAGTGAGTTTTGCCAGACTGATAATCCGAATGGATCCGGCCAGATTCGGAAAAATAGGTAGAGGAATAGAAATAAATAATGAGGTGTCTCTGTTATAATAATCATATGAGATCACACCGTCATTGCATTGCTTCTGTGAGAAATGGTTTCTTCGAGCGTGAGATGAATTGTGACCACAGGAGCAGATATGAGACTTTATGTTGGGGGCCTTCCCTATCAGACCAACGAAAACGATTTGATTAGCTTGTTTGAGCAGATCGGCAGTGTTACCTCTGCCACCGTGATTGTCGATCGCGAGACCGGACGCAGCAAAGGCTTCGGTTTTGTCGAGATGGGCAGCACTGAGGAGGGGCAGCGCGCTATCGAGCAATTGAATGGTTCTCTCCTGGGGAACCGTAATATTACCGTCAATGAGGCTCGTGAGCGCCAGGCAAATGGTGGCCCTCAGCGACGTTCCAATCATCGCGAACGCTACTAATAAGTAGCACCATTCAAATTCAGAACAGCCTGCCCACTATTGGTCATAATCGATAGTGGGCAGGCTGTCCGACTTTTGGGAGCCTCTCAGCAGAATTTTTCGCTCTTCAAGAAAAGCTCATCCGGGAAAATCCTTTAAGTACATTCAAGGGATATCAAACAGTGCTCCCTTCTGAAGGCATATCTCGCGTTGTTCCGGCGTCAGCCCCCGCGCATCTTTCAGGATCGTGCGCGCGAGCGAGGCTGCATCCTCGATATTCGCACCGGTAAGATCGGCTCCGGGCAATTCCGCTTCGCTAAGATCGGCCCCGCTAAGTTTCGCCCCGACAAAACTGGCCCGTCGCAGCTTCGCCCGCGTCAGAATTGCATTGCTGAGATCGGCATGCGCGAAATCCACTCTCCGCAGTCGCGCATTGGCAAAGGTTGCGCCCTTCAGATCACTATACGCAAAAGTACTATCGGAGAGCGAGGCATTCACGAAAATGACCTTGCTCAGAAACGCGTTGCGCAAAAAGGCATGCGGCATCCAGATCGCACGCAGATCAGAACCGGAGAGGTAGGCAGAATCGAGCATGACCCTTGAGGCGTTGAATGAGCGTGGGTCCTGTTTGAGCGTCTCTCGCGCCATGGGGAATGCTTCTTTAAAAACGGTGATAAGCGCCTCGCGCAATGGACTGAGCGCGATCGGCTCGGCACCGGGCTCGCCTGCGTAGCGCAAATGGACCACCGCCAGTTCGTATGCCTGAAAATAAAATTGTTCGTACCCGCGCTGGAGAAACGTATGCAGCATAATCGCAGATCCCGCCTGCGTCTCCATGCGCTCAGCCCCCAGACCAGTCACGACGGCCTGAAAGCGCTCCTCCGCACGTTTCTCTCGCTCGGATCGTCGATCGCTAAACCAGCGAACGCCACCCGCGATGCCCGCCAGAATCAGCGTCATAGACGTAAAAAACGTCGAGACATTCGTCCAGTACCAGGTATTCTCATTTTTGAGCTGCTGTACCTGCTGTTCTAGCTGCTCTTTCTCTAAGGCCGTCACGGTAGGATCAACCGTCGTTGGCGTCTCTAATGCAACTGTGACCGCACGCGCATGAGCAGAGGCCTGTGTGCTGCTGGCAGGCGCAATGAGCAAGATGAGAGCGAAGAAGAACAATGCTCCACATGCGATGAGCCCTTTCTGGACCATTCTCGCGCGGCTTGTTTGTACCCGGGTCTTTTTCATACAACCCTATTCGCATCATAATAACCCCGTAGAGTCGCGGCGTTCCTCACACGATCCGGTTCCGCGCAACACAACAGGTAGGGGCAGCGGTTTATCCCTGCCCACGTGCCCCACCGGCCCTCTCGGCCTTAGATTGATATATATTGGTGCAGACAGGCCCGCGCCTCTACAACGTGATTTGACACGCCGTTGCTCTACCGATACACTATTCTCAATAAAGAACATATTGCGAGGAGTTTCATCGGCATGAGCACGGCGGCTATTACTATTCTTGGCCTGGGCCCTGGAAGCTTTCAGGATCTGACGCGACAGGCTTTTACTCTGCTTCAAGAGGCGGCTGAAAATACCCGCACGGTCTATTTTCGCACCCTGGTCCATCCTACGGTCGAGCCACTCAAAGAGGCTCTGCCGCAACTACAAATTATCTCTTTCGATCAGCTTTATGATGAGTCGGATGACTGGAAGTCGCTCTATCAGCAGATCACAGATGAGGTCTGCCAGCAGGCGGCACAGCAGCCCTTGATCTATGCTGTTCCCGGTCATCCACTCATCGGAGAAAGCTCGGTACAGCTGATCTTACGCCAGGCACACGAGCGCGGCCTGACGACGCGCGTGGTTTCCGGGCTCTCTTTTCTCGAGCCGGTCTGCACGCTACTATCTCTTGATCCATTCGACCAGGGCACGCAGATTATTGATGCCACCGCTCTGGCCGCTCTGCGCCCTGATGAGATAGGCGGCAAGGTTATTCCTACGGTGCCGCTTCTGGTCGCTCAGGTCTACAATCGTAGACTGGCAAGCGCGGTCAAGCTCGCGCTCAGTGAGCACTATCCCGACGAGTGGCCCGTCAAACTCGTACGTGCCGCCGGAGTTGATAGCGACGAAGCCGTCATCGAGATGCCACTCTACGAACTTGACCATAATACCTTTGCCAATCATCTCAGCACGCTCTACGTTCCTCCTGTACCCACGCTCACAGCACTCAAGCTACCAGAGACACAGCGCTACATTATCGAACGGCTCAGGCGCGATCCTGATGGCTGTCCCTGGGATCGCAAGCAGACGCACGACACACTGAAGCGCTATCTGATCGAGGAAGCTTACGAGGTCATAGAGGCGCTGGAAGAACAGGATATGGAGAAGCTGGCGGAAGAGCTGGGCGATGTGCTGCTCCAGGTCTATCTTCACGCTGAAATAGCGCGCCAGGATGAAGATTTTACGATCAACGATGTGTACGAGCATATCAATGCGAAACTGATTCGCCGCCATCCACATGTCTTCGGCAACACCGAGGTCAGTGGTGCCGATCAGGTTGTGCAGAATTGGGATGCGATTAAAAAGCAGGAGCGTGCACAGGCGGGCAAAGATGTCCAGCAGGAGAGCATTCTGGATGGTGTGCCACCTGCCCTGCCCGCACTGATGACCAGCCAGGAATACGAGAAGCGCGTGGTCAAGGTTGGTTTCGCCTTCCCGACCATTGCCGGGGTGTACGAAAAGCTAGAAGAGGAGCTAGCGGAGCTACGCGAAGCGCAGACGCCAGAGCACCAGCTTGAGGAGCTGGGTGATGTGCTCTTTATGCTTGCTGAACTCGGACACGCCTTGAAGATTGACGCGGAAGAGGCTCTGCGCGCCGGTAATCACAAGTTCCGCCAGCGCTTCCAGTTCATGGAAACCCTCGCCCGCCAGGAAGGCCGCGCCCTCTCCACGCTCAGCATGTCTGAATGGGAAACTCTCTGGCAACAAGCCAAACAAGCAACCAGAAAATAACAACCATCATCGGAGCGATCATTTCTCTCCCCATTCCTATCGAGGCGCGCTTTATTTAGCCCGCCTCGGTGGGGACCATGCCTCAACGGTTATCTACTTGTACCATATGTTCGTCTTTATAGCCTATAATTAGCAGTAGGCAAGGAAATAGATCATAATATACTTTTCAATAGCATTTATTTCGGTTATGCTATACGAAATGCTTTTAGATCTTGGAGCAAGCATATGAGTAAAAATGAGCGTTTCTGTATCCATTGTGGAGCGGGTAACTCGCCGCATAATGGACGTTGCTTTTCATGTGGGCGTTCTCTACGCATCACCATCCCTTTAGAGAAAGAGGGCAACCCTCCAGGTACGCTCTTACGCGAACGCTACCGACTGTTGGAACAGGTGGGTGAAGGAGGCTATAGCGCGGTCTATCGTGCAGAGGACCTTCAGGAGAAGCGCATTGTCGCCCTGAAGGCCATTAGCCTGCGCGCACTCACTCCCCAGGAACAGATTGAAGCAACCGATACGTTTAATCGCGAAGTCCATTTCCTCTCCAATCTCCAACACCGCAATTTGCCACGTGTCTATGAGCATTTCTCCGAGCAGGAGTGCTGGTATCTGGTGATGGAATTCATCAATGGCAGCACGCTGGAACGACGTCTGGCAAATCTCAAGGGCAAACCGCTCCCTTTTGATGAAGCGCTGGAGATCGGACTGGTGCTCTGTACGGTGCTGAACTATTTACATAGCCAGGAGCCCGCTATCATTTTTCGTGATCTCAAACCGGGCAATATTATGTTCTCTCATAGTGGACATCTCTATCTCATCGATTTCGGTATTGCACGCCGCCATAAACCGGGCAAGGATCACGATACGATCCCCTTTGGCTCTCCAGGCTATGCGGCCCCAGAACAGTATGGACGCGCCCAGACAACGCCAACGGCTGATATCTATAGCCTGGGTGCGATTCTGCATCACCTCTGCTCCGGATGCGATCCCGCCGATCGTCCATTCACGTTTGACCCGCTCATGCAACCAGAGCTGCAAACGCTCTCTCCCTTTTTGTTGAACATGCTCGAACTCGATGCCAGCAAACGCCCACAGAATATTGGGGAGGTCCAGAAAACACTCGAACAAATAGATCGACAGATTCGTATGGAACGAGGCATCCACAGCAAAAACAGTATGGCAAGGCCTCCCAGCAGCATCTCCTATGTCGCGCCACCGCCTCCGACGCCATCCGGATCTACTACGGGTCTCCTCACAACAACGACGGCAATTTATACCGCCAGTGGACAGGTTCAGGTCATCCAGCAACAAAATCAGTATTATCAGGGTCCGATAGGGGCCAATATGCCCAGACGCAATTATTATGCTATCGCCAGTATGATTTTTTGCTCGTCCGCCATTATTCTCCCCATCCTTTCCTGTTCTTTTGGAAGCTATCTTTTCTCACTAGTGACTAACCCGAGCATTTTGTACTTTACGTTCCTCTGCCTGGGGCCAGCATTAGCGGGCGTCATCTTTGGTTTTCGTGGCAAACAGCAGGCCAGACGAGTACTCACGTTACGGAGAACGCTGAGCAGCGCTCATAACAGTATGGTCTTTAGTTTTGTTCTGCTCGTCATTTATATAGCCATTCTTTTTCTCTTATTCTACGCCAGCAGTTTCTCATTCTGAGCCCTTCTTGCCTGCGATGCTTCCATCACGCAACTCGTGCCGCGCTGCCGAAAATGTGTGAAAGAGGAGAAATCAGAATAGTGATATGATAGTCAATAAGCTTCAATATTGATAAATCCACATCTATATATCTTACGTATTGAACTTAGCATGTGCAAAACATATCTACTCATGGAGGAGGATTTTCATGTATTGCCCCGAATGCGGCGCGAGAGTATCGGACAACGCAAACTTTTGCGATAAATGCGGCACGCCATTGCATCCATCACAGGAGGTTATCCCTCAAGCACAACCACGCAGAACCGCTCGTCGTACCAGCACTCGCCCACAAGATCCTTACAAAGACCAGATCAAACAACTCAAATTAGAGCTCAAACAATTAAAGCTCTACCTCAAGCAAATTACCACGCAGATGGCCAGTACACGATCACGCTATCATGAAACGGCGGCCTTTCTCCCTTCCGGCATTCTCAGCAAGGGCTACAAATGGTTTGAAGATGTACGCCTCCTGGGACCACAACAGCAAAAAGAGCAACTCCAACAACAAATCTTGCAAATGGAGCAGGAATTGTTGGGCCTACAGCAAGCACAAGAGGCATGGAAACTCGATATAGATAATAGAAATATTTCACCCCGGTAGAATATTATGGGGACAGGCATCTACAATCTCGAAGAAATATAACAGGTAGGGGCAGCGCTTTATGCCTGCCCGCTGACAACCTCCCACAACCTCTCCATCACCACCTCCACTCCCAACCCCTCCATCTCACGCAACACCCTCACCCACTCACCCACCGGTCGCCACATGCGCGGATCACTCGGCCCAAAAAGCACCAGCGTCGGCATTCCCAATAGCGCCGCCAGATGCGTC
>DATJHM010000272.1:0-73887 GCA_035493895.1 Ktedonobacteraceae bacterium
CTGGTGGTACGTGTGACTCCGGCAAAGGTTGTTTTTCAAGCGAACGTTGCTGGCTAGCCAGTTCGGCCACCGTTCATTGACGATGGATAGTTCCTTTTTGGGGATAGTATCTTTCTGAAGAGAAAATAGGAGAGCAAACAATGCTTATCGCTGTCAATAAAGTTTCAGTGGCACCCGAGCAGAGAGCGGCAACAGTAGAAGGCTTCAAAAGAGCAGTTCCCGCCATGAAGCAGTTCAGCGGTTTTCTGGGCATGGAGATCTGGACCGAGCAGGATGGTTCGCTACTGGCCGTTTCACGCTGGACTTCAAAAGAGGCTCTTGAAGAGTATACGAATAATGCTCTGTTTCGCAGCCATCATAGCGGCACTACTGCCGAGCAGAAGGGTGGTTATGGCGGTGCTGCCTCCGGCGGTCATGGTCAGACGCTCTATTACGAAGCTGAGCAATTAATCTAATAGCCTCGAACGTATTGTCCATGATCCTGTAGGCGTTGCTTGTCTGCGCCCAAGAAACCCAGTAGAGGCACGGTGGAGTGATAACGGAACTGTGCCTCTACTGGGTTTCTTGGGCGCGTAACTTAATGCCTATGGGCACTGCCTCTATAAGGCAATCGAAGCCATACAATGCGCAGGGAAAAACAAGCACGAAAAGGGGCTGGCGACTTTGCCAGATGAATGGTGACACGTGATCTCAGCCCATCGATGGAGGAATGCTGTCATCTGAAACGTATTCGTCACCTGTCGTGGTGATACTCTTTGGGGCGTGCTCTAGACTTCCATGCGGCGTACATAAGCTTCATAGGACACTGGCAGCAGGCGTTCGTAGCCAGCCTTCATAAGAGGAGATGAGATGATAAAATCAGCGGAGGCACGATTACAGGCTACTGGCACATTCCAGACCGCTGCAATACGCAAAAGCGCTTTGACATCTGGATCATGGGGCTGAGACTCAAGCGGGTCCCAGAAAAAGATCAAGCAGTCGATAGCTCCATCGACAATGCCCGTGCCTATTTGTATATCTCCCCCCAATGGTCCACTCTGGAAACGTCGAACGCTCACCCCCACCTCACGCGCTATCATCGTGCCGGTTGTTCCGGTTGCACAAAGAACGTGCTGTGCTAATAAAGCTTTGTTAAAACGCGCCCATTCTACCAGTTCGTCTTTCTTGTGGTCGTGGGCTACCAGCGCAATATTCTTTGTGCGTCCCATAGGAACGACAGTATACTGTTGTAGTTCTATGTCTACCAATAGGTTCCTCCTTCCAGAAAAGTTAGCGAGCCGGAAAGATTCACGGCTTAGCCGTAGTCTAGCACATCTGACTCTTTTATGCGAATTTGCTTAACCTGACTATTTTTGCATGCTGAGGTTTTCTTCTCTTGCAAGCGATAGGAATCCTTGTTGCGATTCCCGTAGAAAGCGCAGGGAAGCAACATGTCGGTGTGAAGATGGGAGGCGAATTGACCTTCTTTCTGAACTCCAGGGGACTGACGACGCCCGAGGAAGGTCCCCGCGTGATCTTTGAGTTCTACCTGAAGGAGCGCAGTCTGGTGGATGCAAAGTATGCCGAGCTCATTGGTTTCGGCTATCAAAGCCATCGTGCTCCCTTCGTAACCTCTTTTAATAATATGTATTTCGCCATGATCAATGATCCTGACGGAAACATTGTCCTGCTTTCCGCCGACTGATCTGTAGCGTCCTCGATTAAGCAAGCCAGACCTTGATCCCCTTACTGCGCGCCTGCTCGATTAGTTTGATGGGTGTCTGTGCATCGGTAATGATCGAGCTGAGGTGATCACTCTGGCAAAATGTGGCAAAAGCTATGTGATTCCATTTGCTATGATCGATGATGGCAATCACTTCTTTTGCCGCATTGACCATGGCGCGTTTGAGCTCGACCTCCTCGCTATTCACATCAGTTAAGCCTTCCGCTATCGTAAATCCCTTCGCCCCCAAAAAAGCTTTATTAATATGAATACGCTGAAGTATTGATTCACTCCAGGAACCGATCAGCGAATATGACTCCTGTCGTAGCATTCCGCCCGGGATGAGCACTGAGATCCCCGGCGCTTGCACAAGTTCTATTGCCGCGCGCAAACCATTGGTGACGACTGTCAGTTCACGTTTCTTTTTTAAGAACTGGGCCATTGTGAGCGCTGTGGTGCTGGCATCAATGGCGATCGTCTCTCCATCCTGAACCATCCCTGCGGCCAGCGCGCCAATACGTTCTTTTTCATCTTGCTGAAGTCGTTCACGAAGATCAAAACCCATCTCTGCGGTATTGCTATTGGGCGGGACTGCGCCTCCATGCGTGCGGACTGCCAGTTTCTGCGCTTCTAGCCAGGCCAGATCTTTGCGGACCGTGACCTCCGAAACTGCGAATAACTGGCTTAATTCCGGGACGGTCACGCGCTGTTGTTGTTCCAGGAGTTGGAGAATATGTTGTCGGCGCTCATGTGTAAAAAGAATGGGAGCGGTATTTTCGGGGACCTCTGCTGGTAGGGGAAGTATATGCTCTGTATTCATTTTTGGACTTGCTCTCTGATTTCACATTGTTTCGATATCTTTCATTTCTTTTACCATACTCGTACAAATTTGTCAATAGCAGTAATACGCTATTATGGCTGCATGTGTGTGGTTTATCTACAAATGGTTCCCGCTTCTATTTGTGGGAGTTTTGGAGAGCGAGCACGGCGAAAGAGACGATTTCTCTCTTTTCGTAATATAACGCATGTTTGATGCGATTCGTCGCGCTTCTACGATTTTTGCCCGATAGAGCGTACCGACGCCAGCTGCGCAATTTCGCTACGCTCTATCTCGTCTCTACGTTTTTTTCTTGAGAGGTAAGTATATGCTATATCAGTGAGAATTGCATGCCGTTTGGGGCAATGTGGTAGCGTCGATAGTCGTCAGGCGCTCCTACAGGGATGGTCTTGACTCTTTTAGATTGTCAGGACGCGGAAGCTGCTGATGCGCAGGATGGCGGCGCTGCTGAGAAGATGGATCGGGCCGTTCGAGAGCGTTTTTGTCTGGGTGGTGCTGGCTCGACTTATTGGCTTGCCATCAACAAGAAGGCTGACGCGTGTGCCCTGAACTTCGACGCGATAGAGTCGCCACTCGCTTGTTGGCTCGTAATCTAAAATCTGCGCATTATTTTCCATGGACTCTTCTGGCTCTACAAGCACTTCTGCGAGGGGGTGAATGGCAAAGCGATGCTGTCCCGGCCCAAGCAAATTAAGCACATCAGCGGTATATCCGTCCTTATCTGCCTGCTTGTCGGCGGTGAGCTGAAACTGGCCCCCATCCTTTGGCACATTTACGATCTGGAGACGGTACTCAACTGCGTAATTTGCCACAGTTGGCTGGTAGGGGAGTGTAAGTGAGAGCTTCTCGCTCAGATCGCTCTCAATATAGCCATTTTTTACTTTCCAACCGGATGTGGTCTTCCAGGCACTCAGCCCTTTAGACCAATCAGATTGGAAAAGAACTGTATTTGCAGGAGTCGATATTGGAGTTGCCTGAGATGGTGTGGGTGTTGTCTGCTGAACTACTGTACCGGATGAACATGCGGCGAGTGAGAGCAGTAGCAACCCAAATCCCAATGTCGTAAATACACGAAAGCGAGATATGCGCTGGCAAAAAGAAGGTGGACGTTGATGTTGATGTTTGTTCTCTGGTGCGTAGAATTTTAAAAGCATCGTGACCCCTTGAAGTTTGCTCGTAAATTACTACCTGTCACTTTTTTGCAGGTGAATACGCCGACTTTCAGCCCAGCCGCTAATCATCTGATAGGAGAGGCTGGAAGGCGCTGGCAAATGTGGCAAGGTCGCAAAGGTAAACCACGTCGCTTCATCCAACTCTTGCTGATCCGGCTGAACCAGTCCTCCAGCATAATGGACAGTAAATCCGATCATCATTTGATCAGGGTAAGGCCAGGGCTGACTTCCCGCATAGGTAATAGTGTCAACTTCTACTCCGACTTCCTCGAACACTTCCCGGCGCACGCACTGCTCCAGTGTTTCCCCTGGCTCAACAAAGCCCGCGACGATGCTGTGTCTTGGGCCCCAGCCCGGTTTATGCGTCAGGAGAATGCGATCGCCATCGTGAATCAGGACCAGCACGGCTGGTGTCACTGGTGGATAGCCTTGATAATCCCCATTGGGACAGCGCCGCCCCCACCCGCCGGGAATCGCTTCGAGCGGCGTCGCGCAGGCCGGGCAGTAGCGGCTATGATCTTCCCAGTAGAGCAAATGGAGCGCATAGCCCGCAAGACCATAACTGATTTCATCGAGCTGACCGAAAAGCGTACGCAGACCGATCGCTCGCCAACCTTCCGGGACTTCTTCTTCCTCCACTACCCTGCTGGCGATACAGGGTATTCCTCTGAGTGTGCCGAAATAGAGGCGTGCGCGAGGATGAAGAAAGGCGATATCTTCTTCCCATCCTTGAAACAGTGCGAGGCCCCTATCCTGTTCTTGTACCAGGAGCTCGCTTCCACGGAAGAGAAACCAGAGTGCTGGACTCGAAGAAGGTGGTTGGGTTGGAGGATAGGTGCGTTGAAAAAGTCTTGTCATCATTCTGTGTTTTCCAGTACATGCTAGTGTTTCGATTTGTTTCATGAGCAGGCCGCGAAATAGCGTTCGGGTAAGAGCGTGCCTGTTCCTTATCTGTATTGTATCCTATCGCAGCGTAAGCTGAAATAGTACTTGCATAATTATGGCGAGCAATCTGCTGAAAAGTCGTTGAGCTTATGAGCAATAACTTGAATTGACTTTCGACCTTTTGTTGTTTATGATTCTCTCAGGTGGATAATTCGTAGAAGTTGGCGGGTAAGACCGCTCATGGTTGAGCGTGGATATCTTACATGCGAAAGGTTGCGACATCATGGGAGCGACTTTTTTATGATCTCTACTTCATCTGGTCCGTTGCAGAGCGAAGAAGCTTTGTTGGCGCGTTTACACAAACAGCACCTCATTGAATTGCGCGAGCACATGAGCCCCGTCTATCTGGAGGGGATGAAACGAATCCTGACCGTTTCAGCGGATACCGAGCTGATCAGTGCGCCCGCGTACTATAGTGCCGCCATTCATGCTCCCAACTTGAATAGTTTTGGCTCGGCCATCTCGATTATTCAAGATGAACTGGGACATGCGCATATTGCCTTTCGTCTTTTGCGCGATCTGGGCGTGGATACCGATCAACTGATATTCGAGCGCGAACCACGCCAGTTTAAATATCCCTACGCTTTTGATGTCCCGCTCGAAAGCTGGGTTGAGCTCGTTGTTGCCAATGCTTTCTACGATCGGGCTGGCTATACGTTGCTTGGCGATATCCATCGCAGCACCACCTTTGGACCATGGAAGCGCGCCCTTGTCAAAGTCGATAAAGAAGAAACATTTCATCTGCGCCACGGTGAGCAGCATATGCGCAAGATCAATCAGACTCGTGAGGGTCATGATCTGTTGCAACGTGCGATAGATTGGATGTTTTTGTTGACCGTCGAATGGTTTGGTTTGCCTGACGATCTGAAAATGCATAGCGAACAGCTTGCCTATGGTTTTAAAGGCCATAGTAACGACGAGCTGCGGCAGATCTGGTTGTCCACTGCGGTGCCGCTCTGCCAGGAATTGCACCTTTACGTCCCGGCGCACTATGACGAAGAGCAGCAAAAATATCTGCTCGCTTGTCCTTTCCCGACCCACTTTGATGCTCAGGCCAAACACTGGCTCCTTGAAGAGGGACCGTGTAGCTGGGACGATGTGCTGAAGCGATGGAAAGCCCGTGGTCCAAAGAACGAAGAGTTCGTCGGCATGATTCAGCGCGGCAAAAAAGAACTGTTGCAGCTTCTGGAGCAGAAGTCATGACCACGGCCTATCCATCTCTCCGAACGCATCCCGCCGATGATGTCACCTGTCCGGCGTTATGGGATGCCTTGCGTGAGGTGACCGACCCGGAAATTCCCATCAGTGTGGTCGATATGGGCCTGATCGTCGATCTTGCACAACAGGCGGACGTCGTGAAGGTCACGCTGACGTTTACGGCGATGGGATGTCCGGCGACAGAGTTTATCATGGACGATATTCGCGATCGTTTGCTGAAAGAGCCGGGTGTGCAGCAGGTACAGATCGAGGTTGTCTGGCAACCGGTCTGGACGAAGGCGCGCTTGAGCGAGGAAGGATGTACTGTGATGAGATCCTGGGGTGTATCGATATGAGTAATCAAGAAGAGCGTGAGAACACGAAGCGGCGCGAAGCCCTCAACGAAACGCGTGTCTGGCAGGTCTATGCACGCAGTCAGTACGAAGAGCCGCTACACGAGATCGGCAATGTTATGGCCGATGATGAAGCATTGGCTCGCGTGTATGCACGCAGCATTTATGATGAATATAGCTGGGTTGAGATGATGATGGTGCCACGCGAAGCGATCGTAACTATCATCGCTTCGTAATACGTCGTAGCAAAGAGGGTGGATATGGCTGTACATATACGAAAAAATAGCGTGCCCCTGTTCTCGATCATCTCCTCGCTGGCCGACAATAAACAGGCCATCGGGCGACACTATGCCTCCTGGTGTAATGGCGCGCCCGCATTAGAAGCCTCAGTCGCTGCCGCTGCGATGGCGCAGGACGAGCTGGGGCATGCGCGCACGCTCTACCCGCTCTTAGAAGATTTTGTGCAGGCGCAGAATCAGCCGCAACAGATCGTGCCCGCGACTCGCACATTGCGCTATCATCTCGCCGTACTCGATGATCCGCCGTGTGGATGGTTCGATTTTGTCGCGCTCAATTTCCTGATCGATACGGCCTTTACCACGTTTTTCGAGGCGGCTCAGGACTCAACCTACGAGCCATTGCGTCAGCGCGCCCGCAAAATTCTTCAGGAAGAGCATATTCATTTTATCCATGCCGAGGGATGGGTACGTCGTCTGGCGAAAACTGGAGGGGCAGTGCGTGCAAACCTCGAAGTCGCCTTGCGGAAAGTGTGGACGGAAACGCTCTGCTGGTTTGGTCCCGCCGATGATCATTGCATGCTGCAACTGCATCACGAGGGAATTATCAATGCCTCTCCCGATACACTGCGCAACCGCTATTTTGACAAAATCATGCCTACCCTGAGCGCTCTGCAAATAGCTGTTCCGGTCACCTTTAATGGGGAGGCGAAGAACTGGGAATTGACGTGCGAGCTCCCCTGGCCCCTGTGGGATGCCGAGGCGAGAAGATTGAGGGGATCATGATGGAGGAAGCGGCAGAAAAAAAGGCGGTTGCCTGTCCATATTGTGCTTCCACAGAGACCGAGCGTATTTCGCTTTTTGGTCAGCAGCTATTGACCATGCACTATTATTGTCATACCTGTCATACTCCATTTGCCTGCATCAAGGACGATGATCTGTTTTGTGCTGAAGAAGCGGCTCCTGGTGATCCTCTTGCTCACTCAGGTTTCGCGACAGAAATTTGTAGCAACGAAAGGATACCCGTTCATGACAACGACGACAGAGCGTACCCTGGTGCACTATACGACCGCTGATGGCGTGGCGATCATTGAACTGACGAATGCACCGGCAAATACCTATAGCTATGAGATGATGCGCCAGCTCGATGAAGCAATTCTCCAGGCACGCTTCGATGAGAAGGTCTCGGTTGTGTTGTTGCGCGGTGCTGGTGAGCGTTTTTTCAGCGCTGGAGCTGATATTGGCATGCTCAATACCGTCACCCCGGAATTTAAATACTATTTTTGTCTCCATGCCAACGAGACGCTGCTACGTCTGGAGCAAACGCCCAAGCTGGTTATTGCCGCGCTCAACGGGCATACGGTCGGCGGCGGTTTTGAGATCGCGCTGGCCTGCGACTTGCGTATCGCGCGGCGGGGAGCGGGAAAAATTGGTTTGCCGGAGATCAATCTGGGCGTTTTGCCCGGTACTGGTGGCACCCAGCGTCTGGCACGAGCATTGCCAAAGAATAAAGCGATTGAGCTGATGGCGGAAGGGAAGCTGCTGAGCTTTGAAGAGGCTCAGGCTCTGGGGTTGATCAATTACATCTATGAGTCGGAAAACTACTGGGAGCAGGTGTTACAATTTGCACGTAGCTTCTGTCCACCAAACAAGGCCTCGAAGACCGTTGGCCGCTTGAAGCGCTCGGTACAGTCAGGCGCGGAGATAGCATTCTCCGAGGCGCTGGCGCTTGAGCGTGAATTGCAGCAACAGTGTTTCCAGAGCGAGGATGCCAGGGAAGGTATCGCCGCTTATATGGAAAAGCGTATTGCGAACTTTAAAGCGTAGCAGGCAATCAGCCAGGTCGCATGAACGTGTATCCGACGTTCTAACGTGCTTTCTAAGGAAAGGGGATCAAGGATGACCCGCGACGTTGTAATTCTCTCTGCCGTTCGGACGCCCTTTGGGCGTTACAATGGCGCTTTGAAAGATGTTCGCCCCGATGATCTGGCGGCCCTGGTGATTCGTGAGGCGATCAGCAGGGCTCGCGTGGAGCCGGGCGAGATTGAGGATGTTATTCTTGGGTGTGCCAATCAGGCGGGCGAAGATAATCGCAATGTGGCGCGTATGGCTCTGTTGCTGGCCGGACTGCCTGTAGAAGTCGCGGGCCAGACCGTCAACCGGCTCTGTGGCTCAAGTCTTCAGGCCGTCTGTTCGGCGGCTCAGGCGATTGCGTTTGGGGCAGGCGATGTCTTTGTGGCCGGAGGGGTCGAAAGCATGTCGCGTGCTCCCTTTGTGATGGGCAAGGCCGAGACCGCCTTCCCTCGTGGCAATATTACCCTGCACGATACGACGCTGGGATGGCGCTTCATCAATCCGCGCCTGGCAGAAATGCATCCACCATACAGCATGGGCGAGACGGCGGAAAATGTCGCTACGACCTATGCGATCAGTCGTGCTGACCAGGACCAGTTCGCCCTGCGCAGCCAGCAGCGGGCCGTCGCCGCCATCGCGTCGGGCCGCCTGGCAGAAGAGATTGTGCCGGTGAGCATCCCACAGAAAAAGGGCGAGCCGACGCAGGTTATTCACGATGAGCATCCACGCGCCGATACGACGCTGGCAGCGCTGGCAAAGCTCAAACCAGCCTTTCGCGCCAATGGGACCGTCACCGCAGGAAATGCCGCCGGGATTAACGATGGGGCTGCCGCTCTGGTGCTGGCATCGTCCGCATGGGCCGAGGCGCGTGGTATGAAACCCCTGGCGCGCGTCATCTCGATGGGCGTTGCCGGTGTCGATCCCGCCTACATGGGCCTGGGACCGATACCCGCCAGCCGCAAAGCCCTGGCGCGTGCTGGATTGAGCATCGCCGATATGGATCTGGTTGAACTGAACGAAGCCTTTGCCTCGCAGTCCTTGCAGTGTGCTCGCGAACTCGAGATCGATCAGGAGAAGCTGAATGTGAATGGCGGCGCAATTGCACTGGGCCATCCATTGGGCGCTTCCGGGGCGCGCATTCTCGGCACTCTACTCTTCGAATTACGTCGTCGTGGTGGGCACTACGGTCTGGCCACGATGTGCATCGGTGTTGGGCAAGGGATTGCTGTCGTCGTGGAAATGCTATAGGGAACGCAGTTTCTATTTACCTGCAATCTCATCGTACCTGGATGCAATGGTGCCTCAGCGGAATCGCGTCCAGGTACGATGAGATTGCATCACCGGTTGCGCAGGCGTATAGGGCCGCCATCTATCAACGCCTGCGGGCCTTTTTTCTGATAGATCATCGCCATTTTTATATATAAGCTTACCCGGTATGCGGGCGCTTGTCGTTCAGTTCAATCCGTGAAGAACGCAGGCAACGATCAACGCGATCAATAGCACGAAAAAGCTGAGCAAAAAGATGGCATGCATACTTTACATCAAGTAGCCTTTATTAATCTCAATTTCTGAAGTCGCGAGGCATAAAGCACCGCGCATTCGATGCTCTATGCCTTGAACGTTTTTCCTAAACAAAGACGCTAGCACTGTAATTTATGCTATGGTAGTTAAAATTACCGGTAGCATACACTGTGACAAAAGGCCTTATTCCCACCATTGGGGAATTTGTCGCTACTGCGTAGTGGAAACCACTTCCATAGAAGAGGAAACCTCGACGAATATCTACGGATTCGAATCTCGGTCCTACATAGCTTTCGATGCGAGCATAATAGGTATAACACTGGGGAGATCGTACAATGGACACGCGAGCAATAACGAATCGCTGGGCGTAGATGTCTACCGATCGCACAGGATATGCTCCAAATGTGCAGATACCGAAGGCCGGCCGACCGTTACACTGTTCACCATAACAGTGTGGGGGCGGTGGAGGCGGTTGGGCAATTTTTTGTACGGACGCATGGGTGACGCCGGGTAGCGCGAATGTTCCCATGAGTAGTAACGAGAGCATGACCACAAACTGGGCAATTCGATGTTTCATCGAGCTCTATCTCCTTTTTTTCACTGACGTTTCCGATAGGTAGAGGTCTCTGCTTTTTAGCAAGCGGCCTCTGTTGCAATATAAAAGAGAAAAAAAGAAATATATGCGTACGTATCAATGAAAATAGATATATTTCGCTATATCCCCATAAATTGGTTATAATACTTGAAGAAAAGGAGGTCGCGAATATGCAAGAATCGCGGTACGACATGGGGATGAAAGTCCGCAAAGAAGTCCTCGGAAACGAGCATGTCGAACGTGCACAGGCCAATGTCACCTCATTTGACGCCGATTTCCAACGTTTTATTACAGAGACTGCCTGGGGCTCCGTCTGGTCCCGCCCGGATCTGGATCGACGGACGCGAAGTCTGGTCACGATTGCCATTCTTGCGGCTCTTGGCCGCGAAGAACTGGCTCTCCACCTGCGGGCCAGTCGCAACATCGGAGTTGACCCCCACGAGATCGCTGAGGTTCTCCTCCATGTCGCTGTCTATGCAGGCGTTCCTGCGGCCAATGCTGCGTTTGCTAAAGCGAAGCACGAATTCGATCAGCAACCATCTGGATCAGAAGAGGCTCATCGAGCAGAGTGAGCCGGGAGGAAGTATGAACACCACTATCGGTGCAATCATTCGCGGAGACAGGGAAGTCTTTCCCCCCTATTTGTATGAGGCGTATCAATCCACGCGGCGGCGTTCGCCAACTCTTCCTCTGATTGAGGTGCCGCTGACCCTTTCAGATCTGACTGGCCCTGGCCCTGTGATTAGCGCCGTGACGCCTGAAGATGCCGATCTCACGCGCAATGCCGGGACCGGCGGGGAGGCCATCGGGCAACGCATTATTATGACTGGTCGCGTGCTCGATGAGCATGGCAATCCCGTGCCAGATACGCTCCTGGAGATCTGGCAGGCCAATGCCGCCGGTCGCTATCTACACAAACGTGATCAATGGCCCGGTCCGCTCGACCCTAATTTCCTGGGCATGGGTCGTTGTCTCACGAATGCAGAGGGCGTCTATCGCTTTTTGACGATCCGGCCAGGTGCCTATCCCTGGAAGAATCAGCCCAATGCCTGGCGACCGGCCCATATTCATTTCTCGCTCTTTGGCCCATCTATGCTCTCACGATTGGTCACGCAGATGTATTTTCCTGATGATCCCCTGCATGCGCTTGATCCCATCATGCAATCGATCCCCACTGAAGCCGCGCGGGCACGCCTGATTGCTATGTATGCCCATGATGTGACTGAGGAGGAGTGGGCGCTCGGCTATCGCTGGGATATCGTTGTACGAGGACCGCAAGGAACCCCGTTTGAAGCGTCGGAGGTGACACGATGAGCGCCCTTCTCCTGACTGGTTCCCAGACGGTTGGCCCATTTTTCGCGCCCGCTCTGTTGCGCGAGGACGCACGTCGCAATGTGCTGGTCCAGCCGGAAACCGCTGGTGAGCGTATCCGCATCGAAGGACAGGTCTTCGATGGCGATCATGTGCCGGTGGCCGATGCTCTGATCGAGATCTGGCAGGCCAATGCGCATGGCCGCTATAATCATCCTACCGACCAGGGACCAGCCGCGCTCGATCCCTCTTTTTTGGGGTTTGGGCGCGCGGGCACCGACGAGGATGGTGGTTACTGGTTTGAGACGATCAAACCCGGCGCGGTTCCCTTCAATGCAACGCAAATGCTGGCACCTCACATCTGTGTTCAGGTGTTTGCCCGCGGGCTACTCAATCATCTGGTGACGCGTCTCTACTTTGCAGACGAGCCCACGAATGCCAGTGATCCCGTATTTCGTTGCGTTCCTGACGAGCGGCAGGCGACCCTGCTGGCGCGCCGGGAAGATCGTGACGCCGAGATCGTTTATCGCTTTGATATTATTCTGCAAGGTGCAGGCGAGACGGCGTTTTTTAATCTGTGACAGGAGGGCGCATCAGATGGCTGAGTCGATAAGCTCCTTGTTCAGCACGCCAGCAATGATTGCTACTTTCTCTTCCAGCACGCATGTGCGTTCGATGCTGCTCTTTGAGGCCGCGCTCGCGCGTGCGGAATCGCGCGCCGGGATCATTTCGTCGGAAACGGCAGATGCCATCGCGCTTCATTGCCGGGAGGAGTTCTTCGACATCGCCGCATTGTATCGTGAAGCTGCTCTCGCAGGTACGCCAGCCATTCCTCTGGTGCGCATGTTGACGGCGCGCGTCGGGGGAGAAGCGAGCAAGTTCGTCCACTGGGGTGCAACGAGCCAGGATGCCATCGATACTGCCCTGATGCTCCAGATGCGCGACGGTATCGATCTCCTGCTGGCAGAACTGCTTGCTCTCTGTGAGGCGTGCGCGACCCTTGCGACCCGCTATCGGCATACTCCGATGGTCGGGCGTACGCTCTTGCAACAGGCGCTGCCAATCACTTTCGGTCTCAAAGCCGCCCGCTGGTTGGCACTGGTGATGCGTCAGGTCATCACTCTGCGTGAGCGTCGAGAGCGAACCCTGGCTGTACAACTGGGTGGTGCGGCTGGCACGCTTGCCTCGCTGGGCGAGAAGGGACCTCAAGTGGTCGAACTCCTGGCGGCAGAACTGCATCTTCCCGCTCCAGAACTGCCCTGGCACAGCGAACGCGATCGCATCGCTGAGATTGCCGGGACGCTGGGCGTCATCGCTGGCTCGCTGCTGAAGATCGCAGGTGACGTCGTGCTGCTCGCGCAAACAGAGGTCGGCGAGGCTTCTGAAGAGGCGTTGCCGGGTAAGGGGGGATCGTCCGCGATGCCGCAGAAACATAATCCCGTTGATGCAACCAGGGCCATTGCCGCAGCTCGCCTGGCGATTGGCGAAGTCCCGGTGCTCCTGTCCGCTATGGCGCAGGAGCACGAGCGCGCTGCTGGTGGATGGCAGACAGAATGGGCGGCTATCCCGAACCTTTTCTGCTCTACTGCGGGTGCCGCCGAGGCCGTAAGAAACACTGTGGTGCATCTGAAGATCGATATTGCACGCATGCAAGCAAATCTTGATCTGACTGCCGGACTGATCATGGCCGAGTCGTTGACGATGGCCCTCGCCGCGCATATGGGCAGGCCTGAAGCGTATCGTATCGTCCAGGATCTTTGCAAGCGCGTCATTCCCGCGAAAAACGATCTGCGTCAGCTTGCCCTGACCGACGCCCGGGTGTGTTCCATCTTATCCTCAGAAGAGGTAGCGCTCGCGCTTGACCCGGCGGCATATACTGGCAGTGCAGATCTCTTTATTGATCGGGCCCTTGAGGCCTATCATAAGACACGACCTGCGTGAAAGGAGGACAGCAAGCGCACGCATCATTCTCGTTATTTCTCTGATCATGCTGGTAAACGATGATAAGTAGCAACTAAAGAAGAAGGAGATACTCGTACATGACGTACCACAGCGAAGTGGTGGGCAGCCTGCTCAGGCCAGCCTACCTGGCGACGGCCCGCCAACAGCTTGAAGCGGGGCAGCTTACCGCAGCGGCGTTCAAAAGTATTGAAGATCAGGCGATCAACGAAGCAATAGCCCTCCAGGAAGAGGCGGGAATTGATGTCATTACCGATGGCGAACTGCGCCGCTATGCCTTTTTCGGGCATCTGATCGAGAGTCTGGCAGGCTTCGATAAACATGGCGGCTGGGCTATCCCGTTCGTCGATGAAAGTGGCGACAAGCTTGTTTTGCAGCGCCCGGTTGTCGTTGAGCGTCTCGCGTGGAAGAGAAGCATGTGCTCCGAGGAGTGGGTCTATTTTCGCTCACGCAGTAAGCACCCCGGTAAGGTGACGCTCCTGAGCGCTCAGCAGGCGGCCGCCTACTATGATCCCGAAAAATCGAAATCCGCCTATCCAACACGCGATGCCTATCTTGCCGATATCGTGGATTTCTCTCGCCATGAAGTTGAGGAGCTGATTCGCCTTGGTTGCACCTATATCCAGATCGATGCTCCCCAGTATGCCGCTCTCCTCGATCCGCAGATGCGCGAAGGGTATCGCCAGCGTGGTAGTGACCCGGATAAGCTGATCGATACCTGTATTGAGATGGACAATGCGATTATCGACGGGCATCCTGGCATCACTTTCGGGATTCATATCTGTCGCGGGAATAACCAGAGCAAGTTCTATGCTCGAGGCGACTATGAGCCAATCGCCAGAATATTCGGCCAGACGCATTTCGAGCGCTTTTTACTGGAATATGACGATGAGCGCTCCGGCGGTTTCGAGCCGCTCAAGCATGTCCCTGACGATCGCCATGTCGTGCTGGGTCTGGTGACGACCAAGAAGTCTCGTCTGGAGACAGCCGCGGAACTGCGCCAGCGTATCGCAGAAGCGGCCCGCATTATCCCTCTTGAACGGCTCGCGCTCAGTCCCCAATGCGGTTTCGCCTCCACCATAGAAGGCAATCATCTCTCGCTTGACGATCAGCGCAGCAAGCTCGAACTGGTGGCAAACGTCGCAAAAGAGATCTGGGGCAATTAGCGTAAAAAAAGAAAAAGCGTGTCAATAGGGAATCGCTACAGGATAGGCTTTATGCCGATCCAATACGCATCAACCTAAGAAAGGCAGAGGTAGTGGCCGCGGTTGATCCCTGCCCGCGTGCCCCACCGGCCCACTCGGCCCTTCGGTTGATGCGTATTGATCGGGCTTTATGTCGGCCCACGGTCCCCACTGGCCCTCTCCAATATCTCAGCCTTATATCCACGCGCAAAAAACTCGGATGAGCTTCTTTCTCTACCGCATCTGCTTGCCCCTGCGAGTTACTATGACACTATTGAGATTGCTCTGTGATGGTTTCCCCCTCACCTGTAAGGTTGTTGTAAGTCAAGCACGCTAAACTTTTCCCAGAACAGAAGGGATCAAAAATAGTTGTGAACATGCCCTGGTCTTTCGATTTTACGAAGATGCTGAACGCGCTCACTCATCCGAATGCATTTCCAGCCTCTCTCCGTCTATCCGGATCAGCAATCTCTGTTGTGCAAACTCATGCATCGGCGGTATTGCTGACGCCAACTCGTGTGTACAAATTGAAGAAGCCCATGGACTTCGGCTTTTTTGACTATTCCACACCTGCTCTTCGTCGCCATTTTTGCCAGCAAGAGGTCTATATCAATAGCAAGCTTGCGCCTCAAATCTATCTCGGCGTTGCTCCCGTGATTGTCAGCGCGGGCGGCCATGTGCGCTTTGGAACCACCTATCATCCCGATGAAGTGCCGTATCCCTGGACCCCTCTTGCGGGCGGGTACGTGATAGATTTTGCGGTGGTGATGGTGCGTCTCGCCGATGAAACAACGTTAGAGTCACGCGTGCGCACTGGTATGACCTCCCATCAACTGGAAGAGGTCGCACAGGAGATCGCCGCATTTCATTGCTCAACTCCCACCAATGAGCACATCGCCAGCTTTGGCGCTTTCGATGTCGTTGCGCGGAACTGGGAAGAGAACTTTGCGCAGATGAAGCCCTATATTGGTCGTACAATTGATGCCACTACCTATGATCTTCTGCTTGCGTATGTCCAGCGTTTTCTCAACGCACATGGTGCGCTTTTTGCTCTGCGCCAGCGATGTGGATACATTCGCGATTGCCATGGCGACCTGCGCCTCCAGCACATCTATCTCTCAGAAGCGCAGCAGGATGCCGCACAAGATCCCCCCCACATTGCTATTCTTGATCGCATCGAGTTCAACGAGCGTTTCCGCTACGGCGACGTGGCCGCCGAGGTTGCGTTCCTGACTATGGAACTGGATGCTGCCTGTCGTGCCGATCTCTCCCGCATATTCAGCAATGCTTATCGTCAGGCAACTCACGATGAGACGTTGTACGAGCTATTGCCGTTTTACTCTTGTTACCGTGCCTGTGTAAGGGGAAAAGTCTTCTCATTTCAACTGGATGAGCCGGAAATACCCGCTGTTCAGCGCGAGGCCGCCTCTCGGGAAGCTTCGTCTCTTTTCGCACTTGCCGCGCACTATGCCTCTGGTCCAGCGCAGCCAGTGCTCATTATGGTTGGTGGCTTGATGGGGACGGGGAAAAGTACGCTCGCTTATGCGCTCCATCGGGAACTTGGCTGGCCGCTCTTCTCTTCGGATAGTGTTCGCAAGCAACTGGCACAACTTGATCCCGTCCAACCGCAGGAGACTGCTTTTGGTCAGGGCATTTATAGCCCTGAGTGGGCGGTGCGTACCTATACCGCCTTGCAACTCAAGGTACGCGAATATGTCACCTCTGGCCGCTCTCTCTTGCTCGATGCCTCTTTTATACGCCAGAGCCAGCGTCGGATAATGGTGCAAGAAGCCGTGGCAAGAGGGGCACAGGTGTTCTTTGTTGAGTGTGTCTGCTCTCAGGAACTGGCCCTGGCGCGGCTGGCAACGCGCTGGCAAGAGCGCGTAGAAGGGCATGGGGGCACTCATCAGGAAGCATCATATGCCTCCGATGGTCGCCCAGATCTTTATGCTGCTCAATGTGCTCAATGGGAGCCTGTCACCGGCGAAGAGATGAGCGAAGGAAAACATCTCAGGGTCAATACGCTGCTTCAACCGATAAAGAATGTCGAACAACTACTCGATGTATTGGCTATGCCACACTTCGCCTGCTGGCTGTAGTGCTCAGTCAACCTTCATGAAAATGCGCTCGCCCAGATCAGTAGTAGGGGCGTGGTGCAGCGAGAGCGGAACTGCGCCCCGCCCCCACCGGCCATCTTGCCCTCACACGTGCATCTCGTGTGCGTTTTCATACGTGCGTTTTCATAAAGGAACGCAATGACGTTTGACAGAGTCCTCCAGTGGTACGGGAAGCAGGAAGGAGAAGCATACATTTTTCAGTGGATGGGACTATTTCAAAGGTATTTCGCCTTTTGAACTTGTGCTTGGAGCGGCAAGAAGATAGCCTATGCCCACCTTGGTGAGAATGTAGCTGGGATGGGCCGGATCGGGCTCCAGTTTGCGTCGGAGACGATTGATGTTCACCTGCAACATATGGTTTTCTCCAGAATAGTCGATGCCCCAGATGTGTTCGAGCAAAAGATCTTGCGTAATCACACATCCAGCATTCTGGGCCAGATAAGAGAGCAGACGATACTCAATTGGCGTCAGGATGACCTCTCGACTCGCCATAGTGACCAGGTGTTGAATATAGTCAATTTTTAGCTCACCAACGATGGTCATCGTTTGAATGCTATGGGTGCCGTTGTCCCTGGAGGCAAGTTGTGATCGTCGCAGGACCGCTCGTACACGCGCCAGCAACTCGTCGACGCTAAATGGCTTGGTCAGGTAATCATCGGCGCCCAGGTCCAGGCCACGTATCTTGTCCTGATCCTGGCCTCGCGCCGTGACAATGACGATTGGCACCGTTGAGAACTCACGGATCTGTTTACAGAGCGTGAAACCATCCATCCTGGGCATCATGACATCGAGCAGCACCACATCAGGCATATTTGCTTCAATCAGTTCTAATGCTTGTTGACCGTCGTTTGCCGTAAGTACCATATAATCTTCAAATTCAAGATTACGTGCAATTAATCGGAGCAATTGAGGATCATCATCCGCTATCAATATCGTCGATCTCTTTGCAGGCATGCTATACTCCTTGGTTTCCAGTCGCACGACGATACAGGTCATAGAACCCGTTGTCTGCTCATCCTATCTTTCCACTTCATTTCACGTTTCTGAGAGAGAAGCTTGCAATGCTATGTGTGTATGCCTTATTATACATGGAGAGTACTCACAACAAAAGCACAAAAATGGTTACAAAATCACAGTTGTGTCACAACTGGAATAGGGAGAATGGTTCTCTCCTCTTTGAAAAGGCATATGGCAGTTACAGGAAGAAAGAGATGAGAAACTCTACCAGGCCATAGGGGGTGGAGGTATGAAATCTGATCAGGCTGGCAAACAGCTTTCAACCGCAGAGCGATTTGTGGCCTTGAGCCGTGTGGGTACAGCACTTATGAGTGAGTTGGATGAGACACGGTTGTTGCAATTGATTGCGGAAACTGCCTGTGAACTCACTGGAGCCGAATTTGCGGCTTTTAGTTTGCGTCCGACCGATGAGACCGGGCAACCACTTGTGCCCTCTGAGGGCAAGCTCTTTCATCTGGCTGCGGTCGTTGGCGTGACACAAGAGCAGGAGGCTCTCTTTCGTCGTATGCCCCTCGGGGGCGAAGGTCTGCTGGCTCCCATTTTTCGCCATGGTGTGTCTGTTCTGATTCCTGATGCTCTGACACATCTTACCCATTTCACTGATCTGAACTCTGCTGAGGAGAAAGAGGCTGCCAGGGAAGCGGCGTTTGCGTTCGCACAGGGACATCTTACTTCTGAGAAATTGCGCTCAATGGGGGTGCCTCATGGGCATCCGGTGGTGCGTAGTTTTCTGGGCACGCCATTATTGGATCGCGAGAAGCAGGTGCTCGGGGGTCTTCTTCTCGGACATTCTCGTCCCAATCAATTCACGCAGGAAGATGAGGCGCTACTTGTTGGTCTGGCTGCTCAGGCGGCGGTTGCCCTTGAGAATGCACGACTCTATAGTGCTGTACAGATGCGTGCCCAGGAGTTTAATGCTATTTTTGAAAGTATGGCCGATGGCATTACACTGGTGGATAAGCAGGGACGTATTCTCCGTGAGAACGAAGCGGCCCGTCGCCTGCGTGAGCGCCTGCAAGCTCATCCTGAGGAACAAAAAGAGATGGAGGCGTTGCTTCACGTCCCTGCACGTTCCGCCCTCCAGGATCTTGCCGTCCATGATCAGACGGTGACGATGGCGGATGAAGGCGGTGAGGTGAAAGAATATCTGGTGACGGCCTCTCCGCTTCATTTCCCTCAGGCGACAAGCGGCCCATTGCAACTCGCGAAACAGATGGAGCAGGGAGAGCGTGCTATCTCGGGGGCCGTGGTCGTCTGGCATGATGTGACCGAACGACGATTCCGCGAATTGGAGCGCGCAACGCGAGCGCACGCCAATCAACTCGAAGCTATTTTTGAAGCCATGACGGATGGGATTGTTGCCTATGATCGTAAGGGGCAGGTGATACAGGTCAATGCGAGCGCGCGTGCATTGCTTGCACGTATTTCCACCTCTGCTAATCCCTTTGTCGCTTCACCACAAGAACGTTTTGCGCAACTGACGATGTTTGATGAGCAACATCGCCCTCTCTCTTTTGCGCAATGGCCTGTTGCGCGTATCCTCGCAGGTGAAGTGTTAACGCCGGACAACGCGCCGGAAGTTTTGTATAATGACATAAATGGGCAGATCATTCACATGATCGTCACGGGGAGGCCACTACGGAATGCAACGGACCAACTTATTGGCGCGATCGTGATTTTCCGCGATGTGAGCGAACGCCGCCGTCTGGAGCGCATTGAGCGTGAAGCACATGCCGAAGTGGAAACGCGCCTTGCCCTGTTGCAGATGATCCTGGATGAACTCCCTGGGAGTGTCTATCTTGTGCGTGGACGCGATGCCCGACTTGTGCTTGCCAATCGCGCGACCCAATCTCTCTGGGGCGCATCGTGGCCTTATGATATGCCTCTCGCTACGTTTCTGGAGGCACAGGGGGTACGCATCTTCGGCATCGATGGCCGGGTCCTTGCTCCCTCACAACTCGCAACTATACGTGCTGTTCAGGAAGGGAAAAATGTCTACCAGCAGCAGGAAAGCATTCATTATTCCGATGGTACGGTGCTTCCTGTCATCGCGAATGCGGCCGCTCTCGATGCTCAGCGCCTGCTCCAATTATCAAAGAGCACTGGTGAGTCCGCTCGGGAGCCAGCGGCAATTGTGATGCATCAGGATGTCACCGCGTTAAAAGAAACCGAACGCCTGAAAGATGAGTTTATTGCGCTGGCGGCACATGAGCTTCGCACTCCACTCGCTATTTTGAAGGGCTTTGCCCAGACACTCCTGGTCCAGACCGCACGTGGCAAGGGACCCGCTCTCGCTGAATGGCAGACGGAGGCGCTTGAGGGCATCGATCAAGCCACTGAACGCCTGGTTGATCTGACGGAAGATCTGCTCGATATGACACGTTTGCAGGCCGGACGCCTGGAGTTCCATGTGGAACCTATCGATCTTATTGCGCTCAGCAAGCGGATGGTGACCCGGCTCCAATTGACAACTCAGCAACATCAACTCTCTCTGTTTACCGAACATTCCTATCTCGTTGTGTCTGCGGACCCGCAACGTATTGAGCAGATTCTTGGCAATTTGTTCAATAATGCGATGAAGTATAGTCCGCAAGGTGGGGTCGTAGAAGTGACGCTCTGGCCGAATGCGAAAACGAATATGGCTACGCTCAGTATGCGAGATTATGGCATTGGTATTCCGACGGAGCAGCAATCTCGCATCTTTGGTCGCTTTGAGCGCGCTGACAATGCACGCGCTCACGGGATCACCGGGACTGGCCTGGGGCTGTATCTCTGCCGTGAGTTTATCGAACGACAGGGAGGACGTATCTGGTTCCAGTCTGCGGAGGGAGAAGGTACCACGTTTTTCTTTACCTTGCCGTTGCTCTTACCCGCTCCCCCTCCCTCTGCTACAGATTATCCTCCTCCCACTTAGACCTATTTTTCAATGCAGATAAGGGTTGTATGCGTTCAATACCTTCATGTAGTTAGCTCGCTCGAATGCTGCCGGTTCAGCCACCGCTTGCTGGCTCATACTGCCCCTCATTTGCGCAATGGATTCGTATTCGTGCTCGATCATCCATGCTTGCAGATCCGACAGAACATGGGCCAGATGCTCAATTCCATGTACCAGAAGCGCCGATGTCATCATGGCTACGTTCGCGCCCGCCATCATTGCTTTAAGGACATCTTGAGCCGTATGCACGCCACTGGTCAACGCAAAATCGGTCTGCACGCGTCCGAAGAGGAGCGCTATCCAGCGCAACGGTAGACGAAGATCATCGGATGTGCTGAGTTGCAGGGTGGGCATGACTTGCAGTTCGTCAAGGTCGAGATCAGGCTGGTAGAAGCGATTGAAAAGCACGAGCCCATTTGCTCCCACCTCGACAAAACGCCTGGCAATATGTGGAAGCGAGGTGAAAAAAGGGCTGAGCTTCAGGGCAATGGGAATATGGACCTGGGCGCGCACATCCTGCACTAATTTCACATACTCATCTTCCAATTCGATACTACTCAGGTTGAGATCGGTCGGAAGATAGTAGATGTTCAGCTCCAGCGCATCCGCCCCGGCCTCTTCGATATGGCGTGCATATTCGATCCAGCCGCCTGAGGAGATGCCGTTCAGACTGCCAATGACCGGGATCTTGACCGCCGCTTTGAGACGCGCAAGATGTTCCAGGTAGGACTGTGGTCCGATATTATAGTGTTCCAGGTCGGGGAAATAACTCAAAGATTCCGCGTAGGTGTCATTGCCCCGGTTGAGAAAGTGGTCCAGTTCATCACTCTCATGGGTGATCTGCTCTTCGAATAGCGAATACATCACCACTGCCGCTGCTCCGGCATCTTCGAGACGCCGGACCATATCCACACTCTTCGAGAGAGGGGAAGCCGAAGCCACCAGCGGGTTTTTCAACTGGAGACCGAGATACGTTGTGCTCAGGTCAGGAAATGTTATGGCCATATCTTCAATCGCTCTCTTTCTTTTCTCTGCCCTTGTCTACCGTACACGTTCATCGTGTTCATCCACGAGACGTTGATATTGCGCTACACGCTCCTGAACGTCCTGCTTTGCAAGTTGCAGCAGTGAATCGGCCCGCTCTTTATTGCTTTGTACGAGCATACGGTAGCGCGTTTCATTGTAGATGTACGCCTCTAATGGGAGTGTCGGCTCCTTTGAGTCGAGAATAAGCGGATTCTTGCCCTCGTCGAGGAGCGTCGGATTGTAGCGATACAGTGGCCAGTATCCTGTCTGTACGGCGAGCTTTTGCTGCTCCAATCCCTTACTCATCTCAATGCCGTGCGCAATACAATGGCTGTAGGCGATGATCAGCGATGGGCCATCGTATGCCTCTGCTTCGAGGATGGCGCGCAGCGTTTGCTGATCGTTGGCTCCCATTGCGATGCGCGCGACGTACACATTGCCATAGGCCATTGCCAGCATGCCCAGATCTTTTTTTCTGGTCGCTTTTCCTTGCGCGGCAAACTTTGCGACCGCACCGCGCGGCGTCGACTTTGAGGCCTGACCTCCTGTATTGGAATAGACTTCTGTATCGAGCACCAGGACATTCACGTTCCGCCCAGAGGCGAGGACATGATCGAGCCCGCCATAGCCGATATCATAGGCCCAGCCATCTCCACCAATAATCCAGACGCTTCTGCGGATCAGGGCATCTGCTACGCTCAGAAAATTCTGCATCTCATTTGCGTGTACCGGATCGGTATCTGCGACCTGTTGTATATGTTGTTTGAGTAATGCGACACGCTCTCGCTGTGCACGAATGCCTGCTATATTCCCCTGGTTGGTATGCAGCAGGCTCTGTGCCAGCTCGTCACCAAGCAGATCGGTGTAGCGTGCCAGTAATTCGGTAGCATAGCTCTGTTGCCTATCAAGCGTGACGCGCATCCCCAGACCAAACTCCGCATTATCCTCAAACAGCGAGTTCGACCATGCTGGACCGTGCCCTTCACTATTGGCCGTCCATGGTGTTGTCGGCAGGTTGCCCCCGTAGATGGAGGAGCAGCCGGTGGCGTTGGCAACGACCATATGATCGCCGAATAGTTGGGTGACCAGCTTGATATACGGTGTTTCGCCGCAGCCAGAGCAGGCCCCTGAGAATTCGAAGAATGGTTCCAGCAACTGAGAATTTTTAATCGCTGCTATGTTCAGATTGGTGGTATCTACTTCAGGCAATTTGAGGAAGTAGTCCCAGTTCGCCACTTCTTGTTCGCGTAGTGGTGGTTGGGGGGCCATATTGATTGCCTTCCGTCCAACCTGACGCTTGTCCTTCACTGGACAGGCTTCGACGCATAGACTGCATCCAGTGCAATCTTCCGGTGAAACCTGGAGCGTATAGCGTGTGTCCGGGAATTCTTTGAAGCGTGCATCCGCGGATAAGAACGTTGCGGGCGCATCTTGCAGGGCGTCGCGGGCATAGACTTTCATACGAATGACGGCGTGAGGGCAGACCATCACACATTTCCCACATTGAATGCAGATATCCGGGTCCCAGGTTGGGATCTCCTGTGCGATATTGCGTTTCTCCCAGCGCGTGGTGCCAACGGGATAGGTACCATCAAAGGGGAGTGCGCTGACCGGGAGCGTGTCACCTTCACCTGCGATCATGGGTCCGAGCACGTGACGCACAAACTCTGGCGCTTCTTCCGGCACAGGGGGACGCCGTGTGAGCATCGGTAGTGATAACGTCCGTCGCGCTTGTTGACTTCGTGCCGCTGCGCCCACAACCTCTAGCTCTGCCTCTTCGGGAAGAGGAATCGCGACGGTATGCAGATGTACCAGCGTCTCATCGACGGCTTTGAAGTTCTTCTGCACCACGGCCTCTCCACGCTTCCCATACGTCTTTTTGATGCTCTGCTTGATCTGAAGAATGGCCTGCTCTTCAGGCAGGATGCCGCTGATCGCAAAGAAGCAGGTTTGCATAATCGTATTGATGCGCCCACCCATTCCTACAAGATTGGCGACTTTGTGCGCGTCGATTACATAGAAACGCAGGTGTTTGGTCTGGATTTCCTGTTGCACCTCGCTGGGGAGATGTTTCCATACCTCCTCTGGCTTATAGATGCTATCGAGAAGGAAAACCGCACCCGCCTTTGCATATTTCAGGACGTCAAAGCGTTCGAGCATCGCGAATTGATGACAGGCGACAAAGTCAGCCTGCCCGGCTCCGATAAGATAGGACGCAGAGAAGGGATGGGGGCCGAAACGTAAGTGCGAGATCGTGACCGAGCCTGACTTCTTGGAGTCATAGACGAAGTAGCCCTGTGCATAGTTTGCCGTCTCCTCGCCGATGATCTTGATCGAGTTTTTGTTTGCCCCGACCGTGCCATCAGATCCCAGGCCCCAGAAGACGCATTGCACGATATCAAGACCCTCAATGGAAAATGAGGGGTCATAGTCCAGGCTGGTATGCGTCACGTCGTCCAGAATGCCGATCGTAAAGTGATTTTTTGGCTCCTCCTTGCGCATTTCGTCGTAGATCCCTTTGACCATCGCAGGTGTAAATTCCTTGGAGGAAAGTCCATAGCGTCCTCCTATAATACGCACGGAAGAGAGCGCCGGGACTCGTGCCTCATTGAGTGCTGCCACCACATCCAGATAGAGCGGCTCGCCTGTGCTGCCGGGCTCTTTGGTGCGATCCAGGACGGCTATGCTTCTGGTCGTGGGTGGTAACGCGGCGACGAAGTGCGCAAGCGAAAATGGACGGAAGAGATGCACTTTGAGCACGCCAACTTTCTCGCCGCGTGCGGTAAGATAGTCGGCAGTGGCCTGAGCCGTCTCTGCGCCCGAGCCCATTGCAACAATGACGCGTTCCGCGTCCGGCGCGCCCACATAATCAAACAGATGGTATTGCCTGCCGGTCAGAGAGGCAAATGTATTCATCGCCTGTTGCACGCGGTCAGGACAGTCTTGATAAAACGTATTGACCGTTTCGCGCGCTTGAAAGTAGACATCGGGATTCTGTGCCGTGCCCCGAATAACCGGGTGTTCTGGCGAGAGCGCGCGGGCGCGATGGGCACGTACCAGCGCATCATCAATCATCGCGCGGATATCATCGTGCGTCACCTGTTCGATCTTATCGATCTCGTGTGAGGTGCGGAAACCATCGAAAAAGTGGAGAAAGGGAACCCGTGTCTGCAACGTCGAGGCATGCGCGATCAAGGCGAGATCCTGCGCCTCCTGCACAGAATTGGAGGCCAGCAAAGCAAAGCCCGTTGCGCGTGTTGCCATCACATCTGAGTGGTCGCCAAATATCGAAAGGCCCTGTGCTGCAAGCGAGCGTGCTGCAACATGAAAAACGACCGGCGTCAATTCACCGGCTATTTTGTACATATTCGGGATCATCAGGAGTAGTCCCTGTGAGGCGGTGAAGGTCGTTGCCAGCGCGCCCGTTTGTAGTGCGCCATGAATGGCTCCTGCTGCGCCACCTTCCGACTGCATCTCGGTGACCTGCGGGACGGTCCCCCAGAGGTTTGGTCGTCCACTTGCTGACCAGGCATCGGCGAGCTCGCCCATCGGTGTGGAGGGCGTAATAGGATAAATCGCGATGACTTCACTCAACGCATACGCAATGGCAGCCGCAGCCTCATTGCCTTCTATGGTTATCCAGGAGCGTTCCATGTGTCATTTCCTTTTAAATTTCTTCTATCGACAGTTGTAAAGAATCCTCAAGTGTTGAATAATTCCTGGGCGTTTATCTTCTTTTAGAAGGATATGCTGTGCTACTCACATTGCTATCACAGCAAAAAAAAAAAGTTTCACAGGTTCATCACAAAAGCTCTATTTCAGAAATACCTCGCCATCACAAATTCGCTCTCAGGTCAGGCTATTCCTTGTCTCTTTGTTGGTCAGAAGAGGCCAGCTTTGTGATAGAATCGTGAAAGTTGGGACCGCTTTGTGATACCTTTATACCGATTTGTGACGCCGTTATTAAGGAAGGGTATGTAAACTCATCGTAGAGAAGGAAAAGTAGTGTCGATAGGTGAAGCGACGTAAACCCAGTAGAGGCACGGTGAAGTGGAACGGAACTGTGCCTGCGAACTCGCTCTGCCCATCTCGCCCCTTGGAGGAGAAGCTACTCACTTCATGCCTATGGGCGGAGATAATCATCGCCCGTGAGACACCAAACGCACGACGTAGCGGCGGGGTTTATCTCCGCCTCTACGATCTTTGAGAAAATAGCGGAGTAACATATGCAACGACCAGCACAAACGCCAGCGATAGTGCCCCCGATTGCATCAGCGCAATTAACCGACACCCATGTATCAAGGGAACAGCTATTTTCATTGCTTCAGACGTCTGAGGCTGGTTTAACCGATCGGGAGGCGCAGCAACGGCTGAAGAAATTTGGTCCCAATGAGCCAGCCTCGCTAAAGCAGACCTCTGCCCTCCTCCAATTTTTGCGCCTGTTTTTGAATCCGCTGGTAATTATCTTGTTACTTGCCAGCCTGGTTTCAGCCTTTTTAGGTGATGTGGTCAATGCAGGCATCATCATTGTGATGGTCGTGCTGGGCTTGAGCCTGAATTTTATGCAGTCCTATCGTTCACTGCAGGCAGTTGAGCGCTTGCGTGCGAAGGTCGCTCCCATGGCAACCGTATTGCGTGATGGGAAATGGCAGGCGTTGCCGCGCCGCGCAGTGGTCCCCGGGGACTGTATCCGGCTGGCTGCTGGTGATCTCGTGCCAGCCGATGCCGCGCTCTTGCAGGCCGTTGATCTGCACGTACAGCAGGCAGCTCTGACGGGCGAATCGATGCCTGCGGAGAAGCGCGCTGATGATGATGATGAGCAGGTGGGGGACGAGCAGGGCGCAGAGGCTGCGAATAGAGTTTTTCTGGGCACATCGGTCGTCAGTGGCTCGGCAACTGCGCTGGTTACGGCAACGGGTCGCAATACGGCCTTTGGGGATATCGTCGTGCGCTTAGCGCATCGTCCACCGGAGACCGAATTTGAGCGAGGCATTCGGCGTTTCAGCTTCCTGATCCTGGAAACCGTTATTTTTCTGATCCTTTTCGTCTTTCTTACTGGCGTCGTCTTTCACCATCCACTCTTCGAATCGATGCTCTTCGCCATCGCTCTCGCGGTCGGACTCACGCCCGAGTTTTTGCCAATGATCACGACGGTCACATTAGGCCAGGGTGCCACGCGTATGGCGAAAAAGAAAGTTATCGTCAAGCACCTGGAATCGATGCAAAACTTTGGTAGCATTGATGTGCTTTGCAGCGATAAAACGGGCACGATCACAAAGGGTATCATGTCTCTGAATTCGTCACTCGATCTCAACGGCAACACTTCTGAGCGCGTGTTGCTCCTTGCCACACTGAATAGCCAGTATGAGACCGGCATCAGAAGTCCTCTTGATGCGGCAATTCTCGCGCATACCACATTCGATCTGCACGATTATACCAAACTGGACGAGATTCCCTTTGATTTTGAGCGCCGCCGACTCTCTATTGTGGTGGAGCGGAATGGCGAGCCCGTATTTATCACCAAAGGCGCTCCCGAAAGCGTGATCAGCGTGTGCACGACCTATGAGGTCGACGGCGAACAGCACGCATTAGATATATCGGCAAACGAGCGCTGTAAAGCCGAATACGAGCGGCTCTCCGCTGAAGGCTTTCGTGTCCTGGCGGTTGCGTATCGTGTGTTTCCCGGGCAACAACGAGAGTATCATCGAGAGGACGAACAAAATCTGGTGCTCGTCGGCTTTTTGACGTTCTCCGATCCTGCAAAGCCAGATGTGGCGGATTCTCTGCAAGCATTGCGCAAAGATGGCGTCCATGTGAAAATTCTGACGGGCGACAACGAATTAGTGACGCGCCACGTCTGTACTCAGGTCGGATTGGCCGCTGAACGCATCATTCTGGGCAGCGAACTGGAGCATATGAGCGATGCCGCGCTTGCCCATGTCGTAGAGCAGACGGATATCTTTGCGCGTGTGTCGCCAGCGCAGAAGAATCGTATCATTCTCGCGCTCAAGAGCCGCCATCATGTCGTCGGTTTCCTCGGCGATGGCATAAATGATGCGCCCTCGTTGCATACTGCTGATGTGGGCATTTCGGTCGATACGGCGGCGGATGTCGCGAAGGATGCGGCCAGTATTATTCTGCTGGAGCAGAGCCTGGGTGTATTGCATGATGGCATTATTGAGGGACGGAAGGCGTTTGGCAATGTGATCAAGTATCTCTTGATGGGCACCAGTTCAAATTTTGGCAATATGTTCAGTATGGCGGGCGCATTTGTCTTTCTGCCCTTTTTGCCGATGTTGCCGACGCAGATTCTGTTGAACAACTTCATGTACGATCTGGCGCAGATCACCATCCCGACCGATACCGTTGATGCGAGCTTTATTCTGAAGCCGCAGCGCTGGAATATCAGCCTGATCCGCAATTTCATGCTCTTTATTGGTCCTATCAGCTCAATTTTTGACTTCCTCACCTTTTTCATCATGCTCACCGTCTTCCAGGCTTCGCAAACGCTGTTTCACACGGGCTGGTTTGTGGAGTCCCTGGCAACCCAGACGCTGGTTCTCTTTATTATTCGTACCGCTTCTAATCCGTTCAAGAGCCGTCCCAGTCGTCCCGTGACGATCACGGTGCTCTTGATTGTGGCTCTGGGCGTCATTATTCCTTATACTCCATTAGGCACGTTGCTCGGATTTGTGCCGTTGCCGGGCCTCTATTTCCTCTTCCTGGGCGGTATGACCGTGATTTATCTGTTCCTGGTCGAACTGGTCAAGCGCCGCCTGATGCGACGGCTCTTGCAGTGAAAGAGACGTGAGCGTCAAGTTTTTGCGACCAATACGCATCAACCTGAGGCCGTGGAACTCGCGCCCAGACCCAGTAGTGGCACGGTGGAGTGATAACGGAACTGTGCCTGGGAACTCGCACGATTCTTTTGGCTCCGCAGACGATGACGGCAACGGAGGCGATGGCTATTTCCCCCTCTCTGCCCTTTGGTTGATGCGTATTGGGAGCCTGCCGGTCCGAGTAGAGGCGCAGCTTGCCTGCAATGTCACGGAAATAAGGGGAATCTCCGATCAATTTCGTCGCATCCGGTCAAACGTCGCACCCTTTGGCACCGCTTCCCAGGCCAGCGTCCGGGAACTCGCTCGATCCCGTTGGCTCCGCAGACGTGGCGCTCCGCCCTTTCCACGGGTTCGCGTGCCACAGAAAATGTGTGCCATGACTTTTGACGGCGTCCCACTGGTCTGTCAAGCGTCATTGCCTCTTTTCTCCCGCCAGGAAAACACGCTCGAGAAGCTTCTAGAAAGGCGAGATGGCCGGTGGGGGCGGACGCCATTCGCCATGGCGTCCCTACTGAGAAAAGCTGCCACGGCGGAAATGATGGGAGATTCCCCTTCTCTACGTGACATTTTGTTGAAAAAGGGCATTTCACCGGATCGAAGAATGAGATATACTTGCTACTGAATGTGGAATGCTGCCTTTCAAGAGACCTGAGGATATGCTTATTATGCATCGTCGCGTCTATCTCCTCTGTATCGCTCTACTCAGCACGCTTGTACTTGCGTCAGCGTGTGAGCCATCATTCCATCAAACTACTGTAGAGCCAGCTAAGACGGCAACCGCTCCCGTCAGCACTCCTTCGCCCTCGCCAACTGCGACCGCAATTCCTTCGCCAACCCCCACTCCTGTCGCACCTGCACACTATACCTCTCAAATCATCCTTCAGGGCGTAGGGCGTCCCGACGATCTTGCCTTCGATCAAAACGGCCGCATGCTTTTTAGCGACGAGATCAACGGAACAATCAGTCGGATCAATGTCGATGGTTCGGTAACCGTCCTCTTGCATGACGTAGCTGGCCCGGAAGGGATGGTCGTATTGCCGGATGGAACCATTCTCTTCGCAGAGCAAAAGACGAACCGCATCGTTTCGCTTGCCCCGGGCGCAACCATTCCCCGGGTGTTACGCACACTTCCTGGCACACCGAGTACTGCAACCTGTAAAGACGGTGTTGATGGCATTGCCTTCGATCCAACAACCCGCACGCTGATTGTGCCTGACAGCCCCATCGGGAACGTCTACCGATTGAGCCTGGACGGCAAAACATTGACCTTGCTCGCCTCCGGCATCACCCGACCAGTCGGAGCCACCGTGGATAAGCAGGGAACGATCTACATTGCCGACGAGTGTGGAGGTGCAATCTGGACCATCTCACCCGCCGGAAAAACCACACGCATTGGCGGCTTTAGTATGCCAGACGATGTGCTCTTAGATGGCTCTGGCAATCTGCTCGTGATCGACCTTGAGCCCTCGATTCATGCGCTCATTCGCTATAATCTGGCAACCGGCAAACGCGAAGTGCTCGCCCAACAAGGCTTTATCGAGCCCCAGGGCCTGGCACTTGACCCCCAGAGCAACATCTACGTCTCCGACGATTATGCCAATCTCATCATAAAGTTCCGCCCCGCCTGATCCCAGCATATCCCCACACTCTTCTTTCTACCCCGATGACATTAGCCCCACCTGGATATTTAACTTGACATAATAATTCTTATAGCCATAAAGATAAGGAGACAACGGAATAGGAGCGAATCCTCACATGGTCCCTTCAGAAATCTCACCATTTGCCGAATAGAGAATCAAAGGATCTAAAATTCCTCTATTCCAGCGCTCACAATATCTATACAACTTCAATGGCGAAGGGCGTGTAGCCTCAATGGGGAGGAGTGTAGCGATGATGTAGGGTCAAGATCCCCATTACATCGGCATTCGTGTAGCATATGTAGCTTTTTCGTAAAAAAATCTTGTAGCGCGTCACAAAAAGATTCGAAATTTCTCTGTCTCACCTCTCACCATCCCATGTAGCCAGATGATCGAATCCGTTCGAAGGAACAGAAGAGGTAGGGGCAGTTGCTTTATGCCTGCCCATCGTCGTCATCTTTCGCGAACGAGAATACCAATCCGGCAACGACATTTTGCATGGCACATTGACGTCTGCTTTCCCGATGGGTATACTCCGTTCTGTAACTGTTGGGAGGAGGAAGAACCAGTAACAAATGATAATGAGCGTGTACATGTTCTTCTCTGTTCGGTAACCTTCTCCTCTTCTGAGGGAAGGAAATCTCTATGGACAAGCCATCTATCGCGCGTGGAATGATCCTCGATGCCACGCTGGTGTATCAGCACAAAGGCCGACAGATGACGCTCGCAGTTGACACGCCCTCCTGGTTTTCCTGGTTGCAGCATGCCACCTCTTTTACCTTCAAGTGCGAGGAAGGCAGCTTTACCGCCCATAGAGCTCGTGCCAGCAGTGGGCGTGGCAGCTGGTACTGGTATGCATATCGTCGCGCGCATGGTCATCTTTTCAAGCGCTACCTGGGGACATCAGAGCATTTGACCCTGGCTCTCCTGCGCGAGGCGGCTCACGATCTGCTTGTACGAATCAGTGACAGGGAACGTTCGCAAGCCGTTTCATCCCCTGCCCCAGGCGCGACCGTAGATGTTGATCCCGTCCTGCTGACCAGACTGCATGTGCCGCGCTTACCGGGGCAGCATGTCTCGCGTCCTCGTTTGCTTGCACTGCTGGAACAGGGGGTGCAACGATCATTAACGGTGGTCTCGGCTCCCGCTGGCTCAGGCAAAACGACGCTGCTGGCAGAATGGGCGACAACGACGGATCGGCCTGTGACCTGGCTTGCGTTCGATGTGGCCGATAACGATCCTGCGCGCTTCCTCTCGTACCTTATAGCCGCTCTGGCTCGCCTGGATGCGCGTATTGGGGCCGCGATTCAGCTCGATCCTGCCGCGCTCATGCATTCCTGGGAGTCGGTGATGACACATCTTCTCAACGATGTTACTCTCCTGCTCGAACGGGAAGCAGTGCTCATCCTGGATGACGTCCATCTCATTACCACGGACGTAGTGCATGCCATGCTCCATTTCCTGCTCGATCATCTGCCCGTTCGCTTACATCTGGTGATCGGGACGCGTCTCGATCTACCGCTGCCGCTGGCGCGTCTGCGTGCGCGTAATCAGTTGTATGAGCTGCGTGCAGAGGAGCTGTGTTTTGTCTCTGCCGAGTTAGAAGCATTTGTGCAGACGATGGGGCTCACACTCTCTGCTGAAGTGACAGGTCTGCTGGTAGAGCGTACGGAGGGCTGGATTGCTGGTGTCCAACTGCTGGCGCTCGTCCTGCGTGGACGTGGCAATGCGTCCGAGTTTCTGCGCGCATCCAGTGGCTCTCACCGTTTTCTTCTGGAGTACGTCAGCGAAGAAATTCTGGCGCAACAGACGCCCGAGATGCAGCACTTTCTGCTGCGAACCAGCGTTCTGGATCGCCTCTGTGGACCACTCTGCGATGCTGTTACAGGCAAGTCTGATGGGCAGATGCAGCTCGCGGGCGCGCTACGAGCGAATCTCTTTCTCAGTGAACTGGACGATACGCAAACCTGGTACCGCTACCATCCACTCTTCGCCGAGGCTCTGCGCGCCCATCTGCATACGCAGGCACCCGATCTGCTCCCGGAACTCTATCGTCGAGCCTGCTATTGGTATGAACAACAACAGCAGAAAGAAGAAGCGTACGAATATGCCTTTCTTGCGGGCGAACTCTCACACGCTGCGAGCCTGTTAGAGCAATTGGTGCCACATCTGCTTGCGCAGGGAAAGTTTTTGCGCTTGAGACAATGGCTCTCTCAACTCCCGCCCGAGTCGGTTATGTGCTCCCCATTACTCTCTGTCGCCTCGATCTGGACGCGAGCGATGCGCACACATCTGCTGGGAAATGCTGAAAAGCATCCCGTGGAGACGCTGATTGAGCATCTCGATCAGCAGATTCAGGAACATGCCCGGGATGATTCCGCGTCCTGGATTGATCTCCAGTACGGACTTCCCCTCTTGCAAGCCGTAGTTGCGCTGGATCAAGGCGACATCTCGCGCACAATTGCTCTCGCCTATCAGAGCTTGCCTGCGCACTCTCGTCCAGAAAGCGTTTTGAGCCAGCTTATTGCCGTGGGGCGGCAGGTGATCCTTGGGGCTGCCTATCGTGCGAGTGGAGATCTTGGGGCCGCTGAGCAGGTCCTTCTGGAAATTGATCACTCTGGCGAAATCAGTACCGCTTCTCCCCTCAATCTCTTTGCCGTCCTGAGTCTGGCCGATCTGTACGAATCTCAGGGCCGCCTGCGCACACTGGGGAGGCACTATGATGACCTGTTGCAGATGCTTGCCCAACGTTGTGATCCGTCGCCATTGTTTCTGACGTTACTCCAGATACGCTTTGCAACCCTGTTGTATGAGTGGGATCGACTCTCAGAAGCGGAATCCAGAGCGCATCTGGCCCTGGAACAGGCCGCACTTATGGACACCAGACGACCCATTTTCTCGCTGTTGAGCCTCTGGATTCAGATACGCGTTGCCAGAGCGCGGGGCAATGATGAGCAAGTCTGGCAGTTGTTCAAACAGGCAGAATTAGAGAATGTCAAGCTCGAGCGGCTTCCTGCACAGACACAAAACGGTACCAGCGCAATCTCCGCCGACACCGTCACTCGTGCTTTCCTGCCAGAGCACGTGAAAATGCTCATGAGCACGATCTTCGTACGTCTGGCACTCATGTATGGCCAACGAGAACAGGCCGAACTCTGGGAAAAAACGTGCGGATTGCGCTTTGATGATTCCTTGCCCTCTCGATTTTCGAGCAAAGATTATATTGTCTATGTGACGCTGGCGCGTGTATTGCTTGCCCGTGGACGGGATCAACGAACCTCGCCCGCTCTTGCTCAGGCATTCATCCTGCTGGACCATTTGCGCGCTGTCACGACTGGCAAGGGGTTGCATGGGTGGGCCATCGAGATTCAGATTCTGACCGCGCTCGTACTTCAGGCGCAGGGGAAAATCAAACAGGCGCTTCATACGCTCGAACTCGTGCTGGCTCAGGCCGAGGCAGAAGGCTACGTACGCGTCTTTGCTGATGAAGGTCAGCCGATGGCGCGCCTGCTCACGCAAATCGCCCCTTACACGACGATTTCAGCAGGCTATATTCAACGTATTCAGACTGCGATTACACCTGTACAGCCTGTATTACCCGATCCGATCCATACAACAGCACTACATCAGCCGCTCCCTGATCGCCTGAGCTCTCGTGAGCAGGAAGTGCTCTTGCTCCTGGCTGAGGGCTTTTCCAATCAGCAGATCGCGGACCATCTGCTGATCAGTCTCAATACCGTCAAGCGCCATGTGAAGCATCTTCTGATCAAACTCACCGTGACCAATCGTACCCAGGCCGTTGCTCGCGCCCGTGATCTCCAAATGCTCTAATCGCCCAGAAATGCTCCTTGCGATGCTCCTTTGGGGGGAAGATACTTCTCTTTCACTGCTGTAGACTATGTATAGTACAAAACCGTCGTGGTTATGATAACCCATAATACATATATGTTCTCTATCGAGAAATAGCGAGGACTTTCTGCAATGGCAAAATACGCCCTGTTTTCTGCTCCCGGCCACGGCCATGTCAATCCAACGCTGGCGATTGCCCAGGAACTGGTTGCCCGTGGGGAGCAGGTCATATATTACCTGCCCGAAACCTTCCGTCCCGTCGTCGAGGCTACCGGTGCCACCTTTCGTCTCTACAAGAGCGAAGCGTTTACTGCGATGCTCTCCAGAGCACCCGCCGTTATGTTGAGCAAGAAAGAATATTCGAGCGAGATGCTTGGCGGTATGATGAATATGATGGTGCAGGAAAGCTTCAATTCATTGCCTCAACTGCTGGAAGAGATACGCTCCGAGCAGATCGATTACATTCTCTATGATCGCATGTTTCTGCCCGCGATTTTTTTGAGCCTGATCCTGCATATTCCTGCGGTCGTGCTGAACCCAACCTATGTGCTGAACCGGCGCACGAACTTTTTTCAGTCTCTGCCGCCCGAGCGTCTCCAGGCGATGGAGAAGATTTTCACTTCACTCAATGCGGATATAGCTCGTCTGTGTGATACATATCATTTACCCCATTATACGATGCAGGGGCTCATGGAGATCGCAGATTTGAGCATCGTTTTCCTGCCTCGCTCCTTTCAACCAGGCGGTGAGGATCTGGATGAGCAGCGTTTCGTCTTCGTTGGTCCTTCATTACAGGCGCATCGCCATTACAGCGGTGACTTCCCACTGGATCGCCTGGACAAACGTCCACAACTCTACATCTCTCTGGGAACGGCCTTCAATAGCCAGGTCGAATTCTATAATCTGTGCTTTGATGCCTTTGCGCAGACCGAGTGGCAGGTCGTGCTCGCATTCGGGCAAAAGATCGATCCCGCGGGACTCAAAGAAACGCCCGCCAACTTTATCATCTCGCCGCACGTCCCCCAACTGGAAGTGCTGCCGCGTGTCGACGTTTTTGTGAGCCATGGCGGTATGAATAGTACAATGGAGAGCCTCTCGTTCGGCGTCCCGCTCGTCGTGGTCCCGCAGATGATGGAGCAGGAGATGACCGCTCGCCGCGTCCAGGAACTCGGCCTGGGTCTTGCATTGGATAGAGAGACCCTGACCGCAGAGACGCTCCGTGCCGCCGTAGAGCAGGTCACACAGGACCCCGGCTTCCGCACCCGCGTGCAGGCAATGCAACATGAGGTCCATCAGGCAGGCGGAGCCCAACGCGCCGTCGATACCATCATGCACTACACCCAGAGCATCCGGCAAACAAAAGTATGAAAAGAAACATTGTTCCTTTGTAAGCACATTCAAGCAATAAACGCGGAATGTTTGCCTGTTTGGCAGCACAATAGATTCCGCGAACGTTGCTTGAATGTACTTTAGCGCTCTGTCAAACGTCATGGCGTCTTTTCTCCCGCCAGGAACACGCGCTCGAGAAGCTCGTAGGAGGGCGAGATGGCCGGTGGGGGGCGCAGTTCCGCTCTCGCTGCACCACGCCCCTACTGATCAGGGTGAGCGGGGTTAAAGGGACGCCATGAACTTTGACAGGGTAGTAGCGGCGACGTTTATCTCCATAGGCGCGTACTTTAATAAAGGGAGAGACGTGGCGCATCGATACGGTCCTGGATCTGCAAGCTGGAGATGTGGTAGTCAGTGATGCCGTCAATTTATCAGCAAACTCACAATTCTTGTAACATATTGTGTAATTTTGTTTGGAAACAATTCTTTTTATATTATTTTGTATTATTTTATTACGTTCTTTTTTTCTTATTTATGAATCATGGTTCAACCTTTACAGTGCTATATGCTTGCTTAATGAGTGCTTTTCTGCATATACTTGAGAGAGAAGAAACCTTCTATAAAAGACGAATCTTCTTGTAGGTCTGTATTACTAGAGAGCCGATCAAGTAATCAAAAATGCCGATAAGCTCTAGATTTTCAAGCTCAATGAACGCCAGGAATATTCCTGAAATGGCATTACTTGACCGGCTCTCTAGATAGAGGCCTATTTTCTCGTTAGGAAAAGGAACATTCAATGCGTATTGCACACCGTCGTTTCTGGTTCTGTGCGTTTTCCGTTATTTGTATCTCACTTGCGTTAGCAGCTGGTTTAACATTTGGTACGCGAGTATTCGCAGCTTCTCCTGCTGCTACGACAAGTGGAGCTAATCCTTCTTGCCAATCAATCTACGTTACCAATCTCGCCCTGGCAACTGGACAACCTGCCAACAGTAAGGTCTATGGCGAGCTCTGTCGCCCTCTGCATGGTCCTGGCCATACTGTTCAAGTCCTGGTGCCCGGCCTTATATACAACCACGTCTACTGGGATTGGCCCAACATTCCCGGTCATTCCAACTGGTCTAGCACGTACTCAGCAGTAAGGTATTTTACAGGCTATGATACCCCTGCTAGCATGGGATATACCACCTTTGCCATTGACCGCATTGGCACGGGTCAAAGTACTCGTCCTGCAAGTACTGATGTGAATCTGGCAACGAGTACCTATGTCTTGCACGAGATCGTGCAACGACTGAAGACCGGCACGAGCATCGGCGGCACCAAATTCGCGAAGGTAATCGTGATAGGTCACTCCTTTGGCTCGCTCACCTCTCTTACAGAAGCTGCGACCTATCACGATGTGGATGGCGTTGTTTTAACCAGTTCGCTGCATAAGCAGAATCCCAACGCAGCCACTATTGCGCAAACTATGCCAGCCCAGGATGATCCGAGTCTTGCCAATGTCCCTGCTGGCTATCTTACCCAGGCTCCAGGTGGGATCCAGGCTGCCTTTTTCTATGACCCTGGTACTTATAGCGATCCTGCCGTGATTAATTATAACGAGCAAATAAAGGATACAATGACCTTAGGCGAACTACAAGATATCGGGTCAGCAACCACAAGTACCCTTTCCAGGCAGATAAACGTGCCGGTATTGGAAGTCGTAGGACAAAATGACCTGCTGTTTTGTGTCGATGCAATAGATTGTTCGAGCAATGCTACCGTCTATAAGGAGGAGGCTCCCTTCTTCTCCGCCCAGGCGAAATTGCAAGTACAGGTTATTCCAAATACAGGCCATGATCTGAACCTGCACTATTCAGCTCCCAAAACATATGCTGCGATCATGGCCTGGTCGCTTGCCCATGTCGCTCCTTAAGTTGTCAGCGTTACCATAAATTGGAACTTACGCACGTTTGTTGATTTAAGCAACAAATCAGAGAAAGCCGTTGCGCTTGCGGAGCACCTCGACACATCTCCAATGGCAGGGCCTTTTCTTACGATCAGCAAATATGCGTAAGTTCCGTTTTTTTTGGCAGTAACGAGCACAAATTCAGACAAGAAAAGATGGAGAGACACAGAACCGCTTACCGCTTCGAGAGCGTTATTATGAAGCAACGTTTATACAAGAAACGGAGCGATTCAGACATATTCTGGATAGGATATCTCCCAGATATGCCCGGGCTCTTCGCGGGCTTCCCAGCGACGTAAGGCATCGAGCAGGACCTGACGTTGCAGCAGAGATTGGTGCGCCTGCCCCAGGCTATTCCCCTGGCGGAAACCCACGGGATGAATGGCGCGTGGGGTGCCGCCCTGCTGCGAGCTTTCAGGCTCAACTGTCACATGCACCGTAGGGATACCAACCATCTCGATTTCACGCTGGATACCCACCGCAACCCGATGACACAAGGGACAGGCCGCAGTGATAATCACGCCATCAGCCTTAGAGCGCAGCAGAATCTTTGCCATTTCAGGCGCGGCCCGCTCATAGAGATCGCGTAAATTCTGTGTAAAACCAAAGCCGAGATGTTTATCACTCACTCCTCCAATGATGCCCTCCTCCGCAAGCTCACGCAAACGGTCCAGAGGGAAGACACAGTTGATATCCTGGTCTGCGTCCGTATGCTCGTAATGCTCATGCGTTACCATAAGCTGACTGGTCTCAACCGAGCCGGGGATAATACGCCAGGAATTGTCATTCTCTACATATGGTTCCTGCTCATGTAAATGGACCCCGGTCGTGGTGACCAGCGCGAACACGCTCTCTTTCACTTCGCGAAAGCGGGGCGTATACGGAATACAGCGTTTTGCCATTGCCATAATCTTCTATTTCCTTCCTCGGCACTTTGCACATGCTCGCAAAGCCTTCATGACGTTCTTTCGTATCAACTGACAAATATTATATACCCTCGGTGGTCGCAAATTTGCTGTCAAACGCCGCTATCAGCCAATTCACTGGCCTTCTCCTGCTCTGTTCTGCGCATTGTTCTACTTGTCAATAAGAGCCTGGTAGCATAAGATGAGGTCAGGTATATTGTTTTTTTGTCTGAACCCATTTCTCTGAAAAAGGAAATGGGTGGCAGTTTGCTATCCTATTGTCTTGCTATAAGGGGAGATCGTCCGATGCGTAGTAATGAGCCACTTGAGCAGAGTGAGTTGTGGGAACTATCACGCCAACTGGTCAGTTTCAATACTGTAAGTGCGTTGAGCAATGAGCAGGCCACTGCGTATCTTGCCAATTATCTGGAAGATCTGGGCTTTGTCGTCCGGCTGGTACATGAGGTCATTGATGGCGTGAAGAAAGCCACCGTGCTCGCCTGGATTGGACCAGAAGTGCCAGGTGGGCTCATCATTTCCGGGCATACCGATATCGTGCCATTCGAAGGCCAGCCGGGCTGGACGGTCGATCCATTGCGTTTAAGCCATGATGAGCAACGCGTCTATGGGCGCGGGGTCTCCGATATGAAAGTCTTCATTGCCCAGGCGCTCCTGGCGGCAAAGGCTACATCGCTTTGTTCTCTCAAGCGTCCGCTCGTGTTTATCTTCACGTGCGATGAAGAATTAGCGGGACAGGGGTCCGAGCGCCTCGTGAAGCTGCTTCCCGAACTGCTTCCCGATTATCCTTTGCCCGATGTTGCCCTGATTGGCGAACCTACGAATTTCGCCATCTGGCCTGCTCATAAAGGCTATGCTTCTTTTGATATTCTCGTGCATGGCAAAGGAGGCCATAGCAGCGCACCACACAAGGGCTTAAACGCCATCGAGAAGATGGCCGAGGTGATTCGGGAGATAAGCTCATTCAATAGCGAACTCCTGGCGCAGGCGACGATCGAGAACAAAACATTGTTCCCCGATTATCCCTCTTCGGTCTTTAACTTTGGCATGATTCAGGGCGGGTTGGCCCCAAATATGATCGCTGAAGCCAGTCGTCTCACCGTAAGTATCCGCATTTCTCCTGGAGATTCCATGGAGACCTTGCTCACCACTCTGCGAAAACGTATCGAGACGGTCATTCTGCCAGGAATGCAGGCTGTGTTCCCCGAGGCAAACGTTGTCGTGGGACAAGCAATCATGGTCCCTCCCTTGCTCTCTCCCACGGATAGCGTCTTTTGCCAGCTTCTCTGCCAGATTATGGACCAGAAAGCGGAGATTGGCGCGCCTTATGCAACCGATGGGGGACAGTTCCAGCTGGCCGGAATCAGATCGTATATCTGCGGACCCGGTTTGTTGGAGGAGGCTCATCAGCCCAATGAAAGTATTCCACTGCCCAATTTTTGGGGCGGACAGGAAAAAATTGAGCAATTGATACAGCGCTGGTGTTTTTAGTCTCAGTCCTCTCAACTGAGTCGTACGTCGCTATTTTACCTTAAGGTAGAGAAATCTCTATGCAATAAGCTGTGTCGTAAATATTTCTCTACCGTATTTTATAACCTCATGGACTTCAAACCTCCCTTTTGAGCATCCCCGTTTCCCACACGAAAGGATAAGCCTGGTAGCGAAATCGGTGGCTTTTTCTCCTCATAAAAACAGGTGGCAGCATGTATTTGCCTGTTTTTTATCGCGCGAAAAGCCATAGAAGCATGAGTGGAGTAAGCCTACTGGCACGTTCTGAAATAGAGTAGTGCAAGGAACATGCACTATGTTCCTTGCTATCAGGATGCATTAGATAAGATAGTGTAACGCTTTTTTTGTGTAACCATTGATTCATTCAGAGAATGCGAGTACATTTTGTGATAGCAAGCACGAGAAAGGTTTGCTTGCAGGAATGCTCGCGAGTTCTTGTTGAGAAAGGAGAGGGCCATCTTTATGAAAAAGGTGCGTAACGTTAGTATCAATCGTCAATTTCGTGAAGAGCAGGAATTGGAAGTTCACGAACTCTCTGATGAGAAACTTTCACAGGTAATCGGTGCTGGCGGTTGGGGTGGTGGTCACCGGTCTATCAGACGTCATTTCCGTAGGGCGCACTATGGGTATCATGGTGGCAATAGTTGGACTGGTTGGGGTGGTTGGGATGGTGGTTGGAATAGTTGTTGCAATAACTGTGCTGGTTGGGGTGGTTTAGGAGATTGCTGGTTCACGAGTTGTTGTTGGTATTAGCACGTTCCGGGTGATAGACATCAGGGAAACAATCTGGTTAAGCATCGTGAAAGATAGACAGCCGCACGTCCACACATCAGGTTTAGTTTAGCGGATGTCCGACGCTTCTCGTAAGCGTCGGACGCCGTGGACTGGAAGTATTTTTCTCTGGCTATTTGTATGTTTTTTCTCTAGAAGCGTTTGTCGGGAGCAGGCGCTCGTGACCTGTCATCAGTTATCTGGTCCTAGCTCATCATCCTCCTCAAAAAACACTTCTCGATCATGTTCATGCTCGGCATCTGTGATCCACGTCTCAGGATGAAAGAGTGGTTCGATATCCTCATCGCCATCCAGGCAGCTATTCAATAGACGCTGCATACGCTCTCGAGTCACGCAGAGGACCAGAATCTCATCACCATAGAGAACCGGACCTTTAAACACCTTCTGCTCACTGTCCCAGGAAAATCCTGGCGTGACGGTCATTTTCAGGCCGTCTTGTTCAACGGAAGATAGCATTGTCTCTCCTTGTCTTGCCATGAAGGCCACTACGCCAGATCTTTTCTAGCGGCTGATTGGGCATCTTCTTCTTCTTTTTCAGTGTAGCAAAGGTGGCAAATGCAGGGATTGATTCGCAAAAATCCTCTTCATTCAGCGTCTTCTGTATAGGTACTTGACTTTTATGATTGCAATATGCTATATTGTAGCTAATAGCAAATAGTTATGGCCTGAAAAAGAAAAGAAAGTCGTGGTGTTTCATCACCTGTGACAAAGGCGAGGCGGCCATGTTAGAGATCATTCAAAGTGTGTTGCTCAATCCAAATATCGTCTTTTTAGTCTTCATTGTGGCGATGATTGGTCTCTTCGTTGAGGCCACCCATCCAGGTGCCGTCATACCTGGAATTGTGGGCGCGCTGGCGTTCATCATCTTTTTGCTTGCTGCCATTGCACTCTCACCCAACTGGTTTGGACTGATCTTTATGGTGCTGGCTTTTCTGCTGCTCATTCTCGATGTGCAGCTTCCTGCGCATGGCATCTTGACGCTTGGGGCGACCATCTCCCTCATTTTTGGCACATTTCTCTTCTTTCAGAATGCCGCTCCGCAGACCGGTCTGCATATCCTGCCCTGGTTGGTCTATAGCATGAGTATTCTTGTGGGTGGTATTGGTCTGTTTGTGCTCTCTTATATCATGCGTGTACGTCGCCTGCCCGTAAAGAGTGGCGTCGAGGGTATGGTAGGGGAACAGGCAGTCGTCACGAGAGCTCTGCGCCCTCTGGGTCGCGTTAACTATGCCGGAGAGAACTGGGAAGCCACGCTCGACCATCCAGATAGTACGATTGAAGAAGGCACGCAGGTGCAGATTATGGCGGTCGATGGACTACGTTTACAGGTGCGCCCGGTACCAATGCCGCAGGATACTGGTGAGCACCATCCTTATATTCAGAAGATTCATAGAAAACACAGCAGCCTGAAAAAAGGAGGCTTGTAATGGAGTTGATTATGGCCTTAATAGCAGTGATTGTGCTGATTATTGCATTTATCGCTCTTTCTGGTATGCGCATTGTCCAGCAGTATGAGCGAGGCGTCATCTTCGTATTAGGGCGCCTGACCGGTGCCAAGGGGCCAGGATTTTTCTGGGTGCCTCCTTTCATCTCACGCATGGTGAAAGTGGACCTGCGTATTGTGACGCTGACTGTGCCTCCTCAGGAAGTAATTACGCGCGACAACGTCACGATCAAGGTGACCGCCGTGCTTTACTTCTATGTGGTGGACCCCGCCGCCGCCGTTGTAAACGTGATGAACTTTATTCAAGCCACCACACAGATTGGCCAGACAACCTTGCGTAATGTCCTGGGTCAATCAGAGTTGGATGAATTGCTGGCTCAACGGAACAAGATTAATCAAGAATTACAGGCCATTATCGACGAGCATACCGAGCGCTGGGGCGTCAAGGTCACTGCCGTTGAGATCAAGGATATCGAGTTGCCAGCCACTATGCAGCGTGCGATGGCCAAACAGGCAGAGGCCGAGCGCGAGAAACGCGCCAAAATCATTCATGCCGAAGGTGAATTGCAGGCTTCGGCACAACTCGCGCAAGCCGCTGGCGTTATTGGTTCGCAACCAAGCGCTCTCCAATTGCGCTACTTACAAACGCTCACGGAGATCGCGGTCGAGAAAAACTCTACCATCATTTTCCCGCTGCCAATGGATCTCATCCAGCCGCTGATGGGTGCCCTGACGGGCAAAGCCGAGAGTGCCGCTCAACCGGTCGATGGCGTCGAAGGGTATCGCTATCATGCAGTCGACACCCCTCCAGTTGCGCAGCGCGAGCAGCAGCAACCGCCGATACCACAACGGTAAGCGCACACGCGTAAGAAGACAAAAAAGGAACACGGTTTTTCTCGTGTTCCTTTTTTGTCTTCCTTGCTGGAAACGCGTTCTAGAGTGTATCTGTGTGGATATCCCCTTGTTTGCTGCGCAAATACTCCGCGCACGTGCGATAGGTTTCTTCTGAGATCAACCCTTTTGACATATAATGGGTCAGCATTACATCCAATTTCAGAATACTCATCAGATTATAACCATGGCGGCGCAGGCGCTCGACGGCTCCATGCTCACGGTCAATCAAGACCAGGACATCTTTGACCTTGATCACATTATCTTCGAGTAAGGCAGCGGTCTCCAGGACACTGCTACCACTGGTAATCAGATCATCGATGATCAGAGCGGTGTCGCCTCGCATAAAGCGGCCTTCGATGCCGCGCTTGCCCGTTCCTTCTGGGCGTGTGCGGGCATAAATGAGCGGGGTATTCGTTTCAAGCGAGTAGGCGCTGGCAAGGAGGAGACCCCCAACGGGCACACCCGCTACCATCGAGAAGGGATGCACCTTGGGCCGACGAAGCGATTGAGCCAGATCGATCTCTTGTTGCATGAGCTTACTGGCTACACGGAGCGCAATTGGACTGCTGATCAGGACCTTGGGGTTCACAAAAACTGGTGAGCTTACGGCTGACTCGCTCACCGTAAAATTACCAAACTGGACTCCTCCAAGATCGAACAACGTCTGTGCCAACCAGAGATTGTCCAGGGACTGTTCTTTCGCCACCTCTGCACCTGCGATGCGCTGACGACCTATTTGCATAGGTGCATGCATCGCCTCCTTTCTTTGCTGTGTGTCTCTTTGACGATTGGAAAGGGGCAGTGCGGGTCCTTTCCAATTTCTTTTTCAGGAACAAACGCTGCCGCACCAGAATTCAGTTGGCCTCGCCAGGGATTGCTAAGAGCGGTTTCCCTATAGATGGTTGGAGCTGGTACTCCTTTCCTCTATCGCAGAGCTTGGAAGAAGGCCGTGGTTTCCAAGATGCCTATATATTCGCTCGTAACAACGCTATTTCGCTGTTTCGCAAAGCAGAGAATAGCCAGGGCTGGTCAACGTTGGGCTTGTGTGAATCTCCCAGGATCGTCCTGAAATACAATACAGCTAACAAGCCCACAGTAATTATGCTGTGGGGTCGTTGACCTCAGCATCCTTTCTCGCAAAGAAGGATTTGCTATAGTAGTATAGCATAATTCCCGCCCTATAGCTATTCTGGTCTACCTTTTCTTGGACTGGCTTCGTGAATGAATGCCATGCAAACTCTCTATCCATCGATCTGCTCTACTGGCGAGTTGCTTGCATCGATAGCAGAGATATGATACGCTAACCCACATATAAAAATGAATTATGACTTGCCAGTTCTGTATTGGAAATGGGTGAAAATCTCATGACGGTGATGAGTGTTGTCAATCTAGGAAAATCGTTTGGCGCGGAACGTATCTTTGCAGGCATTAGCTTTCAAGTCGATGAACATGATCGTATTGGACTCGTCGGCCCCAACGGCGCCGGAAAATCAACGCTACTCAATATCCTGGCTCGACGCGAAGAACCAGAAGAAGGCCATGTCTCCTATTCTCGCCATACGCGCGTTGGCTATCTGACCCAGGTTGCCGATTTCTCTCCACAACATACGCTGCGCGAAGAACTTGTCTCCGTCTTTGCTCATCTGCAAGCCTGGGAACAAGATTTAAATGCTCTGGCCGAGGAGATGGCCTCTCCACAGGTGCAACGCGACTCTGCCCGCCACGAACAATTGCTCTCCCGCTATGCCGAACTACAATCTCGCTACGAGCATGCCGGTGGTTACACCTACGAGAATCGCGTCGCGCAGGTGCTCGATGGCCTGGGCTTCACGCGCGAGCAGCAGGCGGCGTCGGTCATGCACCTGAGCGGCGGCCAGCAGACGCGCGCGGCCCTGGGAAAATTGCTCTTGCAGGAGCCGGATGTGTTGCTACTCGACGAGCCAACCAACCATCTCGATCTTTCCGCCCTGGAATGGTTGGAGACCTATCTGCTGGGATGGAACGGCGCGATGGTAATTGTTGCGCACGACCGCTATTTCCTGGATAAAGTGGTCTCGCGCACAATAGAGCTGGCATTTGGGCACATTGAAGAGTTTCCCGGCAATTATACGAAATATCTGCAACTACGCGAAGAGCGCATGGATCGGCGTCAACGCGAATATGAAGCGCAGCAGGCGCATATCGCGCATACTGAAGAGTTTATCCGTCGCTACAAAGCAGGTCAGCGCAGCCGCGAAGCCCGGGGGCGTCAGAAATTGCTGGATCGCCTGGAACGAGTTGAGCGTCCACAAGATTTTAAAGAGATGACGTTTGAGTTTGCGCCCACGACCGATAGCGGCGTAACGGTGCTCTCAACGCAAAAACTGGCTGCCGGGTATGGCGCTCAACGCGCTGGCAATGGTACTGAGCCAAATACTCTGTTTCGCGTGGCTGATCTGGAGCTATTGCGCGGCGACCGGGTTGGCCTGATCGGACCCAACGGGGCCGGGAAAACGACGCTGTTGCGCACCCTGATCGGCGAGATCCCTCCCGTAAGCGGACAGGTTCATATCGGTCATGGCGTACGTATTGGTTACTATTCACAGACTCACGCTGGCCTGACGATGGAGAATACGATTGTCGATGAGATCCGTCGGGTCAGTGCTCTCAGCGAAGAAGGGGCGCGCAGTCTCCTGGGACGATTTCTCTTTTCTGGCGATGATGCGTTTAAGCTCATCGGCACACTGAGTGGTGGTGAACGGAGCCGGGTTGCGCTGGCGAAGCTGACCCTGCAAGGTCCCAATTTTATGATCCTCGACGAGCCCACCAACCACCTGGATCTGCAATCCCGCCAGTTTCTCGAAGAGGTCTTGAGCGACTTTGAAGGCTCATTACTCTTCGTCTCACACGACCGCTACTTCATTGATAGTCTGGCGACCAAGGTCTGGGCGATTGAGGATGGGGTGCTTATTCCCTATATGGGCAATTACACCGATTATCGGACACAGAAACGCCCCCTTGTGCTTGATATTCCTGCTCCCTTGAAACAGAAAGCGGTTGAGGAGAAAAAAACTGCCGCCCCCGCAACGGTAAAAAATACGACGAAGAAGGGGCGCAAAGTAAAAGAGCGCACGGTAGAGGATGTTGAGCGCGAGATTGAGAAGGTCGAGGGGCAACTGAAAGGCCTCGAAGATGCGCTCGGTCAGGCCGCACTGCAAGCCGATGCAGCGCAACTCACACAGCTGACCGCCGATTACGAACAGACAAAAACGCAGATCGAGACCTTATTAGAAGAGTGGGAACGCCTCGCGGACCTTGTAGGCTAGATGGCAACCATTTAGCTTGCACGGGAGCGTGCTTTCGCAATTGCTCCGCTGATCAAACCCACGATCGCGCACACGGGAGGAAGCCCGGCCGCTACCGCCAGCCATACGATCAGCGCCACAAGCGGCATGAACAGATTGGGACGTGTTTGCAGGAGGCCTATTATCCTGTTATAGCCTACCTTGTAGAGCGCGCCGATAATACCCCCGCCAATCAGGCTGAACAGGATCGTTGGCAGAAGATAGACGGCCCCATAGCGAAATGCGCCACGCGCGGCCCACACGCTCAGTAATGCCAGTCCCAGACTGCCCAGTCCCAGGCTTAACAGCGCTGGAAGCGTGGGCATGGCGATGCCGATCCCCATTCCTCCTATACCCAGCAAAAAGGCGACAAACTGCACCAGAATAGAGAGGAAAAGGCCTCCTGTACGCTTTTTCGGGTCCTCCTGTTGTTCGTAGCGATTCTGCTGTAGCGGACGCGACTGGCTTCGCGCTGCGGCTCTACTTTCCATAATACGCGTCTTGATGGCATAGGCCTCTGGATTATTCGTATCTAACTCCAGTGAGTGCTCAATGGCTCCCAGTGCCGCCTGAGATTGTCCCATCGTATTGAGGAGCACTGCGCGCATACTCCAGGCCAGCGCATTTTGTGGCTCGATTTGGAGCAGTTGTTCTACCGTTGCATTGGCTTCCTGCGTCCGTCCTATGGTCCCCAGCAACTGGCTTTTCAAGACCAGAGCTGCGAAATAGCGGGGTTGGATTTGCAGCGCTTGCTCAAGGCTATTTAAGGCATCGGGAAAGAGCTGTGCCTGCGCCTGTTGTTGCGCTTGATTGAGCAGCTGCTGGCACTGTTGCATGCGCTGCTGTTCGCTGGTTGCGTTGAGCAATTGGCCTGATTGAGCATGTCTTATGCCTGAGGGCATCTGTGTCATGGTTGAGATGGGCGAGCGATCAGGTTGCGCCATGAACGCACTGGCGCTCGGCGAGGCCTGTACAGACGATGGGCCTGCGAATGGTGCAGGATTGGCGAACGGTGCAGGATTGGCGAACGATGATGGACTTTTGAACGGCGATGGGCTGGCGAACGGCGCAGGTGATGCAGGCGGTTGTGGTGGCGTTGCGGGAGGGGGCTCCTGCCCTACAAGTATAAATGGCTGCTGTCCCTGCCCGAAGATTTGCGGTCGCTGTTGCTCCTTCAGCGCGCCCTGCAAGTAGTGATAAAGATGTTGCAGCGTTTGCGCTTTCGTTACCGGGTCTGCTGCCGGACCGCATAATCCGAGGACCATACGATGTGCGAACAGGCCAAGTGCATTCGCGCCAGCCTCTGGTGCAAGCTCATTCCCTCGACAGCTACAGAAGAAAAGACGACCGGGCTGCTGTGGAAGCGCATTGAGAATTGCAGATCCTAGCAGCGGCTTGAAATCGAAAGGCGTGCTTTGTTGCATGCTCCAGGCCTGACCTGTCTGGAAACAGTCAAGAATGAAGACGACCTGTGCTGCCGGGCTGCGCGCCAGAACATGCTGCGCAAAAGAAGGAAGATGGAGCCCGCTGGCGCTATTCTGGTACATCGTGTTTGCCAGAGCCAGATACCCTTCTCCATTCCGTTCATCCACAAATGCGTGTCCCGCAAAATAAATCAGGATCTGATCGCCAGGCTCTGCATTCTGGAGGCATAACTGGGCAATGAGTGACTCAATCAACTCTTTCGTCACATACGCACCCTGTACTAATTGTACATCTGCGGGCGACCATTTTCCTCCTTGTGCATTGACTAACCATTGCGCAAGTGCCTTGGCATCGTTTTCGGCAAACTGCAATGGCCGGAATTGTTGATCTTGATAGTGGTTCACTCCTGCGATCAGTCCCAGGCGTCTGCTCATCCCTGCACCTCGTTGTCTTCAGTTTATCGTTCTGCGCCCTATTGTACGATACTCTCCCTCATTGTGATAATAAATAGAATCGTTTAAGTACTTTTGGAGGGCGGTACGATCTCCCTTTGCTTGCTCGTTGTCGGGTTGGCAGGATTATTGTGGCATTTTGTGTTATGGTATACTATGAGAAGATTTAGAGAGCTTCACCGTGTGTCATCGGTGAGAGAGAAAATATGCCTCGAATTATTGGCCTGACCGGCAATATTGCGTGTGGAAAAACTTCTGTTGGTCAGATGCTGCTCGAACTGGGAGCAGAACGCTATATTGATGCTGATGCTCTTGTCCATCAGCTGTATGAACCAGATCAGCCTGTCACTCAGCAGATCGTGGCACAATTTGGTCCCGATCTCCTGACTGCGGACGGTCGTATTGATCGTAAACGGCTTGGCAATCTGGTCTTTCAGGATGCTGAAGCACTACGACAGCTCGAACGTATTGTCCATCCTGCGGTAGCTCAGACGGTCCGTCGCGAGATAGCTCGTGCGAGTGATGCTGGAATTGTCATTCTTGATGCGGTGAAATTGTTGGAAGGGGGCTCGGCAGCTCTCTGTACGAGTAAGTGGCTCGTGATCTGTCCTGAGGAGCAGGAACTGGCAAGGCTGATGCTGCGTAATCATCTCTCTGAACAGGATGCCCGCCTCCGCCTCGCCGCCCAGCCATCTGTCGCCGCACGTCTCCCTCTGGTTGATGAAGTGATTGAGAATTGCGGAAGCCTTGCTGCAACCTATCAGCAGGTGAAGGCCGCTTTTCAGCGCTTTTGTACTGCTTTCCCTGTGTAAATGCTATCCGGGTAGTCTGGCTCAAACTCGCGAGCCCATTCGCGTACGATTCAACTAATACTATAGTAGACATTCTATCTATATCTCTTACACGTCTTTTTCTGTGCTTGCCTCCAGACTGCACGATATAAAGCGTATTGCAAATAGTATCTTCTCTTTTTATCTGCTGAATAAACTCTGCTATTTGAAAAAAAGAAAGCCGGGAAAAATGTATGCAAATCGTTTTAAAAAAATGGCCTGTATAGCGTCGTAGTCAATATAGAAAAAATTCTATCATGAAGATGCTGTCGGGGTAGGAAGAAGGGGAAGGGGGAGCCGGGCAGATTCATGATACGTCTATTGTAGGACAAGCTTAATATTCATCGTAAGAAGAGAGGTAAATTTTCTGGCGGAAAATATGTATTGACAGAGTGGGGAGATATGCGTATAATTGCCCCTGATACCCTACCTGTTATATTGTACCGTTTTTTCCTGATGCACAGAGAAGGAGCGTGCGGTTGCCTCTTGAAAGCGGCTTTTCTTGTTGTTGCTGTGCGAAATAAAGAGACAATTGCAAAAAAAATGTACATGTGCTAGAAAAAACGGTGATAATTGCGCTAGCTTTGACGTAGTACTATTGCAAAGAAATGTAATTTAAGTGGAGAATTGTATTCATCCTACGATTCATTTCTGGCAATTTTCGTAGTCGTGTCTTTGTATTCCTCAAGGAGGCTGACTTCGTTATGAAGAGACGTTGGTCGCGTATTTTTTCTCTTTCTCTGGCAATTCCTCTCTTGTTGGGTATTCTCGCAGCCTGCGGTTCTGGCACTCAGGGAAACCAGCCAGCAGGAGCGACTGCCTCAACCAAAGGCAGTACCACCATCGAGATCGGTTCCGACTTCCCAACGAGTGGTAAGGATGAGAGTTCTGGCAAGCCATCCGAAAATGGTGCGGCTCTGGCTGTTCAGATCGCCAATGAAAAAAACCTCGTCCCTGGCTATAAATTTACGTTTGTACCCAAGGATGATGTTGGTCCTTCTGGTGCGCACGATGCCGCAACCGGCCAGAAAAATGTGCAGGATCTCATCGGTGATGCTCTGGTTGCCGGTATCGTTGGTCCTCTGAACAGTAGTGTTGCTATCTCTGAATTAGGCGTGACGAACCAGGCTCCTATTGCTCTGATTAGTCCGGCTAATACCAACGACTGCCTTACTCAGACTACACCTGCAAATCTGTGTGGTGGGAGTAATGATAAGTTATCGACCTATCGCCCAACTGGCAAAGTGACCTATTTCCGTATTGCAACCCTGGACCAGCATCAGGGTGGCATTCTGGCGGACTTTGCCTACCAGCAGAAAGGCTATCGCAAGGCCTATGTCGTTGATGATACGGAGACCTATGGTGCTGGTATCGCCAATGCTTTCGAGACGCAGTGGAAAGCCGATGGAGGCGTAGAACTGGGCCATGATAGTCTGGCTCCAACTACCACTTCTTACATCAACTTGCTGACCAAAATTGCTTCTACCAAACCCGATGTCATCTTCTTTGGTGGCAATGACTCCACTGGTGGTATCGCTATTCGTCAGCAGATGGAGCAGATTCCTGCCTTGAAGAATACGCCGATGCTGGCTGGTGACGGTACCCAGACGAGCGCCTTTGCTCGCACCATTGGTCATGTTGGCGGTCCTGTCTTCACCTCAGTTGCCTCTGTGAACGCCGAGGCCCTGAGTACTTCCAAAGACTTTTTTACCGCTTACGATGCCAAGTATGGTCAGAACAATATTGGTTCTTATAGTGCTGGCTCGTATGATTGCGCAATGATCATCATTAATGCTATCAAAGCTGCTCTCGCCCAGGGCGTATCGACTCCGAAAGATAGCAGCGATGCCTCTGGTGCGCAGACGTTCCGTCAGGCAGTGATCGATCAGATTCAGAAGATCGATTATAACGGCGTTACCGGTCATCACACCTTTGATAAGAACGGAGATACCACCAACAAGGTTATTTCCATCTACACGATCGGAAAAGATGTCAATCAGGGAGACGGTTGGGACTTCCTGACGCAATTGTCGGTAAAGTAGTTTTTGAAACTTTGAAACGTTCCCCGCAAGGTACTACCTGCTTCACGCTGTGCTATTCATTGTGAAGCAGGTGGGGAATAGTCGCACAGAGAATCATATGTCTGGCTTCCTCCGGTTTTTCCCCTTTGCTCCTTTTGTAGCGCGTTTTCTATTCGCTGAATCAGGAAGGTGGAGCTTTCGATGTCGTTGGTCTTGCAACTCATTGTTTACGGTATTGCCACCGGAGCAATCTACGCACTTATTGCTCTCGGGTATACGATGGTCTATGGCATTATCGAGTTAATTAACTTTGCCCACGGCGATATTTTTATGATCGGTTCCATGGTCTCTATCGCCATTTTTAACCTGCTTGGCATCAACTCAGATTCGCATCCTACGGGTTGGTTTCTGGCCGTGGCGATGATCCTTTCCTGTGTTGGGGCCATGCTCATTTGCGCCGTGCTTGGCGTTGTTATCGAGCGGATTGCCTATCGCCCGTTACGCAACGCTCCTCGCCTCGCTCCTCTCATTTCAGCTATTGGTGTCTCTTTAATTCTGGAGGATGTTGGCAAACTCTGGAAAGGCAATACCTATATTCCATTCCCGCAGATTTTTCCCAATATCACCTATAAGGCGGGCGCGATCTCTTTTAGCAGCATTAATGTATTTGTACTCGTTGTAGCTCTTCTCTTGATGGTTGCTTTGAACTGGCTCATTACCAGGACCCGCATCGGCCGCGCGATGCGCGCCGTCGCGCAAGATCGGGATGCGGCTGCGCTCATGGGGGTGAATGTCAATCGGATTATTTCTACCACCTTCTTTATTGGTGCCGCTCTGGCAGGAGCAGCCGGTTTCATCTATGGCTTGCAATATGGAAGTACCATTTTTACACTCGGTTTCAATCTTGGCCTGGTTGCTTTTACTGCTGCGGTCTTAGGCGGCATTGGCAATATTGTTGGGGCTATGGTTGGGGGCATTTTGATTGGTATCATCGAAGCTCTTGCAACGCTTATTCCTCCAACGGTTCTTCCTCATGGTGGAAGTGCCTGGTCTCGCGCTATTCTCTTTGGCATTCTGATCTTGATTTTGATCTTCCGCCCCGCTGGTCTCCTGGGTCAGCAGACGCCAGAGAAGGTCTGATGGGCATGGCGTATACAACTCTTTTGTTCTACGCTTTCAGAAGCGAGGTGGTAAAAACGTGTCAATGCGTCTTTTAAAATTTCCTGATGAGCGAGAAACACGCTTGCTCTTTGTAAAGTGGCTTGTTGCGCTCTTGATCCCTGTGCTGGCCTTTACACTCTGGGATGGGGAATCCATTCTGAATAATACGCTCCTCACGCTGTTTACTGGATTCACGGTGGAAGGCGTGACGACGATTGGCTTTGTCCTCTCTACTGTGTTTGTGCTGATTTTCTATGCTGTGACGTTCGCTCTGGCTGGCTATTTCCTGGCTGCTGATAGCGGGCGTCGCAGTATGATCGAGCTCTGGATTGATGTCGTCATCTTTACGCTGGTGCCCATGCTCCTGGTGATTCTCACGACGAGTCTGGTGGTTGGTCTGGCACTCTGTATTGTGGTCTGGCCTATCTATTTCTGGGTTCGCAAACGTGTGGTTGCCGCTCTGCATTATGCGCCTCCCGATCCTCTGGATGAGGTGATGGAACTCTCCCCTGCGCAACAGGATGCGCTGAAGGATCGGGGACGCAGTGGGGGCTTCTGGTTTGGTACGGCGTTCTCGCTGATCTGGTTGGTGATTGATCTTGTCTATCTGTTCAGTGGGGGCCTGCCCACGCCTGTCTTGATTTTTGTTATTCTCCGCACGATCCTCTTCCCGGTTTTTGGTCTGTTGCTTGGTCAACTCGGCGGTGAATTGGCATTACGCCGCACGCTTGGAGCCTTGCAAAAGAAGGCTGATGCAAAAGACAAAAATGCCCCTGCCGTGGATCTGGAGTCGGAAATTAAGTCGCTTTCTCCGACACGAGCACGTGAGGAAGTGAAAGAGCTGGTTCCCAATGACCAGCCGATGCGCAGTCGGGGCGCTCAACTGTTTTATCTGGCCCTCCTGGCAGCTTTTGTGTTGCTTTATCCTGCCCTGGACCCTCTTCTCTTTAGCTTCGGTACGGTTGGCCGTATCAGTGGTTTTGCTGATGCTGGCTATTATGTGATTCTCGCTCTGGGCCTGAATATTGTGGTCGGTTTTGCGGGCCTGCTCGATCTCGGGTATGTGGCGTTCTTCGCGATAGGTGCCTACACCTGGGCCCTGATCGGTTCAGGTCAGTTTACGGTTCTGACAGGCCTTCAGGTGAATCCGCAGGTCTGGCCCTGGCTCTTCTGGCCGGTGCTGATTCTCTCCGCCTGTGTTGCTGCTTTCTGGGGCGTGCTGCTTGGTATTCCTACCCTGCGTTTACGCGGTGACTATCTGGCGATTGTGACGCTGGGCTTTGGTGAAATTATCCCGATCATTTTCTTGCAAATGGATAAATATACCAACGGTACGAATGGCGTGGTCGGCATCTTTTCTCCTCATTTCCCTGGCATCAATTGGACAACCTTTACTCCTGTCCCTTACTACTATCTGATCCTCGCCCTGATCGTTTTGCTGATCTTCATCAATCTCCGCCTGCGTGACTCACGCCTTGGTCGTGCCTGGATCGCTATTCGTGAGGATGAGATTGCCGCTGCATCCTCTGGCATTAATCTGGCGAATACCAAGCTGTTTGCCTTTGGCGCGGGCGCTTTCTTCTCGGGGATTGCGGGCGCTTATCATGCTGCAAAGGTGGGTAATGTCACTCCCGATGCCTTCAGTTATAACGACTCGATTATCTATCTGGCAATGGTCGTTATTGGTGGCCTGGGCAGTATTCCCGGCGTGATTGTTGGCGCTCTTGTCGTCTATGCTGTCAATCAGCTCATTCTGGCTCAGCTCGATACGATGGCTGCCGATCCTTCTTCCGTTCTCCATATTGTCAAAGTACTTGCACCAACGTTTACGTTCGATAGTATTCGCAATTTGATCTTTGGCACAATCCTGGTGACTGTAATGCTGTTCCGTCCCGAAGGCCTGATCCCCAGCGCACGCCGCAGACGCGAACTCCATCATGTGGATCAGGGGCAAGATGTCGAGGTTGGCTCGCTGGATGTTCCTCCTGGAACACCAGGGTTTGAGTCCGAAATTCGCGTTGAGTAACCGCAGGGTGAAGTAGGAGTACACGAACCAATGAGTATTGAACATACTAGCTCTGGTAGCCCGGCCACCGGAGTCGTAACGGATGCTTTGCTGGATCTCAGCGTAGTAACCAAACAATTTGGCGGACTCGTCGCTGTCAAGGATGTCGATCTACAGATTCGGCCGCAAGAAATTGTCAGTGTGATTGGTCCAAATGGGGCTGGCAAAACAACCGTGTTTAATCTGATCACTGGCATCTATCGCCCTACCTTTGGCGATATTCGCCTGGAGGGCAAAACGCTGGTTGGCCTCTCTCCAGACCAGATTGTCAAGCGCGGCATTGCGCGCACGTTCCAGAATATTCGCCTGTTTAATAATATGACCGTGCTGGAAAATGTGCTGGTGGGGCAACATACGCAGTTGAAAGCAACGATCCTTGGTTCGCTTTTCAAGCCGCCAAGGGTGGTGCGTGAGGAGGCGCATGCCCGCGAGCGCGCACTGGAGCTGCTTGGTTTCTTCGGGACGGCTCTGCTCGAACGGCAGGAAGAGTATGTGATCAATCTGTCCTACGCCGATCGACGCCGGGTGGAGATTGCACGCGCGCTGGCTGCCAATCCCAAGGTGTTACTGCTGGATGAGCCAACTGCGGGGATGAATGATACGGAGACGCTGGAGGCTGTGAAATATATTCGTCGCTTGCGCGATGAGCTGGGACTGACGATCCTGTTGATCGAGCATAAGCTCGCCGTGACGATGGGGATGTCGGACCGTATTGCGGTGCTGGATTATGGGCAAAAAATCGCTGAAGGGCTGCCAGAAGATATCCGCCGCAATCCCAAGGTGATTGCGGCCTATCTGGGCACCGCGTCGTCAGAAGAGACATCAGAAGAAGCGACAAAATCTGTCGAATAGGGCTGGGCTTGTACGCGAGCGACCCCGGCGTATCCCGGGATACTACAAATCTAACGAATACGAGGTTCGTCATGTTACGACTGACAAATGTAAATACCTACTATGGTCCCAGCCATGTTCTACAAAATATCTCGCTCGAGGTCAATAAAGGCGAGATTGTCTGCCTGCTTGGCGCTAATGCCGCTGGGAAAACGACGACGATGAAGACGATCTTTGGGCTGGTTCGCGCGAAAAGCGGCTCGATCCAGTTTGAAGAGAAGCCGATTGAGAATACGCTAACCGGCGAAATTGTGAGCTCTGGTCTGGTCCTGGTGCCGGAGGCTCGTCGCATTTTTCCGCGTATGACGGTCATGGAGAATCTGGAGATGGGCGCTTTTACACGCAGGAACCGCGCCGAGATCAAAGCTGATCTGGATCATGTCTGCCAGATTTTCCCGCGCATTCAGGAACGCCTGAAGCAGGTGGCCGGTACGATGTCCGGAGGCGAGCAGCAGATGCTGGCTATGGGACGCGCTCTGATGTCGCGTCCGCGCATGATCTGTATGGATGAACCCTCTATGGGCCTCTCGCCTATTCTTGTGGAGATTGTCTTTAATACGATCCTGCGCATTCGCGATGAGGGGGTGACGATCTTCCTGGTAGAGCAGAATGCTTCGATGGCTCTCAAGCTCGCCGATCGTGGCTATGTCTTGCAAACGGGAAAGGTCGTTTTGAGCGATACTGCCAGCAATCTTTTAACGAATGATCTGGTACGTCAGGCGTATCTGGGTGGCGCCTGACCAATCTGTGCGGAGGATAGGCGACTTTGCCTTATCCTTCGCTCCGTTTGCTAGCGGGGAAAATCTAGCGTTTGTCTAGCTGGCGATGCAACTCTTTGATGCGCTGGCTAATCTGGGAGAGCGTGGTTACACCCAACTCCTCCATATCTTCGCGCAGTGTCTCCAGACGTTCCAAAAGCTCCATCGTGTCATATTCTTCTTCAAGATCGTCTTCTTCAAAATCATCATCGTTCGCATGTGTCTGCATATTTTGCTTTTTTTGCTCTTGTTTGCTCATCGAAATATCGTTTCTTCCTGTTGGAAAAAGTTTTTTCTTCTGACATATACGAGGTACTCGTCCTGTATTTTTCCAGTATACTCAAAACATTTCACTTGAGCAATGCTAATTATGCACATACGTAGACGGTAGAAGCTCTATTGTCCTCCACTGCTGACAAGCTCATCCACTTTGGCGGCTACATTGACTTCGATATCATCGTAGCCTTTGATTTTGTAGATGAATGTCGAAACGATCCAGCTGACCACAAAGATGCCGATGATGATCCCTCCCAGCATGCCGAAGTCGAGATTGCCCAGATAGTCCCAGAGGCCGCCCGAGAGATTGAGCAAACCACCAACAATCGAGAAGATTTCGATGGTGCCGACGACCAGCGCGACGAGCACGGAGACGAGGGTGATGTTCAGGTTGTAATACAGTTTGCGAATCGGTTTGACGAATGCCCAGCCATACGCTCCTAGCATTAAAATCCCATCTGTGGTGTCGAGCAGACACATCCCGGCGGTGAAGAGCAATGGGAAGAGCAGGATGTAAAAGATGGGCAGTCCCTTGCCCGCCGTCGTTGCGGCCAGACCCAGGATACCAACCTCGGTTGCTGTGTCAAAGCCCAGCCCAAAAAGCAGGCCGACTGGATACATCTTCCAACTTCGATCTACCATTCTCAGTAAGGGACGGAAGAAGCGTCCCATGAGTCCCCGCTGATTCAAGAATTCGTCGATGCTCTGATCGTTGTATTCTTCTCCCCTCTGCACTTTACGAAATGTGCGGAAGATTTCCCAGAGTACCAGGAGGTTGATGGCGGCAATTAAATAGAGGAAAAGTGCCGAGACGCTTGTGCCGATGATCCCTCCAGCATTCTTGAGGGCAGGAATCTCCGTCTGAACGACGGTGGTTGCGATGGCAATGGCAATTGAGAGGAGGAAGACGATGGTTGAGTGTCCCAGCGAAAAGAAGAAGCCGACTGCGATGGGACGCTTGTTCTCCTGCATCAATTTGCGGGTGACGTTATCGATCGCGGAAATATGGTCGGCATCGACGGAATGCCGCAAGCCGAAGGTGTAGGCTAGCAGGGCCGTGCCCAGCAACGCCGGATAGCGGACTGAGAAGCCTGCAAAGGCTAATGCCCAGGCAAGAATATTAAAGCCGATGAGCAGTACATATATGCCGAAAATCTTGCGGCGAAGATCGGATGAGCTATCATTAAATACCTGCGAGAGGGCTGAGATACTGAAGTTGCTATTCATGGAACCTCCAGAAAAATTCGCTTGACGACTGGCGCAATCTCCTGACGCGGAATAAAGACGAGCTTCTACAAAACGATGAAGGCTGCCTGGATGGCAGATGAGCTCCTCCAATAACAGTATAATAGAAAAATTACCTAATTGCAAATAATTATCAAGTAGGATATTTTCTTGATAAGATTATCCCTTTGTAGCGGCGGTGTTTCTCTCCGCCAAAGTTGGGTAAAGATGGTCTTGCGGGATGAAAATGGGCAATTAGACCCATGCGGCTATCTCCAATTTGGCTTATAATTTCCCATCGAGGAGAGAGAAGCCATGGGCACATGGTTACTTTTGTGGTGTTGTGTGCTTTAATACAAAAAAGAGGTGTTGGGGTTCTGATAGGTCCAGCCTGCCTGCGATATCGTATTCCCGCTGGCGACAAGGGTTGGCTGGCCCTGGGGCTGACCATTCTCTCCCAGCGCAATCGCATAGAGACCTTCACCGCCTGCCAGCTTCTGTCCCTGCCAGGATAAACGCTGGTGGGTAAGAAAAAGGAAATGGCGGCTATCACTGGCCCAGAGGCTATTCGGTACCGGTTGCAGTAGCGTATTGGCTGCCACTTGCTCACTGGTTTCCGCACGCGCAGTCTGCTGACCATCACTCAGCAGTACATGATCCTGTCGCGCTTGTGGTTGTACCAGATGCAGGGTGTGTGGACCATCCAGCAGGAGAAAGCGGCTATCGGGCGACCAGTAGGGGACGCTCCCCTGTTCAGCCTGGACGGTATAGCTGCTTTTATCTCGTAGGGAAAAGATGGTGAAGTCGCTGCCTGTGCTATAAAGGATCATCTGTCCATTGGGAGACCAGGCGAATTGCGTACAGGCACAGCTGAAGAGCGGCGTGGTCTGTCCATTCTGTTGCCGCAAGAGAAGCTGGAGCGGGGCGCTCGTGCTGGCTGTTTCCCCGTTTGAAGCGACGGCATACAGTAGCGCACCCTGAGATGGACCCGGTTGCCAGAGTACGCGTTCAAGTGTTGCAGGCAAAGGATGCCCGCTCAATGGGGCACGCGTCAGGTCCTGCTGATTTGTCCCGGCCAGCGTTGTGCTGATGATGCCATGGCTAGAAGATCCCGCAAGACGTTGATTATTCTCCTCGACCGAGGGCAAGGAGGCGAGCGGCGGCAAACTTTTAGCGGCAATGCCCGCAGGCTGATCGTTTTGCGCGACCCACCAGGTCACATCCTCCTGGCTGGCGGGGTGGCTCGGTCCCCACTGGCGATACAGTAGATGCGTGCCATTGCTGATCCAGAAAGGATTGCTATAATATACCTGGGGACTGGAGAGGGCAATGCTGATAGGCGTTCCTCCATCGACACCGAAGGTATTGACGGTACTGGGAACATCTGCAATCTGGCCAGTCACTGGCTGGGCAGGCAGGTTTTTGGCCGCGCTGCTGGTGGCAAAGGTGGTATCAAGCTGACGAAATGCGATCAGGCGATGGTCCGGTGACCAGCTGTAGCCTACGACCGGTTCTCCTCCCGAGACAATCGCAAAGGCATTGGCTCCACTGGGATCGATGGTCCAGAGCTGACCTGCTCGCAGAAAGGCTATGATATTTCCCCCTGTATGTCCAGGGCTGCAAGCAGCAATGCTCAACAGGAGAAGTGTCAGGATCAACACACTATGTCGCTGTCTCATACGCAGAGTATAGCCCTTGCAGCCTTCGCTGGTCAAGTAGCAATGCTTGCTGCTTGCTTCTGCTGTACTTGTCATAAACTCTGTGATATGCTCTTTGGCGAAGAGAGGCGTTCTCTTCTTTGAGCGGAGCATAGAACCGTATTTTCCAGGGAAACAAAGGCGACTACTGTGATAAAAACATTTTTCAGGAGTAGTATGAGGAGTGAGGAAAGAGGATGGTTGGGTTACGTCGTTGATACCATTCTGGCCGTGGCTGGCTCCTTGTTTGCGACCGCATGTATTGACCTCTTTCGCTTATATCCTAAAATACCCAATATCATGTTTCTTCCACTTCTGGTCGTCCTGGCGCTGGCAGTGACACGAGGGAGATATGCCGCGATTCTTGCTTCATTCATCTCTGTGATTACGTTTGACTATTTCCTGGTGCCACCAATTTATCTTTTTACGGTCAGTAACCAGGATGAATGGTTCGCCCTCTTCATTTTCCTGGTGACGGCGGTCATCACCGGTCAACTCGCATCGGCCTATAAACGGCGGGCGGAACTGGCAAGTCAGCGTGAGAATGAGACGCGTGTGCTGTATGAAATGTTGCGCGCTACGGCAACGACGATGAAGCTGGAGCAGCAGCTCAGTGTTGTTGCCAGAGCGCTGGTGGACAATTTCGCGTTTGCCGGTGTGCAAGATTGTGCGATTCTCCTGCCAGATGAGCATGGGAAGCTCCAATTGTGTGCTGATCCTCTGCAGTCTGCCGAACAGACTCCGGTATTATCGGCCGATGAGGAGAAAACGCTGGCGACCGTGATCACACAGGGCAAGGTGATCGATGTCCATGCCGATCCAGATAGTACGACCGATCATCTGGCTCCCCACTGGTTTCGGCGTTCTGTGACCGGTGAGGGAAGCGAACGTGAGTATGTCCGTTTGATCCCGTTGCAGCTTGGCTCACGCAACATTGGTGTGGTGCGTTTGTTGATGACACAGACCAGCAGCAAGCATGTGAGTTTTGAGCGCAGTCAGAGTCTGGAGCGTGACCGCACGAATGGTCGTACGACGTTCTTCTGGACTTTTTTGGATCAGGCTACTGTTATTATTGAAAGAGCTCGTTTGCGCCGAGAGGCCCTGGACGTCGAACTGTTGCGTCGTACCGATGCGTTGCGTTCTGCTTTGATCTCCTCCGTCTCACACGATCTGCGCACCCCTCTCTCTTCTATTAAAGCGGCTGCTAGCAGCCTGCTTCAGGAAGATGTACAATGGTCCGAAGATGAACGCCGCAGCTTTGCTCTGGCCATTGAGCGTGAGGCAGATCGCTTGAATCGTCTGGTTGGTAATCTCCTTGATATGTCGCGCATCGAGGGTGGTGCGCTCAAGCCTGAAAAAGAGTGGTATCCTATCGATGAGCTCATTCATGATGTGCTGGGACACATGCAATTTCTCTTGCATGATCGGGAGGTCAAGACGGATATCGCCGAGGATCTGCCTCCGGTTGAGCTGGATTACTTGCAAATAGATCAGGTATTGACGAACCTCCTGGAGAATGCGGCACGCTATACCGCACTTGCATCACCGATTGAGGTCTCGGCGCGCGTGAAGGGCCACTCTATGCTGGTTCAGATCGCTGACCACGGACCGGGTATTCCAACGAAGGATCTTGAACGTATCTTTGATAAATTTTATCGCGTATCGCGAACAAGCAGTGGCAATAGCGGCGTACGTGGCTCAGGGCTTGGCCTGGCTGTATGCCGTGGTCTGGTTGAGGCACATGGTGGACAGATCTGGGCGGAGAATAGACCTGAAGGGGGAGCGATCTTTCAATTTACTTTACCTTTAGGGGAGGCAAAAAGAGAACAAATATGAGTAAGAGTGGTGCTCGCATCCTGGTGGTGGATGATGAAATTGAGATCATGCGCGCGCTCCAACGGAGTTTAACCGCGCATGGCTATGAAGCGTTTACGGCAAGCAATGGTGAAGATGCGCTTGAGGCTATTGGGCAACATCGACCTGATCTGATGTTGCTTGACCTCGGGCTGCCTGGCATGAGCGGCCTGGAGGTCTGCAAGCAGGTTCGCGCTCAATCCAGCCTGCCGATTATCGTTTTATCGGTGAAAGATACTGAGCGCGACAAAGTATTAGCTCTGGACCTGGGGGCGGACGACTATGTTTCCAAACCTTTTAGCGTCAACGAAGTTCTGGCGCGTGTGCGTGTGGCATTGCGCCATTCCGCGCAGGTGCATGCGGGCACCGAGCCGATTTTCAGTGCTGGCCCCTTGCGCGTCGATTTCTCGCAGCGTCTGGTGACGGTCAATAATCAGGAGGCCCGTCTGACTCCCACTGAGTATGATCTGCTCAAGGCATTGATCAAAAATAGTGGGAAGATTATGACGAGACAGATGCTGCTCTCGCAGGTCTGGGGGACTGGCTATGGTACGGAGGCCCATTACTTGCACGTCTATATTGGACAGTTGCGTCGTAAGATTGAGCCCGATCCCACCCATCCACGCTTTATCCTCACCGTTTCGGGTGTAGGCTATCGTTTCAATGGCGAAGAATAATCAGAAACGCGCAAAGAGTTTTTCTTGCGCGTTCCTGCCGGAAGCTGCGCTTTACGCCGCAGGCTCCCAGCGTTTCAGCAAATGGGCAACACGACCATCTGCCGTCAATTCGTAGCGAACGCGATCGGGATTAATATCTTTAAAGCGTTCGCTATCCTCAGCCGCAATAACTGTATCGTGCGGATGCAGAACCTGCCAGATATGGCAGACTGCGTCAGGGCTGCCCTGCATATAGACATATTTGCGGGTGGGCACTTTGGCCTGTATCGCCAGGCTCTCCGCCTTTCCAAAGCTGGCCTTAGCCTCTGGATCTTCAAGATAGGGATCGACGATTTCCATCATCTGCGGGGCATTTATGCGGTGCTTTGGCTCTCCAATGTAGAGGAAGATGAGCGGTCTGGCATCGGCCTGTGTCACGGCTGAGCGAATAATCGCATCGTTGTTCTCATGACCTCCGAGCAACACGGCCAGCGTCGAGCCTGGTATGCGTTCCTCGATATGCGTAACCACCACCGGCACCGGCGTCTGGCCCTCTTTTTTGTATTGGCGATAATTAATAAATGCAACCAGCATGCCTATTAGGGCAACCGTGCCGCCAAATCCGGTTGCCAGGGGCTTGGTGACGAGATTGGTACACCAGGCAATGGCAACAAGGGCGGTCGTGAGCACACCGAGATAAAAGTCAACTTTGAACCAGAAGCCAAAATGTTCGGTCTCGTTGGCTTTCTTGTTCGCTGTGTTTCCATGTATCAGCGCTCGGGGATCATCTGGTTTTATGGTCTCTCCGACCGCAAGTGCCTGATGACCGTTGCTATACCCATTGAGGTCTGGCTGGAAGGCGGTCATAGCTCGTTTCAGCGCCTGTCGGTGTCTGCTCCAGTCTCGGTAGCGTACAATATCCAGGCCGAGGCAGGTCAGCGTAAAAGCGCCTAACAGGCCGAATGCATACATATCGCCAAGGACCGTCACATTTCCCCGCACGACGATGAGGATCACAATGGGAATGCCAGTCGCCAGGAGAATAGAATAATGAGGTGTTCCTCGTAACTTATTGCGCTTCAACACAAGGGAAGGGAGAAATTCCATACGTGCGAGGGCCATAAAGACGTGGTAAGCACCGATAATCGCCGTATTGCTGGCAAATATGAGGAGCGCACTGGCGCTAATGGCAACCTCGGTTTGCAGCGCAATGTTTCCCCAGTGCCCGGCCAGCAACGAGATCAGCTGGTCCTGGTAGAGCGCGCTTCCCGCTTTGTCCGGTTGCAGCAACGTGGCAAAGATTGTCAGGAGTGGACTGGTCAGGCCAACGGTGATGACCACCAGGGCCATGGCAATCCCTGCGACTCTTTTATGCGGCTGACGCATGACCGGGGAAAGCTGAGAGATACTTTCCAGTCCCGAGAAGGCCAGGAATGCGCCTGCAAAGCCTGCCAGGAAAGAGACAGGGGTCAGCGCATGGGTGGAAAACATTTTAGGAAAGAGCGAGAGAAATTCAGCGAAAGAAATATGTGAAAAGACCGTGATAAGAATTGCAATATCACTCAAGAAGGCGATAATTGCCCCAACCAGACTTACCTTCGCGCTTTCACTAATACCAACCCAGTTGAGTATGCCAAGAAGTACCAGAATGCCCACTGTAATCCAGAGTGCAATGGGTGGGCCAAATTGTGGAAAAACGACACTCATATAGAGTATTCCCGACAAACAGCTAATCGCCGCTGTCAAAAAATAGTCTACCAGAATGAACATGCCGCCTAAAGCGCCTGCCCATGGATTGATTGCCTGTGCCGCCACTGTGACTACGCCGCCACCCTGTGGAAAACGGTGCGTGACCTCTACATACTTTAAGCAAAGTAATACAAAGACAACCATTGTGAGCATGACAAAGAAGCCTGCTAATCCCTGCACTGTACCGTAGAGAATACCTGGAGTGTAATAGACGGAGGTACCGATGTCGGCAAAGACGACGGCCCAACAGAGAAGTGGGCCAAGTGAGCCTTTTGTGGCATGGCCATCACCATGCGTGTCATGTGAAGTTCCTTGTGCCACAGATTCCTGTGCCATAAAATCTTCATCCTTTTACGAGGAAAAAGTTTCCTGCTCGTTTGAAATTAGACGCATCCCTTAACCGTAAAAAAGCCGAGATGACGTTTGATACTCAGTGTAGCACAGTATCATAGGCTAAGCAAAATATTGCGTATATTTTGAGTGGCAAATTCATTCAGATGAGTAAATATTTAGAATAAATGCCATTTTCTTGAGAATATTTTGAGTGATAGCCTGCTTTTAAGCAGTAGTTTCTCGTCAGCTTCGGCCTGAATCTTGAGAAACTATTGAGGATGTTGCCCTCTCTCTTGAGCCGATATTTAGCAAAAAGAGGCTATAGTTACTCTAGAGTTGAGAGTAGCCTCTGAGCTATTCCCGAGTTCATGAAAAAGGAAGATTGCATGAGCCAGAGCGAACCATCGGCATTGGAAGCACCACACCGCATCCCAGAGCACCTTCACGAACCTCTACCGCTAACAGATGATTTGGCCTTTCTAAGACGCGTGGAAACACACCAGGGGAGTGTTCCTGGTCAAGAACGCATTCGTATTATTCGTCCCAGCCGCACTTCTCTTCAACGGGTCGATAACGGCCTGTTCAAAGCAACTGAGCCCGGTATCGCTCCCCATGGCGGCGCTGGCTGGCTGATGTATCGCATAAAACGTTTTCTGATCGGAAGTCCCCTGTCCAATGAGCAGGCCGTTCACGAGCGCCTGAGCAGATTTAAAGCGCTGGCCGTTCTTTCGTCAGATGCCATCTCTTCGGTTGCTTATGCGACTGAACTCTGCATGGGAGTCCTGATCCTTGCTGGCACTGGAGCTCTGACGACATTGCTTCCGATCACCGGTGCCATTGTCTTGCTCCTGGCTATCGTTGCCCTCTCCTACAGCCAGACCATTCCTGCCTATCCCAACGGTGGCGGCTCGTATATTGTCGCCAAGGATAATCTGGGAAACTGGGCCGGGCTGATTGCGGCGGCTGCGCTGCTGGTCGATTACGTGCTCACGGTCTCGGTGAGCGTCACTTCCGGGGTGCAGAATCTGCTTTCTCTCCCTGCCCTTCAGACCTTTAGTCACTATCTTGTCCCGATTGATGTGCTGGTGATTGTGATCATCACGATTGTCAATCTGCGCGGTATTCGCGAGTCGGGCTCGATTTTCGCTATTCCGACCTATTTTTTTGTCTTCAGTGCTTTTCTTATGATTGCGGTAGGACTATTTAGATCGTATGTGCTTGAGCATCATGCGTTTATTGGCTCGTTTCCGCACGTCAATGGTGTTGCGCCGCTGGGCATATTTCTTGTGTTGCGCGCCTTTGCCTCAGGATGTTCGGCGATGACGGGCACTGAAGCGATCTCGAATGGCGTTCCTGCCTTTAAAAAACCGGAGCCACGCAATGCACGCGCAACGCTGATCTCTATGGCGGCTATCCTTGGCGGTCTGTTTGTGGGTATTACTCTGCTGACGATGACGTTCGGTCTCGTCCCTGATCCAACTGGCAAACAAACGCTGATCTCGCAAATTGCGACGCGGACGTTCGCCGGAACGCCTCTGGCTTTTATGTATCCTGTCTTCCAGATTGCGACGCTGTTCATTCTGGTTCTGGCTGCGAATACCAGCTATGCAGACTTCCCTCGCCTCGCGTCCCTGCTGGCGCACGATAATTTCCTGCCGCACCAGTTTGCCTTTCGGGGCGATCGTCTGGCCTTCTCAATCGGTATTATTTGTCTGGCTATTCTGGCCAGCTTGCTTGAAATGATCTTTGGTGGCGATACGACTCATCTTGTCGATCTGTATGCTGTGGGCGTGTTTATCTCGTTTACGCTTTCACAGAGCGGTATGGTCTTGCACTGGTGGCGTTTGCGTGCGCAGGAGCGCCACTGGCTGCGCAGTCTGACGATCAATGGAATCGGGGCGATTGCGACGCTGACGGTCGCGATCGTGATTACGTCTACCAAGTTTCTGTTGGGAGCCTGGATCGTTGTCATTTTGATCCCATTACTCGTCCTGATGTTCGTTGGCATCCATCGCCACTATATGCGCGTCGAACGCGAACGCACGACCAATATTCCGCCGAAACCTGCTGAGATTCAGCATCTGTTCCTGGTGCCGATTGCCGGTCTGGATCGCGTTTCGGTGCAAAGTTTGTCTTATGCTCGCTCGATCTCGCAGCGAGTGGTTGCGGTCCATGTGGCGATCGATGAGGAGGATGCCCATCGCGTACGCGAAGTCTGGGAAGGGTGGATCAGGCAGATCGGGCCGGAGGAAAAGCTGGATCTGGTAATGATTGAGTCTCCTTATCGCTCACTGGCTGGACCGTTGCTGGCCTATATCGATACTATCCACGAATTATATCCTGATGTCACATTGACCGTGCTGCTTCCGGAATTCGTGGTCGGCCACTGGTGGGAGCATCTTCTGCACAATCAGACGGCACTGCGCCTGAAAGCGGCCCTGCTCTTCCGCCCCGGTATCGTCGTGACGAATATGCCACAACATTTACCCGGCAGAGCCAGCTAAAAACTGCAATGTCACGGAAATACGCCTGTGCCCGGCCCCCAGCGGCGACTCTACGGAATTGATGGGCGATTCCTCTTATTTCCGTGACATTGCTGCTTGTCTCATCGAGTCCAACAAAATATCCCCATCACGAGAAACTGGAATGGATCCTTTTTCTTCTTTTTATATTTACTTGATTTTTACGAATCTGTGCATTTAGTGGAATAAAACATTGACTTTCTCAAGAATTTTCTTTAATCTCCTTCTAAGAGAATTCTATCGAAAAAACAAAAAACCGTAACTGTTGGCCATATTTCAAACACGATCGATGTTTTTGCTATGACCCAATACCTGTATTATACCTGTAATAGCTATTTTATAGATTTCTTCTGTGGCGCATTGGCAGCTCGCTTTTTGAGCTGAAAAATTCGCTGTACCATGAAGCTTTATCTCGATAGTATATTCAACGATGAGTAGGCTCCTGACCATCAGCAGACTATCGAGAATGCGATAAAAGACTTCTTCAATGGGTGAGAAGAATTCTGTTATGCGAGAGCATAATTGCGACGACAAAAAGGAGAGGGTATTTTATGAAAACAGGAAAGAGGTTTTCCTGGACAAGTTTTGGCTTGCCAGGTACGTGCTTACTCGTATGTTTATTTGCTGCCTGTAGTAATGCGGCATCTCCTCCCAATGTGAGCAATGCATCTACTGCTGCCCCTGCAAACAAACAGGTCCTGCGTACGACTGCCATTGGCGGTGATTTTTATACACTGGACCCGGCTCTGACACCTGGAAATGGTGATCCTCTGAACTTGATATTTACTGGCCTGGTTGAGCCAAAGGATGATGGCACTATCACTCCCGTATTGGCCTCCAGCTACGACGCTTCTACAGACGGCTTGACCTATACGTTTCATCTCAGGCCAAACCTGAAGTTTAGTGATGGCACCGCATTGACGGCCCAGGATGTGGCATATAGTATCAATCGCACGGTATTACCGGCTACCAAATCATCCGTGAGTAGTTATTTACAATTGATCAAGGATTATGATCAAGTCTCGTCGGGCAAATTGGCTACGCTGATTAACGATAGTGTGATCGTGAAAGATCCTGACACCCTGGTGATTATCATCAATAAGCCAGCTGCGTATTTTCTTGAGACGCTGGCTTATCCGACCTCGTATGTAGTTGAGAAAAAACTCATTGATAAATACGGCACAAACTGGACAGATCACTTGCAAGAAGGGGGAGGTGATGGCCCCTTTAAAGTCCAGAGTTACAGCCATACGACTGGCCTTGTTGTAGTGGCAAATAGTAACTTCAGTCTTTTCCAGCCCAGACTACAGAAGATCAGCTATGCTATCACCGGAGATAGAGATAGCACCTATCGTGCCTTTGAGGTTGGGCAATTCGATCTGGCACCTGTCCCCCCAACTCTGAATGCCCAGGCCAAAACAAAACCTGGTTTTCAGGAAGTTGCGGCTCTGGCCAGTCGCTTTATTGGTCTGAATGAGCTGGTCAAGCCACTGGACAACCTCAAAATTCGTCAAGCCCTGGCGCTGGCAATCAACAAGGATGTGATCATCGGGCACATTGTTGGTCCCTCTGTTACACCAAGCAATCATATCGTTCCTGATGGTATCCCCGGCTACTATAAGAATTTGACTGGTCCCAATGGCAGTGGTACAGCCGGTGATCAGACGAAGGCAACGTCTTTGTTTGCAGAGGGGCTGAAAGAGGAAGGCTATAGCAGCGTGAGCAATGTACCTGCGCTGACTCTGCGCTATGCTCTGGGCTATCAAGCTGGCGCGGATACTATGTCGGCAATTGTTGCGGCCTGGTCACAGACTCTGGGCATCAACATCAAACTTCAGGGTGTTGATGGCAATGAGTTGATTAAAGAAGAAGGTCAAACGATCGGCAACTCCGGCCCGCTACAACTCTGGTATGGAAACTGGGGCGCAGACTATCCCGATCCACAGGATTGGTTGACAATGTTCTTCGGGAAGAGTTCGCAGTTGAATACCTTCAATTATGGTCAGAACAAAAGTCCAGAGAACGTATTGCAGCAGCAGGTACAGACGCAACTTGCCAGGGCTGATATCGAGAGAGACGCTGCCACGCGTAATCAGTTGTATAATGATGCAGAGCAAAAGATTGTCAACGATGCCTCCTGGATTACCACCTATCAGTCCTCCTACTCATATTCAGTCAATCCCAAGCTGAAAAACTGGAAGATTAATTCTCTGGGCTCATTGTCAGTCATGGATTGGGCCAATGTCTACTTTGTCCAGTAACGTATCACCTGCGAAAACTGCCTCATCCCAGAGATTTTCCCTGGTATGAGGCGCAGGCGTGGTGGTGCTCACGTTTTTGATACATAGGCATCAGGAGCATCTTGTTCCTGTGAGGCCTTTTTCGCATTTTGCTGCCAGTGAGCATTTGTTTGTTTGCATCTATGAGGGTGTTGGCGATCTCAGGCCCCTCAATTGCTCTTGCGTTTTGTTGTGCGAGGCGGTAGAATCAAAGCAGGTTCCACGAATTGTTGGTTGCGTGCGATCCTGGCCCAGAGAGTTGATAGTCATCCTCAATGAAAGACATGCATCACACATAACCAATCCCCCAAGAAAGGTAGCGCAAAACCGAATGACCCTTACAGCTCGACCTCGCACTATTGGCGAGTTGCGTGAAAGTGGATATAAGGTTCTTTCTGTCAAAGAAGAGATGCGGAAAAATCTTATAAAGAAGATACGTGAAGGAGAAACGTTGTTCCCTGGTATTGTGGGCTACGAAGAGACAGTTATTCCGCAGATCGAAAATGCACTGCTCTCTGGTCAAGATATTATCTTTCTTGGCGAGCGTGGCCAGGCGAAAACGCGCATGGCACGCAGCCTTGTCAATCTTTTGGATGAAGAGGTTCCAATGATTGCTGGCTGCGAGATTAATGACGATCCCTATGAGCCTATCTGTAAAGCCTGCCGCGATAAAGTAGCGACCCAGGGTGATGATGTGGAGATTGAGTGGCTCGCACGCGATCGTCGCTATGGTGAGAAGCTCGCCACCCCCGATATCACGATCTCTGATCTGGTGGGCGAGGTAGATCCGGTTCGCGTCGCCGAAGGACGCTATCTCTCTGATGAGCTGACTATTCATTATGGCATGATCCCTCGTACCAATCGTGGTATTTTCTGTATCAATGAACTGCCCGATCTGGCTGAACGTATTCAAGTCGGCCTGCTCAATATTATGGAAGAGCGCGATGTGCAGATTCGCGGCTACAAGATCCGCCTGCCCCTCGACGTGTATGTCGTCGCCAGCGCTAACCCCGAAGACTATACCAATCGTGGCCGCATTATTACTCCTCTGAAGGACCGTGTCGGCTCCGAAATTCGCACTCACTATCCTCTTGATGTGGAGCATGAGATCCAGATTATGGAGGCTGAGAGTGCACGCTTTATCACTGAAGGCCTGGAAGTTGTGGTGCCTCAGTTTATGAAAGAAGTGATCGCTGAAATTACCCAGCTCGCCCGTCGCAGCAATGATATCAGTCAGCGCTCCGGTGTGAGTGTGCGTGTCTCGGTCTCGAACTTCGAGAATGTGCTGAGCAATGCCAGCCGTCGTGCTCTGCGCTTGAAAGAGCGCCAGGTTGCGCCACGCGTGAGCGATCTCTCGGCGATTATGGCCTCGACATGTGGCAAAATTGAGCTGGATGCTGTAGGTGATGTCAAAGAAGAGCGTGTGGTACAGAAGCTGATCAATGCCGCTGTCTTGAGCGTCTTTGGTGAGTATTTCGAGCAGCGCGACTTCGAACAACTGGTGGCTGGCTTTGAGAAAGGCTTGAATGTCCAGGTGGGCGATGATATGTCCTCGATGGAATATGTCAATCAGCTTTCACGGGTCGGTGGCTTGAGCAAAGCGATTGATAAGCTCAATGGCCGGGGTAATCCTGCGATGATTGCTTCCTCTGTAGAGTTTATTCTTGAAGGGCTTCACCTCAATCGCCGTCTCAATAAGGATGAAGTCAACGGCAAAACGCGTTATCGGCGCTAGGGGCGCAGGCAAGCAGCGCCTCTACAGAAGGAACACGCAAATGTTCAAACGCTTTTATAAAAATCGCTATGGGTATACCCGCTGGGATGGTACGCAGCGTATCGACGGCCTGGACGCCGACGATATTCTGAAGGCCCTCTCGGACGATTACCTGGAGAATGGCAATCTGCAACAGGCGCTCAAGCGCTTGATGCAGGATGGCGTTCGCGGCGAGGACAATCGCCGGGCGATGGGATTGCGTGAGATGATGGAGCGTATGCGCAATGCTCGCTCCGAGCAGTTGAACCGCTATAATATGGCCTCCGGGGTCATGGATGATCTGCGCCAGAAGTTGGAGGAGGTCAAGCAACTGGAGCGCGATGGCATTCAACGCCGTCTGGATGGGAAGGATGAGCCCTCTCCAGCGGATGCCAATCAGCCGCAATCCGGCCAGCAAGGTCGCGAAAACCAGGCTGGTGCCCAATCTCCCGAGGGTCAGCAAGGCCAGCAGGGGCAGCAAGGTCAGTCCGGTCAGGGACAACAGGGTCAGTCCGGTCAGGGACAACAGGGCCAGGGTGGCGATCTCTCTCCCGAGCAGATGCAGCGCATGCTGGAGATGATTGCCAAACGGAAGCAAGATTTCCTGGACCAGTTGCCACAGGATATTCCTGGACAGATCAAAGAGCTTTCGGACTATGATTTCATGGACGAGGCCGCCCGCGAGAAGTTCCAGGAATTGATGGCTGGCCTGCAACAGCAAATGATGCAGCAATTTTTTCAGGGCATGCAGCAGTCATTGCAAAACATGACCCCCGAAGATATTGCGCGTCTGCGTGAAATGATCCGCGATCTCAACCAGATGTTGCGCGAACGCCAGCAGGGATTGGAGCCAGACTTCGACTCGTTTATGCAAAAACATGGCGAGTATTTCCCCGGGGTCAATTCGCTTGATGATCTGATTGAGCAGATGCGCATGCAGCAAGCTGCGATGCAGGGCATCATGGACAATCTGTCGCCCGATCAGCGCCAGGAACTGCAAGATCTGATGGAGCAGCTCATGGGCGATGATCGCATCCGCGTCGATATGATGGAGCTGGCACAGAATCTGGAGTCTGTGGCTCCCATGGAAGATGTGCGCACGCGTTTTCGTTTTCGTGGCAATGAAACATTGCCTCTGAACGAAGCCATGCGTATGATGAGCCGCTTGCAGCAGATGGAGGGCCTGGAGGAGCAGTTTCAGGATGCTCGTCGCCTGGATGATATCGAGGGAATCGATAGCGAGAAGGTGAAAGAGCTGCTCGGCGATGAAGAATATCAGTCGCTCGAACAGCTAAAAGAGCTGATGAAGACGCTGGAAGAGGCCGGTCTCGTCGAAAAGAAGGGCAATCGCTACGAACTGACCTCTCGCGGCATTCGTAAGATTGGCCAGAAGGCGTTACAGGACATCTTCAACAAGATGAAGCGTGACGGCTTCGGTCGGCATGTGAGCCCCTTCCGTGGCGTCGGTGGCGAGCGGACGGATGAGAGCAAGCCCTATCAGTTTGGCGATGCGTTCATGCTGGACCTTGAGCGCACGCTGATGAATGCTATCCATCGCCGTGGCACTGGTACGCCTGTGTCGCTGCAAAAAGAAGACTTCGAGGTCTATCGCACCGAGTTCACCACGCAATCTTCGACGGTTCTGATGATTGATATGAGCCTGAGTATGATCTATAATGGCTGCCAGCCAGCGGCGAAAAAGGTCGCAGTCGCTCTGGAGAGCTTAATTCGCTCGCAATTCCCACGGGATAATCTCTATATCGTTGGTTTCTCATTTATTGCGCGCGAATATCAACCGGATGAGCTGATCGAGCTGGGCCGTTATGACAACGATCGTGGCACCAATATGGCACATGGCTTAATGCTGGCGCGCCAGTTACTGGCAAAGCATCGTGGCGTCAATAAGCAGATCATCATGATTACCGATGGTGGACCGACGGTCTGGTACGAAGAACGCTATGGCGGCTGGCAATTCCAGTTCCCCAGCCCTCTCGCCGAGGAGCAGACCTTGCGCGAGGTGCAGCGCTGTACGCGTGATGGCGTGACGATCAACACGTTTATGTTGTACGACGACGACTATATGGTTGCGTTTGTCAATCAGATGGCAGAGCTCAATCATGGTCGTATGTTCTACGCCGATAAAGACAACCTTGGGGAATACCTACTAGTGAACTACGAAGGACTGAGGAGGCGAACGACATACCGCTCTTGAGCAAGGTTAGGACGATAATCCAGAAGATGAAAGCAGCCTAGATAACCATCATATTAGCGTTAGCTTGTTTACACGTTTAGGCCGTTTAGCCCGTTTCGACTTCTTTGCGAAACGGGCTAAACGCTTTTCTAAAGTGCAACGATACAATACCCTCACGGCGAAGCGTATCATCGCACAGCAAAAAACACCTACGTCGCAGCACCCCGAACAGTTCAGTACGCCCCGAACACCGAGAGCGAGCAAGAGCGAACGGACCCCGAACAGCAGGAGGAGACGATGTGACACAGCCTGCTTTATGGGTGTCTTCCCTACCACCATGCCAACCCTACCAACATCCATAAACCGTCCGTGTGCTTCCACACTTTGCCTCGACTGCTACCCATGCCACCCGCCCTGGCCACCTCAGTCGATCAAAGTGTGGAAGCGTGGTCCACCTGTTGCCAGTTGTGAGCCCGACCACGCGAAACGCCCGACCTGCACCGCTCACGATCACATTTGCCAGTGCTCGCAAGGATAGAGATTATCATATCATTTCATATCATTTCACGAATTGATGATGAAATGATATGAAATGATAATCAACAAGCATAGGTGTGTGTGTCTGTTCCATGCAAGAGTATGGTACAAATTGCTCCCTATTCCGGCTATGAGCCTGCACCACAACGTGGAACCGCCCTGCTATTATCATCACGCAGGTTGCACCCATTGTTAGCTGTGAGCCCGACCACGCGAAACGCCCGACCAACGACACAAACCGCAGCGTACAACACAAACCGAAGCGAAGCAGCGCCGCCACCGAAGGTGAACCCTTGGTTCGCCAGGGTATGCAGGATAAAGCGCGTCCAACATTACTACATTTCTTCTAGTGCCATTGTACTGGACAGCTTGAGAAGCACCCCGAACGACTAGAGTTTTTCTAGTCTCTCGCTATCGGTTCTAGAACAATTCTAGATCATGTAAAACAAGCAATACAAGCGTAATAGCTCATCCCGACGCGATCTACAGCGCGCAGCGTGTACCCCGCAGGAGTATGCAGGATAAGCAGGAAGTCAAGAAGGTGCCTGAGGGTCAGGGTGTTGTTGGGTCGCTGGAGGCTCTTGCACATTTTGAACAGCCATATACTTGTTTGGCTCTAGCTCGATAATCACATCTGAAACATGTTCAATAGTATCATCATGACGTTTTCTCGTCAGATGAGCTAACCACGCTTTTTTCTCGTCGTAAGGACGATCTAGGAGAGAAAGCAGAGTATAGCCTGGTCGTTTGATGGCAAGAAATGT
>DATJHM010000273.1:0-12127 GCA_035493895.1 Ktedonobacteraceae bacterium
GATAGAAAGATCATTACATGCGCATTGCTCTCATTTCAGATATTCATGGCAACCTCGTTGCGCTTGACTCAGTTCTCCGGGAACTCGCGCAGGAGCCCATTGATCAGATCATTTGCCTGGGAGATGTCGCGGCCCTCGGCCCACAACCACACGAAGTGATTGAACGCCTGCGTCAGTTGCGCTGCCCGGTCATTCTCGGCAATACCGATGCCTGGCTGCTGCGGCCACCCGGTACAAAAACAGCGGATTCTGCAATCCTGAGCGCCATCACATCCTGGTGCCGAGAACAATTGACGCCCGAAGATCGAGACTATCTCCAGACATTTTCTCCCCTGCTTGAACTCTCTCTCGATGCAGAAAAACGCCTCCTCTGCTATCATGGCTCTCCACATTCATTTGACGATGTGATTGCCTCGATCACTCCAGACACAGACGTGCAGGCGATGCTATCAGGCTATTCCGCGACGGTGTTCGCGGGAGGGCACACCCATATCCAGATGATTCGCCGCTACCAGAATGCTCATATCGTCAATGTCGGCAGCATTGGCTTGCCCGGCGTCAATGCTGGCAGTCCAGAACTCCCCATGAATCATCATGTACGCTGGGCCGAGTATGGCGTCCTGAGCAACGAGCATGGACGTCTGAGTATTGATTTGCGCCGTACTCCGCTGGATCTAGCGAAGCTTCGAGAATCTGGTAGCAACTCTGCTATGCCCTACCTGGACTGGTGGCTGCAAAAATGGGACAACAACGATTAAATCTGGCTTTGTAAACTAAGTTGACAAAATACGCGAGTATATGGTAGTATTGGCATTGGTAGCAGATGGTATCTCTTTCCCGTGCGCTTCGTCATATGTCTGTAATTGACGTATCAGGGGAAGTAAAAACATTTTACTTCCAATGCATCGCTATTATTTTGTTTGCCTGGAGCATCAAGTTTACATTGGCCAATGTAAACGTTAATCAGATTGACAATCGACGCCGTTTCTTTTCTCGCATGACGCTTGAAAGGAGGAGATCTCCAGCACCAGCGTGCTTACCCTTGCTCTCGCCTGGCCCGATCGGTCAGGGACATTTCACACATCACAACCTATCGTCAAGCTGCCATCCGTTCCATTTATCTGCGCTGTTTTCTCTGGAATATGTAACATATACCACCAGACATATGGTCGTCATGCCTGCCGGGCGACGCAAGCATACTGACAGGTTGGACCATTTGAAAAAACAGTGTGCGCGTTGAGCGGATGAATATCTATTGCAGCAACTTCCGAGACATTTCCCTGGTCCCTCATTGCTTCTAAGAGATGAAGCTTATCTGTAATCGTGTCTATAAGAAACAGAGGTGCAAGATATTTTCTGGCCTGGAAGTGGCTTTCGCGCACCCTGTTTCCGTACATTGTCGTACCCACATTGACGAGGAGAATGATCATGTCTCAAGAACAGCGCTATCTGTCATCCCTCAATCGCAGACGGTTCCTCCAATACTCTGGCTCCCTTGCCCTGGGTAGTTCATTGCTTGCAGCCTGTGCTGGTACTGGAGCAGGCCCGAGTAACACCAATAGCAATGTGCCCTCGCTCACACAATGGTATCATCAGTATGGCGAATCGGGCACCCACGAGGCCGTACTCAAGTACGCGAAACAATATACCAAAGCCAATGTCACTGTGAACTGGGTGCCGGGAACCGGGAACGAGTATCCCGATAAAGTGCGCGCCGCTCTGCTCGGTTCGAACGGTCCCGATGTCTTTGAAAACTCCTCGCTTTCCGTCGATCAGGTCAAAGCGGGCCAGCTTGCCCCCCTGGACGATATTATCGCAGAGGTGCAAAGCGACTTCAAACCCGCTTCTCTGGCCCCGTTCACCGTCGATGGTCACGTGTACGGCATCAAGATGATCAATGATCCCACCTTTGTCTACTATCGCAAGAGCCTCTTCGACAAAGCAGGAGTACAGCCTCCCAAGACGCTTGATGAGCTGATCACGCTCTCCAAGAAGCTGACGAACGGGAACCAGAAAGGGATTTACATCGGGCCCGATGGTGGCGTCAATGCGCTCTCCTATATCGCCGGTTGGGCCGCTGGTGGGGACTTCATCTCCTCCGATAACAAAATCGTCTTCAATACCGATCGCGTTGCCGCCGCTTACGAAAAGCTCTACGAACTGAACCGCTCTGGCGGCGTCTTGCCTGATGCCCCAACCTTCTGGTGGGATTCCTCTTCGTTCCAGCAGGGAGCGGTCGCCATGCAGTGGTGCGGATTGTGGGCCATGCCCCTGATCCAGAAAAGCGCGATCGGCAACGACTTCGGGATCTTCCCTCTGCCCGCCCTGGATGCGCAGAGCCAGCCAGCAACCGTCAACGGCGGCTGGGCCGAAATGGTCAATGCCAAGAGCAAAAACGTGCAGGCGGCAAAAGACTATGTCAAATGGCTCTGGATCACCAATTCGCAGGTTCAGGTCGACTGGAATGTCGGCTACGGCTTCCACGTCCCCCCACGCGTGAGCACCTCCGCCAATACGCCTAAGCTCACGGTCAGCCCGGCCTCCGATGCGGTCGACATTCTGAATAAATACGGACATGCCACCCCATCGCTCTGGAATGCCGCCATGGATACCGCCCTGACGAACGCAGTCAGTAATATCGTCAAGAGCGGCAAAAATGGTCGCTCTCTACTCAATCAGGCTGCCGATCAGTGCAATACCGAACTGCAAAAAGAACTCGGCTAAAGGTCAAGTGCTTATGCAGCAGTAGGGAATGGGTGCTATCCACATTCCAGGGTATGCAGGAAGGAACCAACGTGCCTGGTTCCTTCTGTCCTATCCACGCTCTTTCGCCCATGTGCGGCTCTCCCGGGAGTCCGCACGCTTCACCCTGGTATGACCTCGCCCAACACGTTAGAAAAAAGGATATAGCATGAAATCTCTTACGACCCCTCCAGCAGCCGTGGCATCGCTCGAACAGGATGTGAAGCTGATCAAGCAGAGAAAGAGGCAAATCAGCCAGAAGACGGCTCTGATGTTCTGGACATTTGTTGGCCCTCTGCTCCTGGGCCTCATCGTCTTCTTCTACATCCCTATCGTCTGGGGCTTTGTGCTCAGCTTCTCGGAGGCACGCGCGACGGTCAGTCCCACCCACTTTGTCGGACTGCAAAACTATATTGCGATGCTCAGCGATCCATATTTCACCAGGTCCCTGGGCATTTTCAGCATCTTTGCCCTTTTTATCGTACCCACCACCTTTGCCTTCGCGCTGGGTCTGGCATTACTCGTCAATAGCATCAAAGTGGCACAGGGATTTTTCCGCTCGGTCTTCTTTCTCCCTACCGCCTGTTCCTATGTGCTGGCCTCCATTGTCTGGAAAATGAGCATCTTCAACGGCTCCTATTATGGTCTCGCCAACTCGCTCCTGCACCTCTTTGGGATCGATGCGATCACCTGGATATCCAGCCCGACACCACCCTGGTACTGGCTGGTGCTCATCACGGTACGTCTCTGGCTACAATTAGGGATCTATATGATTATCTTTATCGCGGGCTTACAGGATATTCCTCGCGAACTGTATGAAGCGTCCTATGTCGATGGTGCGAGAAAAGGCTGGCAAACGTTCTGGGCGATCACCTTTCCCTTGCTCCGCAACACCTCTATCTCGATCCTCCTGCTCAACATTATCGCCGCCTTTCAAGCGTTCGACGAGTTTTACAATATTATGACTGGCGGCAACCAGATCCTTGCTCGTCCTCCCCTCGTCTATCTTTTAAGGGTCGCTTTAACCAACCAGGACTATGGCATGGGCAGCGCGGGCGGCGTTATTCTGACGTTCATTATTATCATCATCAGTCTGGTTCAGGGACGTCTCCTCGGCTTCGGAAGGCGCGATTAATGAGAGAGAAACACCGTAATCTAGTTTCAACATATGACCACGAGTGAGCGAAAAAAACAGGACAAGTAAAGGGACAACGTTCTATGGCCACATCTCCATCGCGGCTCATCCGCAACAACGAACGGATACATACGACCTTCTTCGACACGCAGACAGGCAAAATTATCGCCAGCACCGCACGCTACGTGCTCCTTATCATCCTGGCGCTCATCTTCCTGCTCCCGTTCTACCTCATTCTCAGGAACGGACTGGCTACCGACCTGGAAATTACCTCGCCCAATTGGACCTTCTTTCCTTCCAGGCTTCATTTTGAGAATATTCAGGATCTTTTTACTGATCCCGATGTCCCCTTTCTGGATGGCATGACGAACTCGGCGCTGATCGGCATCTTGCAGACCGTGATCCAGATTCTTGTCTGTATGCTCGCTGGCTACGGCCTGGCCCGTATCCCGTATCGCTGGTCCACTCAGATCTTCTATGCCGTTCTGATTACACTGATGGTCCCCTTCTCGGTCATTTTTGTCCAGGTCTATCTGGTTGTCTCCTATCTCAACTGGATCAGCACGCTGCAAGGACTGGTCATTCCCGGCGTGTTCAGCGGCTTCACGGCCTTTTTGTTTCGCCAGTTCTTCCTCAGTTTTCCACATGAACTGGAAGAAGCGGGCAGGGTTGATGGTCTGGGATATTGGGGCGTCTTCTGGCGGATCGTGGTGCCGAACTCATCCGGGATTATCTCCGCCCTCAGCGTTATTGCGTTTATTACGAGCTGGAATTCCTTCCTCTGGCCGCTGGTGATCGGACAGGACCAATCGGCGTGGACGGTTCAGGTGGTACTCTCGAATTACCTCAACGCCCAGGTCCTCAATCTGCACGAGCTGTTCATGGGCGCGATTATCGCTATCTTGCCATTGGTGATCATCTTCGTGCTCCTCCAACGCTATATCGTCGAAGGCTATAAACAGAGCGGCCTGAAGGGATAAAGGGGAAAACTGTGTAGAAGCTGATAAAGATCAATTAGCTATCGATGAGTGATAGTCACAAATATATTTCGTGAAAAACGGCATCTAAGAGCGTTGCAACGCCTCCCAGAGCGCCCGCAAGGCCGTTACTCTCGGCGAGGATGACGCGCGTGTTCGCGAATGAGAAGGGCAGGCTATGCGCTTCCAGGGCAGCACAGAGAGGAGCAAGAAGCAACGCTCCTGCTTGCATTGTGCTTCCGTCAAGCACGATTAACGAGGGATTCAGACTATTGACCAGTCCGGCAAGCGCAAAACCCAGATATTTGCCCGCCCTCGTCAGGACGCTTATGCAAGCAGCATCGCCTTCTCTGGCGGCCTCTATTACCTGCGGCATCGTCGTAACCGTGGAAGAGAGCCGTTGCGCTTCCATCAAAATTCCCCCTCTGCCAGCCACCGTCTCCAGACACCCATACCGACCGCAATGGCAGAGCGTACCATTGAGATCAACGGGCAGATGCCCTATCTCACCCGCCATGCCCAGATAGCCACGATAGAGCTGATGATTCAAAATAAAACCACCGGTAATACCAGAACCAACCTTTACATAAATCATATTGCCTTCATTGCGGCCCGCCCCATAGCGGCTCTCGCCCAACGCGCCCATATTGCCATCTTTATCCAGGCGAACGGGCACGCCGAGATCATCTTCCAGCGTCTGTTGAATATCAACGCCCGCCCAGTTGGAAAAAGGAGTTGGAAGCATGATCCCCTTTTGCTGCAAAAGATCCAGAGGACTGATAATGCCCAGGCCGATTCCCACGATCATATCCCACGAGATCTGTTGTTGTGCGACAAAGACTTTGAGCAACTTTCCCAGCAGCGGCAGGCCCTCATCGGGACCTTTGTGAATGGAAAATGGAATATCCAGATGCTGGATGGGACGACCGGTAAGATCTGCCAGGAGCACCGTCAGATGCTGCCGACCGAGCGTACAGCCCAGAACATACCCGGCAGTGGCATTGAACGAGAGCGTGATCGTGCGGCGATCGTCGCCACTTTGATGCTCTTCTTGCTGGACAATGCCTTCCCGCACCAGATCATCGACAATATTCCCGATAGCAGTTCGAGACAGACCAGTGTAACGAGCAAGATCGGAGCGCGGGACAATGCCACGTTCGCGAATATAGTTCAGAATTAAAGAGCGATTGGACTCTCGAACGCCATGCTGATCCGTCCCCTTCCGACCCCCATCCCTCAACATCTTCTCACGATCCTGTTGCGTATGCACAATACGCCGGTACCACGATTGCATACACGTTCCCCTTTACTTAACGCGCCAACCGCGTGCAGTAATAAAACCGTTCTGCATAACAGATCTTACCATGCTCTTTCGAAAATTGTAAACCGCAGAAAGGTGTAGAAGAGAAAATACCATATGCGAAACTCTATGTGCCACATACGTAGTACTTGGCAGCTATGCTATTCCAACATATAATAGGTGCAGCCAGTAACATTTTGCTACGTCGCAAATAGGAGCTATTCCATGTGGCACAGATACAACAGCCATTTCTCTACAGCACAAATCAGGCTTCATCGACGTGATCTACTCAAACGTGCAATGATCGCAGGTTTGTCGCTCACGAGCGCAGGGAGCCTGTTGCAAGGATGCAACACGAATACCAACGCCATTAAAAGAAGCTTAAACTTCGCGAACTGGGCCTCCGCCGAAACGGCGACACGCAGCAATATCGATAAAGCCCTCCTCGCCTTCGAAAAGCAAAACAATGTCCAGGTCAACAATATCGGCATGCCATTCGACGAAGTCCTCACGCAAACCACCGAGTTAATGCATGCGAATATCACGCTGGATGTCATGGAATTAAGCGGCAATCTTCCCTATGTACTGGCAGGGAAGGGAGCCCTGGCGGCGCTGGACGCATTTGTCGCGCGGGACTGGTTTCAAGATGCTTTTCCTGAAAGCTTCGCCGCGGGAACGTACAAAGGCGTACTTTATGCGGCACCATTCAGTATCACCCCCCACGGTTTCTGGTATAACAAAAATCTGCTCTCCGCCGCAAAACTTGATCCCACGCGGCCACCACGCCTGATGAGCGAGCTCAACGAGATGCTGGCCCTGCTCCGCGCAAAGCTCCCGGCAAATAGCTATCCGCTTGGACTCGATACCTCTGCAACCGAATATGCGCTGATCGGCTTCTGGCCCTGGATCTGGACCTTTGGTGGAAATCCGCTGGCCGATGCGGGCTATGGCAAAGTGATCATTAACTGGGCCGACGACGGGACCGTGGCCGCGTTTCAATGGCTCCAGGAGGCAATACAAAAACGCTGGTCGCCCCCGGATCTCGCGATTAAAGCCGAACGCGCGCTGATGGCGGAGGAAAAACTGGTCTTCAAGCTGGATGGCCCCTACCTGACTGGCATCCTGGGCTCACTCAATCCCGATTTCAGCACCGTCCAGCAGGTAAACGAGACCTTCGGCGTCACCACCACACCCCGGGGGCCACGGCTGATCCAGGCCGTCACCTGCGCCGACATCCACAATCTGAGCATTGCCGCAACGGCCAGCAATAAAAATCTTGCCTGGAACTTAATCAATTTTCTCACCACCTCCCCCGAGGTCATCACCACATTTCTTATCCCTGAGGGAGGGATGCTTCCCAGGAAAAGCTATGATACCCGGGCCCGGCTCTATAGTCGTTTCTATGCTGACGCCATCAGCCAGGCATTTATTCAAAAAATTATCCCGACGATGCGACCTCCCGTCTTTGGGCCTCAGTACAGTAACGCAGCTCAGGCGGTGGTCACGGCCTTACAGGAAATTTCGCATGGTGCAACCGTCAAGCCGAGGCTACTCGCGCTCACTGACGAGGTAAAGGCGATTTACGCACAATACGTTTTGTGAACTACCGCTCAATAGAAGCATTTCTCTTTACACACCGACAACATGTACAAAAGATCTCCAGGAGGGAATGAGCAATGTGGCGCTTCCTTATCAACATGTCGATAGCACGTCGCCTGACGGTTGCGGCCACAATAGCTGCGCTTATTCCTGGCATCGTGATTTCGATTCTGGGCAGTTCCTATGTGAACACACTCAATACCGTCAATAATACGGTACAGGTCGACGATACTGCGGTCAAGCTCGTCACGGATATGCAGGCCGATCTCCTGCGTATGAACGCGCTGCTGGGCGCACTCAGCATGACTCCTGGCGCGGAGGGAACCAATATCCAGAACAGCAGAGAGATTGTACAGTTAACCGACGATTTTAGCTCTGCCCTGGCTACCTATCAACAAGACTACCAGATTGCCACCTCGGCAAAAATGCAGAGCATTCGTGACGCACTCAAAAATGATAGCCAGGGCAGCCAGGAACCCATCAGCCAGCGGAGTATCACCTACGTCGTGAATTTGCAGTGGAAATCCTACAAAAACGCGCAGACGCAGACGTTACAGGCTATCCAGAAGTCCACAGACGAAACTACCCTGGCGGGCGATATTGATCAGGCCAACATTGAATATTTACCGCTGAAAGGGAACCTGGACAATCTCGTCGTCCAGACGGAGAGCATCAGCCAGCTCGTTGTCCAGATCAACACCTTCAAAATCTACCCCGTCTTTATCTGGACCATCGCCGCCTTCCTCTTCAGCACACTGCTCGTCTTCGCCATTAGCTACGTCATCAACCTGACCATTACCCGTCCATTACGCCAGCTTGTCCAGCTTACCAAACGCATTGCGCAGGGCGATACGAATGCGCGTGCCTTCGTGGTAGGCCACGACGAAATCCACATGGTCGCGACCTCTATGAACATTATGTTAGATAGCATTGTAGACCTGATGAAAAACATTCAGCAGCAGCACAATTTTCTTGAGGAGCATGTGCAAAAGCTGATCCGCGAAGTGAAGGGTCTGGGTTCGGGCGATCTCCGTTCGCGTGCGGAGGTCACCTCGGATACGCTGGGTTTCCTGGCCCACTCCTTCAACTACATCATCGACGAATTGAGCAATCTGGTGCTCCCCGTGAAAACAGCCACCAGCGAAGTAGAGACGCTGGTCAATGCGACCCACGAGCGGATAGCACAACTCGTCCACATCACCATGCGTCAAACGCAGGATATGGCTGAGATAACTGAAGCCATGGAGCAGGTGACGCACTCCACACAGGTAGTTTCTGAGCACTACGAGTCTCTGGCGGAGACGACACACGAGATGCAGCAGATAGCGCAACGCTGCCGGGACGATCTGGAATGCACACAACCTGAGGCAGGAACGGAGATCACACAAGCACAGCAATGCACTTCACATACCACTGCCCTCCTCACGGCAATCATCGCCTTGCTTGAACGTCAGATGCAGTCACTTGAACTGACACATACACATCTCGATCAGCAAAACGTCCTCTCGCAATCTGTTTTATGCAGACTGCAATACATAAGGGAGGAGCAGAAAAAAACAGGTGATGATATGCATAAAACCACGGATACCATGAGCAAGCTTACACGCTCGCTGAAAACGTTACACTCCGTTGTGGGAGTATTTAAGGTCTGAATACAAGTCTCTGCAATATTATGCAAGAAAAAGGTTTTACCGCTATGAGCATTCAAGAAATTACCGAGCGAGCCAATGTCCATCGTGGAACCTTTTATGCTCACTTTGCCGATAAATATGCGTTATTGGAAGCTATTATCCGCGAGGAATTTCGAGATCTGTTGACGGACACGCTCCCGCCTGTGTCGCGCTGGGAACGAAATACCCTGTATCTGCTCATTCAGAGCACGTTGGAATATTTCAAGGGCATGCATCGCCAGTGCCCTCCATTAGATATCGTCGATCCCCTGGTTGAACGTGTGACGCAGGAGGAACTGGATTGCCGTGCTTCTGCTCTGGCTGAAACAGAGCAGAAGCACGGCAATCCAGTCACGAATACCTCAGGAAACGATGGCTCAGCTTATAAGCTGGACGATTTTCGGGGACGGCTGTTCAGTGGAGCCAGGAAAGCAGCACAAGGTCATCAGAGCAGATAGCCCGGGACGTTTTGCTGCTGACCCTGGAAGGAGTTGCCCATCTGGCTCCTGACGCATTGCCAGGATAATGATGAAATTGCCTGTTATTTGTATCCAGTAATTCACTGGAACATATTAAGCATAATTTCACAAAACCCGGGCTAGGATGCCCCGTCCTTTCAAGGCGGGGAGGAATAGCCCTACCTTTCTTTGGGTGGATAGGGTGGTGTCTGTTCATCCGCTTCTTTTCTGTTTACATGTAGTTGAATATTTGATAGAATATGATCTATGAAAACGATGCTTACCGCGAAAATCAAACTGCATACGTCCAACGAACAATTTACCGCTTTGCGTGCAACACAGTTAGCCTATCGTGACTCGCTCAATTATGTGAGCCAGTACGCGTTTGCGCATGGCAAAATGAGTAATGCCGTCGCGTTGCAAACGGGCACGTATGACGAGGTGCGCGCCCGTTTTCATCTCTCCTCTCAGATGGCGTGTTCGGTTCCTCGTCAGGTCGGTGCGACCTACAAAGCTCTATGGACCAAAGTCAAACAAAATGCCGCTGCTCGTTCCGCTGGACACACCAAAAAGCGTTACAAAGGACTCGATCAAGCCCCAAAGTTTGTTTCTCCGACGCTGACGTATCAGTACAAGAAGGATTATTCCTTCAAGAGAGAGCAACAGGTGAGCATCCTCACACTCGCTGGCCGTGTCGTGGTGCCCTACACAGGCTACGATCAGCATGTGGCGCTTATCCAGCATGGTGCCCAGATCGGCGCGGCCAAACTCTGGTACGACAAACCCAAGAAGCGCTTCTTCCTGCTCGTCTCGCTGGAAATCGAGGGAGTTGATCCGACCCCGGAGACGCATACCAGAATTGTCGGCGTCGATGTCGGCATGCGCTATCTGGCGGTCACGAGTACTACGCGAGGAGAGAACGCTTTCTATTCTGGCAAAACGATCATTCCCAAAGCCAACCACTACACACGACTGCGCAAGCGTCTTCAGCGCAAAGGCACTCGTTCCGCTACCCGTCGTCTGGTGGCGATCAGTGGACGAGAGAGACGGTTCAAAGCCAACGCGAACCATGTCGTGAGCAAGCGGATTGTGATGGCTCATCCTCATAGTCTCATCGGATTGGAGCACCTGACTGACATTCGCGAACGGACGAAGAGACGCACGGGCAAGAAAGCGAGCACGAAACAACGTCGTGCGAATGCTGCTTATGCCAGGTGGTCCTTTGCAGAATTGCACGCCATGATTGCCTACAAAGCGCTCATTCACGAGAGTATGGCGATCAAAGTGGACGCCAACTCTACCTCTCAAGCCTGTCCGTGCTGTGGACACACCGGCAAAGAGAATCGACCCAATAAAGGCTTGCTCTTCGTCTGTCGAAACTGCCATTACACGCTCCATGCCGATCTCATTGGTGCTCGTAACATCGCACTGCGAACGCTTCTTTCCCGGCAAGACTGGGAGAGAACGGGGCACTTGTCAATTGCCCCTGATGTGTCGAACGTTGAAGCCAAAGCGCTACGTCTGCAAAGATATAGCGAATTGCGGTGGAGTCCAGACACAAGCCCCGCGTCTTTAGACCGGGGTATTTGACAGGATGCATCCACGATAGCATACTCAAGCTGATCGCCAACTTGATGCATCCAAAGCGATCGCTTCTGTTGCAGACAGGTGAGACGAGCCACTCGCCCCCTTGCCAGGTCACGTTGGACGTCGGCCACCGCCGACGTCGTATGAATCAACTGGTAGTACCACATCCAATCAACGCTCTGTTGCTTTCCTTCCTCTGCCATATCTCTCCTTTCCCATACCATACAAAAATCTCAGCGCTTCAGACTATACCTACAGGTAAAAAGGGAACAACCATACATCACGGAAGTAGTTCTTTCATAGTGAATAAGAAAGCTGAGGCAGGCCTCACTACCCAAGTGGGAACAGAGGGATCTGCCACCAAAGTAGCAGGTGAGGTGATCACCGCAGTATTGATAATCCGAAGACCGCCCACCGGGACCGGACAAGAAGAAGAAGCCTCTTGGTGGGCATCAGCAATGTGTAAGATCACCCCATATGCGTCACACAGCCAACCTGGACACAGGCCTCACAAAACCATTCTCATCGTTCTCTCTCTCTGATGACCTCACAACGAGATCCAGGGCTCAGCTTGTATGCATAGCTCCATCTGACTCTTCGTTGCGCCAGTTTCTCGGGTATCGCTGTATAGAGCTGAATATAGAGGTGTTCACGCCCTG
>DATJHM010000274.1:0-23325 GCA_035493895.1 Ktedonobacteraceae bacterium
ACGACGATTGCGCGCATGGCGGGCCACTGGCAGACGCTCTTAGAAGGGGTGCTTGTCGCTCCCGAAACATCGCTTGCTTCCCTCCCTCTCCTGACCGAGCAAGAGCGTCACCAGCTTCTGGTCGCGTGGAACGAGCCTCAGATCGCGTATTTCGAGGGTCGCACTGTTCACGAACTGTTCGAGGCGCAGGTGGCGCGTACCCCCGATGCGTTAGCCGTCGTCTGCGAGGGGCAGCAGCTCACATATCGCGAGCTGAATCAGCAGGCCAATCAGCTCGCTCACTATCTACGCGAACTGGGCGTTCAGGCGGAGGTGCCGATAGGCATTTGCGTCGAGCGCTCGTTAGCTATCGTCATCGGTCTTCTGGCTATTCTCAAAGCTGGTGGTGTCTATGTTCCTCTGGACCCGACCTTCCCGGCTTCACGCACCGCCTTTATGATGGAAGATACTGGCATGCGCGTCTTGTTGACTCAAGAGCATCTCCTGGCAAGATTCCCCGAACCCCACCCACCTCTCGTTTGCCTGGATGCTCACGAGGCCATCATAAGCCAGCAGCCTGCGACGAACCCGACTCCAATTGCCAGAGGAGAGCATCTGGCCTATATCATTTACACTTCGGGCTCCACGGGGCTGCCCAAAGGGGTGCTGGTTGAGCACCATGCTCTTGCCTCTCATTGTGGAGCCATCATACAGACCCAGGAACTGAACGCTGATGACGCTGCGTTACAGTTTAGTGCGTTTACCTTTGATGCCTCTTTGGAGCAAATGCTTCCACCTCTGCTGGTCGGGGCGAAGTTGCTGCTACGTGGGCCGGAAGTCTGGTCGCCGTCTGATTTACTGCGGCAGGTGAAAGAGCATCAGCTTACCGTTCTTTCTCTGTCCTGCGACTACTGGTATGAGGTAATATCGGCGTGGGCCGCTGTCCCCGCGCAGATGGAGGGCCTGCGACTCCGGCTCGTGGTTGCCGGAGGTGATCGGCTTCCACCTGAGGCTGTACAGTTGTGGCGGCAATCTCCACTGCATTGCGGACGGTTGTTCAACATCTACGGTCCTACGGAAGCTACGATCGGGGCTACCATCTTCGATATTCCGCGTCAGATTGAACCGGAACAACTCGCAACCAGTATCCCCATTGGTCGTCGTTTGCCCGATCGTACCGTCTATATTCTGGATAAATCCGGTCAACCTGTGCCGGAGGGGATCGTAGGCGAACTGTATATCGGGGGTGGACATCTCGCTCGTGGCTATCTCAATCGCCCTGAATTGACTGCGGAACGCTTCGTGAAGGACCCTTTTAGCCCGCAGCCGCAGGCAAGGCTCTACAAAACCGGTGATCTGGTGCGCTACTTGCCTGGTGGTAGCATTGAATTTCTCGGGCGCATCGACCATCAGGTGAAGATTCGCGGCTACCGTATCGAATTGGGCGAGATAGAGGCCGCAATCAAGCAGCATTCCAGTGTGCATCAGGCGTTAGTGATGGTGCGTGAAGATACGCCGGGGGTCAAACGTATCGTTGCATATGTGGTGCCACAACCTGCCCGGGAAACCGCCGAGCTTGTAGCGCAACTACGTCGTCAGCTCAAAGAAGGTTTGCCCGGCTACATGCTCCCTGCGGCCTTTGTCCTGCTCCAGGCATTCCCTCTGAATACTAACGGGAAGATTGATCGTCAGGCGCTACCTCTTCCCGATTACCGGACAAGCGAGCGTCAGGAGCCATTTGTGGCCCCACGCACGGCAGCGGAAGAAATTGTGGTTGGTATTCTGGTGGCAGTACTGGGCATTGAGCAGATCAGTGTTGACGATGACTTTTTTGCCCTGGGTGGTCATTCGCTCCTGGCGATGCAGGTGACCTCACGCATTCAAGCATTGCTGCATGTTAACATTCCTCTGCAACGCTTTTTTGCGCTCCCTACTGCGGCAGGTCTGGCAGCAGCCATCTCCAGTTTACAGGAGTCGCCTGCTTCGTCTGATCAACCAATCCTGCGTCGACTGGAACGGGAGGCGTACCGTCTACCGTCAACTGAAGCCGGATCAGCGCTGGAGCCGGGGTATGCATACCCGGTCTCTCTGACGCAAGAAGGACTCTGGTTCCTCCATCAGTTGGAGCCAGAGAGCACGGCCTATAATGTCTACAGTGTCTTGCGCATAGGGAAGGCGCTTGAGGTCGAGACGCTTGAACGCAGCCTCAATACGCTTGTGGATCGTCACGAGGCATTACGGACGATCTTTAGGACCCGGGATGGCAAACCGGTGCAGGTGATTACTCCCACCCTGAAGCTCATCCTCCCAGCTCTTGAGTTACAATATCTGCCCCCGGCTGAGCGGGAGGCGGAGGCGCGCCGCCTGGCGAGCATCGAGGCATGCCGTCCCTTTGATCTTGCGAAGGGGCCGTTGCTCCGCGCTCTGTTGTTGCGTCTGGCCCCCGAGGAGTCCCTGTTGCTCCTGACTGTGCATCATATCGTTTTCGATGGCTGGTCGCTGAATGTGCTTTTATCTGAATTGAGCAGTCTGTACGAAGCCTTTGCGCGCAAGCAACCCTCGCCACTACCAGATCTCGCGCTCCAATATTCCGATTTCTCGGTCTGGCAGCGGGAACTGCTGCAAGGTGAACGGCTCGCCGCGCAGCTCGGCTATTGGGAGCGATTGCTGGCGAACGGCCCGGAGATTCTGGAACTGCCGTTTGCGCGCCCCCGCCCGGCCTCACCCACGACGCAAGGCACTACCTATCTCCTCACTCTCTCCAGAACGCTGACTGCTGAACTCGAGCACCTGAGCCAGATACTGGGGGTCACGCTGTATATGACGCTGATCGCTGCGTTCCAGACTCTGCTCTATCGCTACGTCGGGCAGGAAGATCTCGTGATTGGCACGGTTGCCGCTAACCGCACGCTGCCCGAGACCGAGGCGCTGGTGGGCTTTTTCGTCAACACGCTGGCACTGCGTACCGATCTCTCGGGCGATCCCAGTTTTACATCCTTGCTCACGCGTGTGCGCGAGGTAGTGCTGGCGGCGCAGGCTCACCAGGAGTTGCCTTTTGCTTCCCTGGTCAAAGCGATTCAGCCTGGACGACAGGCCGGGCGCAATCCGCTCTTCCAGGTAATGATGAGCTTTGATGCCCCGGTCACGGGTCTGGCGGATGGCTGGGAGCCAATCGATCTGGGAAACCTGACTGCGACCGCTCAGTTCGATCTCTCTCTGGAGGTGCTGGAAGGCGCGGAGGGATTGCGTTGTCGCTTTGAGTATTCTACTGATCTCTTTGATGAGGCAACGATCATCCGCCTGGCTGACCACTGGCAAACGTTGCTGGCTGGCATTGCGGCCGATCCCCGGCAGCCGTTGTCTACCCTGCCCCTGCTGTCGGAAGAGGAACGCCACCAGGTAGTCGTCGCGTGGAATGCCACTCAGCAGATGCAGTATCCGTTGGAGCAGAGCCTGTCTCAGCTCTTCGAGGCTCAGGTGGCGCGAACTCCTCAGGCGGTGGCCGTCATCTGTGAGCACGAGCAGTTGAGCTATCAGGAATTAAACGCTCGTGCTAACCGTCTTGCACATCAATTGCGTGCGCGCGGCGTCGGACCGGAGAAACTTGTGGCCTTGCTGAGTGAAAGGGGCATTCCTTTCCTGGTTTCTGTGCTGGCTGTCTTCAAAGCAGGAGGAGCCTATCTTCCTCTCGATCCTCACCATCCGTCTGCAAGGTTACGTCAGGTCATCGAACACAGCCGCTGTAGCTTTGTTCTGGCGACTCCTGAGTTCGTACCGACGCTGACGCATCTGTTGGCGGAAGTATCGGCTACACTGCGTCCAGCCGTTTTCTCCTTTGAGGAGATGGGGCAGGTAGAGCAACGTGGGGAGAATCTCTCTGTCTATGGCACGCCGCACGATCTTGCCTATGTGATCTATACCTCTGGCTCCACTGGCAAGCCCAAGGGGGCGATGGTTGAGCAACGAGGGATGATGAATCATCTGTATGCCAAGATCGATGCGCTCTCCTTGACTGCTGGCGATAAGGTGGCACAAACGGCCTCTCAGTGTTTTGATATCTCTGTGTGGCAGTATCTGGCCGCGCTGCTTGTTGGCGGGAGCGTGCAGATCTACCCCGATGAGGTGGCCCATAATCCTGTGCAGTTGCTTACCCGGGTCGAGCAGCAGCAGGTCTCGATTCTCGAAACGGTACCCTCCTTGCTGCGAGCGATGTTGGACGCAGACCAGATCGAAGGTGCTGATAGACCACCTCTGCTAGCCTTACGCTGGTTGATTCCGACCGGGGAGGCGCTCCCGGTGGAGCTGTGCCGACGCTGGCTGCGTATCTATCCTCATGTGCCTCTGCTCAATGCGTATGGTCCAACCGAATGCTCCGACGATGTGACGCATTATCCCATCTATGAAGCGCCAGATGAGACAAGAAGTACTATTCCAATCGGCCGGGCCATCCCGAATATGCGGCTTTATGTGCTGGATCGCCACCTGGAGCCCCTGCCTTTGGGGGTGAGCGGAGAGCTGTATGTTGGAGGTGTCGGCGTCGGACGAGGATATCTTGGCGATGAGCGGCGCACTGCGGAAGCATTTGTGCCTGATCCTTTTGTGCCTGATGACGATGCTCATCTTTATAAGACGGGCGATCTGGCGCGTTTCCTTCCAGATGGGAATATTGAGTTCCTGGGACGACTGGACTTCCAGGTGAAACTGCGCGGCTTTCGCATCGAACTGGGCGAGATCGAGGCTGTCCTCGACCAGCATCCGGCTGTGGAGCAGGCGGTGGTTATGGCGCGGGAAGATACGCCGGGGGAGCAGCGACTGGTGGCATATGTGCAGGTGCGCAAGGCGCAGAGCGTTCCTGCGACGGAGTTGAAGGCCCATGTGATGAGCCGTGTCCCGGTGTATATGGTGCCATCTGCGTTCCTTATGCTGGAGAATCTGCCGCTAACAGCCAATGGGAAGGTCGATCGACGGGCGCTTCCGGCACCTGAACCAGGCAGGAGCGCGGTCGAAGAGAACTATGTGGCACCGAGATCGCCAATCGAGCAGCAGATAGCGCAGGTGTGGGAAGAATTGCTGGGCGTGCATCCCATCGGCATCAAGGACGACTTTTTTGAACTGGGCGGCGACTCATTGCTGGCCGTACAGCTATTTGATCGCATGGCGCAGGTGGGTGGCAAGAAACTGCCGCTCTCGGCCCTCTTTGCTGGCGCAACCATTGAACATCTGGCGAACGATTTCACCGTGCAGCATACTCCAACCAGCTCACCCGCAAAAACTGGTCGTGCGCCGCTGGTAGAGGTTCAGAAGGGTGGCTCTCTGCCTCCATTTTTCTATTTGCATGGAGAGTGGAAGGGTGGGGGACTCTATAGCCGGGAACTGGCGCGCCACCTGGGGCCAGAGCAGCCGTTTTATCTGCTCGAACCATATATATTTGACGGTCTGACCACTCTGCCCTCCTTTGAGGAGATGGCAACGGCGCATCTTGAGGCGATGCGTACCATCCAGCCGGAGGGTCCGTATTTCCTGAGTGGCTATTGTAACGGGGCGCTACTGGCCTACGAGATGGCGCGGCAACTCCTGGCACAGGGGCAGACGGTTGGCCTGTTGCTCTTGATGGACCCGGATTTTCCTGCCCGTCATGGATGGGTCCGTCAGGGCATCGGTCGCTTTTGCAACGTGCTGCACATTGGACCTGAGAAGCAATTTGTCTCGTTTGTCGGCTTGCAGCATATATACCGGTATCTGCGTTTTGCCCACTACAGACTGCCGATAGATGCGGAGATCCAGGGAAACAGCAAGCGGCGCAAAACGGGTCCGGCGGCTCTGGGCCAGAGGCTGAAGGCCCTGCTGCCGAAGGTCGAGCTGCTCCGCTGGGATTGGTCAAACATCTATGACTGGCTGGTGGCAAACTACACACCAGGTCTCTATCCGGGCAGAATCACGTTCTTCTGGACGAGCGAAGAGCCGCACCGCTCGGATGGCTGGCAGAAAGTGATGGAAGCCAAGAAAGGGGAGATAGAGGTGTATATGAATCCAGGTAATCACATCAGTGGCCGCACGGAGTATCTCCCCGTTCTGGCGGAACGCCTGCGCGTCTGCCTCAAGAAGGCGCAAGCAGCGAGCCAATCGCTCACCGATCATTGAACCGATCGATGGTTTTGCTGACGGGTGAACCCATAGGCTTGCGGAGAATGCGCGTCTCCTGAGCCTGGGCGAAAAGGATGGCTAACTACGTGGAGCATTTATGTCGCTCGCCATCTTGATGAGGAAGCATAGTTTTGCAGAAAAACTTCAGTTAAAGTGAAATCGTCTATCTGCCGAGATTGAAGCCTTTCTTTCTTTCTTATCTAGCCTCGATATGTATCTGCATCTGCTTACGACTTGATCGCAAGCAATCCGTCGGTATTGCCCCTACTATCGACGTAGAAGCCGACCAGGTCTGCTTTGTCATTGAGCCCGTTGATGGTAGTGGTTCCAATCCCCAGCGGGTCGTCGATGGTCTGCCACTGGGCATGATGCAAGGGATTGGATAACAGAAAACCATGCATCTGGGCCGCGTTGCCCTTGCCCACCGTATAGCTACCCACAATCTAGTCATTGCTATTGATGCCCAGGAATGTCGTGCCCGTTACGTGCGCAATGCCCGGGTAGTCGAACACGCTGACTCTGCTCTCTTTCAACAAAAAGCCATGCATCGTGCCGCTGGCATCCGTGTAGCTACCCACCACATCACCATCGTTATTAATGCCTGTTGCCATCGCACTGACCGCACCGGGGATGCTTGCAGTCGGGATTTCGCTGAATTTGCCCTTATTCTGATCTAATGTATAGGCATGATCGTTACCTTTGCTGTCGGTATAGAAGCCTACTGCGATTCCCTTATCGTTGAGGCCGAGCAACTGATTGACCTGTACGCCGTTGGATGTTCCCGTGTGTGGGTCCTTATAGGAAGTGAAGCCCCCCTGCCACTGGACAAAACCGAAGTTGTTGCCTATGCTATCCACCCAGAAGCCTGCCGTGTAATCGGCGTTGTTGAGATCTGTGACCTGAGTTTGGACGGAACCAGGGAAGTTCTCACTGGTGTAATTCCCCTGATCATACAGCGGGGAGAGGGTGTAGCCCTTGTTCGCGCGCAGCATCCCATTGACGATCATCCCACTGCCAAAGTAGCCAGCGATCACGCCATGCTTGTTGATGCCGAGCAACTGATTAAAGGTCAGATCCGCGCTGTCATTGAGGGTGAGAAACTGATACGGCATGTGAGGGGAGGTGGCGCTCCCCGACGTATGGATGAAGCTCGGATCGAGGGATGATACTGATGCTGTGGTCGCTGCAACGGCTGTGCCGTCTGTCATTATGAGTAGGAGGAGTCCCAGGATGGTGGTCACGATCAGCAGGTAAGTGGTCTCTCGATAGAGATGAAACATGATATATCTCCTTGTACGTTTTGTTTCACACCCCTGCACAATTTCACGAGCCGCAGAAGTGCTGATTTTGCCAATAAAGTAATGGTGAGAGCGCCTTGCCTCTTTTTCAGTATACGTACATGCTGAACAAGGATCGTTCGCTTGACCGTCCTCTTTCGACTCCCTGGCAAAAAACAGGAAAGGGACAACATCAGCTTCTAAAAATGCCTGGCAGCTGTTGCTGGTCTGATCCCTTCCCCTGGCTATTCGGTTTTCACGAAATGTTTTATGTGTTTGTGCTCATCGGGAGCATGGCGTTTGCGATCGTGGCGTGTATATGGGGGTAAATTTCATCCTCTCCAAACAACAGAGAGCTTTCCTTACTTTCTTATCTCCCTGTTTTGAATGTACCATTGATTACCTGCGTAATAAACCGAAGAAGACACGTGGTTGCAGCAAACCAGACGTATAGACCAACTTACAGGTAGGGATAAGCAACTTCCCTGCTCGCAGCCAATGAAAATGGCGTATATAGAGGCGCAGCAACACGAGCGAGACCGCAATAACCCTGCGTACATTGCCTATCTCTTTGTAGATAGCGAGCGTTACTTCTAGCAGACGTATTGCCTCTAATGGCTGTTTCAGGTGTACATAAAGGATAGCTTTAGAGAAGATTGTCTGTGCCTTCGCTGATTTGTCATCAAATTGCTCCTTTTCAAACGTTTTCAAGATCTCATTGTAGATCTGCATTGCCAGGCTATAGTTTCCTGACGCAACTTCCAACTCGCCAAGCAAGCGTTTCGTCGCAATTTCCCTGCGGATAATGCCTGCTTGTTGTACGCGTTGCAGGCTCTCTTCCAGGTATCCTCGCGCCTTCTCTAACTGTTTTTGTTGCAATGCGGCTTCACCAAGAAAATAGAGACATTGTCCTATCATCGCTATCTCGTCTGTGCCTGCTAGAAGCGCCAGACTTTCTTCGACGAAGATTACTGCTTGCTGGATATTTCCCTGATCGCGTGTGAGGAGCGCTAAAACATAGAGGGGATGTGCCAGCCAGATTTCCAGGTGTAATTGCCGTGCTTCATCCATCGTTGATTGACTTAATTGCCGTGCTTCATTTGTTCTTCCTTGTGCTCGTACCACCATTGAGCGCATATGTCGGCTCTTCAGTGCCCATTCAGGCTGATCCAGGCTACGATAGATATGTTCACTCTTTTGATAAAGTTGTTCTGCTTCTCGATAGTCCCCCTGTTGATTGAGAATATCAGCGTGATCATGGGTCCAGCGTGCTTCATTAAAACGATCTTCGTGTGCTTTTGCAGCCTCCTCAACCCACGCATTCAAAGAAAGGCTATAGTGCCAGTAGCCACGCAGATCGAAGAACGATTGTAGCGCTTCACGAAAAGCTATCAGGCGTTCCCAATCTTGTTGTGCGTAACACTGCCATATATCCTCCCAGAAAAGTTCCACATCTTTTTCTAGTGACGGATAATTCTTTGACTCCCTTTGAGCACGTGCCAGACGGTGCGTGAGAGCAATATTTGCTACATGCGCAGCGAATTGTTGTGCTTTTGCCTGTTTTTCGTTCATGGGTTACCTGATAGTATCTGGTAGTTGCCAGCGAAATGTTTACCCCTGTCCATGCTCTTGCCAGAGTTGAGGTAAATCGCTGATAACGAATTTTCGGGTCAACTGGTGAATGCCATAGCGTGTTTGGTCAGGGAGGTGGTAGACGTCTAGAAGAGAATAGTCTATTAACTGACGAATAGCCTCCAGAAACTGCTGTTCGTTCTCAGCGATCTCCTCTAGCTCAGCCAGTTCCTCATGACTCACCGTCGTCACCACCGTCTTTCCGATATAAATAAGGATCAATTGGGCCTCTAATGAAAGCTCTTCCCAGCTTTGGCGAAAAACAAAGGGATAGATATTCCCTTTTGCCTGCTCCAACTCATGAAGCACATGCGTTGGGTCGAGATGCAATGCCTGAGCCACTACGAGTTTCATCGCTAAGGGGGCTCCTTGCGTCACGCGGTAGATATCAAGCAGCCTCTCCTGTGAAAGTGATAGGGAGTGATAGCGACCGCGCTGGGCAATATCCTGTTGGAGAAAAAAGAGTGAATCATCCTGGCTCAATTCGTGTAGAGAGAGAGGGAGCACAAAATCATGATGCACTTTCTGCCGACTCGTGACCAGCACACGACTCTTATTCAGAAAGCCGCGCAGTTTAGCAAGCAGTTCTTGAGCGTTATCAACCGTTTCAAGGTTGTCTACAAGGATCAGGTAGGGCGTCTGGCGCAGGAGTTGAGCCAATCTGGTATGCTTTTCCTCAACTGGGAGGGTGGGGATTTCCCAGTGATCGAGTTGTCGGGCAATTGCATCGAGTAGACGTTCAAAATCCAGTATGGCTTCGCTAATACGGACGATCGCGCCTCCGGTAAATTGTTCCTGTTTGGCACTTTCCCCGACAACTTTTATAAAAAACTGCTGTTTCAAAGCACGGCGAATAACTTCAACAACAAAGGCTGTCTTCCCCATTCCACCTAACCCATCAATGACAATTGCGGGCGCTCCCTGTGGATCAGCCAATGCAGACAGAAGTTGCCGCAAACGCTCTTCACGCCCGGGTAAATGATAGTATGGTTCGTCTGGAATATGCGATGGGAGAAAAACGGTGTCCCTATTGTCTGGTAACGTGGCTAATGAAGCCTGCGTTGTTCCCGGGTATCCAGCAGCGTCCAGAAACTCTTTTTTTTCGCCGTCAGTCAGAGCTAACAAAGCACACACGCGTACTGCATCTTGATAGGATATTCTATTCATGCCACTGATCCACTTATTTACGGTGCTCAGATCCACGAAAAGCTCCTCCGCAAGATGTGTCTGCGTGGAATGTTTTTGCTTGAGCAACCTTTTGAACACATCTCCAAATGTCATCTTCTCCATTGTTTATCCTCAGAGCGGTGTTCCTGTTATTGACGAAACGTCAATATATCCATCCATTTTTATGTTTCGCATCAAGCCTTAACAAACTATGCTATTACCAGATTTATCTATAGTAACGAATCAGGCGAACAGAAGTATCTAAAACCCTTCTGGCCCCTGATACTTGCAGGAATGTCGACGAGAAGGACAGAAGACATGATGACAAAACAACATACGTCAATCGCGATAATCGGAGGGGGCTGCGCTGGTTGGTCACTGGCGCTCGAACTGGCTCAGAGAAGCGTTTCATGTATCGTTATCGATCAAAATCCGCCTGCCGCTTTTGCGTCGACGCGTAACCAGGGATGGTTACAAAGTGGTGCTTTATATGCCATGCTAGAAGATCCTGTCACCCTGGACTTTTGCCAGCGAGGACATCATTTGATACGATCACAATTTGCTGACGTGATTCGCCCTGGCATTCCAGGATATTTCCTCTTCTATCGTCGAGAAGATTTGGAACAGGCTGTTGAGCAGTGCCATAGATATAATATTGCAGCGCGATCTGTCTCCATGCAAGAGCTAAGGAAACACGAGACTATCTTAGGAAAGAGTCGGCTTGCCTACGCGTTACAGGTGCCGGATGTTCCTCTGGATACCTCTAAACTATTACAAAAGGTTGCACATATGGCGTGTCAGAAGGGAGCACAATTTTATCCCGCTGAAGATCTGACCACTTTTTCTCCTCAGTGGGATGGTAAAAAATGGCATATCATGCTCGATCACGAGCACGAAATTGTGTGTAAAGGTATCGCATTGACATGTGGAGCATATATACCAGAAGCACTTGCAAAATGTAGCCCGGTGCAACCACATTTCAAGCGCACAAAGCATCCGGTCCTCGTGTTGCAAGGGGATGTTGCGAATTCGATGTTTATGATTCTGCATCAACCGCATAGTCCCCAGCTGATCCCCTTCAATGGTCCCCTGGGTAGAGGCGTTACCATTTGTCTCTCTCATGTCGAGGAAGAGATACGAGACTATCGGGACAAACAATTACCTCCTCTCTATCTGGAACAGTGTGCCGAGGCGCTGGCAGATTTTTATGAGGGCTTCAAAACTGCCGCTATCCATAATCAGTATCGGGCATATGCCTATGTTTGTCAAAAGCTTTCACTTGACACAAAGATGTCTAACGACAGGTACAGCAGAGGACCGGTCATCCAGTCATATTCTCCCTTCGATGAAATGTGGCAAAGTGTCTTCGTGTTTTATCCTGGGAAGTTTACTTCAGCTTTGATAGCTGCGGCTGACTGCATGAGGTTGTTGGAAGCCAGTCTGGGTGATCTCGCTGAGTGCAAGAGACAGAGCCCCCGGAGAACTCCCACCATGGCCCTACAGCAATATTATCATCAGCCTCAATATGCTCTCACGGTCAGGGGAGAGCGCCTGATCTTTGAGCCTGTTCTCTCTGGCAAAACAAGCGAGGTTTAATAAAAACCTCGCTGCGTGCTGGCATCCCTGATCATTTGTATGAGACAAGGGTGATAGATGTCAGCGCGAGAAGTAATCTCATCAGGTAAGGCCCATTGAACATCGTGATACTCTTCATTGGGACAAAGGAAAGGAATTTCGTTCTCGGTCAAAGGAAGCATCATCGTAATACTGATCATATGGCAACCGTTTTCGGTCGGGGCCTGTGCGCGTGTGTCCCACAGCAGATTGTAGATACCAATGAGAGTGAACCTGTCAGGATCGATCTCGATCTTTTCTGTATCGCAAAAAAGTTCTCGTAGCGCGTTGCGTTGAGCTGCAATCTGATAGAGTTCTCCTTTGCGCATACGTCCCCCGAAGCACCACCAGTCTTGCTGAGGCTCCCAGCTGCGTCGCCCAAGCAATATACGTTCTCCATGGACAGGCAGAATATCTACGCATGCAATTACCAGCGTATCCAGTGCCTGGCTATAAATGGCGTCAGGAAGAAGACCTCCCGTAGCAATTTCTTTCCCAGTGACATATTGTTTATTGGGGTGAGGGGTCACGAGCTGTGAGTAGTTATGAAAACTCAACTCCGCTCCTTTGTATCTAGAAAACAAACCTGTTCTAATAGTATAACAAAGGTAAAGGCCTCATTCAAGAAGAAACCTCACGAGAATCAATTCTCAGCTGAGACGATTTCTTTGACATTCTCGATCGCCCCTAGTGCTCTAAGAACTGCCTTCTGAGGCTCGGCCAGTCCTTTGATGCTCGTAATATTCATACGCTCATATGGAAGTTCGCTCTTAAGAACGTATCGACATCGGCGCTGTAGAACTTCCCATAAATGACAGGTACCATCGTCGCTGCCGCTGGCAAGTAAGGTGCAATCGGAGCTAAAGGACAGCGTCCAGATCGGAGCCGTATGTCCGCGTAGAATCGCGAGGTTTGCCCCTGAAGCGCTATCCCAAAGCCGTACGGTGGAATCGTGGCTGCCACTGGCGAGCATCGTACTGTCGGGACTAAATGTGACCGCCCAGATCGGCTGAGAATGACCTTCCAGCACATGTTGACAACGACCGCTACTCACCTGCCAGATACGCACGGTATGATCTTCGCTACTACTGGCAAGCATCTCGCCATTGGGACTGAACGCTATCGCCCAGATCGGGTTTGTATGCCCTTCCAGAATTGACAGACATTTACCTGTCGCAACATCCCATACACGGGCCGTCGTATCCTCACTGCCTGTAGCCAGAAACCGACCGTCAGGGCTAAATGCAATAGACCAGACGCGATTCGTATGGTCCTGGAGAATATGTACTGGTTGCTCTGTTTCTGTGTTCCATACGCGCACTGTCCGATCATCACTGCCACTGGCAAATGTCTTACCATCAGGATTGAAGGCGACTGAGCGAATGCGATTCGTATGGCCGCGTAAGCATCTGATCCGCCGCCCGAAGCGCATATCCCATAAACAGACCGTCTGATCATCACTGCCACTGACAAGCAGCAGGTTATCAGGGCTGAAGGCAATCGATTTCACACGATTCGTATGGCCGGTCAACGTGTAGATGTGTTGTGCTGTATGTACTTTCCAGATTCGTATTGTCTGATCATCGCTGCCGCTTGCGAGCAGCGTACTATCGCTGCTAAAAGCAAGTGCGCGAATCCAGGGGCTATGGCCTGAAAGCGTAGCCAGACTCTGTCCGCTTTTCACATCCCAAAGATGTACTATGCGTTCTCCGCTGGCGAGTACATTTTTCTGGGGACTGAAAGCAACTGAGCGTATTGAGGTGCTATATCCATGTAATGTCATCAAACAATGGCCGGTATTCGTCTCCCAAATACGCACTGTCTGATCGTGACTTCCGCTGGCAAGGGTCTTACCGGTTGGCGCAAAACTGACCGAGTTTACCCAATTTTTATGCCCCAGTAGGGTTTGCAATAAATGTCCCTCAACCACGTCCCATACACGTACAGTGCCATCCGCGCTGCCACTCACCAGATGCCTGTTATCGGGACCAAAAGCGAGAGAGCAGATCCAATTCGTATGCCCCGAGAGCACCTTCAAATTTGTTCCAGTTGCCAGATCCCAGATTCGTATACTGCGGTCATCACCTCCGCTGGCAATGGTACGTCCATCTGGACTTAAAGCCAGAGACCAGATCTGGCTGCTGTGCCCTGTCAGAACATGAATGCAGCGTTCTTCTTCAATTGCCCATATCCGCACGGTATGGTCGTCACTTCCACTGATCAGAGTTTTACCGTCAGGCGTAAAAGCAACCGCACGCACTGGATTTGTATGTCCGCTGAGTGTGTGAAGCAGCACACCATCGACAACGTTCCAGATACGGATTTCATGGTCTTCACTGGAACTGGCCAGGCGAGTGTTATCTGCGCTAAAGCTAATCCCACGAATGCGATGACGATGACCACGTAGGATATGAATACACTGCTCGTTGGCGACATGCCATACACGAATGGTTCGATCACTGCTGCCGCTAGCAAGATACGTGCCATCAGGGCTAAATGTGAGCCCCCATATCCAATCTGTGTGTCCAGAGAAAGTCGCAAAGAGCATCCCGTCGCTCACTCGCCAGAGACGAATCTCACCTGCATCCGTTCCCGCTGCTACAATTGTCCCGTCTGGACTAAATGCCACTGAGAGAATGCTGCCAAACATGTCAGTGAAGGTAGACCTGCTGAGGTCGGCATGGGTGAAGTTTACATCAACAAGTCTGGCTTCTCGTAAATAGGCCTGCCAGACTGGCAAAGAAGAGAAATCGGTACCGGCCAGATCAGCATTGATCTGAAGCAAGCAATTCAGTATATTTCCGGCCGCATAACCCGGTGGTAGCGTTATGGTATGGAGTACCGTCAGGAGGTGTTTGAGTTGCTGCTCGCGGTCGTTCTCTCCATACATGGTCAGGAGCGATTGTAGCAAAGGGTGCAGGATAAGACGAGCCTGGCTTTCGCGCACATAATCTTTCGTCACGGCTTTCATGAGCGCATACGTATTCAGCAGCTGAAACTGCTGGTGTGTCATTTCCGCAAGAACTCCCTCTACTAATCGCTCAACCATGTATTCCATGAGCACTGGCTGGAGGCTAAAGCCATTCCCGGTTTTCTCTAAAGGGATTGAACGCTGAAGCAGATCCAGTGTAGATGAGATTTGGGCCTTTGCTTTTTGCGAGATAATATCTTCTTTCAACTCTATAAGCGACTTTGGTTCCCGGTTGATTGCCAGCCAGTACATTAATTCTTTCTCGGAAGGAGCGAGACGTTGGAAATGCCAGTCGAGCAAACCACGCAAATCAGAGAAAATTTGTTCTCTACCATCCAGAAAAGCGGTGATGCTGCCGGAAAAGACTTTCTGGATATGCCTGGCGGCAAGCTCTAGTGCCAGGGGATTGCCATTGTAAAACTGAATGAGTCTCTGCCAGTCTTCGCTCGATCCGCGAAACTTCCCAAAGGCGGCAAAAATTTTCTTCCCATCCTTATAATCCAGCCCCCCCAATTTCAGTGAGCGAACCGGATGAATTCCCCCTTCCATTTGCGCGATGTCCTGAGGAGTTTCCCGACTGGTCAGCAACAAACAGCTTTGATGCGCAACTTCTCCAATCTGCCGAAAGAGTTGACCGTAACCCTCATACCCTTCACGGTACTGTGTTGCCTGCTTGCCACCTTCCAGGATAGTCTCGGCATTATCGAAAATAAGTAAACATCTATGTTTCTGTAGATAGTGAAGAAGATGTTCGATTTGTTCATCAATGCCTTTAGGGAGCATGATTTCTCGTTGATCTGAAAGAAATGAAACCAGATTGGTCAGAACCTCTGTCAGGCTAGGAGCATTGAGTAATCTTTGCCAGATAACATAGTCAAATTGTTGGCATATTCCGTGTGCTAGCTTGAGTGACAGGTCTGTTTTGCCAATGCCTCCTTTTCCCAACTTCATCATCGGTTCCGTCTGATTTTCATCGCCCTGGCCCAATTTGACCGACAACCAGGTCTTGCCTCCGCCTTTCATACCGACAATTGCGATAAGGCGATAATTCTCAACCAGTATCCATTGCTGAAGGGTATCCAGCTCTTTCGACCGCCCAAAAAAATTACTCACCTCTGGCGCATTTCCCCAATCTATGCGGGGAGTATGCTGGCCATTTTCCGTCTGGCTGCTGGCTGCTACGGGTGATTGACGCTGGCCTGCCCCTTTGAGCGTTTCACAGATCTCCTCCACAATTTCATTCCACACCTTATCTCTGTTCAGTGCATGTGCTACCGGTTGCTTGTCACGTGGCAGATATTGCAAATCAGCCAATGGCGCTTCGTGGAGGAGAGGCGTTGCCCGTAGAAGAATGGGGATAACAATTGCCTCACCAGCCTGAGAGCGAGCGAGCGCATGTTGCATCTCTTGCTCACATTCAGCATTGGCACGGTAATCCGCACTCATGAGAAGGAGGATGAGTACGGCGTTATTCAGTGCTCTATCAAGTACCTCGCGCCGCCGACTACCCACCTCTATTTTTCCTTGATGTACGATGCTGATGGTGCCCTGTTTTTGCAGTTGTGTAAGATAGGTCTCAAGCTCTTTCAAGAAAGCCACGTCTTCACGGGCATAGGAAATGAAAAGCACAACAGGAGCGCTCGCATTCTGATTCATAGCTGCCGTCCTCAGGTTAGGAAACAATACTATTTTTTTTGTTGCTTGTAACTCTTCAGGGCATTTCGCTGGAAACACTGAGCCGTCAAAAGGGCAACCTGAAGAGTTACTGCCACAAATTACTTCTTCGACATCCCTGCAAATACTGCTGTTATGATCCAAAGAGCAATGATAAATTCCAGGATTGCTGCTATGATACAGATAGGTCCAAGCCAGCGGATAAACGCATGACCATATGTTCCGTCAGCCCTGCTCCAGCGTTGAAAGTAATTGGTCGTATATGCGGCATAGGTGACCAACCCGCTAATGAGCAGGCCCAGCAGTAACAGAATAACTCCGCCAGCTATGTTGCTGGACGGATTCTCGTAGCTGCTGATTGAAATACGGGACGTGAGCAACAGTATGCCATAGACGATACCTATCAGCCCTACAATGCCAGATAGTATCGTAGATGTGGTCGGGTATACCCTTGGTAGCCTCCAGAAAACTCTTATTAATGCTCCAGCCATTATTACTACTCCTTTGCATGCTAAAAAACGCCGTGGGAGTATCTTAGCATACCAGGGGGATGAAGGAGATATCCAAACATTAACATCTAGTTATCTTTTTTTTTCATGGCCCATTTCATCCGTGGGAACGTCTGTATGAGACTCCCTGGTATGTTCGATTGCCCCCAATGCTTTTAACGCGTTCTTCTGAAAGAGCGTTAAACCTGTTGTGCCGGTAATATTCATACCTTCGTATGGCCTTTCGCCTCTGAGCGTTTTGATCTGCTGATACGTTTCCATACTCCACAGGTGAACTGTGCCATCATGGCAACCACTGGCTACTATCATTCCGTTATGGCTAAAGCCGATGGACCAGATCCAACTGGCATGTCCTTGTAATGTTGCAAGACACTGACCTGTCTGTACTGACCATAGTTTTACGGTTTGATCTTGACTTCCACTGGCGAGAACCAGACTATTCGGGCTAAAGGCCAGTGTTCTCACCGCATGCGTATGATCCTGAAAAATACCGATGCATTTTCCTCTGCTGAGATCCCATAAACGCACGGCCTGATCATCGCTACTGGCCAGGTAATGTTTATCAGGACTGAATGCTATCGCCCGGATGTTCTGGGTATGTCCTTGTAGTACACTGCTACGCTGGCCGCTATGCACCTCCCATAGTTGGATAAGATACTCTTCATTCCCACTGGCGATAGCGTTTCCATCATCGCTAAAGGCAACCGGGCCGATGAGATGATCATTATGCTGAATAGCAAAACATTGCCCGGTGTCGATGTTCCATTGTCGTAGCGTTTGATCATAGCTGCTACTGACAAGTGTTGTGCCATCGGAGCCAAAGGCGATAGCACTGACAAGGTTCGTGTGTCCCACTAAAACCTTTATGCACTGCATTGTCGAGATATCCCACATGCGAATAGTACGATCCTCGCTACAACTCGCAAGATAGCGTGCATCACTACTAAAAGAGACGGCCCTGATTCTGTTGGTATGCCCATGGAGAATCGCTATATTTTGCCCGGTGCGGATGTTCCATATACTGACGGTGTGATCGTCGTTGCCAGATGCGAGTAACATATCATGTGGGTGAAAGGCGACAGACCAGATCTGCTGATGATATCCCTGCACTGTTTTTATGCAATGCCCAGTGCTGCTATCCCAAAAACGCACCGTCTGATCTTCACTGCCACTGACAAGCATCTGTTGATCGGGGCTGAATGCAACAGACCACACTCTGTTCGTATGTTCTTGCAGGATCTTGACGCAATTGCGTTTACGGACATCCCATAGACGAATAGTATAGTCATCGCTTCCAGTCGCTAGCAATGTGCTATCAGCGTTAAAGGCAAGAGACCTGACGAAACCGTGATGACCCTCCAACGTCGTAATGCACTGGCCAGTACAGGCATCCCAGAGTCGGATCGTCTGGTCTTTACCGCTACTGGCAAGGAGCGTTCCATCGGTACTAAATGCGACCGTTCTGACGGTATCTGTGTGACCGCGTAATGTCTTCAGGTAATAGCTGGTGTCAACATCCCAGAGTTTGATCGTTCCGTTGCTGCAACTGGCCAATGTATTCCCTCCAGGGCTGAAGGCAACGCATTCTACCCAATAGGGATGGTCATGCAGAATAGATAGGCAATCACCGGTTTTGACTTCCCAGAGACGTACCGTTCGATCCCCGCTACCGCTCGCTGCTATGCAGCCATCCGGGCTAAATGCGACTGAGCGTACTGCGTTCGTATGCCCTGACAGAATGCGGACGCACTTGCCCGTTGTGGTATCCCAGAAACGTACTGTTTGATCGACACTCCCGCTGACGAGCAACATCTCTGTTGGATGAAAATCAATGGACCTTACTGCGTCAGTATGTCCTTCATAGCGTACCAATGGCCGGTATGTGGATATCTGGCACAGAAGTATCTCGCCACTGGTCGTTCCCATCGCGACGAGCTTTCCATCCGGACTAAATTTCACACAAAGGGTTCCTCCAAGCACATGGGCAAAAACGGACGTGCTTACGTCAGAATAGGCAAAGTTGATTCCTGATAAGGTCGCCTCCTGCAAGTAGGCTTGATGGATAGGCAAAGCGGAAAAGTCCATATCTCTCAGCGCAGCTTGTAGCTGGATAAGTATGTTCAGAATATTACCGGCCGCGTAATAAGATTTCTGTTCTGGTTGTGTGCGCAAACCAGACAAGAGTGACAGCAGTTTCCTTTTACTTGCTTCCTGACCAGTTTCAAGACACATCTTTTCCACCAGAGGATGAAGAATTCTGCTGATCTGGCTCTGTCTCAAATAATTTGGCGCCTGCGCTTTTATGAGCGCAATAGAGGAGAGTAGTTGTAGCTTCTCGCTTGTGATATCGTTATAGATTTGTTCAACAAGACGTTTCGCGATATGTTCCATGATTACTGGTTGGAGAAAAAAGCGCCCGCTCTTGCTTCTTTCAACCATCGAACGTCTGCGTAGCGAAGCTAACGCCTCTATCAACTGATCCTTTGCGGCGGTGGTGGCCAGATCTTCACCGAGGTCATACAAAGAGACCTGTTCCTGATCAATAGCTAACCAGTACATAATTTCTTGCTCAGTCTGTGAAAGCCGTAGAAATTGTTGCTCCAGTAGGGTGTGAATGCCGCCGAAAATAGACTTGTTTTCCCGCAGAAATGCTGCAATATCTCCATTAAAGACTTCCTGGATAGTTGGAGCGATGAGTTTTAAGGCAAGTGGGTTCCCTGCGTAACGTAGGATCAAGGCAGTCCATACATCATCCGAACCCAGCAGCCCCTGGTCTTGCAGAACCTTCCGTCCTGCCTCAGGACTCAAACCCTGTAGTTGCAGAAATCGGGCACGCCTGGTTTCTCTTTCCAGATGACTGAGATCGCCCAGCAACTCCCGGCTTGTAATAAACAGACAACTTTGGTGCCGTGCTTCTATTACTTGCTGAACAAACTGAGCATATTCTTCGTAGCCGCTCCGATAGGCCCCTGTGTGGCTCTCTCCCTGTAGCACTGACTCAAAATTATCTAAGAGAAGCAGACAACGGTATTGCTGCAAATACTGTATCAGTAAAGCTGTATTACTATCGTTTTCTTCGGAGAAAATAATACCCGGCTGATTTGATATTTGTGCTAGAAATGCTTGCAATACTGTTGCCAGCGGGGGCGGATTTTGTAAAGGATGTAAGGAATACCAGCAGATACAATCAAATTGTGACCTTGCGCGTTCAGCCGTCATAATCGCCAGGCTGGTCTTACCAATACCCCCGATACCCGCCAGCGTGATGAGATGACAACGCTCGTCAAAGATCCATTGTAAAATTGTTTCAAGTTCTGTCTCACGCCCATAACAGATGCAACTCTCGGGTGCCTTTCTCATACTATCTTTTGCAATGGTTGCTGCAAGAGAAGTTGGGCGTTTAGAGGTCGTTTGCTGAACTGTATAGGTTTCGGGAGAACTATCTTCCACGTCTTTATGGAGAAGGCCGAGATCGCGCGAATTCTTCTTAAGCACTTCACAAAGCCTGACACGAAAATAGGGAGTAGGCAAATTGATGCCAGTTTCCCAGCGGCTAATATTTACCGCGTTGGTGCCAATTTTTGTTGCTAACTGCTGTTGTGTCCAATTGTGTTCTTCGCGTGCTCGTTTCAGCTGTGTGTTTGGGGGAAATTTGTGAGTCATCTTTCAGAAAACCCTTTGTCTGTTTTAAAAAGGATCGTTGGCTACACCTTTCATCCGTTGGGAATAGTAATGGTCAAGAGCGCGTAAAATGTGTTTTTGTAGCTCGGCTAGCGATAGCTCTGCAACATTGAGCTCTGCGCGCGCGAGGCGAAGCTCAAAGCGTTCCAGGCTCATTTTTTCGTCGATAGTAGCCTGAAGTGCAGTAAGGAGATGGAGCTTCTGTTCGGGGAGAAGTGTTTGCGCGCTTTTTCTGGGTGTATGTTGATCTACGTCATCAATGGTATTGGTGACGATGTAAGTCGCCAGTGCTGCTTGTAGAGCATAAGCGAGACCATCCTGATTACCTGTATACGATCCTTGCTGGCTCTCTTCAAGCCAGGGGAACTGACATCTGTATTCGTAAGCGGACAGGAAACGTAACAAGGTAGTCTCATGCTCAGGCAGCATAAGGATTGCGCTCATCGCTGTATAGAAGCTCTCCTGAAAAGCATCGTTAAATACTGGTATCTCATCTATCTGCTGTTCATCTGCCACAAATCACTCCAGATTATTAAGAATGTCATACTATACTATAACATAGCCTGGCTCATTGTGTGCCATCTGGAAAAAATGGCCTAACTACGATTTGAGGTTGTTGCATAGTTAGCCGTTTTGCTGGAGAAGCATCTCTTTGCAGAAAAAAACTTCACAAATAGTAAAATGCTGTCCTTATTCTTTGCACGTAGTGGTAAGATGAGTGACCACTGGCGCAAAGAATCTCTATCTATCGCGCATTTGCCGCTCCTTTGTGGCTTCACGTATCTACTCGCTCGAACGATTCCTGCTGACGAACTCCACCGCAGGGCACTCTGCAAGCCAACGAGGGAGGCGCGCGCATCTGGCGGCGTCTCACCTCGATCCATTGCTCATCTCTTATAGGTTTGCTTCAGGTAGGCGTACAGCTTCCCAATATCTGTGACTGTCGTTCTTCGATCCAATGAATCCGGCTTCTCCGCATAGAGCAAGAGCAAGCTTTTGATCATGACGATCAAGGCGGTCACGTCTTCTGTGCCCAGCACAAGCTGGATCTGCGGCTGCGCTCGATCGAGCTGTACGAGCAGTTTGCCCTGGAGCGTCTGCACCTGGCGAAGCGTGGTATTTCGCTCGTTCGTGGGAGGCATACTGGTCAGCGCCGATCGACGGTATTCCTGCATGTACTGGAGCAAACGCTCAGCCTGTTCTCGGCCTAGCTGTAAGGGAGGAGCAGGGCTCGTCACCGCTGACCTCGCCTTCCATATGCTGCGTGGAAGACATAGGACGCTCGATTTGCCTCCCATTCCTGGGCGACGCGGTTGACCATGGCCTCAAATTGTTCCAGCGGCATGTTTGCCTGGGCACAATACGTGCCTTTGAGGGCATCAAAGGCGCTGAGCACATTGGCTTTGAGCATGGCTCCCACATGTCCGGCCCATTCTCCCAGGGGCACGGGGATATCGTGACTCTCGATCGCTTCCAGCTCTTCCTGGGCAAGCATCTCCCCTAGGCGGGACAAAAGACCCATGTCGAAACCTCGCTCTCGACTTCTTTCTCCCATCCATTTGAGCAAGCCGGTGGTCTCCGGACCGGCATTTTGAATGGTCACACCAATTTCCAGCAGCTCTATCCAGCCGCCAGGACGGGTGACACGAACCAATTCATGAATCACTGTTGACCAGTGGGTGGCAGGGAGCGCTGCAACGAGCAATCGCTGATGGACATAGTCGAACTGCCGATCAGGAAACGGCAATCCATTGAGCACGTTCGCCAGACAAAATGTGTAAGCAGACGAGGATGTGTACTCCAGAGCTGCCGCAGAGATATCCATGCCGACGATGTGCGCCTGGGGAAAGAGTTTGGCCATTTCCACCGGCCAGATTCCCGTGCCTGTTCCCACATCCAGGATCGTGCTGACATCGGGACGCAGCGGAACCAGATAATGATTGCCAATGGCACTGTAGAGACAACGATGCTGAAAGTTTAAACGATTCTGCTCCTGGGCGTCTTTCGGCAACAAATACGGTGCATCAGGCAGGCGTTCTCGATCATCCAGGATCGCTGGCGATGTCTGTGGGGCTGGCCCTTGCTGGGAAATGGGGGCTGTCGGCTGCCAGCGATGCATCGATCGCTTCCAAAAAGGCATACGTTTTTTCTCCTCACAATAATGATGTAGAAGGTCAATAGCGGGAAACGTATGAAGAACGGGCTGCATCCCCAATTTTGTGGTCAGTCACCTATTCCCAGAATTGGTCAATACTGCCTTACATATGCTCCATACATTCATATTTTTCGTTATTCTTTTTATGCAAGTTTCCTCCTTTTTCCCCACTTTGTCAATAACCGAAATATCTGCGGCATCTCACGACGTAAGCGTCTAAACTTCGTCGTTAGCTGTTATGATGGGAAAGCAGCAGTTTGCCGAAAAACTTCAGATATAGTCGTGTCGAGCGGCATCTTACTACATATCACGCCTGAGCAATACAAGTCGCAATGTCACGTAGAGAAGGGGAATCTCCCTAGAGTCGCTGCTTGTCTGCGACCAATATGCATCAACCTAAGAAGAGCTGAGACATTCAAGAGAGCCGGTGGGGGCCGTGGACCGGCATAAAGCCCGGTCCCTACCTGTGGTGTTTTGCGGCTCGTCTCGTCTTTGGCAAGGGGGCGCCGATGCTCCCAATCC
>DATJHM010000275.1:0-3186 GCA_035493895.1 Ktedonobacteraceae bacterium
GGCGCTAGAGAATTGCAGGCGGCACAGGTAAAGCCATTCGTAAAGCCAAGCACGAGACCCTGCATCACACCGTTCATGCCCAGCGTCATCACTACGGGCGGAATCTCGAAAAGCGTAATGCCCAGGCCATTGACCATCCCGATCAGCGCGCCAACCAGCAACGTCAACGGCACCACCCACCAGGCCCGGCTATTTAATCCGAGCGAAATTGTGGTTAACAGTACCGCCATCGCGTTAAGCACCCAGGGCACACTCAGATCAATGCCGCCAATCAGGATCACAAATGTCTGACCAGCCGCCGCCAGGCCTACAAATGAGGCAAGCAGGAGCAGAACACCGATATTGCTCGGCAGCACAAAACTGGGACGATAGATGCCACCGATAATAAAGAGCACGATAATAGCTACATAGGCAAGCAGCGTTCCCCTTTGACTATGCGAAAGCTGGCTCCAGGAGCGGAGTGAGATGCGGCGCGGTGTACTCATACCATTTCCTCCTCTGCTTAGCGCCCACTTTGTAGCAAGCGGCGAATCAAGGTGCTGATAATGACGGCGAGGATCAGGAACAGGCCCTGAAAAAATTCCTGTAACTGGGGATTGACGCCCGCGAAAAAGAGCACATTCAGGAGCAGCGTCAAAATAGCTGCACCCACCAGACTCCCCACGGCACTGCCACGTCCCCCAAAGAGGCTCACACCACCCAATGCCACAGCAGCAATCGAGGTCAGCGTCAGGGGTGTACCGGAAGTCGCGTCACCGGAAGTCGCAACCGCCGCCAGATAGAGTCCGGCAGCCCCAGAGAAGACACCACCGAGCGTATAGGCGGCGATTTTCGCCCGGCGCACTGGCGCACCATTGGCACGAGTAGCGCGCTCATCATTGCCGATCGCGTAGAGCGTCACGAGCAGAGGCGTGCGCCGCAACACTTGCCAGAGCAGGAGCAAGAGCACAAATATAATCAGGCTCGCCGGTAGATTGCCCAGGGCCTGGATATTGCCTGCCAGCAAATTCGTGAAGGTAGCGGGGATCGAGCCTCCCTGTTGCGGCAAGACCAGCAGTGCGATCCCCTGCCAGATCGCGAGCGTGGCAATCGTCACGATAATTGGCTGGAGACGACCATAGGTGACGAGCAACCCATTGATGAAGCCCGCCACCGCGCCAATCAGCAGAATGAAGAGCGCGATGGTGAGGATCGAGCCGGGATTATCATGCATCATCCGCGCCGCAACGCTATTGGTCACATCCACAATGCCCCCAACCGAAAGATCAATGCCGCCCGTCAGCACCACCAGCGTCTGCCCGATGGCGGCCAGACCAACGGCCATGGTATTGTTGAGCGTGGTCGAAAGCTCGAAATTGCCGGGCAGGCGATTCTGTGTGAGCACGAACAGGATCAGATAAATCATGACCATCGCAATCAAGATCCCGATACTCAGTAAAAGCGGCACATTCTGCGCGCTATAATAGCTCAAACGTACCTGCCACGCAGTATGCTCGGCCTGCGTGGGATCGGTCTTTACCTCCGTTGTACTCATGAAGACACCTCTACATTGGCCTGCTCGGCTGCCGGAATATGGATGGCCGCAGCGACAAGCGCTTCTGGTGCAATATGCGGCCCGATGATCTCAGCAATAACACGCCCTTCGCGCATGACCAGGACCCGATGACAGATGTGAGCGATCTCTTCTGTGTCGGTTGAGTAGAAGAGAATCGTATGCCCCTCTTCGCTCAAACGCCGAATAAGCTCGTAAATTTCGTGCTTGGTGGCGACATCAACGCCGCGTGTGACGTCGTAGAAGAGCAGAATACGCGCCTGCGTCAGAAGCCAGCGACCCAGCAGCACTTTCTGCTGATTGCCACCGCTCAGTGCACCAACGGGTTGCTCAGCATCAGGCGTGCGAATAGCAAGCTGGCTAACCATGGTGTTGATGAGACTCTGTTCTTGATTGCGCTGGATAAAGCCGCCGCGTGAGATTTTGTTCAGGATCGGTAACGTCAGGTTCTGGCGCAATGGCAGAGGGAGCAGCAAGCCTTCGGTTTTACGATCCTCTGGAATCAGCGCGATACCCTTGCGAATAGCATCGCGAGGACTGGTGATGCGCTGGCCCTGGCCCTCAATTTCAATGCTCCCACTTTTGAGATGATTGACGCCGAAGAGAGAAAGGAGCAATTCGCGCTGTCCCTGTCCGGCCAGTCCGCCGATACCGAGCACTTCACCTCGATAGGCTGTGAGCGATACTTCATGCAAGCCCTGGCCTACGAGCTGGCGCGCCTGCAAGGCGATCGTTTGCGCTGTCAGGGGAGAGGGCTCGGTATAGAACATCTCCAGTTTGCGCCCCGTCATGCGCTCAACGGCGTCCTGCTCGCTGAGGTCGGCCGCTTCGTACGTCCCCACGCTCTCGCCATTGCGAAAAACGGTGATGCGGTCCGCGATGCCTTTAATTTCGTTCCAGCGATGTGAGGTGAAGATAATACACGTGCCCTGTGCGCGCAACTTGCGAATCGTGCCGAAGAGCCATTCCACCTCATGTTCCGCGAGGGCAGAAGTAGGCTCATCCATAATCAGGATCTGCGGCTGGCGTGAGATTACCTTGACAATCTCAACCATCTGCCGTTGTCCCAGTGAGAGATTCGCCACCAGTTCCAGCGGCTCAATGCCAGAAATATCGGCGTCTTGCAGCAATTTCCATGCGGCAACGATGGTCGCCTTGCGATCAATGAAGCCAAATTTGCGCGGCTCACGTCCCATCAATAAATTCTCGGCGACCGTCATATAAGGTAAGAGTGTCAGTTCCTGAAAGATCGTCCCGACGCCCAGACGTAATGCAGCCTGGGGACTCTCCAGAATCACCGTATGACCATGAATGTGTATCTCGCCTTTGTCTGCGGCAAAAAGGCCACTCAAAATCTTAATCATGGTACTTTTGCCAGCACCATTTTCCCCGACAATGGCATGCACCTCGCCCGGGTCAGCGGAGAACGAGGCCGCCTTGAGCGCCTGCACTCCCCCGAAGGACCTGGAGATGTCTCTGCCTTCAATGCTCGCCATGTGTATAGCTCCTACGCTTTTCAATAGTATGATTCGAAAGGATTCGATGCCGTTACAGAAAAAGCATGTTGACGATAACAAAACATTTGTCTGATCTTTTTTGTGATGCGCGACGAGAAATTTTGTTAAAAAGCTACA
>DATJHM010000276.1:0-5450 GCA_035493895.1 Ktedonobacteraceae bacterium
GAAAACAGGGGGCAAATCCTCACATTTTTCGGCCCCTCAAGCTCGCCAGAAAAATCGTCTAAAAAAAACCTACCCTTGCAAACAAGCACGATCCCTACCTCAGCCTTTCTTCGAGGATGGGGACCATCGGCGCCCCCTTGCCAAAGACGAGACGAGCCGCAAAACACCACAGGTAGGGACCGGGCTTTATGCCGGTCCGCGGCCCCCACCGGCCCTCTTGAAGGTCTCAGCTCTTCTTAGGTTGATGCGTATTCGTCGATGGGCACCGGGTTACAGGCTTATTTACGTGACATTGCAGACAAGCGGCGACTTTGCAAGGGTAGGTTTTTTCAGACGATTTTTCTGGCGAGCTTGAGGGGCCGAAAAATGTGGGGGTTTGCCCCCTGTTTTCGCCCACAAATCTAGCTCAATTTCAAAAAACCTACCCTTGCAAACAAGCGGCGACTCTACGGGATTAATCGGAGATTCCCCTTATTTACGTGACATTGACCCCTCACTCCCTGCATCCTCGGGCTCTTCGACGGTACTCTCTCTGGTGCGATAAAACATGAGTAATGTGCTTCCATACCGCCGCTCGTCGCTCAGTACCAGACGTTCACACTGGATAGCAGCAACCCCCGCTCGTTCTTTTGGATGGATCTGGACAATGACAAGGCCAGGATCGGCAAGCAACGTCGAGCTATCAATCAGTGCCAGCGCTTTGGCCGCCATCTCCATATATTGCGGCGGTGCAACATAAATAATATCGTAACTGCGTTGCCGACTGCCGCCAATAAAGGCTGACTTCTGCGGTTTGCTCTGCTCAATTGGTTGTGGCTGATAGTTCTGCAAGAATTTGAAGGAGTCGCCATGCAGGGTTTCGGCCCGGTCTGCCAGCCTGGTAATCGCCAGATTCTCGCGCAACAATTTCAGGACCGGATAATTCATTTCGATAAAAGTCGCCTGAGTAGCACCACGGCTGAGCGCTTCGATCCCCACGCTACCAGTACCGCCAAATAAATCCAGAAAACGAGCCTCGTCGACTTCGTCTGCCAGAATATCAAACAGAGCAGTCTTCACACGATCAATAATCGGCCTCGTCCCCATCGTCTTTGGTGCTTTCAGCTTCCGTCCCTTGGCCTCACCTGTGACAACGCGCATACTTATCCTTCTTCCTCAAATACCTTCAAAATATCTTCTACCTCATTCACAAAATCATCTTCTTTGGCCCAGGAGATCAGCCTCTCAGCCTGATCGACTTTGAGCTTCTTCACAGCATTTACGCGCCAGATGCCTTGAATTAAGGCCAGAAGCTGCTGGTCACTGATTTGTGTACTGATAAGTGTATTTAACACGGTCGTACGGCTGGCACTGACGACGGTCATACCACCGGACTCACGCAATCCTTTCACAATCTCGTGCGCGCGTGCGCGTTGCCGGTCAGTTAATTCGTGCGAGAAATCCAGATCATCCAGATCATCCAATAATTCATCGTTTTCGTCAGGCTCGCGCTCTTCCTCATCAAAGCCAACAGGTCTGCTTTCACTGCCGTTACGCATCACGCCGCCAGGCTCGCGCACTGGGTAGGACGGTGCGGGTATGACCGGGGAACCCGAACTGGTCGCGGGTCGCGAAGCTGGTACCAGCGTCTCTCGCACCTCACGTATCGGCTGTGTCGTTTGTCCTGCACCATTGCCACTCTCCTGCTGGACAATTTGCTGCAAGCGCTCTAACTCTTTACGCAGATTAATGCCCGAGAGCGATTTTACGCCCAGCTTACTCATCGCCTGCTTTGAGTCCAACCCCAGATTCTCACCAACGATCTTGACAAACTGCGGTATGGTCAGGTTGTTGGGTACATCCCCGGTGCTGAATGGCATACTTGCGCCGACCGGTTGCCGCACAGGTGTGTCATTGCGCTGAGCTGCTGGCTCCGCCGGTTGTTGCTCTCGCGTGCGTGGAGGCGCGGGTTGCTCAGTAGTCTGAAGAGCAGGCGCGGAGGCTGGTCGTGGGGATGGGGGAACTGCGCCCGGTGCTCTGCTATTCTGTCCAGAAGGACTCGAAGCCGCTGGCGTCTGGCCGCGAATGACCTGGGTAGCAATTTTCTCTACATGGCTTGAGAGTTGCAACATGCCAGCTTCCGCTTCACGGAGGAGTTGCTCACGCTGCTCCTCGCTGGCCCCCAGAGGAACCGGTATACTCATTTCCACAGTTCGCGTACGCCCACCCACGGTAAACTGTGTGGCATACCTTAACCACATATGGTCCCCTGAGCTATCTATCTTCTGCTTTGCATCGTCCATGCTCACTCCTGCTTTCGGTCTCTTTCGTGTTGCCCTACCAATCCTGATCTTTCGTACATTATAACAAAAACGCCCTCATAGGACATCACTCTCGATGGGCCTGTTTCGCTACGCTGAAGTAATATAGGAATAGGCATCTTGCCAAACAAAGATTGGTAGTGTATGTTACTATAAAGATATTCTTTCCACAAGGAAGTAGCGCGGCAACTGGCACGATAGCATCTAATATGCGTTTTCAATATGCGTTCCTAACACACTCTCCCGTGTTTCTGTACTGAACACATCTGAGAAAGTTGAGATATGAGACTTATGATAAGTAGCCCTTCACCAACTCAACAATCACCTGGCGAGTCGGAGCATGGCCCGGTAAAAAATACTCCGCTGAGGAAGAGGCCTGGTGAGACACCTACCGCCCGTTTCATCAAAGCAATTTTTCGCCCTATCCTCAAACTTATCTACTACACGCTTTCTGGTGTAGGACGCCACAAGCTGTTCTCTCTCGTTCTTATTCTACTCTTGCTCGCCAGTATCTCCGTTACCAGTTTCCTCTCTACCGGCTCATGGCCTCTTGGCGTCGGCAATGATCAGTTCAATTTTCATATCCACGGCGGTAGTGGAGGTGGTGAGGTAGTCAAAAACTGGCTCTACGCGCTACGTAGTGGAGACTCCAGCACACTGCAACTGCTCGATTCAGATATGTCTCAACCCATTGACGCCACTACTTTAAGTCAATATATCAGCACGTTCGGTCAGACAAACGCTCGCACCTGGAAATCTATCACGGTCCTTAAAGCTTATAGCCAGGCTGATAGTACGGTGGATAGTTTTGTTGAAGTCGAGTTCTCCGCCAATGGCCCGGGAGGACCCACCAATGCAATGGTGATTTTTCATTTCGTGACCATGACTCAAGGTCGTGACTATCTTTTAGGCGTTGATCCTGTAAGTAGTCGCAGAATGCAGTAGTCAAAAAAGGGATAAATATCGTGGCTGACAAGGATTCAAACAAAAAACATAGCGACCTGGATAAGTCTCTTGATCTTGGCATGGATCAATTTGGACGCTTTGTCAGGCTCCGCTGGATCTGGTTGCTCCTGGTTGTTATTATTGGCTGGTATTTTATTGTCAATATGGTTCCGCAACTTACACCGCCATCACCAGGCTCGATCTTCACCTATGCGGTCCAGATCGTCTTCGCCATGTTCTACATAATGATACAGTTCGTGGCGCTGTTCTGGTTCCTGGGCCGTCCTCGCCTCTACTGGGTTATGCCAGGTGAGACGGGCGTGAGCTTCGATGACTATAAAGGCAACCCGGAAGTTCTGGAGGCGGCTCGTCGTATCGTGCGCCTGCTCCAGGGAACTCAAGAATTTAAAGATATGGGCGGTTCGGCGGTACGCGGTCTGCTCCTCTCAGGCGATCCAGGTACTGGTAAGAGCTACCTGGCTCAATGTATGAGCACCGAGGCTGGTGTGCCCTTCGCGTATGCAAGTGCAGCAAGTTTCAAAGCGATGTTCATGGGCATGGATATACTGATGATCAAACGCCTCTATGGCAAGGCGCGACGTCTGGCTCGCGAGTACGGAGGCTGCGTGATCTTTATGGACGAGATCGATGCTATTGGTGGCTCGCGCGGTGGACGCAATGGCACAATGGCGATGGGTGGCGGTATGATGGGTATGATGGGCAGCGGCACAGGTGGCCTGAATGAGCTACTGATGCAGATGGACCCGCCAAATATTGAGACCGGCTGGTTTAAGAAAGTGCTGCGCACGGTGGGACTCTACCACAGCCGCGTACAGAATGAGCCAGTTCTGACGGTTGGCGCAACCAATATCCCTGAGTCACTGGATGCCGCTCTGCTGCGTCCTGGCCGCTTTGATCGCAAAATCCATGTCGCACCTCCCACGGATAAGTATCGTCCCGAGGTCATTGAATACTACCTCAATAAGGTCAAGCATACATCCGACATCTCTGTTCAGGCTCTCTCACAGCGCCTGGTTCATTATACTCCGGTCGCAATCAAGCACGTCATCAATGAAGCAGTCATCATCGCGCACTTCGACGGACGCGATCAGGTGACGTATAAGGATCTGATCGAAGCGCAAGATGTTCATGAATATGGCCTCCGCCAGTTGAGCGAACTCACGCCCATTGAACGCCGTCGTCTGGCTTACCACGAAGCAGGACATACCGTTGCCACTTACTATCTGCAAGATCGTTACTTCCCGGCATTCGTAACGCTGCATATGCATGGCGACCTTGCAGGCGCAGCGGCATTTGCCCACCCTCGTCCGAAAGAGACGATTATCACGCACAGCAAGGAAGACATACTTGCAGTTATTCAGGTCTCACTGGCTTCACGTGCATCTGAGGAACTCTTCTTGAATGTCAATCTGAGCGGCGTGACCGGCGACTTTGCCGAGGCTACAGCAGCAGCGGCAATGTACATTGGAGCCTTTGGCATGGATGGCACATTTGCGTCTTTCCTGCCCTCCCAACGCTACAACCTTGGCGGGGTTAATCTCTCCGCTGTGCCAAATCTGACCACACGCACGGAGGCATTGCTCCAATCGCAGTTCAAAGCCGTAAAACAGCTCCTCCAGCAGCATAGTGAGGCCGTCATTGCCATTGCAGAGGCTCTGATCGAGCACGAGGAACTGGTCACAGACGAGATTAAACGCCTGATCGATGAGGCCGATGCTCGCCAGGTGACGAAAAAGGTTATCTCCGAGTTTGAGCCGCTCTTGCTTGCAGATGGCAAAGCTGAGAATGGTCACACAGCAACAAATGGACACAGCAACGGCTACGCGTATAAGCCGCGTCCAGAGGGTGTGCTCAATGCTGATCTGGGATCTTTCCCCAGTGATCCGCAAACAAACATTCTCAGGAACGATAATCCGTCTCAGCCACAGTAGTTCAATCGCAGGGGAGGGTGTACATCTTCCCCTGCCCTTTCTCTGCTATCTCTTCATCCCTGCTAAAAACCGTTCTTCCGCATGTTCGCAACCACTCACCTCTTCTTCCAGGCGCTCTACAGCAAGAGGTACCAGATATATTCTCATTGCTTGACATTTCACTTATATCTGTTATCTTGAACAATGGCATGCATCTTTCAGGGATGTAGCCAGGCGAAAAGGACTTCTCGTACCTCTTTGTGCAGCATTTTAG
>DATJHM010000277.1:0-20988 GCA_035493895.1 Ktedonobacteraceae bacterium
GAAGAATGTGTTATTCATGTCATAAAGAGACGAAAAAAAAAGTCATTACTGTTATAACAGAAAGTTGTATCTCTCTGGTAGAGGAAACGTATCTTAATAAAAGAGGACATGTGGGTGACGACTTTGAGAACTATTAGAGAATCCTGTTACTATTGCCAGTGGTTTTGCGTTCTTTTCTGTTATGAGGGCCCGAAAGGGTGGTTCTAAGGAGATTCTAAGCGATCTCTAAACCTGTCTTAAGGAAAAGTAGTAAAAAACAAATTTCTAAAGAGAGAAGTGTTGTGTAAATGGTTGGGAAGAACGAACTAAATCGCACTTATCAGCCGATTAATTCGTATGGAGTCATCGGTGATTGTCATTCAACGGTGCTGATATCGCCAGATGGATCTGTAGACTGGGGATGTCTACCAGATTTTGATAGCCCCGCCATCTTTTGCCGTCTGCTCGATGCAGAGCAAGGTGGATACTTTCAGATCGCACCTACAGAAGGAACAATCCCAGGCTCTCAACGCTACCTGAAAGGGAGCAATGTCTTGCAAACACGTTTTGCAAGCACGGCTGGAGAAATCGTACTGACAGATTTCATGCCGGTAGAAACGCTGAACGCGTGGCCCTACCAGGGCATGAATAATAATACCTGGACACGTGATGATGGATCCTGTCATTGTCTGGTGAGGATGGTCGAGTGTACACATGGGGAAATGTCTGTAACGATGGCCTTAAAGGTCAGTCCAGACTACGCCTCGGCAGAAAGTACGATCACGCTGGTGACACAGAACAGGGGAGCCCTGATTTCTGGCGGTGGACAGCATGTGGCGCTTGCCATCGTTGGGGCCGACCTCCCGGCAGATTTCACCACATTCGTTACCGACAATGCCACGGATCGACATCAGGCGGTCGTCTCTCAGTTTGTCTTGCGTGAAGGGGAGCGCGTGCTCTTTGCCCTGGGTATGGGGCGCAACGCTCACGCCGCACGCAGATTGCTCGAGGGCGAACTCCATCAGCGTAACTTTGAAGCTGAACTGGCGCATACTCTGCATTGCTGGCGTAAATGGATTGCGAGCTCGAGCTATCATGGCCCGTATATTGAATGGGTCCAGAGAAGCGCACTGGCTCTCAAGATGATGACCTATGCTCCAACCGGGGCCATTGTCGCAGCGCCAACCACATCTCTTCCGGAGGAACTGGGAGGGGTGCGCAACTGGGATTATCGCTTTACCTGGTTACGCGATGGCACTTTCACGCTCTATGCGCTCAATGTGCTGGGCTTTACCGACGAGGCGCGCGCCTTTACCCATTGGCTGCGTCGTCTCTCCTATAATAACGGTGAAGAGTTGCAGATCATGTATGGCATTCGCGGCGAGAGTGACCTGATGGAGCGAGAGCTGCCGCACCTGGAGGGCTATTGTGGCTCGCGTCCGGTGCGCATTGGCAACGGTGCGGCTGAGCAGAAGCAACTCGACGTCTTTGGTGAGGTGCTGGATTGCATCCATCTTTATCGACGTCAGGGTGGTTTCGAACGCTATGGCGAGACACTCGAGGGACCGCTCTGGAATATGATGCGTCGCCTGGTAGAGCATGTGTGTGCGCACTGGCAGGAGACCGATAGTGGCATCTGGGAAGTACGTGGTGGCCCACGCCATTTCGTGTATTCCAAAGTGATGTGCTGGGTCGCGCTTGATCGTGGCATTCGTGCCGCACAGCAAGCAAATCTGGAAGCCGATCTTCCACGCTGGATAAACGTTCGCGATCAGATCCGCGCTGAGATCCTGACTCGAGGCTATAACACCGCCATAGGCGCGTTTACGCAGGCCTATGATGATACGGCTCTAGATGCCTCGAATTTGTTACTTCCGCTGGTCGGTTTCATCCCACCAGACGATCCTCGGATGCGCTCAACCGTCGATCGTATTGCGGAAAAATTGACTGATGAGCATGGTTTCGTCTATCGATATATTGCGGACGATGGGTTGGCAGGGTCTGAAGGAACATTTGCAATGTGCACGTTCTGGCTGGTGGATAATCTTGCGATGCAGGGACGCGTTGATGAGGCTCGCTCTCTGTTTGAACGTTTGCTGACGTATGCAGGACGGCTGGGGCTGTTCTCGGAAGAGGTGGATTCGCATCAAAACGTTGCTCTGGGGAATTATCCGCAGGCATTCACGCACATTTCGCTCATTAATAGTGCTTATAATTTGCGTAAAGCGGAAATTCGTATGGCAGAGCATCATACCGATCCAGTCATCGCCGCCATTCGTCTGCAAAAACAATAATAATAACGTACGTTTACTGGCAAAAGCCGTCTTATCGATTCGTATAGTCAGCCCCTCATCTGAGGTCTCTTTCCCGGCGACAGGAGAGGCCCTCAGATGAGGGGCTTTTTATTTTGTGTATAGAAGAGGGAGAATTGACACAGATTATACGTCGACTTGCCAGACCTCTGGATCTGGCACATAATAGACAGCAGTAATTTGTGTGAAGCCAAGGAGCAGGAGTAGTTGATGGAAGTTCATTATCCCACAGCCAGCCTCAAGCCGCATCGCAATGAAAGTTTGCAGGGCGGTCATCTCTGGATTTTCTCGGGGGCCTTGCAGCAGCCGCCGAACTGGGTGGAGCCAGGGGGATTGATCGATGTAAAATCCGCCACGGGCCAGTTTGTTGCTCGTGGTTATTATAATCCCAATACCGATATCGCCATACGGATCCTGACGCACGATTCTGGTGAGCTGATTAATGGCGATTTTTTGCGTCGTCGTATTCGGCGGGCACAGGAACTGCGTTCGCTTTTTGATCCTCGTCAGACCAATGCCTATCGCCTGATTCATGCCGAGGGCGATGGCTTGCCGGGTCTGGTCGTAGATCGCTATGCCGATATTCTCGTCGCGCAGATTCATACAGCCGGTATGGAACGATTGCGTCCTCAGATCATCGAAGCATTGCTGGCAGAGACGAATGCGAAGGGCATTCTCTGGCGCAATGATCTCCAGGGACGTAAACGCGAAGGGTTGGAAGTGGAGGAGCCGACGATCGCAGCCGGGGAGGTGCCGGAACTTATCGCGATCGTGGAGAATGGCGTACGATTTATGGTCGATCCCTGGGGTGGACAGAAGACGGGTTTCTTCCTGGATCAACGGGACAAACGTGAGGCATTACGTCGCTATACACGTGGCAAACGTGTGTTGAACTGCTTCTGCTATACGGGTGGATTCTCGGTGTATGCGGCCCTGTCCGATAGTGAGACACGTGTGACGAGCGTGGATATCTCTGAGCCAGCGGTCGAAGTTGCCTATCAGCATTTTACGCTCAATGGACTTGATCCTGATCAACACCAGTTTTTGCTTGCCGATGCCTTCGAGTATCTTGAAGATGCTGTGGAGCAGGGGGAGCTTTTTGATGTCATTGTGCTTGATCCTCCGGCCTTTGCTAAATCGCAAGGGGCACGTGCTCAGGCCTTGAAGGGATATCGTCGGCTGAATACGCTGGGTATGCAGCTCTTGCGGCCGGGGGGCATTCTTCTCTCCTGCTCTTGCTCTGGTACTGTTGGTATGGATGATCTGTTAGGTGTACTTTCACAGAGTGCTCAACGTCTGACACGTGAGGTACAATTACTAGAGACGCATACTTATAGTGTTGATCATCCGCTGAATCTGGCGATGCCTGAGACGGCGTATTTAAAGACGGTCTTTTGCCGTATAAACTAAGTTTGGGTCATAACGTGCTATACTGAAGGCTGTAGAGCGGGTAGCTACTGCTTACAAAGAAAGGTAGCCGAGGAAAAAGTCTGTGAATGAGAAAAAAGAAGGCGTAGGATTAACGTACTATAATTCAATCCTGGATCTTATTGGTCATACGCCGCTAGTTCGCCTGGACCGCATTGGGAGTGATGTGCCGCCATTGATGCTGGCCAAAGTGGAATTTATGAATCCGGGCGGAAGCGTCAAGGACCGCATCGGTCCAGCGATGATTGACTATTGCGAACAGAAGGGCCTGTTGCGTCCCGGGGGCACCATCGTTGAGCCTACCAGCGGCAATACCGGCCACGGTCTGGCGATAGCCGCTGCCATTAAGGGCTATCACTGTATATTTGTCATGACCGACAAAGCGAGCGAAGAAAAACGGAGCCTCTTGCGTGCATATGGGGCAGAAGTTGTTATTTGTCCCAGCAGTGTCACGCATGAGTCGCCCGATTACTATAAAAATGTCGCCTATCGACTGGCGAAAGAGATACCAGGGGCCTGTTGCCCGGATCAATATGCGAACCCTGCCAATCCAGCCGCACACTATGCCTCGACTGGTCCAGAGATCTGGCAGGATACAGCGGGACGGATTACGGCTTTTGTGGCTGGCATCGGAACTGGTGGCACAATTACCGGGACTGCTCGCTACTTAAAAGAACAGAATCCCAATATCAAGATCATTGGCGCGGATCCGCCGGGGTCCATCTATTCGGGCGATACGCCGAAGCCCTATAAGGTTGAGGGTATTGGTATGGATGTGTACCCGTCTAACTATGATCCTGATCTGGTCGATGAGGTGATCCGTATCGATGATCGCACCTCATTCTTCTGGGCTCGTCGTCTGGCACGGGAAGAGGGTATTCTGGTTGGTGGATCGGGTGGCACGGCTCTGGCTGCTGCACATACGTATGCGCGCAACCTGACGTCGAAGGATATCGTTGTTGTGCTGCTCCCTGACACTGGACGCGGCTATCTGAGCAAGCAGTACAACGATACCTGGATGCGCGAGAATGACCTGATTGTGCAGGCCGAGAACGATCAGCCAACGATGCTGGATGTGCTGACGTTTCGTCGGACCCGTGCGCGCAGTATGCCCCCGGTGGTGAGTGTCTCAACGACCGATTCGGTTGCCGATGCTGTAGAGCTGTTGCGACGCTATGGTATCAGTCAGACGCCAGTTGTAGATCAGGGCGAGATGGTCGGTAGCCTGACCGAAGATCTGCTCCTGAAACGGCTGGCCAGTGGCGAACCCCTCTCCTCAAGTCAGGTAGGCAAGATACAGGGGCCGCCGTTTCCGACACTGGATGCCGCTACTCCCGCGCGAGAGGCGTATACGCTGTTTAGCGCAGGCCAGTCGGCTGTTGCGGTGATGAGCCAGGCGACATTGATTGGTATTGTCACGAAAAGCGATCTCTTAGAGTTCTGGGCACAGGCGCGCGAAAACTAAGCGTGAGCTGGCATTCATCACGTAGATAAGGAGAATCTCCTCTCAAATCCGTAGCGTCGCCGCTTGTCTGCGACCGGGGCGACGACGACGTAGACCCAGTAGTGGCACGGTGGAGAGGAACGGAACTGTGCCTGCGACCTCGTTCCGCTCACGGTGCTCCAGAGACGAGAGGCCCCATACGATGGGGATGATTGCCGCTCACTTCACGCTTATTTACGTGACATTGCAGACAAGCAGCGACGCTACGGAATTGATCGGCGATTCTCCTTATTTACGTGACATTGCGGCTGGTCTGCGCCGGGGGCTGCGGGAGCGGAATCGTGTGTGATTCCCTGGTGCAGACCAGCCGTACCCTTACAACAATGTGTGCTAAAAACCTTGCTGGCAGGATAAGTTTGTACGTGTAGATAATGCGATACTGGAAGCGCTCTTTGTGGAGGGGGTCTTATGCCGTTAGCTGCGCTGGGACTGGTGCTGATAGCTGCGGTCATGCATGCTGGCTGGAATCTGCTGGTGAAGCAGACGAAGCAGCAGCAAGTATTTGCCGGGTGGGCATTGCTGATTGGCAGCCTTTGCTTTTTGCCACTGCTGTTCCTCTATCCCGCTCTCCCTATTGGTATCTGGCCGTACGCTGTGGCGAGTGCCTGTATGGAAGCGGTCTACTTGCTCTCCTTAACCTGGGCCTATCGCCTCGACGATTTCTCGCTGATCTATCCTATCGCCCGAGGAAGCGCGCCCGCTTTCCTGTTTATCTGGTCAGCGCTGTTTCTTCATGAAACGGTGCGTCCAGGTGGCTTGAGTGGGGTCGCGCTGCTGGTCGGGGGATTGATCTTGATCGGGAGTGGGCCATTTTTGTCGCGGAGGGGAAAGACGACGGTGAGCCTCAAGGGCATAGGCGTGGCATTACTGACGGCGCTGTGCATCTCGCTCTATTCGGCGATCGATGGGGCCGCTGTGCGCCTGGTTCCTGTGTTTCCCTATACGATCCTGGTCTTTCTGCTCACCTCTGTCCTGGTTGCGCCGATGATTGTGTGGCGCTATGGGATGAGCAGCGTGGGAAGCGAGTGGAAAAGCGGTTGGCGAAAGATTGTGCTGGTTGGTATTTGTATGACGCTCACCTATGTGCTGGTCTTGCAGGCGTATGCGATCGGGCGGGTGAGCTATGCTGGCGCAATTCGTGAGGTGAGCGTGGTAATAGCTGCGCTGGTCGGCTGGTGCTGGCTGGGCGAGGGCTTTGGGAGAATACGCTTGTTGGGTTCGCTGCTCATTTTTCTGGGTATTCTCGTCATTGCTCTATTTGGTTAGAAGCAAGCAAGTGATAGAGGGGAAAGACGATATGCAGATAATTGCACCTACCTATGTGATTGGCGATATCCATGGGCAGTTGAAAAAGCTCATTTACTTGCTCCAGCAGGCCCATCTGATAGATGCAGATCTCTCCTGGTCCGGTGGACAGGCTGCGCTCTGGTTTGTGGGAGATTTTGTGGATAGAGGGCCGGACGGGATTGCGGTTGTGGATCTGGTGATACGTTTGCAGAAAGAGGCGGAGGAAGCAGGGGGACAGGTTTCGTCTCTGCTGGGGAACCATGAGATGCTGATTCTGGCTGCCTACCGTTTCGGACGACGTTCGACGGGACTGGGCAGTAATTTTATTTCACGCTGGAAGCGCAACGGCGGCATACACAAAGATATCGCCAGCCTGACTCAGCAGCATCTCGAATGGCTGGCGGCGCTTCCGCCCATGGCCGTGTTCCAGGATACATTGCTCATGCATGCCGATGCCTCATTTTATGTGAAGTATGGACGGAGCGTAGAGGAGGTTAACGAGGCTATCGGGAAACTGCTCAAGAGAAGTGATGCGCTCTCCTGGGAAGATCTGCTGGACGAGTTCTCGAGGCGGGGCGTCTTTATTTCGAGCATAGGCGGGACGGATTATGCGCGGCGCTATCTTGATATCTTTGGTGGAAAGCAATTGTTGCATGGGCATACCCCGATCAATCTGATGCGTAATTGCCAGCCGAAAAAAGTGACGGAAGCGTTTGTTTATGCGGATGGGCTCTGCATCAATGTGGATGGGGGCATGTTTCTGGGTGGGCCGGGTTTTGTCTACCAGATAAGCTAATAGGAAAGAACTCCTCAATCATGCTATTGCGCATTTTGTGTGAGGAGAGAAGATTTTCAAAAAGTCCTGAAATTGCGAATAAAGTATTGACAGACCGCAAATTATTGGGTATGCTCTGAATACAGTAATGTACTTCATAGGAAAGAGAGGGCCAAGCCATGTCTTACGTATATACCTACCCCGCACGATCCTCGAGGCCTGGTACAGGTTGTGATGCAGCCTGAGCCCTATGAAGTCTTCGAACATACCGCTGATATCGGTATTCATGCTTACGGTAAAACGTTGCCAGAACTGTTTATGCATGCCTCCCAGGGTATGGAGAGCCTGCTGGTAGCGCCCGAACAGGTGAGAACGACCACGCAAAAAGCGATTGCAGCCGAGGGCCACGATTCTATCTCACTGTTGATCGCCTGGCTAAACGAGCTCATTTTCCTGTTCGATACCGAGTTTCTGCTCCTGCGCGACTTCGCCATTGACGAGATGACGGAGAAGCGTGTCACCGGTCGAGCCTATGGTGAGCCCTATGATGCTCAACGCCATGAGCTCAGCAGTGCCATTAAGGCCGTCACCTGGCACGAGGCCGCCATAGAGCAGACAGCAGATGGCTACCGTGCGCGGATCATCTTTGACCTCTAGGCATACAGACAGCGTTTCCCTGCACAACCGCCAACTACCAGCAATAGAAGGAGCACTTGCTCTTTTTGCATGCGCGGGAGATGAAGCCATGAGCAGGGTCCGTTTTTTGCTGCATTGCTGAGCTCTGACCAGGGCCAATGCGCGTGAACCATTTTTCCGAAGAAGCGCCCCATTGAGAAACAAGAGGGGCCGGGCATTGCTGTGCTTTTTTCCCTTCTGGAGCTATTCCAGAAGAGTTTGATTGGCGATTCATAGTACGCACACACGAAAGAACAAACGATGATGCTATCGTGAATTCCAGAATCGAGGTATGCCCATGAGTAGTCTGATTGTCCCGGTTACAGAGATTGAGAAGCTTTCGCCACACAACAATGCTGATACGCTCGAGCTGGCGCAAGTGTTGGGTTGGCAGCTTGTTGTAAGGAAGGGAGAGTATCAGGTCGGGGATCGTATTGTCTACTTTCCTATAGACACGGTTCTCCCGCTTGAAGTCTCTGAGCGCTTTGGGGTGACGAAATATCTGAGCAAGCAGCGTATAAAGTGCGCGAAGTTACGTGGTGAGCCGTCGTTTGGTCTGGCCGTCAGGCCCGATTGCGATGATTGGCAGGTTGGCGAGAACGTTGCCGATTACTATGGCGCGCTTAAATATGAGCCCCCATTACGCCTGAGTGCGAGCGATGCCGAGAAGGCGCACCCGCTGTTCGGAGAGTACACCGATATCGAGAATATGCGCAACTTCCCGACAATTTTTGAGCAGGGGGAGATGGTCGTCCTGAGTGAAAAAATTCACGGCAGCAATTGTCGCGTGGCGCTGATCGAAGGTCAATTGATGGCCGGTTCCAAAGCGGTGCGACGTAAGCAGCCAGAGGATGAGAAGCAGTTTGCCAGTAACCTCTACTGGTATCCGCTTTCACTGGAGCCGGTGCGCAAGCTGATCGAGACCCTGGGCTCGGAGAATCGACAGGTGATCCTTTTCGGAGAGATCTATGGTAGCAAGATTCAGTCCTTTCACTATGGCCTGAAGAATATCCTGGGTTTTCGCGCTTTCGACCTGTTCATCAATGGGAAATACCTCGATTGGCCTGAATTTCACAAGCTCTGCGAATTGTTCGAGGTCGAAACTGTCCCGGTTGTCGCGACCGTGCCGTTCGATCTGGAGACCGTCAAGCGTTTGAGCGAGGGAAAGACGTTGCTCATGGGGCAGGATGCTCATATCCGCGAAGGACTGGTTGTGCGTTCCCTGCGAGAGCGTATGGACCCGAAACTCGGACGTGTCATCCTCAAATACGTGAGTGACTCGTATCTGTTTGGGCAGAAGAGCGATTTCACAGATCGATAAATAGAGGCGCGGCTTGCCTGCCATGTCACGTCGATACGCCTGTACCCGGTCAAACGTCATGGCACCCGTTCGTACCGCTCCCCAGGCCAGTAGGGACGCCATGAAGCCGCAGCGCAATGGCGTCCGGGAACGCGCTCGATCCTGTTGGCTCCGCAGACGTGGCGCTCCGCCCTTTCCACGGGTTCGCGTGCCACAGAAAACGTGTGCCATGACCTTTGACGGCGTCCCACTGGTCTGTCAAGCGTCATGGTGTCTTTTCTCCCACCAGGAACATGCGCTCGAGAAGCTCGTAGGAGGGCGAGATGGCCGGTGGGGGCGGACGCCATTCGCCATGGCGTCCCTACTGAGAAAAGCGGCCACGACGGAATTGATGGGAGATTCGTCTTATTGACGTGACATTGCAGACTGGCAGCGACTCTGCAAAAAATAAACACATGATGCGTGCAAACAAAAAATAAACAGAAAAAAACAGGAGATACACATGGGCAATTCAGAGAATAAGATACCGCTCGAGCGGGTAGACGCAAATCGCTGGCGTATTCCGCAGCGCTATCAGGCCAGCATGCGCGTTCCAGGTATGGTCTATGCTGACGATGCATTGCTGGAAGCGATACTGGCCGACAATGCGTTGCAGCAGATTGTCAACGTTGCGAGCCTGCCGGGGATTGTTGGTCACTCGCTGGCCATGCCGGACATTCACTGGGGATATGGTTTCCCGGTCGGTGGGGTAGCGGCGACCGATGCCGAGCATGGTGTCGTCTCTCCGGGCGGCATTGGTTTTGACATTAACTGTGGTGTGCGTCTGCTTGCCACTGAACTGGTACGGGACCAGATCAAGGGCGAGGTGGATCGGCTTGCCGACGAGCTCTTCGCCAATCTGCCCTCCGGCGTCGGGACCAACGGTATGCGCACCCTGACGATGGACGAGATGCGCGAGGTCATGTTGCGCGGTTCCGCCTGGGCAATTGAAGAGGGCTATGGTCGTCCTGAAGATCTGGAAGTCACTGAAGAGCGTGGCTGTCTGGCGGGGGCAAATCCTGATGCCGTCAGTAAGAAAGCAATCCAGCGTGGCATCAGTCAGCTTGGGAGCCTGGGGTCAGGCAATCACTTCTGCGAAGTCCAGTACGTCGAACATATCTATGACGAAGAGGCGGCCAAAGCCTTTGGCATTCAGCAGAAAGGGCAGATCGTCGCGACTATCCATTGCGGTTCAAGAGGATTTGGGCATCAGATCGCGGAAGATTACATTAAGATTGCAGAAGAGAAGCAGGAAGCGTTCGGATTTCATCTCATCGATCGTCAGCTTGCCTGCCTGCCGCTGGAATCGGAGGAAGGGCGCGCGTATCTGGAAGCGATGGCGTGCGGGGCAAATTTTGCCTGGGCGAATCGCCAGATGCTGATGCATAGTGTGCGCCAGGCATTCACCAGCGTTTTTGGACGCAAAGCGCGGGCGAAAGATCTCCCGATGGTCTACGATGTGTGTCACAATATCGCCAAGATGGAAGAGTACGAAGTCGACGGTGAAATGAGGCGCGTCTGTGTCCATCGCAAGGGTGCGACGCGCTCGTTTCCGGCCGGGCACGAGGCAATCCCCGAGAAGTACCGTGCGGTGGGCCAGCCGGTGCTTATCCCGGGTGATATGGGGCGCTACTCTTTTGTGCTGGCCGGAGAACAGGGCGCGATGGAGCAGAGCTTCGGCACCTGTTGCCATGGTGCGGGACGTCGCCTGAGCCGTACGGCGGCCAAGAAATCCATGGATCACAAGGATCTCCTCAAATATCTGGGTCGCCAGGGGGTCACGGTGCGCGTCCACAGCAAGAACCTGCTGTCGGAGGAGGCCCCGCAGGCGTACAAGGATGCGCAGGAAGTCGTGAATGTCGTGCACAATGCAGGCTTGGCGAGGCTGGTTGTGCGATTGAAGCCGGTAATTGTGGTGAAAGGGTAGTCGAGGGGCACCTTCCTGTCACGTGATGTCTGTCACGTGAGACTTTGCACTGGAGCACTTTCTGAAAATGCTGACTTTGCACTGGGGCAACTCTACGGATTGCACTGGAGCGGGTAGTAGTTTGCACTAGAGCATAGTAATTGCACTGGGGCACAAGAAAAAAGACCAGAGATTATGGTTGTTCCAGAATACCACCGCAAAAATTCTTATGTCGAGAATGCCTTGGCATTGTGGGAAAGGCATGTTTTTTTAAGAGGCGACAGGGTCGACAGAGCGAAGGAGAGTAGCACCATTTCATACTGCTCTTCTTCGCTCTGTCGACGGGTGTTATTTCGCAAGTAATATGATCAATATTCTACTGTATGCGTTGTGACGGTCTAGTGTATGTATACCTTTTGCATGTAGCAATTCATTTTCGAGAAAGGGAATGCTATTTCCGTATGGCTGATCAAGCCATGGTCACGTTGCAGCCATTTTTTCCTGGCGATTACACAACAACAGTGCACAGAGGTAGAACAGTATTACCAGGACAAATCAGACATACCTTGACAAAATCGTGAAAACTGATTATAGTTCAATTAGGTTAAGCGTTTAATTTGTGCAGATAGAGCTACAACTACATCATAATAGCTGGACACAGATTACGTATCAAACGCAATGAGATGATAGGAATGAGCCTATTATCAAGAAGATGTTGTGAGTGTGAATGAGCAAAGCAGTGTTTTTGTTTGATAAAGAGGGACAAGTCGCCTCCCTACAGTTGTCAGTCAGGTAGCCTGTTTTACGAAGAAAGATCTTTTAGAACAGTGCTATGCAGCGTAGCAAATCTACAGCGTCGATAAGGTAGTTCAAAGCCGTCAGGAGGCAATCAAGGATGGATTCTGCTCACACAGCAGGCAAAACAAGCATGGCTGATCGCCATCCTGTTTCAATAGGGCCCTGTAGGAAACGCAATCGGCGGGATACGCCTTTTGACCTGGCATGGGCACCCGATTCTCCAATGTACCGGCAATCACAGGTAGTGATTCCCCTGGTCATGTCTGTGTACTGGTCAGCAACAGTCCAAAGACATCTATCTTCGTTAATGCCGATCCTTCAACAGTGATCTCCAGAGGTAGAGGCATCGTATGACAATTCGATTCGTCCCCAATGGGCGTGATCGTGAGTAATCCTGTGTTGAATCGCAGTCATGCCGTCTGTGCCATTCTGGTTACAGTTGCTGTGCTGCTCCAATTTTGATTCTAATTCTGAAGAACAAAGAGGTTGTTGAAAGAGAATCATGGTAACACTTGATGATGTAGCGCGTCATGTTGGAGTCACATCAGCGACTGTCTCCAATGTCATTACAGGAAAAGGTTCTGTGAGTGCAAAGACGCGGGAGCGTGTCTTTGCTGCGATTGCAGAACTGGGATATCAGCCGAATCTGGTGGCTCGTGGTCTTGCGCAAAAAAAGACCTTGACGCTCGCGCTCATATTACTCACTATTGCAAATCCCTTCTATGCAGAGATTGCCGTGGAGATAGAGCGCATCGCACGGCAGCATGGCTACCAGTTGTTGCTGTGTAACACACACAAAGATCCTGTGATTGGGCGAGAACAACTAAAAGGGCTTTCCAGTCGTTGGGTAGATGGCCTCGTGATCATGGGTGGTAGTCTCCCAGTGTCAGATATACTCTCGACAACTCGACGTGGACGGCCGATGGTGCTTTGTCTGCGTTCCGAAGAAGAACTATCTGTATCTCTACCAGTTATAGATATCGACTTTAATTCTGCCGGTGAGTTGGCGGCACAGCATTTTTTTTCGTTGGGGCATCAACGCATTGCTATAATTACTGAAAATCCAAGCCATGCACTTCGCATGGAGGGCTTTCGTACAACATTGGCTGCCTCGGGCATTCCCCTGCCTGAGGAGTACGTACAGTATGGTGATTCTACGGTGCCGAGTGGCTATCATGCCGCCGAAGTGCTCCTGGCGCTTGCCAGACGGCCAACAGCGATCTTTGCCACGAACGATTTAATGGCGCTTGGTGTTGTGGAAGCTGCAATTGATCATGGACTCCGTGTGCCAGATGATCTTTCAGTTGTTGGCATGGATGACATCATGCTGGGCGCACACATGCGTCCCCCTCTCACTACTGTTGCTATCCCTAAACACGAACTAGCAAAGGAATCGATCGAACTGTTGTTACGCTTTGTGGGTGGCACAGTCCCCGAACCTACACTCATCACGGTGCGCCCATATCTCATCACCCGCCATTCTACGGCACCACCAGGAGAGGAATAAGGACGTATCGACCAGGTTTTATCTACTAGTCAATAAAAGGAGGAAAGATTTTCTCGCACATAGCATACCGTATCAGGTTGCTACAACTATACTCTCTGAGTATTATAAGCCGAAAGGAGCTCCAACTGATGTCTTATCTTGCTTCTACGCGCTGGGTGTCCCGTCATAGCAGAAAGCTCTCCATTTTGAGTTTGATGCTCATACTTCTTGTACCCATCATGGCGGCATGTGGTGGTGCACCATCCAATAGCAATGGTCCCGTCACACTGACATTCTGGTCCTGGGTACCAAACATACAAAATGAAATCAACCTTTTCGAGAAATCATATCCCAACATCCATATCAAGCTTGTGAACGCTGGTCAGGGAACGCCGGAGTATACCAAATTAAGAACAGCGCTCAAAGCAAATTCGGGAGCACCTGATGTTGTTCAGATTGAGTACCAGTATCTCCCCACATTCGAACTTACAGGCAAGCTGGTTGACCTGTCACAATATGGTGCGAACAACATCAAGAACGATTTTGTTCCCTGGACATGGGGTCAGGTTTCGCAGGGCTCAAAAGTCTATGGTATTCCTCAAGATAGTGGTCCAATGGGCTTGCTTTATCGCCAGGATATCTTTGACAAGTATCATCTTCCTGTCCCTCAGACCTGGGCCCAATATGCACAAGAGGCGGTTCAACTGCACAAAGACAATCCTCAGATCTACATGACTGATTACCCTGCAGGGGATTCAGCCTGGCTCACTGGTCTGGACTGGCAAGCGGGAGCGCACCCTTTCACTGTGAATGGAACGAATGTATCGGTCAATATGGATGATGCGGCGTCATTGAAAGTTGCCGACTATTGGGGAAATTTGATCAATGAGAAAGTAGTGCAAACTACGACTGATTTTACGAATGACTGGTATACAGGACTCAGTAAGGGGACCTATGCAAGCTGGGTTACTGCGGCATGGGGCCCGGTATTCCTGTCGGGAATTGCCGCACAGTCGGCGGGGAAGTGGCGTGCTGTACCTTTACCCCAGTGGACAGCCGGGGCACATGTATCCAGCAACTGGGGTGGATCGTCAGATGCTGTGACAACACAGAGCGCACATCCCAAGGAGGCCGCAGAGTTCGCTATGTGGCTGAATGATAACAAAACCTCTGCCATGCAGTTTGCTCAAAAACAGTTTCTCTTCCCAACGCTCCAGAGTGTGCTGAATGATCCCAGTTTTAATGTACCTGTCGCTTTCTACGGTGGACAAAAGGTGAATCAGGTCTTTATGGATGCATCAAACAATGTGGATACGAAATTTCAATGGAGTCCTTTCCAGGATTACGTGTATACACAGATGAATGATCAGCTCGGTACAGCGATGAGCGGAAAGATCACGTATTCGCAAGCCATAAATAACGTGCAAACTAGTGTCGTTTCCTACGCGAAGGCTCAAGGCTTTACTGTCAGTTAGGGATACGTCATTTTGCGCTCCTGCGTCATCTCCCCTCGGGATGATGATGCAGGGGCGCAAAGCAAAACGACAAACACATCATTGCTTGAAAGGAGCATATGCAATGAAGCAGCCACCGCTAGAGATAGACGATCCTGGTTTTACAGCAAGCCATCGCGCACAAAAGCGTGCAGCAGTACGAGGCTCACAGCGCTGGAGTCGGCGCGTAGGGCTTTCTTATCTTTTCCTCGCACCCTTTTTGCTGTTGTTTTTGCTTTTTTTCATCCTCCCTCTGGGGTATGCACTGTGGATCAGTCTCTTCGCCGATCGACTTGTGGGAGGTTCAGTCTTCGTCGGTCTCCAAAATTACGTTCATGCGTTCCAGGACAGTAATTTCTGGGAAGGTGTTCGTCGCACTGCCCTTCTGCTGGTTATACAGGTGCCTGTTATGCTCGTTCTTGCCATGATCTTCGCACTCCTTCTTGATAGCAGTATCGTGCGGTTCCGCACGCTGTTTCGGTTAGGTTTTTTTCTGCCCTATGCCATTCCCAGCGTCGTATCGGCACTGCTTTGGGGTTACCTCTACAGTCCATCATTTGGACCTCTGACTCAAGTTGCCAATGTCATGCATCTTCCAGCGCCAGGCTTCCTTACGGCATCGGGAATGCTGGCGTCCATTGGTAACATCGTGACCTGGCAGTACACCGGCTATAATATGATTATCATCTATGCAGCATTGCAGGCTGTCCCCTCAGAGCTCTACGATGCAGCACGTGTAGATGGAGCAACCGGCTGGTCTATAGCACGCTACATCAAATTTCCACTGATCACACCAGCCCTGGTGTTGACGGGCATTTTCTCCATTATCGGGACCCTTCAACTGTTCAACGAACCACAGATCTTGAGTACACTGGTACCTAATGTTATTCAAGATCACTATACACCAAACTTGTACGCCTATACGCTTGCCTTCACGGACCAACAATATAACTACTCTGCCGCTATCTCATTTACGCTGGGAGCCATTGTGTTTGTCGGTTCATACATCTTTATGTTTGCCACCAATCGAAGGAGTCTACGCTAATGGCTGTGCGCATGAAAATGTCGGTGGATCAGGAGAAACGACATCAACAGAATTGGATACTCCAGGGACTTACGATGGTATGCCTGGTATTGTTTCTGGTGTATTTCCTTTTGCCGTTCTTCTGGCTCATTGTGTCTGCAACTAAAACAAATCCCGAGCTGTTCTCATCATTTGGCTTATGGTTCGCTCCAAATTTTAATCTCTTTAATAACCTCAGCGATCTGTTCACAAATGATGGAGGAGTCTTTCTTAACTGGCTCTGGAATACAACCTATTACGCTGTGTGTAGCGCAGTCGGTGCTTCTTTGATTGCCACGATTGCAGGCTATACGTTTGCTAAATTCCAGTTTCCAGGCCGCAACGTGGTCTTCGCCATCATTCTTGGCTCGATCATGGTTCCAGGCACTGCTCTGGCGATACCAACGTATTTACTCCTGAGCAAGATTGGATTGATAAACACGCCTCTCGCTGTTATTCTGCCCTCACTGGTCAGTCCATTTGGCGTGTTTCTCATGCGTATGTATTCAGAGCAAGCTGTTCCCAATGAATTATTGGATGCAGGACGAGTAGACGGGGCTGGTGAGATACGTATTTTCTGGAGTGTGGCATTACGGATTCTCGCACCTGGCTTTGTGACTGTCCTGCTGTTCTCATTTGTGGCAACATGGAATAACTATTTCCTGCCCCTGCTCCTTTTAAGTAATCCCAGCTACTATCCACTTACTCTGGGATTAGCCTCCTGGAATGCTCAAGCCAGTGCAAACGGTGGGGCTCAGTTATTGTATACCCTGGTTATAACAGGATCGCTTGTATCCATTATCCCGCTGATTGTCGGCTTTCTCTTCTTGCAACGCTACTGGCAGGGGGGACTGACATTCGGCAGTGTGAAATCCTAGTGTAAAATGTCTGAAGTGAGGTCATGCATGACTGATGTGATTTTCGGAGTTGATTACTATCCTGAGCACTGGAGTCCCGAACGTTGGCCAATTGATGCCCGGCTTATGCAGCAGGCCGGTATAAATACCGTACGTCTGGCAGAGTTCGCCTGGTCGCGTCTGGAACCACGAGAGGGAACCTTCGACTTTTCCTGGCTAGACGAGGCAATTGAGATTTTTATGGCGCATGGGATACGGATTGTGCTGGGTACACCAACAGCCGCTCCTCCAGCCTGGTTGATTCAAGCGCATCCTGAGATTCTGCCAGTCAATGAGGCTGGACAGCGGGCAGGTTTCGGCATGCGCCGCCATTACTGCCCCACGCAGCCAACGTTCCATGCGGCAACACAGCGTATTGTGGAAGCGATGGCTGAGCATTATCACCAGCATCCCGCAGTTTTTGCCTGGCAAATAGATAACGAGTTAGGCAACATTTCCAATGGAAACCGTTGCCACTGTCCTTCGTGCCATGCGGCCTTTCAGCAATGGCTCCAGCGACGATATGGCAGCCTTACACGCCTCAACCAGGATTGGGGCACCGTTTTTTGGAGTCAGGAATATACCGCATGGGAGCAAATTCCGATTCCTTTGCAGAACGTACGCTCGTGGGTACCTGGATCAGCACACAATCCAAGCCTTTATCTCGATTTTGCGCGTTTCACCTCCGAGAGTTGGGAACGCTATCAACACTTCCAGATGCAGATTTTACGCGCCCACTGCCCACAACATCTGATCACTCATAATTTGATGGGCCTATTTCCCTATGTAGATTATGTCGCGCTCGCAGAAGAACTGGATGTTGTATCGTGGGATAATTATCCCCGCATGCCCACATCACGGAATGCCTCCCAGGGAAATTGGAGCCCCAGTCGGGTTGCGATGGCGCATGATCTGATGCGTAGCCTCAAAGGCCGGACATTCTGGGTGATGGAACAACAGGGCGGACCAAGTGGCTGGGGAAGCCTATCACCGACCCCTTTGCCGGGAGAGCTTCGTTTGTGGACGTTGCAAGCTATAGCGCATGGAGCCGAGGCGATTGTCTATTTCCGCTGGAGGACCAGTCGCATGGGGACCGAACAATACTGGCATGGCATTTTGCCGCATGATGGAACTCCCAGGCGACGCTATGCCGAGATACGCCAGACAGGTGAAGAATTGCAGCGCCTGGGAGCTCTCGTGACGACCTCTCTTTCTGCTGAAGTTGCCATTCTACGTTCCTACGATGTCCTCTGGGCATTTGAAGCACAGCCGACATCTGAAAGTCTTTCTTATGATGATCAGATTGGTCGTTATTATCGGGCATTGTGGCGGCGCAATGTGACAGTAGATCTTGTCACTGAGAAGCGACCGTGGACATCATACAAGGTTCTTGTCGCACCATGTCTGTTTGTCCTGAGCGATGAAGTAGCAGCTCAGCTGCGGAGCTGGGTAGAAGCTGGCGGAACATTAGTGCTGACATTTCGCAGTGGTGTCAAAAATGAGCAGAATGTGGTTGTCGATCTGCCACTCCCCGGGGCCTTATGTGAGTTAGCCGGCGTGCACGTTACTGACTATACCGTTTTGCTTTCACCAGAAGCAGGACCCCCCAGCGGTGGTCCCGCAAGTCTTGAACTGAGCATAGACGGTACGTCACACTTACTCAGTACCGATGTCTGGATGGATGAGCTAGAGGTGAGTGATGCAGAGGTACTTGGAAGGTATTGTGGTGGACCATTTGCAGGAACTCCGGCTATCACTATGAAGCGAGTCGGCGCAGGACGGGTCATCTATGTTGGTACTTCATTGGATGATGCCGGGCAGGACTTACTCATAGGCAAGGTACTGTCCGAGGCAGGAGTAACACCAGGTATACCTTCACCGGACAACGTAGAGATAGTACATCGAGTCTACGAGAACGTTGATCATTGGTTCATCCTGAACTATGGCACTCAATCACAGGAAGTTCGGTTGCCCACTGGAGGAATAGAACTACTGACAGGCAAGGTTACCTCAGAAACGGTAACCGTAAATGCTCTGGATGCACTCGTCGTACGTAGCCAACCGGACGCATAATACATCCCAGGCAGCCAGGAAAAGTATAGTCATGTGTGCTTCGTGTTGAAAAGCTCGCAGCACACATGTGATGGCATAAGGAGCAAATGTAATGGAACCAATCAAATTCGGTATTATTGGTGGCGGATGGCGTACTACATTTTTCTTGCAGATTGCACGACAATTATCAGAACGCTTCCAGGTTGGAGGTCTCCTGGTACGTAACGCCGAGAAGAGGCAGGAGTTGGAAGCGAGATGGGGGATACCGGCATATCGTACACTTGATGAGTTACTGTCTGTACCCAATTTACAATTTGTGGTGGTTTGCGTATCCTGGCCCGCAACACCGGAGTTCCTCAAAGAATTGGCTGCACGCAATATCCCGGCATTAGCAGAAACGCCTCCAGCACCAGATCTCGAAGGTCTCATTTCCCTCGTGCCATTAATCAAAGCAGGAGCGAAAATCCAGGTAGCAGAACAGTACCAGTTCCAGCCGCTTCACGCTGCACGACTCGCCCTGGCCAGATCCGGTAAACTAGGAACAATCACCCAGGCACAGATTTCAATCGCCCACGGTTATCATGGTATGAGCCTGATGCGTAAATTTTTGGATACCAGATTCGATAGCGTCACGATTACAGCACAGAGCTTTACAGCCCCATTGGTAGCTGGAATAAGTTTTGATGGTCAATTACCGGCAGAAGAAAAAATTGAACCATCCAGGCAGGTTATTGCTTATCTCGATTTTCATGGCAAGCTAGGTATATTTGATTTTACATACGATCAATATTTTTCCTGGGTTCGCTCACCACGTATGCTGATACGCGGTGAACGTGGTGAGATCAACAACACACAGGTACGTTACCTCGAGGACTTCCGTACGCCAATCACTTTTGATCTCCAGCGGCAAAATGCCGGGGAAAACGGTAATCTGGAAGGTTACTATCTCAAAGGGATCCAGGGAGGCAATGAATGGATCTACCAGAATCCATTTGTACCTGGTCGACTCAGCGATGACGAAATTGCAATTGCCTCCTGCCTGGACCATATGGCACGTTATGTCGCAGGCGGCTCACCATTCTATGATCTGGCAGAGGCGGCGCAGGATCATTACCTTAGCATGATGATTAATCAGGCAATAACTACAGGTGAACCCGTACATGCCTCCATACAACCATGGTCGCAAATATAAATTATGCGTATTGTACACCTCACATTCCGCAGTAATTGAGGAAAGAGAGTCGCATGCTCGTCGGAAAACACTGCTCGAAAAGCTTGCCCCAGAATACCACCACACATGCTCCAATGCAAAGCCTCACGTGACACCTGATTAGCATTGCGTGCAAACAGCAGAAAAGACATCCCTCAAAAGTGTGAGAGGGATGTCCACGCTAGAATGAGAGAAAAATTGTCGGTACGAGGGATGTAGGGAATGTATGCACGCTCTATACTTGAAAGTGTCCCACTTCACCACATCGTTATCAAATGGCTGATATATTCTGCTCATAGAGCAGGGGGTGTCACAGAAAAAGGAGCATATCCACGAGCAATATCTTTGTTCATCTTGTCTGCGTGGCGTGATTGACGTGCGTTGAATATTCGGCGGGATGGAGCCGCATGAAGCTGAGAAATAGGAGATGTAGATATGCGTTCATCTTTTGCATCCATGATTGAAGCTACAGAGACGGCTCGTGCGCCCTGGTGGCTTGTCATGATCGCAGGAATCGCTATGTTTATTACGGGACTGTTGCTCCTGACCTCGCCAGGAGCAACGCTCCTCGTGCTGGTACAATTCTTAGGAGCCTATTGGCTGGTGACGGGCATTCTCTCTCTCGTCAGTCTCTGCATTGACAGGACGCTGTGGGGCTGGAAACTTGTCGTTGGCGTTCTCGGTGTGTTTGCAGGTCTGGCCGTCTTACGAGACCCATTATGGAGCGCGGTCTTCGTCCCAAAGGTGCTGGTGATCTTCCTGGGGATAGATGCGCTCGTCATGGG
>DATJHM010000278.1:0-28928 GCA_035493895.1 Ktedonobacteraceae bacterium
GGAGATGGTGATTCCCGGAGACAACATCGTGATGACCGTGGAGTTGATCCAGCCCGTAGCCATGGAAGTGGGCGTGAATTTCGCCATTCGTGAGGGAGGCCGCACCGTTGGTGCTGGCGTCTGCACCGAGGTAATCAGCTAGATCTGGCAGGGACCAGGGGTGCGCGCTAGCCACTCCTGGTCCCGCAGATTGGTATCAGGAGAAAAAAATGGCAACGGGAACGAAACAGCGTATCCGCATCCGGCTCAAAGCATATGATCATCGCATACTTGATCAGTCGGCAATGCAGATAGTGGATACCGCACAGCAGACAGGGGCGCGTGTCTCAGGGCCGGTACCTCTACCCACAGAGATAGATAAATATACAGTCATGCGCTCGCCGTTTATCGACAAAGATGCACGAGAGCAGTTCGAGATTCGCACGCACAAACGCCTGATTGATATCATTGATCCGACAAACAAAACAGTTGAGGCTTTGACACGTTTGAATCTGCCCGCAGGCGTGGACATCGAGATCAAACTGTAAGAAACCTGAAAGTCGCAAGACAGAAGGTTTGTGCAGTGAAGAGAGGTTGAAAAGAATATGCTTAATGCATTATTGGGCAGGAAGGTCGGCATGACCCAGGTGTTCGGGCCTGATGGATCTGTCATACCGGTAACCGTCATAGAAGCCGGCCCCTGCACCGTGACACAGATCAAAACGGTCGCTCGCGATGGCTATGAAGCGGTCCAGATTGGTTTCGAGGATACAACGACCAAGCATGCGACACGCCCAGAGTTAGGTCATCTAGGTCACAGTTTGCCCTTATTGAAGGGACAGCGCAGACGTCTCCAGACGCATCAGCAAGAGCAGCGCACTGCCTCGAAGACCGAAGAAGGCAGCAGCAGCGAGGAGACGACGACCGAAGAGAGCACCACGAAGCCGGACAAGCAGGTTCGCAAACTGTTGAAAGTGCAGGCGAACCGTCAGCGTCGTCCCGGACCAGAGTTAGGACCATTCAAGGTTCTGCGGGAAGTTGGCTTACAAAACGGAGCGAACGGCGATAAAATCGAGCTGGGATCACAATTCACAGCAGATTTGTTCATCGATGGAGAGTCGGTGGATATCGTCGGAACGAGCAAAGGTAAGGGCTTCCAGGGTGGCGTAAAGCGTCATGGTTTTAGAGGTGGGCCGAAGACACATGGTCAGTCGGATCGTACACGAGCTCCAGGTTCGATTGGCTCCGGTACAACCCCGGGTCGTGTTCTCAAGGGAACGCGAATGGCCGGACACATGGGAAATGCGCGCGTGACGGCAATGAAATTGCAAATAATTCAATCTGATCCTGAGCGAAATCTGCTAGTGGTCAAGGGATCAGTCCCTGGTGCCAATGGAAGTTTGCTCGTGATTAAGAAGCATGTGATGAGGTAACCGAAATGCCCTCGACTACAGTGTATAATCAGGCCGGAGAGGCCGTAGATAAGCTCGAACTGAGCGAGCAGGTGTTCGGAGTGACCCCGAATATGGCGGTATTACACCAGGTTGTGACAGCACAGCTGGTAAATCGCCGTCAAGGAAATGCTTCAACCAAAACTCGCAGTGAAGTTTCGGGCGGTAACAGCAAGCCCTATAAACAAAAGGGAACTGGTCGTGCTCGTCAGGGAAGCACACGTTCGCCACAGTTCCGTCACGGTGGTGTTGTGTGGGGCCCACGACCGCATCCATATCATCATGATGTCCCGAAGAAGATGCGGCGTCTGGCGATCCGTTCGGCATTGTCCGACAAAGTTGCCAATGAGAACCTGATTGTCGTGAACGACCTATCGTTGGAGAAGCCGCGTACAAAAGATATGCTGGAGATTCTGGCGAAATTGCCATCGAACGCAGGGAAACGGGTGCTTATGATGTTGCCACAGCGCGATGAGAACATCGTATTGTCGGCACGTAACATCCCGAGCGCCAAAGTGCAGCATGTCGCCTCCATCAACGTCGTGGAATTGTTGAAGCACGAATATCTCGTGATGCCGCTAAGCACCGTCCGCTGGATAGAAATGGTGTTCGGCGAGGGACTGAGTGCTGAAGAGGCAAGCCAGAAGCTTGCAGACGGGTCTACTAGCGAGACCAATAGCGAAGCTTAGGCGAGGAGGAGAAAGCTGTGGAGATCACAGAAATACTGCGCCATGGTATCATCACTGAGAAGTCGGTCCGACTGAGTGAGAAGCACAATCAGTATACCTTCAAAGTGGCGTTAAATGCCAATAAGATTGATGTACGCCGTGCGGTCGAAACTATCTTCAATGTCAAGGTTGTCTCGGTCAACATCATTCGCCTGCCAGGCAAGGCGAAGATGATACGGCAGCGAGGCGCTGCTCCTCGACCAGTGGAGCCCCGCGAGTGGAAAAAGGCGATTGTTACCTTGAAAGAGGGTCAGACGATCGACGCATTGAAGGCGTAAGGGATTAGAGATGCCAATAAGACAGTATCGACCAACGTCACCTGGGCGTCGCGGCATGTCAGTTTCGACATTTGAGGAGATCACCAAGACAAGGCCGGAGAAATCTCTGACCGTTCGCTTGAAGAAGCATGCAGGACGTAACAACCAGGGTAAGATTACAACGCGCCATCGTGGCGGCGGAGCCAAGCGAGCCTATCGCTTGATCGACTTTAAGCGCAACAAGCTGGGCGTACCAGCGAAAGTTGCCGCTATCGAATATGATCCGAATCGTTCGGCCCGTATCGCGCTGCTGCATTATCTGGATGGAGAGAAGCGTTATATACTGGCTCCCCTCGGCCTCAAGGTTGGGGATCGTGTGGAGGCAGGTCCTGAGGCGGATATCCGCACAGGAAATGCATTGCCATTGAAGAACATACCGACTGGTACGACCATTCACAATATTGAGATGCAGCGTGGGCGTGGCGGACAGATGGTCCGTGGCGCAGGTGTGGGTGCGCAGTTGATGGCGAAAGAAGGAGACTATGCGCTCATTCGCCTGCCATCAGGTGAGCAGCGTAACGTGCATATCCTGTGTATGGCCACCATTGGGCAGGTCGGCAATGTTGATCATGAGAACCGTAGTTTGGGAAAGGCCGGACGATCACGTCATCTGGGCCGCCGTCCAACGGTTCGTGGCTCGGTTATGAACCCGCGCGACCATCCACATGGTGGTGGTGAGGGACGAGCTCCAATTGGTGGTCAGCCGCAGACGAAGTGGGGCAAACCAGCGTTGGGCTTCAAGACGCGCCGCAATAAGAGAACGGATCGCTTTATTGTTCGCCGTCGTAATGCGGGCCGTGGGAGGTAGATAAGACATGTCGCGCTCAAGAAAAAAAGGGCCATATATACATGAGTCGCTCAGAAAGAAAGTCCTGGGCATGAGGCGCAGTGGAGACCGCCGTCTGATCAAGACCTGGTCTCGCGCCTCAATGATCTTCCCTGAAATGGTTGGTATGACCATTGGTGTACATAACGGGAAGACGCACGTCCCTATCTTTATCACTGAGAACATGGTGGGCCATAAATTAGGGGAGTTCGCACCTACACGACACTATCGAGGTCATGCGGGTGGCAAGAACGAGAAGACCACTTCAGTACGATAAGTGGACATGTGGATGGGCGGTGCTCTCTGGTATCGCCCTTCACATCGACTTAGCATTTGCAAGCGTGCAAACGCTTCGAATGAGTAGATAGAGGTAGAGATGCAAGTCAGGGCGATAGCAAAAGATATCGGCATTCCGCCGCGCAAAATGCGTCTGGTAACCAACGCGGTGAAAGGGCTTCGGGTAAATGAGGCTCTGGCTATTCTTCAGTTCCTGCCGAATGCAGGTGCGACGCCGGTCAGCAAGGTCGTGGCATCAGCGGCAGCGAACGCGGAGAATAACTACAACCTCAATCCCGATGACTTATATATTCTCAATATTGTGGCGGATGACTCGTTCCGAATCAAACGTGTAAAGCCACGTTCACATGGTCGTGCAGCGCGTATTTTGCGCCGTTTCTGTCATGTGACGGTGGTTGTATCGGATGATCCGACCGACGCGGGCCGCTAGTAGAACGTTTCCTGACGTTCAGGAATGACGTAAGCGCGTTTTTGGACGGTTAAGAAGGAGGACACTTTTGGGACACAAAGTGCATCCCACAGGGTTCAGGCTCGGCGTCGTTAAGGGCTGGCAGTCTAGCTGGTATGCCGAGCGTGATTATAAAGATATCCTGGCTGAGGATTTCAAGATTCGTAACCTCATTAACAAAGAGCTGGCGAATGCGGCCGTTTCGGGCATTGGCATCGAGCGCACCGCTGCTAACCAGATTTTTGTGGTTATTCATACAGCCAAACCTGGTATTGTCATTGGCAAGAGCGGCGAGAAAGTCGATAAGCTGAGAGCCATGCTTGAGGGGAAGACCAAGAAGCGTGTGCGTCTGGAGATCAGAGAGATCCGCCAGCCTGAGCTCGATGCATATCTGGTGGGTCGCAGCATTGCGGAGCAGCTGGAGAAGCGCGTCTCGTTCCGTCGAGCGATGAAGCAGGCTGTGCAGAAAACCATGCGTGCGAATGCCAAGGGTATTAAAGTGATCGTTGGTGGGCGTCTGGGTGGTGCGGAAATTGCTCGCTCTGAAAAAGAGGTCGAGGGCAAGGTACCGTTGCAGACATTGCGCGCCGACATTGATTACGGTCTGGCAGAGGCACATACGACCTTTGGTGTGATCGGCATCAAAGTGTGGATCTATAAGGGCGATGTGCTCCCAACAAAGCGCCGCGAGCCAGGCGAAGCACCAGAAGCCATTGTGCAGCAGCCAGCATTTGCTCCTCGTGAGGATCGCCGTGGTGGTCGTCGCGATGGTGGAGATCGTCAGCAGCGCGGTGGAGACCGAGGACCACGCCCACAGGGTGGAGATCGAGGACCGCGCCCACAGGGTGGAGATCGAGGGCCACGTCCACAGGGTGGAGATCGAGGGCCACGCCCACAGGGAGATCGTCCACCACGTCCACAGGGAGACCGGGGACCACGTCCACAGGGGGATCGTCCGCCGCGTCCGCAGGGGGATCGTCCACCACGTCCACAGGGAGATCGACCGCCGCGTCCACAGGGGGATCGTCCACCTCGTGCTGAGCAGGCACCAACAAATCCAGCCACATCAGCTCAGGGGGGAACAGTGCAGCCAGCTCAACAGTCGGCTCCAGCACCGCAACAGACCGATGCTGGCAACACGCAGAGCGAGTAGAGGAGAATCTAAGCCATGTTACTGGCACCGTCACGAACAAAGTATCGCAGACAGCATCGCGGTCGCATGAGGGGAGAGGCCCATCGTGGCAATACACTCTCGTTCGGCGAATTTGGTCTGCAAGGATTAGAAGCCTGCTGGTTGGAGGCCCGTCAGATCGAGGCAGCACGTATTGCGCTCACCCGTTTCATGAAGCGTGGTGGTAAAGTGTGGATTCGTGTGTTTCCTGACAAACCCGTCAGCGCCAAGCCAGCTGAGACTCGTATGGGTAGTGGTAAAGGTGCCGTCGACCACTGGGTCGCGGTCATCAAACCAGGAAGAATCATCTTCGAGATTGGCGGCGTGAGCGAAGAAGTGGCCAAAGAGGCGGTACGTCTGGCCATTCACAAGTTGCCGATTAAGTGTCGATTTATCACGAGGGGGGAGGCAGAGAGTGTCGAAGCTTAGCGATCACCGTAAAGAGTTTAAAGAACTCTCTGAGTCCGAGGCTCAGAAACGGCTCAAAGAGCTGCGTCTGAAGCTGTTCAACCTCCGCTTACAGCAACAGCGCGGTGAAGTAAAAAATGGCCGAGTATTTGCGGAAACCCGCAAAGACATCGCTCGTTTGTTGCACCGCTTAACGATTCTGGAGAATGAGCAAGAATGACACAGCAACCAGGCGTAGTCACGACGTCAGAGCAGAGTGGAGCGGGAAAAAGTCGCCGTATCCAGAAGGTCGGGCGTGTCGTGAGCAACAAAATGGATAAAACGATCGTAGTTGTCGTAGAATCCTTGAAAAAACATCGTATCTATAAACGAACGTACAAGCAGACGAAGCGTTTTCATGCGCACGACGAAGAGAACACCTGTCAAGTAGGAGATCTTGTTCGCATCGAGGAGAGCCGCCCGCTCAGCAAGACCAAGCGTTGGAGTCTGGTCGAGATTGTGAAGCGCGGCAGCGGAATTACCCCCGTGAACGAGGTTCTCTCCCAGGCTGATCCCAGAAGTGAAGCAGAATAGGGAGAAAATGTTCAAATGATTCAGCCACAAACACGCCTAAAAGTAGCTGACAATACTGGCGCAAAAGAGATCATGTGTATCCGCGTCATGAGTGGAGGTTCAGCCAAACGGTATGCTCAGATAGGGGACATCATCAAGGCCTCTGTCAAGCAGGCTGCGCCCAATGGGCAGGTAAAGAAGGGCGAAGTCGTCAACGCCGTGGTGGTACGTGTGGCGAAAGAATACGTCCGTCGTGATGGGTCGCATATTCGTTTTGACGAGAATGCAGCCGTCATCATTGCCGCTGGTAACAACCCACGTGGCACGCGTATCTTCGGACCCGTGGCCCGCGAACTCCGTGAGCGTAATTTCATGAAGATCATTTCGCTTGCGCCTGAAGTGCTCTAATCGAGGAAAAAGATGGCAGTAAAACAAAAAGAGAAGAAACCTCTGCATCTTGCCAAGATGAATATAAAGAAGGGGGACGAAGTCCTCATCATCAGTGGTAAGGATAAGGGGAAGGAAGGGACGGTTTCTCGGGCGCTTCCACAGGAGAGCAAGGTGATCGTAGAAGGCCTGAACACCGTCAAAAAGCATGTGAAGCCACAGGGACAGACGCGTCAGGGTGGTATTATTGACAAAGCCATGCCATTGCATGTTTCGAATGTCATGCTCAAATGCCCTGAGTGTCACGAGCCGACGCGGGTTGGACGTGATCGTCGCCCGATCGGTGACGATAAGAAGGTCCGTTCCGTACGCATTTGTAAGAAGTGCGAAAAAGTGATCCAGGACCGGAGGAGCAGTTAAATTATGGCATCGCGCATAAAAGAGAAATACCGTCAAGAGGTAGCGCCAGCCCTGCAAAAAGAATTTAACTATCGCAATCCGATGCAGGTTCCTGGTATCCACAAAGTTGTTATCAATATTGGCATGGGTGAGGTCATTCAGAACGCCAAAGCCATGGATGCCGCTGTTGCAGATCTGGCCGCGATTACCGGTCAGCGTCCCGTGATTACACGTGCCAAGCGTTCGGTTGCTGCATTTAAGCTGCGTGAAGGTATGCAGATTGGATGCATGGTGACCCTGCGTGGCGATCGTATGTACCAGTTTCTGGACAAGCTATTGAACGTAGCATTGCCCCGTTTGCGTGACTTCCAGGGAGTATCCGCCGATGCATTTGATGGTCGCGGAAACTACACGCTTGGCTTGCGCGAACAACTGGTTTTCCCAGAGATCGACTACGACAAGGTTGATAAAGTACGTGGCATGGAAGTAAGTGTAGTTACGACTGCTACCACTGATGAAGAGGGACGGCGGCTGCTCAGTTTGATGGGCATGCCCTTTAAGAAGTAGCGCTGGAGGGCGAAATGGCAAAAACTTCAATGATTGTTAAGTCGCAACGTAAGCCTCGTTTCAAGGTGCAGCAGCATAACCGCTGTAAGGTATGTGGCCGACCACGTGCGTATATTCGCAAGTTTGGCCTCTGCCGTATTTGCTTCCGTGAAAGAGCGTTGCGCGGCGAGCTTCCTGGCGTGACAAAATCGAGCTGGTAGTCGCGAAGATGATTGATGCAGGGGAGGGCGTATAGCCTGAATGGAAATGCAGCTTGCTTCCCTGGTGATTATGGAGGATAATCCATGAATATGACTGATCCCATTGCGGATATGCTCACGCGCATTCGTAATGCGGCCACAGCACGACATACTCGCGTACTGATTCCTGCCTCGAAAATGAAGCTGGGTATTGCGCGCGTGCTGAAAGAAGAAGGCTATGTTAAGGACATCGAGATCCTGAAGGATAACCCTCAGGGGACGCTCCGTCTGACGTTGCGTTATGTGGACAAGAAGCCAGTTTTGACGCAGTTGAAGCGTGTAAGCAAGCCGGGTCTGCGTGTCTATTCCAAGCAAGCAGCTATTCCCAGGGTTCGCGGCGGACTCGGGATAGCGATTTTGTCAACACCACAGGGCTTGATGACGGGCTCGAGTGCCTACAAGCAAGGTATTGGTGGCGAAGTCATCTGCTACGTCTGGTAGGTAATGAAGAGAGTTGGAGACAGGAGGTATTGAATGTCTCGTATTGGACGTGCTCCAATCGCAGTGCCACCAAAGGTGCAGGTGAATTGGAACGAAGACAATCTGGTGACAGTCAAAGGTCCTAAAGGTGAGTTGTCACAGTGGGTAGATCCTGAGCTGACGCTCGAGCTGGAGAATGGACAGTTGACGGTCAGCCGCCCTTCTGACAGCAAAGATCACAAGTCGAAGCATGGCTTGTATCGTACCCTGGTCAATAACATGGTAGTAGGTGTGACGACCGGGTATACGAAGCAACTGGAGATCCACGGCGTCGGATATCGTGCCACAAAAGTCGGCAATAGTCTGGTAATTGTGGCCGGGTACTCGCACCCGGTGGAGGTGCAGGCACCAGCAGGCATCACGTTGAACGTTGATGGCGTGGATGCCGCGACCAAGGCGACTCGTATCAGTGTCAGTGGCATTGACAAGCAACTGGTAGGAGCGATTGCGGCAGATATTCGTCGCATTCGTAAGCCGGAGCCATATAAGGGCAAAGGCATTCGCTACGCCAATGAGAAGATACGCCGCAAAGCCGGTAAAGCCGGTAAAGTCGGCGGCAAGAAGAAGTAGGGGCGGGGTTTATCTCCGCCCAGCGGCGGTTTATCTCCGCCCGGCGGCGGTTTATCTCCGCCAACGGAGTATATCTCCGCCCGGCGGTGCTTGCCACCGCTCGGTGACCTATGTACTCGGAACAGGACGGCCAGGAGATGGGCCAGAGAGAAACGTAGTGCCGACCACGTTTCTCTACAAGCGTTCCTGGCAGTACCCATTGAGAGAAAGGGGAGAGGCGAAAGAGCGTTGTATTATGTCGAATATTCGCGTAATGCACACATCTTTTGCTCTTGAGCTATGATAAAGAGTTTTCATTCTAACCAGGCGCGGCTGCGACGGCACCAGCGAATGCGTCGCCATCTGGTAGGCGCACAGAGTCGTCCCCGACTCAACGTTTTTCGTAGTGGGCATCATATTTATGCTCAGGTCATAGATGATACGACCGGACGTACGCTTGTAGCTGCATCGTCACTTGACGAGAGCCTGAAAGATTTTAAGCCTGCATCAGCTGCTCCAGTTGTTACTGAGAGCGCGGTAGAAGAGACAGAGCCCGAGGCTGTTGAAGTAGCGGCTCAGGCTGCTCCAGCCAGAGCGAAGGGTGCGAAATCGCCTAAAGGTGCTGCGCCTGCTAAAGGCGGAAAGCCTGGCACACAGAGCAAAACCCTCCTGCCTGCTGCCCAGAAGGGTGTTGCCAAGACCCCGGTAGAGGCTCTGGTTGCAATTGCTGGAAACCGCAAAGTCGCGCTCGCGCGCGAAGTTGGTAAACTGGTTGCCCGGCGTGCGAAAGAGCAAGGCATAACGCAAGTTGTGTTTGATCGTGGCGGTTATGCGTATCATGGGCGCGTTGCCTCGTTGGCTGAAGGTGCTCGTGAAGAGGGCCTGAATTTCTAGCGTCACCGATGTACATGTGACATTGTGAAAGGCAGTAGAACTGAGAAAATGGCAAGAATAGATGCTTCAAAATTGAACCTTGAAGAGACCGTGGTTGAGGTCAGCCGCGTCTCCAAGGTGGTCAAAGGTGGTCGACGCTTTAGCATCCGTGCCCTGGTCGTTGTTGGCGACCGCAATGGCTATGTTGGTTTTGGCTTTGGCAAGGCAAGCGAATATACAGAGGCCATTCGTAAAGGCGTTGAAGATGCGAAGAAGCACCTGGTGCAGGTGCCTCTTTCTGGCACGACCATTCCCTACATGGTCAAAACAACGTTCGGCGCTTCTGAAGTGATGCTGAAGCCTGCCGCTCCTGGTACCGGCGTGATCGCTGGTGGCGCGGTGCGCGCAGTGATGGAGGCGGCTGGTGTGCGTGATATCCTCACCAAGACGCTGGGCAGCACGAATAAAGCGAATACGGTGCAGGCCTGTTTAGAGGCGTTGCGTGAACTGCGCTCGGCGGATGCAGAGGCTTTACGCCGTGGCAAAACGGTCGTAGAACTGCTGGGTAAGAAGCGTGCTGAACAGATTGCTGTCGCGGCGGCAAATGCTGCTGAGCAGGCAGCGGCTGCACGTGCGGCTCGCGAAGAGGAAGTGCGTGAGAGCCGGGCGATTTCTGGTGGCCGCGGTGGCGGAGATCGTGGTGGCCGCGGTGGCGGAGATCGTGGTGGCCGTGGTGGTGGAGATCGTCGTGGTGGCGGTGGTGGCGGAGATCGTCGTGGTGGCGGCGGTGGTGGAGATCGTCGTCGATAGGAGAAGATAATGGCAAAACTGCGTATAAAATACATCAAAAGTGCTATCGGTTATCCACAGGACCAGAAAGATACGATCCGAGCACTGGGCTTGCGCAAACTTCAGCATACTGTAGAGCGTGAGGATCATCCGGCAATCCGTGGAATGATTCGCAAGGTAACGCACCTGGTGCAGGTGGAGGAGACTGTCAGTGGAACTCTCTGATTTGCGGCCAGCTCCTGGTTCGCATACACATGAAAGACGTCTTGGCCGAGGTCACGGCTCTGGTCGTGGCAAAACCGCAGGGCGTGGTACGAAAGGCCAGAAGGCGCGCACTGGCGGAAAGGTCCATCGCGCATTTAATGGTGGTCAGACCCGACTCTCAAAGCGTTTACCTTTCTCTCGTGGTCTGGGCAATGCCAAGCCAGCTTTCCGCGATGTTTATACTGTTATTAACGTTGCACAATTAGAGGACTTTGAAGCGAATGCGGTCGTCTCCCCTGAGACACTTGTCGTTCAAGGTCTGGTAACGAAGGCAGATAGCCAGGGTTTGATAAAGATCCTCGGCGATGGTGAGCTGGATCGTGCTCTGACAATTCATGCTCATAAGGTTTCGGCCAGCGCACGCGAGAAGATTGAGGCGGCAGGTGGGAAGATTGAGATCATTCCGGTGAAGACATACCCGAAAACCAAGCGGCGTATAGACGAAAAAACCGGTCGAAGATCTCTTGGACCCGAAACACAAGCGACAGAGCAAGAGGATGCCAGGGCTTAAAGCCCTCGGCATCTTCGCTCGTATTTCCGGCCTGAACGGAGATACAAGTAGTACCTATGTACGTGTTCCGTATCTTTGTCTCTTTCTCTTCAGTATCGCAATAATAGTTGCGAAAAATTGATAAGGATTGTATCTCTGGAAGGAGGCTCCCATGTGGGAACGCCTGCGTAGCGTCTGGACTGTTCCTGATCTGCGCATAAAAATTCTCTTTACGCTGGGAATGCTTATTGTGTTGCGCGTCCTGGCGAATATTACGGTCCCTCTGACGCCTACTGAGCATCAAAATCTGATAAACCTGTTCAGCACCAATAAGGATCAGAATCTTGCTCAGTTGCTGGGTCTGCTTGATGTCTTCTCCGGTGGGTCACTGCAAACCTTCTCTATTGTCGCAATGAGCGTCTACCCCTACATCACCGCGACCATTGTGATGCAGTTGTTGCAGCCAATTATCCCCGCACTACAGAATCTTTCTATGCAGGGTGAAGCTGGCCGTTTGCGTTTCAGCCAGATTACTCGTATTATCACGGTCCCTCTGGCGTTTTTGCAGGCGTTCGGTAGCTGCGCACTGTATCAAAAAGAGGGTGTGCTGACGAACTTTAGCCTGGTTGATCCGAACTATGCATTACAGACGTTTGCGATCCTTATGTCCCTGACCGCTGGCACGATGATTCTTGTCTGGCTTGGTGAATTAATTACTGAGCATGGTATTGGTAACGGTATATCGTTGATTATCTTTGGTGGTATTGTCAGTCGTGTGCCGAGCTTTGTGCAGCAGGGATATATCACCGCCACTGGCGGTGGTGGAAGTGGTAGCGGCGTTGTCAGTGTCGCTATGTTCTTGATCATTGGTTTGCTGACAATCGTGGGTATTGTGTATGTCTATATGGGGCAGCGCCGTGTGCCGGTGCAATATCCGACCAAGCGTATGGTTGGTCGTGGTATGCTGGTAGGCTCTGCTCAGACAACCTATATCCCGATGCAGGTGAATAGCGCAGGTATGATCCCGCTGATCTTTGCGCAGTCGATGCTGCTCTTCCCATCTGTGATTTCACAGTTTCTGACGACGAGTAGCACTCCCTGGCTGCAAGGCGCTGCGATCTGGGTGAGTACCTACCTGGTGAATAATACGCGCTGGTGGTACTGGGCGCTTTACTTTGTGCTCGTGGTTGCGTTTACCTACTTCTATGCGTATGTGGTCTGGCAACAGCAAAACATACCGGAGAACTTGCAGAAGCAGGGCGCATTTATCCCCGGGTACCGTCCAGGTGAGCCAACAAGCCGTTACCTAACAAACATTCTCAACCGTATTACACTGGCAGGAGCGCTCTTCCTGGGTATCGTGGCGGTCTTACCGTTCTTTGCGAACCTGGGTGGCAGTAATCAGGCGCTAGGGAGTGCTTCTCTGCTCATTGTCGTCGGTGTGGTGTTGGATACGGTCAGGCAGTTAGAGTCACAGATGGTGATGCGTAACTATTCTGGCTTCTTATCATAAAATAACTATCGTATAAGTGCCTCGGCGGCTGTTTCGTTGAGGCACAGATAATTATCCTGGGTGGAGTGCGAGGGAGCGCTTCCGACCTGCCATGGGAGAAAAAAAGTGAACATAATCCTGATCGGTGCGCAGGGATCGGGTAAGGGCACACAGGCACAACGCCTCGCGCAGGCTCTCGGAATCCGCCATGTTGCTAGTGGCGATATGTTTCGTAAAGAGATCAGCGAGCGGAGTGAACTGGGACTAAAAGCACAGGAATATATAGATCGAGGCTCGCTTGTTCCCGACGATATTACTGTGAATATGATCTTGTCGAGGCTGAATGAGCCTGGGAGCGCGGCGGGCGTGTTGCTGGATGGATTCCCGCGCACGGTTGCTCAAGCTCAGGCTCTGGATGCGGAACTGGAACCAGCTGGTAGAGGTATAGACAGAGTCGTATATCTGAAAGTGCCAGAGGATGTACTTGTACGACGCCTTTCGGGTCGTTATATCTGTCGCGCGAACCAGCATGTCTATAACATTGTGACGAAACCACCGAAAGTAGCTGGCGTTTGTGATCTGGATGGTAGCGAGCTCTACCAGCGTTCAGATGATCAGGGTGATGCCGTGCAGAAACGTCTGGATACTTTCTTCAGGGAGACGACGCGTCTCTTTGATTATTATAATGCGCAGGGGAAGCTGGTGGAAGTGAATGGCGATCAGGATATTGAGCAGGTTCAGCAGGAGCTTATCAATACGATCAAAGAAGCGAAAGAACAGAAGCGGCCTTCTTGAGCAGTGATTACTGCTTGTTACGAATACGAGTACCAGGCTCAAATTGCCTCTCGACTTTGTAGAGAAAGTGTGCTATAATTCGTAGTTGGCTGCAGCAGTGATCACTGCTGCCCTTTTGTACTTTCAAGAGCATAGAAGACCAGGAAGAGCGCGAAGCTGGCTGGTCTGAGACGCAAAAGAGGCCAGAATATAATCGGGTGACTCAGGAGTGAGCGCACCAGATAGAGCGCAGGAACTGCCGGGACGAAATAAAGTGTACATGCGAAGGCTGCCGCATGCATGCTTCCTTGTGAGCCCCGGATGCAGGAAGAGAACAATAATCTCGCCGCTAGGGAAAGGATGCTATGCCAAAAAAGGATGAAATCGAAGTCGAGGGTAAGGTTGTAGAGGCCCTCCCAAATGCCATGTTTAAGGTTGAAATTGATGAGACTCACCAGGTTCTGGCAGTCCTCTCAGGGCGAATGCGCATGAACTTTTTGCGCGTCGTGCCAGGTGATAAGGTAAAGATTGTGCTGTCTCCCTACGATCTGACACGGGGCAGAATCACATGGCGTCTGAAATCATAAAGGCGAGCAACAGGCATCCTTTATCAATCCTTTTTTCCTAATTATCGGCACAGAGTGAAGAGAGACAGGTCGGGTAAGAAGGAGACCGCACAGTGCGTGTGTTTTTTTGCCTTTGTCCTATCCCGCAATAATTCATTTAGACCTATGAGGAGGGCAAGTCATGAAAGTGCGAGCCTCAGTCAAACCGCGTTGCGATAGCTGTAAAATTATTCGCCGCAATCGTGTGGTGATGGTGATATGCAGTAAAGATCCAAAACATAAACAGAAGCAAGGTTAGTACCACGTTGTGAGTTTTCTGGCTCCAGCACAAAACTGCTGGAAATCGGAGCTCGGCTGGAGGGAAACATGGCTAGAATTGCCGGCGTAGACATTCCACGCGAGAAGCGCGTAGAGATTTCGCTGTGCTACATTTATGGAATCGGGCTGACAACCAGCCGCAAGATTCTAGAGCGAACTCGTATCAATCCTGATACTCGTGTCAAGAATTTATCTGAAGAAGAAGTCAACCGACTGCGTGAAGTGATCGACCGCGAATTTAAGGTTGAGGGCGATCTACGCCGCGAAGTTGATATGAATATCAAGCGGTTGATTGAGATCGGTTGTTATCGTGGTCTGCGTCATCGTCGCAACCTTCCCGTACGAGGACAGCGCACGCGCACCAATGCGCGCACACGTCGTGGTCCAAAGAGAACTGTTGCTGGCAAGAAGAAGGCCGCTGCTAAGAAGTAATTCCGGGAAGGAAATGTAAGAATGGCTGATAGAAAGAAAACGACTGGTGCTGGTGCCAAGGTCAGGCGGCGAGAGCGTAAGTCTGTGCCGCGCGGACAAGCACATATTCAAGCAACATTTAACAATACGATCGTCACACTCACAGATCCAAACGGAAACGTGTTGTCCTGGGGCAGTGCTGGCGGTCAGGGCTTCAAAGGCTCTCGTAAAAGTACCCCCTATGCTGCACAGGTGACCGCTGAGACGGCGGCGCGTAAGGCGATGGAGCATGGCCTGCGTCAGATCGAAGTCTATGTGAAGGGGCCAGGCTCTGGCCGTGAAGCTGCAATCCGATCATTACAGACGGCAGGGTTAACTGTCACCTCAATTACTGATGTTACGCCTATTCCGCATAATGGCTGTCGGCCACCGAAGAGACGTCGCGTATAGCTTGATTTATCCACGTTGTGCGTGTGAGGAGGATATTACTACATGGCACGTTATACCGGCCCCGTTTGCCGTTTGTGCAGACGTGAGGGGGTAAAACTTTTCTTGAAAGGCGACAAGTGTATCGCAAAGTGCACTTTGGAGCGCCGCAGCAGCCGCCCTGGTCAACACGGATCTGGCCGTGTACGCAAAGAGTCAGGGTATGCCAAACAGTTGCGTGAGAAGCAGAGAGTGCGACGCACCTACGGTGTGCTGGAGCGCCAGTTCCGCAAGCATTTTGATGCCGCGGCACGCCGTTCTGGTAAGACCAGCGAGAATCTCTTGCAGTTGCTGGAAATGCGCCTGGATAACCTGGTCTATCGTCTGGGCTTTGCCGATTCGCGCGCTCAGGCTCGCCAGCTCGTCAACCATGGCCATTTCGCGGTGAATGGACGCAAGACTGATATTCCATCTTTTATTGCGAAACCCAATGATGTGATTACTGTGCGCGAGCGCAGCAAAGGTCTGGAATACTTCAAGACACGGGCTTTGCTCCTGGCACAGAAAGGCGTACCTGCCTGGTTGCGTCTGGACATCAACGAGATGAATGGTCGCGTACTGAGTGTCCCGTCGCGAACAGATCTGGAACTGCCCTTCGATGAGCAGATGGTGGTTGAATTCTATCAGCGCTAATACGTTGAGTCGGTGGCTACTTTGTTCCTGTGCCTCCTCCGCTGGTGTGAGGTGAATGTAACAAAGTGACGGGTCCATGCCTGAGCGGTTCCCTTGCGGGTCGCCCGGGAGAGAGTGCTCTTGGACTACCAACGTTTTCGAACTGTAGTCCTGGTTTCTTCTCTCAGAAGAGGGACAGGGTTCCAGATGCAGAGCGTGGTAGAAAAAGAAAGGCAGGATAGAACCTTGTTAGATATTACTCCACTTCGCATTAAAAACACGAAGACCCAAGGAAATTATGCGAGTTATGATATTGAGCCGTTAGATGCGGGGTATGGAGTGACCCTGGGCAATGCACTGAGACGCGTATTGCTGTCATCGTTGCCGGGCGCAGCGGTCACCTCTATTCGGATCGAGGGTGTGCAACATGAGTTTCAGGATGTCCCCAATGTATTGGAGGATGTCACCGATATTGTGCTGAATGTGAAAAAGTTGCGGCTGCGCAGTTTTTCTGACCATCCCGTTTCGATGCGTCTGGAGGTCAGTGGTGAACGCTCGGTTACTGCGGCTGATATTATCGCCCCTAGCACGGTGGAAATCGTGAATCCTGAACTGTATCTTGCTACTCTGGACAACGATAATGCTCACCTGGATATGGAGCTGGTCGTTGAGACAGGTAGAGGTTATGTTACTGCCGACTCAAAAGAAGATCAGCCCATAGGTGTTATACCGGTCGATGCAATCTATACTCCTGTGCAGAAGGTGAATTACACTATCGAGCACACACGTGTAGGGCAGATGACCAATTTTGATAAGATTATCCTGGACATTACGACGGATGGTACGATCTCGCCAGATGAGGCCCTGCGCCAGAGCGCGGATATTCTGGTACGCCACTTTACGTCGCTTGCCAATTATCGTGCTCAGTTGCCTGAGCCAGAGCGCCAGCCTCTGAGCAGTCTGCCTATTCCGCAGAAGATATACGATACGCCTATCGAAGAACTTGACCTTTCGGTTCGAGCTTACAACTGTCTCAAACGCAGTAATATTACGAAGGTTGGTCAGGTACTCTCGATGAATGAGGAAGATCTGCTGGGCGTACGTAATTTTGGTGAGAAGAGTCTACAAGAGTTGCGCGAGCGCTTGCTTGTCCGTAATTTCTTGCCTAATCCGCGAACTAGCGCCGTTGGTGTTGATGACGGCGATCACGAAATGGAGGAATGAGTTGAGGCACCGAGTTGCCGGCAACCGCATGAGTATGCCCGAACCGCGCCGTCGTTCTGCGCGTCGTAATTTGATGGCGGGTCTCATCCGGTATGACCGAATCCAAACAACGGAAGCACGCGCAAATGCTATCCGTGGCGAAGTCGAACATTTGATCACTACGGCTGTCAAGGGTCAGCAGGAGGCACAGGCTCATCTGACCTCTGTCGTTTCTGACGCTGAGAAGGCGGCCCAGGTGCTGGCTTTCGCTCGCAAAGGCCGCTTTTCGCTGCAAGCGAAGGTCGGGTCAAATGAAGAGCGAGCCAAAGATCTGAAGGCTCCTTTGACCGAGAAGGGCCGTAAGTTCCTGGAAGATAAGCAGAAGGCACGCCGCGAAGAGCTGCTGCGTATTATCTCGAACGAGGAAGAGGCCGAGCGCGCATTGGCTGCCGCCTATCAGGCGATGGTCATTGAACTGCATTCGCGCCGCGTTATTCTACAGGCATTGCCTGATGAGCTGGTTGTCAAGAAGATTTTTGAAGAACTGGTTCCTCGTTACGTGAGTCGCCACGGCGGTTACACGCGCATTACGAAGCTTGGTCGTCGCAAAGGTGATGCTTCGGAGATGGCTCAGATCGCCTTCGTCTAGTGCTTATCGGGGTGTATGCCCTGGTTGTACGACGATAGCCTGAGAAACATGCTGGACATGGCCTGTACGCGTTGCACATGGTACATTATGAATATTGCGTGTGGTATTGAGTATGATGGTACCGGCTATCATGGCTTTCAACGTCAACCCGTGAGCCATGGTTCTACTGTTCAGGGCACGCTGGAGACCGCAATCGAGCGCATCTCTGGAACCTTCTCGGTCGTGCATGGAGCCGGGCGCACAGATGCAGGTGTGCACGCCAGCGGGCAGGTGATGAATTTTCAGACGGATTTTCATCTGGAGCCCGACATCTGGCGCAGAGCATTAAATGCTGTACTACCGAATGATGTGTCGATCCGCTGGGTTCGCAATGTCCCTGATCGCTTTCATGCACGCTTTAGCGCTCTGAGTCGCTCATATCGCTATACGATTTTGAATAGCAGCGCTCCGTCTGCTCTCAGAGCACGCTATAGCTATCTTTGTCCACGCACTTTAGATGGAGATTGCATGCAACAGGCGTGCCAGTTTTTGCTCGGACGCAAAGATTTCGGTGCCTTTGGACGTAGTCCCGATGAGACGAATCCTCAGAAGCCGGGACCTCACTCTTGTGTCCGTACGATGCTTGAGGCGCGCTGCTTCCGTTCCGAAAAAGAACTTATCTATTGTGATTTTACTGCCGATGCCTTTCTCACGGGGCAGGTGCGCAGGATGGTTGGTACGCTGTTGCTGGTAGGACAGAAGCGTCTCTCGGTAGCGGACTTTGCGACGATCGTAGATAGCGCGGAGAAGATGCATCCTGGTTCAGCGGCCCCTTCACATGGGCTGTGTCTGGTACGGGTTGAGTATCCTGAGAAGTTTGGAGTAACGACAGATGAATAAGACATATAGCGCCAAGGCCGCTGATCTGCAACCGACGTGGTATGTCATAGATGCCGAGGGACAGGTACTGGGTCGCCTGGCATCGCAGATTGCGCAGATCTTGCGCGGTAAACATAAACCGACTTTTACCCCTCATCTTCAGAGTGGTGATTTTGTGGTCGTGATTAACGCTGAAAAGATTGCTGTGACGGGCAGACGCCTGGAGCAGAAGGTCTATTATCGCCACACACAGTATCCCGGTGGCTTGAGGAAAACGACGCTTCGCCAGACCCTGGAGGGCAAACATCCAGAGCGCGCTCTGGTACATGCCGTACGCGGGATGGTGATGCATAATCGTCTGGGCGCTGATATTATGGGCCATCTCAAGATTTACGCAGGCCCTGAGCATCCGCATCAGGCGCAGAAACCAGTAATCTGGACTGGCCCGGAGGCGTTGTTGCCGCAGGCTACTGAGGCAAAATAAAGAAGAGGAGAACCTACCTTGGCCGATACGATCAAAGGTGAGTACTACTATGGCATGGGACGGCGTAAGACGGCTGTGGCTCGCGTGCGCCTCTTCCCCAATGGCGATGGTAGTATTACGATTAATGGCAAACTTATCGAGGCTTACTTTGGCACGCGTGAGACGCACCAGGCGACCATCGCTGCTCCTTTCCGGGCCCTCGATATGAATAATACTTTCACGATGACGGTGCGCGTTGTGGGCGGCGGTACGAGCGGTCAGGCTGGCGCTATCCGTCATGCCGTGGCCCGCGCTCTGGTACGCATGAACCCTGAGGCGAAGGGCTCTCTGCGTAAGGCTGGCTACCTTACACGTGATCCTCGTATGAAGGAACGTAAGAAGCCAGGTCTGAAACGCGCTCGTAAGGCTCCACAGTATACAAAGCGTTAATTACTTCTGGTGTCACGTTTCTGCTGACATTTCTTATAGTAAATGGCGATACGGAAGGTTCGGGTAGGAAGGGATTCCTGCACGGACCTTTTTACTTTTTTGTAAAGCTGCCTTGTTGCCGCCAACGAAGGAGAAATAGGCACCTATGCATGATCCAGCCCAATCCCCCATTTTTCCTGTCTTAGAGACCCGGCGTTTGCTGTTACGTGAGATGCAACTGGAGGATATCCGTTCCCTCTTCGCTGTGCTCTCAGATCTCGAAGTTGTACGCTTCTACGATACACCGTTCACACAGCTTGAGCAGGTGGAGCGTGCGATAGAACGCCATCATTTCCGCTTCCTCCACGGTGATGGTTTGCGTTGGGGCATTACGCTGAAGGATGAGCAAAAGGTGATTGGCAATTGTGGCTATGCCTGGGATAAAGATAATCATTTTGCGGTGCTGAGTTATGTCCTTGGCAGACCGTACTGGGGACAGGGGATTATGACGGAGGCACTTGGCGCGATTATTCATTATGGCTTTGAGCAATATCAGCTTCATCGGATTGAGGCAGATGTGGCCTTGCCAAATATTGGCTCGATGCGTGTCTTGCAGAAGCTCGGTTTTCGCGAGGAGGGCTTGCGTAAAGAACGTTTTTTTGCTGAGGGACGCTATTATGATGAGAAGCTCTTCGCTTTGCTGCACACTTCCCCCTAGAAACTTATGGGATGCGGACGAGCTCCGCATCCCGGTTTCCCTGGTTGTAAAATCTACAGATGTTGGGGGACGCCAGCATACACAGGCGTACACCATTCGGCATACTCTGGCTTGCGGCCACGCACAATGTCAAAGTAAAGCTCCTGAAGCTTGCTGCTGATAGGACCAACGTTTCCGTCGTTCACGGGACGATTATCGACACTGATGACTGGCGCAATCTGGGCCCCTGTTCCACAGAGGAAAATCTCGTCGGCGGTATAGAGCTCGGTGCGATTCACCGGGCGCTCACGCGTGACGATGCCAAACTCACGCTGGGCCAACTTGATGACGGTGTCGCGAGTGACGCCGAGCAGGATGTTTTCAGTCGCAGCTGGCGTTACGAGCTCGCCGTTAATAACCAGAAAGATATTTTCCGCACTTCCCTCGGAGACACGTCCCTCGTGGGTAAGCATGATGGCTTCGTCGAAATTATTTTGTAAGGCCTCCTCTTTCGCGAAGGCAGCATTGACATAACTTCCAATGATTTTGGCTCGCGCAGGCATTGCATTATCGTCTATACGCCGCCAGGAAGAGACGCCGCAGCGCAGACCGCCGATGTCAACATAGTTTCCCATTGGCTCGGACGTCACGATATAGTCGTCTCGTAGCCCATGCAGGCGAACTCCGATGACCTCTGAGCCCTTATAAGCGACGGGACGCAGATAGACATCCTGGTGTTGCTCGTTTTGCCGAACCAGCTCGACGGTAATGTCGATGAGCTGGTCGATGCTGTAAGGAAGCTTGATGTTGAGGATTTTGCAGGATCTCAACAGTCGCTCGTAGTGCTCACGCAGGCGGAACAGGTAAACCTGCTGGTTTTCCTCATTCCAGTAGCCACGAATGCCTTCAAAGCATCCCGTGCCGTAAGCAAAGCCATGGGTACGTACTGAGATGACGCCGCGTTCAGCGGGGATAAATTCGCCATTCATGAAAAGTGTTTTTGCGTTCATCGTTTGTCTCAAGATAAGTGTGCCACACTACTTACCTCATCCTCCTTTTCTCGGGGTCTAAGAGTATATTCTCTAAGACGAATGAGATTGCAGCAAGAAACAGAAAAATGCCTGTTTGCTCATGCTATCACAAAATTCTTTTGCCCAGCGCTGAAAGTGTGAGTTCGACGGCCAGCTTGGCCGTGGCGTTCTCGCGATCCAATATGGCGTTGACTTCGACGACATCCATAGAAACAAGCTGTTTTGTGCGTGCAATTTTCTCCATTGCCAGATGGGCTTCACGATAGCTTAATCCGCCACGCACGGCTGTTCCTACGCCGGGTGCCTCACGTGGGTCCAGTGAATCCATATCCAGGCTGAGATGGATTGGCTGACCGTCTTTGCCAGCAATTTCGGTGGCACGACGCATTACCTCGGAAATGCCGTGTTCATCAATATCGGACATGGTGAATACCTGTATATTGTGTTGATGCAATAATTGCTGTTCACCTGGGTCGAGATCGCGCGCACCTACTATGACAATATTACCCATTTGAATCTTCGGTTTCCACCCGCCAATCTCGGTAAGATGGCTGTTGCCGAGACCGGCCAATGCTGCAAGGATCATACCGTGAATGTTGCCAGAAGGCGTGGTCTCGTCGGTGTTAAAATCAGCATGCGCATCGATCCAGATGATGCCAATATTGGGGTGGACGCGTGCAACGCCCATAATAGAGCCAAGTGCGATGCTATGATCACCACCCAGAATAAGCGGAAACTCCTGCTCTTGCAGTCCTGTACTGATGACGTTGGCTAAATCAAGAGAGACGGCGGTGATAGGCTCTAAATATTTCAAATGGGTGTTGCCAATGGGCTGACTCTCGGGTTGAGGCACAACAACGTTCCCTATATCATGTACAGTGTGTCCCAGGCTTTGTAAACGATCGTGTAAGCCTGCATAGCGAATTGCGCTTGGCCCAATATCCACCCCTCGGCGATCCGCCCCCAGATCCATTGGGACGCCGATGATACGAATACGCATAGATGTTCCTCATGTTCTGCTGGTAAATTGTTGTCAATGAGGCAGGCTTGCTTATGCTGGCAAAATCTGCTCTCTTTGACTGCTAAAAACGGCCTCAATCCTTCGATTCAACTCTTCAATTGTGGTAAAGTATGCTGAATGACGAATTGGTTACGAAATATTTCGTCTCTTGCCCTTGTTGTAAGTATACGGAGGGCCCTGTCTGCTTGCAAGATGCCGATGGTTGCAGGCGAAATATCGACTTCTGAAAGTGAGGCTGTCCCATGTTTTTCCGCCCCGGGAATGGCTCCTTGAGGCGTTCTCCTCTTATTTCAGTATTTGTATTTCTCTTTTTTACGACGCTCCCGTTTACTATGGCGGCCTGTGGCGGAAGCTCATCCCCTGTAACCAGTACGAGGAATACTCCTGTTCCTGCCGCGCAAGAAGTATTGACTCTGCCGAATGTTGGTACCTCAGAAATCAGCACGCTTGATCCCGCTCAGGGGCCCGATCAGAACTCTGCCCTCGCTGTTGGGATGATCTATAGCGGTCTGGTGCGCACAGATAAAAACCTGAATGTTATTCCTGATCAGGCAACATGGCAGTCCTCCGCTGATGATACAGTATACACTTTTACGCTCAAACCTGGCCTGACGTTCTCCGATGGGACGCCTGTTACTGCTCATGATTATGTCTATACCTGGACGCGCGCGTTGTTGCCTGCGACGAAATCGCCTGTCGCTAGCTTTTTTGAAGCGCAGATTGTGGGTGCGGATGCGGTTAGCTCCGGGAAATCTACGACGCTGGCAGGTGTGAAGGCGTTGAATGATGTGACGCTCCAGGTGACCTTAAAGGGACCGACGCCTTATTTTCTGGAAGAGCTCACAACTTCGCTATTTTTCCCTTTGAATAAAAAGGTGATTGATCAGTTTGGCGACAAAGATTGGGCGCAGCATGTGGTGGGGAACGGTGTGGGCACGGGACCTTTTATGGTCAAGCAATGGGTGCATAATGCGAAGATGGTGCTGATACCTAATCCTCATTATTATGGAAATAAGACGCGCCTGCACGAAGTCGATATGGTCTTTGTGAGCGATCCGGCTACGGCCTTCAAGTCGTATCAAGCCAACCAGTATAGCCTCGTCTGGAACATTGATGGCAATGATCAGCTGGGGGCCAGTACGTTACCTGGTTTTACCCGACAGGCGCTGCTGCAAACTGATATGCTCTTTTTTGATAATACGCAGCCTCCATTTAACAATGTTGCTGTACGTCAGGCCTTTGCTTACGCAATTGACAAGACGACCCTGGCGAACACTGTTCTCAAGGGTTCCGTGCAACCTGCATCGACCATTATTCCTCCTGGTATGCCGGGTTACCAACCCAACTATGCCGGGTTAGGTTTTGATGCAGCCAAAGCGAAAGCGCTGTTCCAGTCCGTCTATCCAGATGTGACAAAAGTTCCGCCCATTACCTTCTCTTATCCCAATTCGCAGGTTTCTTCATTGGAAGCTCAGGCTCTACAGCAGATGTGGCAAAATGCGCTGGGCATTCAGGTCAAACTGCTCCCGGTAGAGCTAACGGCCTATAATGATGAGACGGCGCATCATCTGGTACAGTTTGGTTTTACGCAGTGGGGAGCAGACTTTCCAGATCCCTATGATTGGCTGACACTGAATCTCTTCTCGACGGCCAGCAATAATAATGGGAGTTGGCATAATGCCCGATTTGATCAACTGGTGACGCAGGCAGAGACGAAGTCTGGTAGTGAGCGTATCGCGCTGTATCATCAAGCGGAACAACTTGCGATCACTGATGTCGGCTGGTTGCCATTAGATCATCAGACGCTGGCGGCTGTGATCCCGCCGCAGGTCCATGGCGTGACGTTGAATGGCAATGGCCTCTATTTTGGTGATTGGTCTGGTGTATATCTGTCACAAAGGTAGCCAGGGTGGAAAATAGCGCATGAAGGGATTTACGGGCTTGACGTGGCAAGGAAGCGAAGGAACCGAAATCCGTCCTATGCAGGTTGAATCCCTTCCATGCTGATGTTATACTGTTTTTGAGGATATTGTTGTGGTTTGCCCGCCCATTTTTGGCGGGTTTTCTGTTGGTGAAATGCTCTTTTGCATACACGGACAAAAACATATGCCGATGGTTGTGGGGGCAAGCGAAGATGCTTGATGCAATGTTGCAAAATGGCCTATGTTTGGCCTGTACCGAGGAGGTGTTTAATTTATGGCTATTGATATAATCAATCCCTATGCAGTCGCAGTCTCGCAATTTGATGAAGCTGCGGGGCGTCTGGGTCTCTCAGAGACCTTGCGCGCAATACTCCGTAAGCCCAAACGTGAATTAGTCGTGAATTTTCCGGTACGTATGGACAATGGCGATGTAGAAGTATTTACCGGTTATCGAGTCCAACATAATATTACGCGTGGCCCTGCCAAGGGTGGGATTCGTTTTAGCCCTCATGTCTCCCTCGACGAAGTGCGTGCTCTGGCTATGTGGATGACCTGGAAATGCGCTGTGGTTGGTATTCCCTTTGGTGGAGCGAAGGGTGGCGTCATTTGTGATCCTCATCAGATGTCCAGTAGTGAACTGGAGCGCATGACACGTCGTTATACCACCGAGATCGCCGGGCTGATCGGTCCTGATAGCGATATTCCAGCTCCTGATATGAATACAAATGCCCAGGTTATGGCCTGGATGATGGATACCTATTCCATGCACAAGGGTTATTCTATTCCCGCTATGGTTACTGGTAAACCGTTATCTATTGGTGGCAGCGAGGGGCGTCTGGAGGCTACGGCTCGTGGTGTGCGCGTAGTGACGCATGAGGCCTTGAAGAAGCTGAAAATGCTGCCAGAGTGCTGCACGCTCATTGTGCAGGGATTTGGCAATGTGGGCAGTATCACCGCACGTTTGCTAGCCGAGTCAGGATGTAAAGTTGTTGGGTTGAGCGATATCAATGGAGGGGTTTATAATCCTGCGGGCATAGATGTCCATAAAGCATTGCGCCATTCGCGTGAGCATGGCATGCTGGCGGGATTGACGGGGACCGAGGAGGTGACGAATGCGCAGCTGCTCGAATTGCCCTGTGATATTCTGATTCCCGCTGCTCTGGAGAACCAGATCACTGGTCAAAATGCCAACCGTATTCAGGCCCGGCTGATCGTTGAAGCTGCCAATGGACCAACAACGCCCGAAGCCGAGCACATTCTCAATGCGCGAGGCGTGATGATTGTGCCCGATATTCTGGCGAATGCTGGTGGTGTGACGGTAAGCTACTTTGAATGGGTGCAGGATCTACAGCGCTTCTTCTGGACCGAGCAGGAAATTAATGCTCGCCTTGAGGAAATTATGATTCGCTCTTTTGAAGCCGTTTACCAGAAAGCACAACAACAGCAAACAAATCTGCGTATGGGGGCCTATATGCTGGCTGTAGTACGTGTCGCGGAAGCAACTGAAGTGCGCGGGGTCTATCCGTAAGCTGGCGATCACACAGAATGGCTCGCATTTCTCCCTACCTGAAAGGGATGGGGGAAATGCGAGCCTTTTTCTATTTTTTCTCGGCAGGCGTCACATCCAGGATCTTGAGCCAGATCTCCTGCTTCGTCTCGTCCTCCGAAGATTCGATTTTGAAAATGATATCGACATGCGTAACGCCCGCTAACGTCGCTCCCCGCGCTGCTCCCCGCGTAAACGTGCCTGTTTGCTGAGCTGACCCATTGGCGGCACCAAGCCGTAAGCGAAGATTTTGTTTATTGATGCCACTTGACCATTTATCAAGCAGGCGTAAACCTTCCATTTTGAAAATTGGCTCGGGATTCCCGGCTCCAAAGGGGCTCAGCATGCGCATATTTTTGTAGAGATGATAATTGACCAGCTCCATACGTGTAAACGTAAGATCAACTTTCGGCGCGGCTACCTGCGCTGCTGGTTCTGCTGGCTCAAGCTCGCTATTCTGCTCGTTTGGCCCAGCCAGCTCGTTTTTTTGCTGCTCGTCAGTTTCAACGACCCGCTCATTCTCCTGCCAATTGACCAGATGATTATGCAGTTCAGCGATACGTTCGCTGCGAATGGTGAAACCTGCCGCCTGGGCATGACCTCCGTAACGTTCCAGACGATCAGCGAAACCGCGTAAAGCGGCAATAAGATTAAAGCCTTTCTGGCTACGGGCTGAGCCGCGACTGAGTTGCGTCTCGCGATCGTTGCTCAGGACCAGAACCGGTTTGTTGATCTCCTCGACAAGTTTTCCTGCGACGAGGCCAATGATGCCTTCATGCCAGTTATCGCCATTGACCAGAATAACGGGTTTGCCGGGCTGTAATTGTGCCTGCTCACGTACATTGCGCATCAGCTCTTCGGTCTCTTGTTGCCGTGATATATTGAGTTGCTCCAACTCCTCGACCAGGGCAGTAGCCTCTTCGGGTTTATCGCTGACAAGGAGCTCGAATGCAATGCTTGCTTCTTTCATGCGACCGGCTGCGTTGATGCGTGGGGCCAGGCCAAAGGCAATATCGCGCTCACGAATTTTGCCCGGCTGCAAATTTGCTTTCTGTATCAAGGCACACAATCCAGGCTTGCTGGTCGTATTCAAGCGCTGCATTCCCAGACGCACAAGCGTATGGTTTTCGCCCAGAAGAGGCGCGATATCAGCAACCGTGCCTATGGCGACCAGATCCAGCAGTTCAAGCTCGTCCTCAGTAGTGCGATTGTAAGCCCTGTAGAGGGCCTGTGTAAGCTTGAAGGCAATTCCCACGCCACAGAGGTAGCGCTCGCCGTAGGCACAATCTGAGCGCCAGGGATTGACCATTGCGCAGGCATTGGGCAACTGGGCAGGTGGATGATGATGGTCTGTGATGATGACATCAATCCCGAGCTTATAGGCATACTCTACCTGTGCAACATCCGAACTGGCGCAGTCGGTCGTGATAATCAGTTGCGTACCACGCTGCTTGAGCTTATCCAGTGCTGGCAGATTCAGACCACAGCCGTCGCGCAAGCGATGGGGAATATGATGATCGAGTATGGCTTCCGGCTGTTTTAGCGTGCGCAGAGCGCGATACAGTAGCGCAGAGGATGTGACGCCGTCGGCATCGTAGTCTCCATAAACGGTGATATGTTCTTGATTATTGAGGGCAGTCTGAATGCGTGCAACCGCTTTGGGCATATCGATAAGTGTGCGTGGATCAGGCGTACGAGTGTATTCAGCACCTAAAAAATCTTGCATCTCTGGAAAGGTGTGAAGGCCACGATTATAGAGTAGCTGTGTATGGAGATTCCCAATGTTTGCCTGCCTGGCTTCCTGGAGAAAGGATGATGGGAGGAGTGGATAGACCTCCCAGGATGCTGTTGCCTGCTGCGGTAGTTCCATATTTTGTTCCTTAATAACGAATAACTAATCGGGCAGAAGGCGTAGAAAGACCTCATTGCCCAGGAGCCTTCCTCGTGAACTGAGACGCAACCAGCCGTCTTGATACTCCAGGAGTCCCGCCTCTTCTACACTGTGCAGGCGATCTCCTACAAATTGTGTAAACGAAAGAGAGAAGCGTTCTTCAAACGTTGGGAGATGCAGGCCCATCGCGGTACGCAAACCCAGAAAGGCAGTTTCCGACATCGCCTGTTCTGTGCTTACGTCTTCGCTTTCGGCCTCGGGGATGTGCTGTGCTTTCAAGCGCTTGATGTATTCAACGGGCTCACGCTCATCAGAGAAACGGCGATTGGCAAAGCTGGAAGAGGCTCCAGCGCCCATGCCGAAGTAGGGGAGATTCTGCCAGTACGTCAGATTATGGCGGCTGTGTTTGCCCGGAAGAGCCCAGTTGGAGATCTCATAGTTGATGTAGCCAGCGGTGCGCAGGCGCTCATCTGCATATTCGTACATATCGGCGCAAAGGTCTTCATCGCCCGGCGTAATCCGCCCCTCCTCATTCCAGGTATGGAAAGGTGTACCTTCTTCGATAATTAATGAATAGAGTGAGAAATGATCTGGTTCCAGCGCCAGCGCCTGTTCGAGCGTATCTTGCCAGTGTTGCATCGTCTGCTCAGGCAGACCGAACATGAGATCCAGATTGAGGGAGTCGAAGCCTGCTGCTCGTGCGTAGCGAACGGCCTGCGAGATTTCTTCGGGTGTATGAATCCGCCCCAGCGTGTTGAGCAAATGGGCGTCGAACGTCTGTGCGCCCATGCTCAAGCGATTAATCCCGGCGGCGCGCAGACCGACGAGTTGCTCCTGACTTAATGTGCCAGGATTGGCCTCCAGCGTAATTTCTGCGTCAGAATCGACGGCGAAGGCATGGAAGCAGGTGTTGAGCAGGCGGATGATTTGCTCTACTGTGAGCAGACTGGGCGTGCCTCCGCCAAAAAAGACCGTGCGCGAACGGCGTAGGCGTCCATCATCGTGGCGTGCCATCTTGCCAACAAGCTCAATTTCTGTGAGCAGGGCGCGCACATATGGCTCACGCAGGGGTAAGAGACCAGCATAGGTATTGAAGTCACAATAATAACAGCGGGTATGGCAGAAAGGAATATGCAGGTAAAGAGAAGCTGTCTCTAGAAGCTGCTGTATGGTTTCAGTCGGTTGTAAGAGAGTTTGTGGCAGCGTTTGTTGAGTTGTTGGCCTGATTACGCTCATGGTTTTCTTATGTTTCCTGGTTCTCCAGCAGGGTTATCGTAGGGGCGGGGCTTGTCTCCGCCCATTGATTGCCCTGTCTGTTGATTGCCCCAGGGCGGAGACAAGCCCC